>NZ_CEEDOV010000010.1:0-731884 GCF_979256585.1 Luteimonas sp. AC640a | reverse complement strand
GATTTCCATGCGCATCCCGCGCCACGCCCCGCGACCGCCCCCGCGCGTCGCCGCGGGATGCGCATGGAAATCCCGCCGAATCAATCGTCTAGCGCCCGGATCGCCACCCCCAAGCGGCTCCAGGCCGGCCATGCCGGCTGGGGTTGGCTGTGGTCCTGGCTGCCCGGCGATGCCCGCCGCCGCAGTGCCCCGGCATCGATCGAAGACCGGTTTTCGGGAGACAAAATCCCATGAAAGGGACAATCAGGGCGCCTCTGGTGATTGTGGGCGCCACCGGGATGGTCGGAACGCGCGTGGTTGCGCAGGCCTTGGCCGCCGGGCGCCGCACGATCGCGGTCGCCAATGACGCCGAAGCGCTGGACCAGCTGCAGGCCAAACACGGTGCCGGACTGACCACGCTGTTCGCGGATATCCGCAGCGACGGTGACGCGGCCGATCTCGCCATGCGCCTGCGTGCACTGCCCGGCCCGGCGCCGGGTGCGGTGATCGCGGCGATCCGCGGCGCCGCCGGCAGCCAGCGTGTGCTCGATGCACCTGCCGACTTCCTGCGTCGCCGTCTCGACGAAGACCTGCTGCCACATCTCGCCATCGCGCGGCATCTGCTGCCGCTGCTCGCCACCCAGCCGCGCGCCGGTTATGTGCTGGTGGGCGGCCCGGGCGCGGACCAGCCGTGGTCCGGCTACGGCCATCACTCGATCGGCGCGTCCGCGCTGCGGATGCTCGCGCGGGTGCTGCACGAAGAAGCCCGCACGCTGCCGGTGCGCGTGCAGATGCTCGCCGTTGATTCGCCGGTGCGCTGCGATGCCAACGCCGCCCATGCGCGTGCGCAGTGGCCGGATGTCGATGCGATCGCCGACCACGCGCTGCGTCTGGTCGATGGCGCCGCGAATGCCGACGTCGCCCTCGTGCGCTTCCCGATCGGTGCGGCCGTGCGCCCGCCCGGCCTGTCCGACGACCTCGACGTCGGCCCCTGCGCACCCACCCATTCCCACCAGACCGATGCCAGCGCCTTGCTGCGTCGCCTCGCCACCGCCGCCTCCCCCCAGGAATCACGCTCATGATCCGCTCCCACCTCACACCGCGCGCGTGGCGCGCCCTCTCCGCGACTGGTCTCGCCGTGGCCGTCGCACTCGTCATCGCCGGCTGCGACACCCAGGCCCAGGAACAGAACCAGCCGCCACCGCCGGATGTCGGCGTCGCCGCCGTCCTGTCGGAACAGGTGCAGGACTGGAACGACGCTACCGGACGCATCGCCGCGATCGAAAGCGTCGAACTGCGACCGCGCGTCAGCGGTTACGTGCAGCGTGTGGCGTACGCCGAAGGCGATGAAGTGAAGCAGGGCGACCTGCTGTTCGTCATCGACCCGCGTCCGTATCGCGCCGCGCTGCAGCGCGCGGAAGCCGAACTCGCCCGCGCCCGCGCCGATGCCCAGCTGGCGACCACGCGTCACGCACGCGCACAGTCGCTGATCGATGCCAGCGCGATCTCGCGCGACGATTTCGAAGCCCGCAGCGCCGGTCGCGCCGAAGCCGAAGCCGCGGTGCGCGGCGCCCAGGCGGCGGTCGACACCGCGCGACTCGATCTGGCATTCACCGAAGTGCGTGCCCCGGTCGCCGGTCGCGCCGGTCGCGCGATGCTGACCACCGGCAATCTCGCCCAGGCCGATGCGTCGATGCTGACCACCGTGGTCTCGCAGGATCCGGTGCACGTCTACTTCGAAACCGACGAACGCACCTATCTGCGCCACCAGGCGATGTCGCGTGCCGGGACACGCACCAATGCCGACAACGCGGTGCGCGTGGGTCTGGCCGACGAGACCGGCTATCCGCACGTCGGCACCGTCGACTTCCTCGACAACCAGATCGATCCCACGACGGGCACCGTGCGCGCTCGCGCCGTACTGCCGAATCCGGATCGCCGCTTCACCCCGGGCCTGTTCGCCCGCGTGCAGTTGGAAGGCGCGGCCGCGCGGCCGGCGATCCTGATCGACGACAAGGCTGTGATCACCGACCAGGACCGCAAGTTCGTCTACGTCGTCGGCGAGGACAACACCGCGCAGCGTCGCGACATCGTGCCCGGCCGCGTCGTCGAGGGCCTGCGCGTCGTCGAATCGGGCCTCGCCGCCGGCGACAGGGTGATCGTCAACGGCGTGCAGAAGGTGTTCATGCCGGGCATGCCGGTCGCGCCGAAGGCGATTGCGATGCGTGGTGGCCAGCCGATCGAGGCGGTCGCGAAGCACTGACGCGCGCTGCTTGAGCCCCTCTCCCCTCGGGAGAGGGGTTGGGGTGAGGGCTGCCGGTCGCACCGGGATTGCCCCGCCCTCATCCGGCCCTCCGGGCCACCTTCTACCCCGAGGGCACGTTGTCCCCAAGGGAGAAGGGTTCGCTGTTTCGATTTTTCTCCAAACGGCCCCTGCGCCGCCCACAAGGATTTCCCCGTGGACTTCTCCCGCTTCTTCATCGACCGGCCGATCTTCGCCGCGGTGCTGTCGATCCTGATCTTCGCCGGTGGCCTGATCGCCATCCCGCTGCTGCCGATCGGCGAATACCCGGAGGTCGTGCCGCCTTCGGTGGTCGTGCGCACCGTGTATCCCGGTGCCAACCCGAAGGTGATCGCCGAAACCGTGGCGACGCCGCTCGAGGAAGCCATCAACGGTGTCGAGGACATGATGTACGTCAAGTCCGTCGCCGGCTCCGACGGCGTGCTGCAGCTCACCGTGACCTTCAAGCCCGGCACCGATGCCGACGAAGCGGCGGTGCGCGTGCAGAACCGCGTGGCCCAGGCGCTGGCGCGATTGCCCGAGGATGTCCGACGGCAAGGCGTGACCACGCAGAAGCAGTCGCCGGTGTTCCTGATGGTCGTGCATCTGACCTCGGAAGACGGCCGCTACGACTCGCTTTACCTGCGCAACTACATGCGGCTTCACGTCAAGGACGAGATGGCCAAGATCACCGGCGTCGGCGATGCGCAGCTGTTCGGTGGTGGCGATTACGCGATGCGCTTGTGGCTCGATCCCGACAAGATCGCCGCACGCGGCATGACCGCGAGCGATGTGGTGCGCGCGGTGCGCGAGCAGAACGTGCAGGTGTCCGCCGGCCAGCTCGGCGCCGAGCCGATGCCCAACGGCAGCGATTTCCTGCTGCCGATCAACGCGAAGGGTCGGCTGGAGAGCGTCCAGGAATTCGGCGACATCGTGCTGAAGTCCGGCGCCGATGGTGAGCTGGTGCGTCTGGCCGATGTCGCGCGTATCGAACTCGCTGCCGGCGACTACACGCTGCGTGCGCGCCTCGACGGCAAGAACGCGGCCGCGATCGGCATCTTCCAGGCACCTGGCGCGAACGCGCTCGACATCCGCGACGGTGTGGTCGCGAAGATGGACGAGCTGCGCCCGCAGCTGCCGCCGGGCGTGGAGATCCAGTCGATCTACGACACCACGATCTTCGTGCGCGATTCGATCAAGTCGGTCGTGGTCACGCTGATCGAAGCCACGCTGCTGGTGGTGCTGGTGGTGATCCTGTTCCTGCAGACCTGGCGCGCGTCGATCATTCCGCTGCTCGCGGTGCCGGTGTCGATCGTCGGCACGTTCGCGGTGCTGTATCTGCTCGGCTATTCGATCAACACGCTGACCCTGTTCGGGCTGGTGCTCGCGATCGGCATCGTGGTCGATGACGCGATCGTCGTGGTGGAAAACGTCGAGCGGCATATCGAACTCGGCGCCACGCCGCTCGAGGCCGCGCATCTGGCGATGAAGGAAGTCTCCGGCCCGATCATCGCGATCGCGCTGGTGCTGTGTGCGGTGTTCGTGCCGATGGCGTTCCTGACCGGTGTGACCGGCCAGTTCTACAAGCAGTTCGCGGTGACCATCGCGATCTCGACGGTGATCTCGGCGATCAATTCGCTGACCCTGTCGCCGGCGCTCGCCGCGAAGCTGCTGCGCGCGCACGACGCACCGAAGGATCGCGCGACGCGCATCATCGATCGCCTGTTCGGCTGGCTGTTCCGTCCGTTCAACCGTTTCTTCAACCGCAGTTCGGAGCGTTACGAGAGCGCGGTGTCGCGTTCGCTGGGCCGTCGCGGTGCGGTGTTCCTGGTCTACGCGGTGCTGCTGGTCGGCGCGGGCGTGATGTTCAAGGTGGTGCCGGCCGGCTTTATTCCGGTGCAGGACAAGCTGTACGTGATCGCCGGCGTGAAGATGCCCGAGGGCGCGTCGATCGAGCGCACCGACGTGGTGCTGAAGAAGATGGCCGCGCTCGCCAATGAAGTGGACGGCGTCGCCAGCGAGATCGCGTTCCCGGGCCTCAACCCGCTGCAGTTCACCAATACGCCCAACAACGGCGTGATCTTCTTCACTCTCGATCCCTTCAGCGAGCGCTCGCGCACCGCCGAAGAGATCACCGCAGAACTCAACCAGAAGTTCTCGACGATCCAGGAAGGCTTCACCTTCGCCTTCATGCCGCCGCCGATCCAGGGCCTCGGCAACGGTTCGGGCTGGTCGCTGTTCGTCGAGGACCGCACGCGTCTGGGCTACGGCGAACTGCAGGCGGCCGTGCAGGCGTTCCAGGGCGCGGCGATGCAAACGCCGGGTCTCGGTTATCCGATCAGCAGCTACCAGGCCAACGTGCCGCAGCTCGATGCCGACGTAGACCGCGTCAAGGCGAAGGCGCAGGGCGTACCGCTGACGGAACTGTTCGACACGCTGCAGACCTATCTGGGTTCGGCCTACGTCAACGACTTCAACATGTTCGGTCGCACCTGGCAGGTCATCGCCCAGGCCGACGGCCAGTTCCGCGACGAGGTGACCGACATCGCCAACCTGCGCACGCGCAATGCAGCGGGCGAGATGGTGCCGGTGGGTTCGATGGTCAACGTGCGCCAGACCTACGGCCCCGATCCGGTGATCCGCTTCAACGGCTATCCCGCCGCTGATCTGCTGGGCGATGCCGACCCGCGCGTGCTGTCTTCGGGTGAGGCCATGGCCAAGGTCACCGAGCTTGCTGGACAGGTGCTGCCGGCCGGTATGGGCATCGGCTGGAGCGACCTGAGCTACCAGCAGTCGAACCAGAGCGGTGCGGCGATGGTGGTGTTCCCGCTCGCGGTGCTGCTGGCATTCCTCGTGCTCGCGGCGTTGTATGAGAGCTGGTCGCTGCCGCTGGCGGTGATCCTGATCGTGCCGATGACGCTGCTGTCCGCCCTGTTCGGCGTGTGGCTGGCAGGCGGCGACAACAACGTGTTCGTGCAGGTGGGGCTGGTCGTGTTGATGGGCCTGGCATGCAAGAACGCGATCCTGATCGTCGAGTTCGCCCGCGAACTGGAAATGCAGGGCAAGGGCATCGTCGAATCCGCGCTGGAAGCCAGCCGTCTGCGTCTGCGTCCGATCGTCATGACGTCGGTCGCCTTCATCGCCGGCACCGTGCCGCTGGTGCTGTCGACGGGTGCAGGTGCGGAAGTCCGCTCGATCACCGGCGTCACCGTGTTCGCCGGCATGTTGGGCGTGACCCTCTTCGGCCTGTTTCTGACGCCGGTGTTCTACGTCGCATTGCGCAAGCTCGCCAATACCCCGGTGGTGTCGCACAAGCCGGTGCCGCATGACGCACCGGTCGGCAGCACGCACGCATGAGCCACGTCGCACACATTTCCTTCTTCGAGCCAGGCCGCGCCCCCGCGCGCGGCCGCGGCCCGCATCCCCCCACCAGGAGTCATCCATGAACACTTCGTCCCGCATCGCCCTCGTCACCGGTGCCACCCGCGGCATCGGTCTGGAAACCGTGCGTCAGCTCGCCGAAGCCGGTGTGCACACGCTGCTGGCCGGTCGCAATCGCGAGCGCGCCGTCGAAGCCGCATTGAAGCTGCAGGCCGACGGCCTGCCGGTCGAAGCCATTGCGCTCGACGTCACCGATGCCGCCAGCATCGCCGCGGCGGCGAAGACCATCGAAGACCGTCACGGGCGGCTCGACATCCTGGTCAACAACGCCGGCATCATTGCCGACGATCCGCAGCTCGGCACCGCCGGCCAGTCGATCGACACCTGGCGCACGACGTTCGAGACCAACGTGTTCGGCCTGATCGCGACCACGCAGGCGCTGCTGCCGCTGCTGCACAAGTCGGCAGCCGGTCGCATCGTCAACGTGTCCAGCCTGCTCGGCTCGATCAGCGAGCACCAGAACCCCGAGTCCTTCATTTACGACTTCAAGGGCGTGCCGGCCTACAACGTGTCCAAGAGCGCAGTGAACGCGTGGACCGTGCACCTAGCGCACGTGCTCAAGGACGCCGGCATCAAGGTCAACACGATCCATCCGGGCTACGTGCGCACCGACATGAACAAGTCGGGCGACGAACAGAACGGCGAACTCGAAGTCGCCGATGGCGCGCGCACCAGCGTGCGTCTCGCGCTGATCGACGATGCTGGCCCGACCGGCGGCTACTTCTATCTCGATGAGGTGCTGCCGTGGTGATGCGCCCACTGATCACGGTGCTGGCGGCAGCGCTGCTCGCCGCCTGCGCCGTCGGCCCCGAACACGTGCGGCCGTCGATGGCGGTGCCGCAGACCTTCGAAGGCACTGCCGCGCCGGATGCGACCACGGCGACCGCGAGCCCCGCGACCGCCACCGCCGCGCCGTTAGTGGCCGACACCGCGTTCTGGCAGGCGTTCGGCGATCCGCAGTTGAACGCGCTGGTCGACGACACGCTGCTCGCGAACCACGACCTGCGCATCGCGCTTGCCCGCTATGACCGCGCGAACGCATTGCTGCGCGGTACGCGTTTCGACCAGCTGCCGACGATCGATGCCAGCGGAACCGCCAGCAGCAATCATGCGAGTGCCGACCAGGCGCCCGGCGTGCCGCGTGATGCACGCGACACCGACAGCTTCGACGTCGGCGTCGGCGCGAGCTGGGAACTCGACCTGTTCGGCCGCGTGCGGCGCAGCGTCGAGGCCGGACGTGCCGATGTGGCCGCGAGCGCGGATGATCTGCGCGCGTTGCAGGTTGCGATCGTCGGCGAAGTGGCGACGGCCTATCTCGATCTGCGCGGCCTGCAGGAACGCTTGCGTGTGGCGACCGAGAACGCCGGCAACCAGCAGCACACGCTGGCGCTGGTCGACGCACGTCGCAATGCCGGACAGGACAGCGATTTCGATAGCGCGCGTGCGTCAGCGCAAGCCGCGTCGACGGCAGCACGCATCCCGATGCTGGAAGCCGAGATCGCCGTCGCGACGCATCGTATCGCCGTGCTGACCGGGCGCACGCCCGATGCATTGCGTGCGCAGCTGACCGTCGCGCGCGCATTGCCTGCGGTGCCGCGCGCGATCGATCCCGGCACGCCGGCCGACGTGCTGCGTCTGCGTCCCGACGTCTCCGCGGCCGAGCATCGCCTGCACTCGGCGACCGCGCGCGTTGGCGTCGCGACGGCGGATCTGTTCCCGCGGCTCACGCTGGGCGGCCTGATCGGCAGCCAGGCTGGTGACATCGACGCGCTGTTCGGCCGCGACAGCGAAACGCGACTGGTCGCGCTCGGCATTGACTGGTCGTTCCTCGACATCGGCCGCGTGCGTGCACGCATCGCCGCAGCCGACGCCGACGCCTCGATGGAACTCGCGCGTTACCAGCAGACCGTGCTGCGCGCGCTCGAAGACACCGGCAATGCATTGGTGCGCTTCGACCGCGCCCACGACGCCGACGTCGAACTCGAACGCGCCGCCCGCGACAGCGCCCGCGCCGCCCAACTCGCCCGCCTGCGTTTCGACGCCGGCGGCACCAGCCTGCTGGAAGTCCTCGACGCCGAGCGCACGCAGCTGCAGGCAGAGGACGCCTTCGCTTCGGGCCGCACGCGCACTGCGACGGATGCGGTCGCGCTCTATCGCGCGCTTGCGGGAGGCTGGCCGCAGACCTTGCCGGCGCGGGAGACGGCGGGGGTGCGCTGAGGGCCATCGCCTCAGATCATTGATCGGGGCTGCTACTGCTCGGAGCCCGTCATCCCGGCGGCTTCTAACGGACGAATGTCTGGTCAAGCCGGGATCCAGTGCCTCCCACTCGCTACGCATGCGCCCTCTAAGCCAGATTCGGGCGGTGGCTTGATTGGGTAAGTCGCGATTCGTGAAGCACCAAAGACACTGGATCCCGGCTTTCGCCGGGATGACAGATGGATAAGCAAAATTGCTCTGCTGAGATCGGTTGTCTCTGATGAGGGTCAGATCTCTCGCATGCGCAAACCCGAATCGATCAGAGCGCAGGTCCGTCCAACTCATGCGCCGGTGCCAAGACATGCGGGCCACCGCGTCCAGCGACATCGCGCGACTGCCGCTCCAGCGCTTCGAATCCCTGCTGTAGCCACGCCTGTCCGGCATCACTCGCCAGCTGCTCGCGCAAGCGTTCGGAGATTGCATGCCCATCCTCGCGCGCGGCAGATGACAGCAGATCACTCGCGAACGCGGAGGTCTCCAGACCTGCATCGCGCACCGGCACACTGCCCTGCACCGGGCCGATTCCGACACGCTGCCACTCCAGCGCCGCGGCCATCGCCTCGTTGCGCGGCATCGCGTCGCGGCAATCGATCTGGCACAGCGACGGCGGGGCCAACAAATCTCGCATGCCACGCCCGCCCGCCTTGTCGAAGACCGAAGTGCCGTAGATGGAGAGATGCTCTTCGGACCTATGGACCACGTATCGATCTGGATCGTCGGGAAGCGCGCGCTTTTCCAGCGGCGGCGGCCGGATCATGCTGTTGAGGTAGTCGATCCCGAGATTCCCCGCAAGAATTCCGAGCCCATCACGCCGATAGCCGCCACCGATGTCGCTGTGCGCGCCCGCAACGCCGACGTTGAGGAAGCGGCCATCCGACGTGGTTCCGAAATCGGTGATCCATGTGCCCTGGAACAGATTGCGCCGCTCGCTCATCGCCGTGATCTGGAACGCGGACACGACGGACTCCGCGAGGCGCCGGTCATTCTGCCGCGGTGCGCCGGTGCCGACCGGATCGAACAACGCCGCGGCCTGGATCACGGTACCGGGTTCGCGCAGCGGCGGATTGGGATACGACACCTGGCCAACGATCAGGCCATCCACATTGCGTTTGACGACTGCGTCTGTCGGATCTTGGACGCCGCGTTCTTCCACGAGTCGGGTAAACCCGGCCGCCTGTTCCGCTCCACGGCTGAAGCCGGTGGCCAGGATGCGAATGTCGGAGTCTGGATTCTCGATCAGCCATTTCTGGGCTTGGATGGCGAACTGAAGATACATGTCTTCGATACGCGCTTCGTAGCTGCCGCCATACGCGGCATCGATCATGCCGCTGACGCCACCCTGCGTACCTGGCCCCGCAACGTAGCCGGCATGGATTGGCACATAGCCGAGTCGGTCTTCTGCTGCCCGCGCGTAGCTGCGAATCTGCTCATCGACAAGCGCGACATTGGTGAACTTTGCCGGATCGCGCTTGCTGTTTCCGGTGCCGTCGAAGGACGCAACGAACAGGCGTTGCTCAGGCTTCTCCTCATCCAGCAGGAATGGTGCAGTAAAACGCTCGAGTGCGCGTTCGGCCTGCTCGAAACTCACGAGCTGCGCGGCTGTCGCGGCATCCGCCCGCACCCCATCGGGATGTCGATTCCCGCCCATGCTCCACCTCCATGTGGATCCGGATCAGTACGTTCTGCTCCACGCCAGCACGAGGTCGCTTCGTGAGTTGCTGTAGCGATTGCCGGGAATACGTGGCGCCTTCAACGAGATGAATGCCTTCATGTAGACATTGATCGTGCGGTCGTTGATTTCCATGATGACGTCAGGGTTCACCATCGGCGTGTACTCGGACATCTCTTCGCGTGGGGTTTCGTGGACGACCAGTTCATTCTTGAAGATCTCACCGATATCGACGTCAGCCTCCAGCGGCGTGCCGTCGCGGCTCTTCCACTTCACCACGGCGGGCGGTGGGAAGTTCCGGATCATGAGGTGGTTCGCGGTCTTGGCCTTTAGCGAGTTGGGGTGCACGTCTTCGAGCGCGGGACGCGGTCCGCTCGTGTGCGGACGGTCCGCGTAAACCACCAGACACTCCTGCACCGCGTAGGTTGCGATCCCGAAGTTGTGGCGCATGAACCTGAGTGGCCAGTCGGCCACGATGCGGGGGTCCGCATTGGCCGGGGGCACTGCGTTGGAGTCCTGTGTTGCCGCCATGCCCTGGCATCCTGTCGTTGTGAGTGCAGTGGCGATGATCGCGGCCGCGATCCGCTGCGCTGGCCTGCCATATCGATGCGGCTGCCCGATCCTGTGGGCCATCGTCGTGCTCCTGCCGTTGAACGGTTCCGCCGTGCGTCCCGGCACTTGCTCGATCTGTCCGGCGGGTTCGAACGGACGCGGGCGGAGATGCACAGGATGGCGCAAGCCGATGCTGCATGGAATCGGGGCATGCCGGGTCGCTGTGTGGGGGTTGGCGGGCAGGCAGTTCATGAGCGCATCGACATGCGGTCAGGCGATGAGGTGTCCCTCAAGCCAAAGCCCCCTCACCCCAACCCCTCTCCCGGGGGGAGAGGGGCTATCAGACGCCGCGCGCGGTCCGGAATCACGATGTGCACGCTTCGAGCCCCTCTCCCTCCAGGAGAGGGGTTGGGGTGAGGGCGGACACGCTCTGGAACACAACGAACTTGCAAGCCTGACCGGGCGCAATGCGGCTCATCGTCCACAGCATAAGAGCGCGTCTTATAGCTGTTGTGTCGCACACGCAAAGCGGCACGGCAGCTACAGACAGGTCGCGCGCGTCACGCGTCATGCGCTCGGAACGTTTGCCCCCACCCAACCCTCCCCCGCGTGCGGGGGAGGGCTCAAGACTTAAGGCCGCAGCTGGAGGGCTGCATGCGCTTCGGCAGCCCGGTTCAACCGCCCAACAGCACCCGGTTCATCCGCTGCACGAACGCAGCGGGATCCGGCAGCGGCGCGCCCGCGGCGATCTCGGCCTGCTCCAGCAGCAGTGTCGAAAGATCGGTCGCCTTCGCATCATCCGCTTCGCTTTCGATCCGCTGCAGCAGCGCGTGCTGCGGGTTGATCTCGAGCGTCGGCTTGCTCTCCGGCACGTCCTGGCCGGCTTCGCGCAGCAGGCGGGCGAGGTGCGGGGCCATTTCGTAGTCGGCCAGCGCCAGGCACGACGGCGAATCGGTCAGACGCGCGGACACGCGCACATCGCCGACGCGCTCGCCCAGCAGGGTCTTGATGCGCTCGACCAGTGGCGCGGCAGCAGTGGTGGCTTCGGCCTGCTTCGCCTTGTCGGCCTCGTCGAGCGGCAGTTCGCCCTTGGCGACGTTCTTCATCGACTTGCCGGCGTACTCGTGCAGGCTGCCGAGCATCCATTCGTCAATGCGGTCGAACATCAGCAGCACTTCGATGTCCTTCGCGCGGAAGGCTTCGAGCTGCGGGCTGCCGGCAGCGGCCTTGTGGCCATCGGCGGTGATGTACCAGATGGTGTCCTGGCCGACCGGCATGCGGCCGATGTAATCGTCCAGCGATACGGTCTGCGAGGCGCCCTCGCCCTTGGTCGATGCGAAGCGGAGGAGCTTCGCGATGCGCTCGCGGTTGGTCGCGTCCTCGACGATGCCTTCCTTCAGCGTGTTGCCGAAGGCCTTGTAGAACGCGGTGAACTTCTCGGGTTCGTCGCGGGCCAGCTTCTCGATCAGATCGAGCACGCGCTTCACGCACGCGCCCTTGATGCGGTCGAGCTGGCGGTTGTGCTGCAGCAGTTCGCGGCTGACGTTGAGCGGCAGATCGTCGGCATCGACAACGCCGCGCACAAAGCGCAGGTAGTTGGGCAGCAGTTCCTCGGCGGCGTCCATGACGAACACTCGCTTGATGTAGAGCTTCAAACCCTTGCGTTCGTCGCGCCCGCCCATCATCAGATCGAACGGCGGCTGCGACGGCAGATACAGCAGCGTGGTGAAGCTCTGGCTGCCTTCGACGCGGTTGTGGGTCCATGCGGCCGCGTCGTTGAAATCGTGGCCCAGCGCCTTGTAGAAGCCCTGGTATTCCTCGTCGCTGATCTCCGACTTGGGTCGGGTCCACAGCGCGGACGCGTCGTTGGCGGTTTCCCACTCCGGCGCGGCGTCGGCCTTGGCCGCGTCTTCGCCCTCGGCCGGCATCGGCGCGTCCTTGGGCATGCGGATCGGGAACGCGACGTGGTCGGAGTATTTGGTGACCAGCGACCGCAGCTTCCAGCCGTCGAGGAATTCGTCCTCGTCGGCCTTGAGATGCAGGATCACCGTGGTGCCGCGCTCGGGCAGGGTGACGGTCTCCAGCGAATACTCGCCGCGGCCGTCGCTTTCCCACTTCACGCCGGCCTCGGGCGCCGCGCCCGCGTGGCGGGTCAGCACGGTCACGCGGTCGGCGACCACGAAGGCCGAGTAGAAGCCCACGCCGAACTGGCCGATCAGGCGCGCGTCGGCCTTCTGCTCACCGCTCATCGCTTCGAGAAAGCGACGCGTACCGGAGCTGGCAATGGTGCCGATGTTGGCGACCACGTCGTCGCGATCCATGCCGATGCCCGTGTCGCGGATCGTCACCGTGCGCGCCGCCTTGTCCCAGCTGACATCGATGTGCAGCTCGCCGTCGCCGGCCAGCAGGTCGGGGCTGGCGATCGACTCGAATCGCAGCTTGTCGCAGGCGTCGGAGGCGTTGGAGATCAGCTCGCGCAGGAAGATCTCCTTGTGCGAGTAGAGCGAGTGCGTGACCAGATGCAGGACCTGGGCGACTTCGGCTTCGAACTTGCGGGTTTCGGCGGGTGCGGTCATTGCGTGCGGCGTCCGTGTGGAGGTGGTGCGAGCGGTCGATATTGGTGTGGATGGTGAGGAATCAAGGCGCGATGGACCGGCCGGGTGATGACGCCCGGCCAGCGTTCGAGACGCTGTCCACAGCGCTTCGTCGACATCCGAATCGAAGCGGCGTTAGACATCCGTCCAGTGCAGAGCGGTCGCGTGCGTCCAGCGGCGCGGGCTGGGCTGCCGCCATCGGCTCGCCATTGGAGAAGTGGCGCCGGCCTGGCACGCGGGACGGCCCGCGGTTCCGTCAGTCGCGCCTCAAGGATCGGATGTTCGTGTCGCCTCTGGAAGATATCGATCTGGTGCGTGGCAGCCGCGTTGTCCAGTGGCGTTAATTGCGTGCCGCCTTGGGACGCAGCCGCGTCTTACGAAGGAATCTGAATAGCGATTTCCTGCTTCCCCAGGAGATGAATAGCCCTGTGCGCTAAATCCGCGTTGAATATTCAGAGAGATAAACCCCGTTAATAGCGCTTCGTCACGGGAGCAGCACGTTAACCAAATATTAACTGCGCGTAGTCGCTCCAGATTAGATGGGCGCGATCCCTGCAACCGCCATCCATGCAAGTTGACGCCTGAGGATCTTCCGATGCACACGATCAACCGTGGTTTCGGGGTGCGACGCACCCGTCTCAGCCTTGCTGTTCCCGCCGCGCTCTGCGCGCTCGCGCTGCCGATCGCAGCGTCGGCCCAGAGCAGTACTGGACAACCGACGACGCTCGACCGCATCACGGTGACCGGTTCCAACATCCCGCGGACCGATACCGAAACCGCGTCGCCGGTGCAGGTGATCTCGCGCGAGCAGATCGACCGCACCGGCAAGACCACGGTCGGCGAGTATCTGCAGAGCCTGTCGGTCGATGGCGCCGGCTCGGTGCCCAAGAGTTTCGGCAATGGCTTCGCTGGCGGCGGCTCGGCGATCTCGCTGCGCGGCCTGGGCGCGGGGTCCACGCTGGTGCTGCTCAACGGGCGGCGCATGGCACCGTTTGGACTCGCCGATGACGGACAGAAGGTCTTCACTGACCTCAGCACGATTCCGCTGGACGCGGTCGCGCGCATCGAGATCCTCAAGGATGGTGCGTCGTCGATCTACGGCTCCGATGCGATCGCCGGCGTGGTCAACGTGATCCTGCGCGACGATTTCGAAGGCGCGATCGCCAGCGTGTCCTACGGCTGGTCCGGCGATGGCGGCGGCGATCAGCCCAAGGCCTCGCTGACCGCGGGCACCGGCAGCATGAGCGAAGACGGCTACAACGCGTTCTTCAGCATCGAGGCGGCCAAGACTGACGCGATCCGCGTGCGCGACCGGCGCGATCGCAAGTGGATCGGCACCGGCGACCTGCGCCCCTACGGCTATGCGATCGGCACCAATCTGCCCGGTCGTATCACCGGCGGCGGCACCGGTGCGGGTGGTGGCCCCAGCGGCGCGATCGAGAATCCGAACACCGGCCTGTTCGAATCGCTGCCGGGGTGCGCGGGGCTGTCGAACGTGACGCCGCAGGATCCGGCAGGCGGCTGCCTGTGGGATGTCGCGCAGTTCCGTGATCTCTCGCCTGAAGAGGAATACGTGAACTTCTTCTCGCGCGCGGCGTTCGCGGTGGGCGATACCGGCGAGCTGTACATGGAACTCAGCGCGGCGAACAAGAAGACGACGTTCCAGAACACGCCCTCGGGCGTCTCTGGTGCCTGGGGGTTCCCCGGTGGTCCGGTCAACGCCAGTGATCCCGGCCCCGGCGCCACCGTGCTCGGCCCGGACCATCCGGACAATCCGTATCCGGGCACCGCGAACCGGCTGCGTTACACCGCGTTCGATGTCGGCCCGCGCGTGACCTACAACGACAGCCGGTTCGTCCGCCTGCTGCTGGGCTTCAAGGGCACGGCCGGTGCGTGGGACTACGACGTCGGTTACCTGCATTCGGGCACCGATCTGACCAACGAGCGCACCGGCTTCCTGCAGTACAGCCACGTCAAGACCGCACTGGAAGATCCGAACAGCCCCGTCAGTTACTGGCGTATCGGCGACAACGGCGGCCAAAACTCGCAGGCGCTGTACGACTACATCTCGCCGCGCATCAGCGCGACCGGCCGCACGCGGCTCGACATCTTCGATGCCAAGGTCACACGCCCGTTGATGGATCTGCGAGGCGGCGCGCTCGGGCTCGCGCTCGGCGCCGAGTACCGGCGCCAGTCCGTGCTGCTCACGCCGCAGACGTTCACCGACCAGGGCGACATCATCGGTCTAGGCTATTCGGCCTACGGCGGCGTGGAGAAGGTCACCAGCGCCTACGCCGAACTGCAGGCACCGGTGCTCGAAAGTCTGGAGCTGACCGGCGCGCTGCGCGTCGACAAGTATGACGGTGGCGATACCGCGACGACGCCCAAGGTCGGCGTGAAGTGGTCACCGACGGACCGGATCGCAGTGCGCGGCACGTATGCGGAAGGGTTCCGTGCCCCGAACCCGGCAGAAGCGGGTACCGGCGGCCTCGCGGCTTTCAGCACAGCAGTTGATCCCGTGCGTTGCGCCGCACCAGGCAACGAACCACAGGATTGCGATGCCGCCCCGATCGCGCTGATCACCTCGCCCAATCCCGACCTCAAGCCCGAGGAGTCGAAGAGCACAACGGTGGGCTTCGTGCTGTCGCCATGGACCGGCGGTTCCCTCGCGTTCGATGCGTTCCGTATCCGCCGCACCGACGAGATCTTCGGTGGCAGTGCGGACGCAGCGATCGCGGCCGGCGGCGACAACGTCGTGCGCGGCACCAACGAGATTCCCGGCACGCCGGGCAGCGGCTCGATTCTCGCGGTGCTAGTGGGTTACGAGAACGCGTCGTCGACCACCGTTGAAGGCTTCGACGTCGATATGGAGCAACGCTTCGACCTCGGTGCGGGCAATCTGCGGCTGGATCTGCAGTTCACCCACATCAGTGCGTTCGAGCGCGAGGATCTCGACGGCACCGTCTACGAGTTCGCCGGCACCCACGGCAACTGCGATGTGACCAACTGCATCGGCACGCCGAAGAACAAGGCGAACTTCGGCGCGACATGGGAGATGGATGCGTTTTCGATCAGCAGCGTCGTGAACTGGCGCGACAGCATCCGCAATGTCACCGAGGCCGGCGACACCGAATGCGCCAACGGGTTCGCCAATGGCGACGACGCACCCAGCGGTTGCGAGCTCGCCTCGTTCTACACCGTCGACCTGTCGGCGCGCTGGATGCCCACCGCTCACTGGGAACTGTTCGGCTCGGTCAACAACGTCACCGACCGCATCGCGCCGCTCGACCCGCTGACCTACGGTGCGATCAACTACAACCCGATGGATTTCAGTGGTGCGATCGGGCGTTATTTCACGGTCGGCGCGAAGTTCAAGTTCGACTGAGTGTCATGTGAGACACCACAACGCCCCGGTAGTGCCGGGGCGTTGTGGTGAAGAGCGTTATGCGGAAGGCATGCCGGGATACACGCGATTTTCAGGGCGTTCCCAGATAGCGTCTCAAAGCGCACACACGCCGGACCGACATCCGATGCCTATGCAAGCGCGCGATGGGACATCCATCGCAAAAACAGATCACGCCGCGCTGCGCAGAGCACCGCGCAGGTTCGACCTCAGTTCCCGCGCGTCCCGAGATGCGACGTATCGACCTCGCGCGGCGGCGGCGCGGATTCGCCGCTCGCCATCGCCTCGAACACGCCGTCACGGCGCACCCAGGCGTGGAACAGCGCAGCGGCGAGATGCATCAGCACCGTGGCGAACAGCAGCATCGCCAGCCAGGTGTGCGCGGTGCGCAGCAGACTGTAGACCGCCGGGTCGTGCGGGGCGATCGGCGGCAGTGCGAATCCCGACCACAGGGTCACCGGATTGCCGGCCGCCGACACCATCGCCCAGCCGATCAGCGGCATCGCGAACAGCAGCGTGTACAGCGCCCAGTGCGAGGCGTGCGCGGCGAACACCTGCCAGCGCGGCAGGTCGGCGGGCAGCGGCGGCGGGGTGTGGAACAGGCGGTTGACCAGGCGCACGACGGCGAGCAGCAGGATCGCGATGCCGAGCGGACGATGCAGGTCCACCAGCGTCGGCCGCAGCGTCATCGAAGCGACCATGCCGACACCGACGAACAGCATCGCCAGCACCATCAGCGACATGCTCCAGTGCAGCACTCGGGCGAGGCCGTTGAAGTGGCGGGGCGCGTGCGTGCTCATGGTGCTTCCTCCTTCGTGGGCCGCTCGCCGGTCGTGGCCGGTGCGCCGCTGCCGGTGGCGATCTCGCGCTCGCGGCGGTCGAACGACTGCGCGTACACCGCTGCGCGCGCGGCGAGGATCGGATCGTCGGAGACCGCGACACCCGGCGGCAGGAAGGTCGGGTCGAAGTTCAGGTCGCGGCAGGCGCCGGTGGCTTGCGGTGATGCGCTTTCGATGACGACAGTGCCGAGCACGACCTGCTCGCGATCGTCCGGCCATGCGATCGACGGATCGGCGGTGTCGTCCTCCGGTCCTGCGACCGTCGCGACCATGTCCCAGCGCAGCGGGCCGGATGCCAGACGCGTTTGCAATTCCTGCTGCAGGTAGTCGTCATCGGCGGCCTCACGCTGCGCGGCCGACATCTCGACAAACGGCGCCTGCGGGCGCATCGCCCAACGCACCATGCGGCTGCCGCCGTTGGCATCGGTGAAACGGAATGCATGGATACCGTTGAATTGGGTGCTGGCGAAGCTGTCGGACCACGGCGCGGACTTGGCCCATGCGCCGAACTTCGCGCTTTCCGGATGTGCTTGCGCGAAGGCGGCCATACGCGCGGGATCGGGCTTGCCGGTGGCCGGGTCCGGCGCGCCGGCGACGGCCTGCGCGTGGAAGGCTTCGATCGAGGCGACGCCGAAGAACGGAAAGCTGTTCATCGCCATGCGCCATTCCTGGCCGTCGTCGCCCTTGAGCACCAGCGCCATGCTGCGCACGCGTGCCTGTGCGTCCAAGCCGTAGGGCGAGCCGCCGCCGATCGACATGCGGCCCAGCAGCGGCGTGCTGCCCGGTGCCAGGACCCGCGCTTTCGTCAGTGCCGCGGCCGCCTCGCTGCCTTCGAAATGGCCGACCACGCAGACGCCCTTCGCATGGGCCCGGCGGAATCCCGGGTAGGCCTCCGCCGATGTGCCTTCGATCGCATCGGTCATGCGCGCCGGCGTCAGCCGCTGCGGCGTCAGCCAGCCCGCGACCCACGCGAACAGCAAGGCCAGCGCAGCGACGATCGCGGCGATGGCCACGTAGGCACCCAGAGGGCGGGACGCCGGCGTGCGCGGCGGTGGTGCGGAAGGTGACATCGTGGCGTCCCGGAGGTGGCTGCGGCCGAGCATACGCGCGGCGGATGCGCACCGTGTGCAGGCCGCCAGCGACGTGCGCGGACTACAGCGGCCACACCAGCAGCAGCATCGGCATCGCCACTGCAATCACCACCACCTGCACCGGTAGTCCCAGCCGCCAGTAATCGCCGAAGCGGAAACCACCCGGGCCCAGGATCAGGGTGTTGTTCTGGTGGCCGATCGGGGTGAGGAACGCGCACGACGCGCCGACCGCCACCGCCATCAGGAACGGATCGGGACTGACGCCGAGCGTGGTCGCCGCGCCGATCGCGATCGGACACATCACGGCCGCAGTCGCCGCGTTGTTCATCAGGTCCGACAGGGTCATCGTCACCACCAGCACCAGGGCGAGGCCGACGATCGGATGGCCCTGCGCGACGGTGTCGAACAGGAAGCGTGCGATCAGGTCCGCGGTGCCGGTCGCTTCCATCGCGCCGGCCACCGGAATCAGCGCCGCCAGCAGCACGATCACCGGCCAGTCGATGGCGGTGTAGACCTCGCGCGGCGGCACGGTGCGCAGCACCATCGAGGCCAGCACGCCCAGCGCGAACGCGACCGCCGCCGGCACCAGACCGAACGCGGCAGCGGCCACCGACAGCGCGAGGATGGCCGAGGCGGTGAGCGCCTTGCGCCGGTCGGGCATGCGCAACTCGCGCTCGGCCAGCGGCACGCCGCCGAACTGCGCGACGAACGCGCTGATCGAATCCTGCGTGCCTTGCAGCAACAGCAGATCGCCGGCGCGGAATACGCGCGAACGCAGCCGCTTCATCGAGCGCTCGCCCTCGCGCGCGAACGCCAACAGGTTGATGCTGTACTGCGTGCGCAGCGACAGGTCGATCGCGGTGCGTCCGACCAGAGTCGAGCCCGGCAACACCGCGATCTCCTGCAGCACGATGTCGCTGTGCGGCGTGCGTGCTTCGTCCTTGTCTTTTTCGTCCTCGTCGTCGGCCGCATCGTCTGCGGGCTCGATGCCCGCAGCGTGCGTCCCGGTGCCGGCCTGTGCGTCGGTGCGCGTGGCGTGGTGCGCGGCGGTCTCGCGGTCAGGCGCGCCTGCCTCCGAAGTGGCCGGCGCGGTGTCGTCGCTGTCCGCGTCCGCTTCGTCGTCTTCGTCGTCGACGGCTTCCTCCAGCGCCAGGCCCAGGCTCGACAGCGCACCGGCGAGTGCGTCCGCCTCCGCTTCCAGCACCAGGATGTCGCCGGCCCGCACCCTGCGCGAGGGGTTGGGCGCATGCACGCGGAACTCGGCCTGCACCATGCCGACGATCTGCGCTTCGTGTTCGTCGAGGATCGTCTCGATCTCGCGCACGGTCTTGCCGACCGCCTTCGCGCCCTCGGGCACGCGCGCCTCGGTGAGATAGGCGCCGGTATCGAAGCCATCGACGCCCGCATTCTTGCGCGCCGGCACCAGCTTCCAGCCGCCGAGTGCGATCAGCACCACGCCGGCGACCGCCACCGCCACACCGACCGGCGAGAAGTCGAACATCGTGAACGCACCGGCATCGGTCTGCGCGCGGAAGCCCGAGACGATCAGATTCGGCGGCGTGCCGATCAGCGTGGTCATGCCGCCGAGGATCGAGCCGAACGCCAGCGGCATCAGCACCTGGCCCGGTGCCAGTGCCTGCTTGCGTGCGATCTGGATCGCCACCGGCATCAACAGCGCCAGCGCGCCGACGTTGTTCATGAAGGCCGACAGCAGCGCGGCCAGCGCAGTCAACGCGGCGATCGTCAGCATCGGCCCGGCCTTCGCGGGCAGCACCACGCGCGCCAGCGCATCCACCGCGCCGGAGGTCTGCAGCCCACGGCTCAACACCAGCACGCAGGCCACGGTGATGACGGCCGGATGGGCGAAGCCCGCGAACGCATCGCCACCGGGCACCAGCCCGACCAGCACGCACAGCAGCAGCGCCGCGCCGGCCACCATGTCGTGGCGCCAGCGGCTCCACAGGAACATGCCGACAGTCGCAGCCAGGATGGCGAGAATCAGGATCTGGTCAGTCTGCACGGTGGCACTGTGATGGAAAGGGCGTGCGGCAGACTAAAGCACGCCCGTATGCGGCAAGTGCAAGCGCGTGTGCACCATCGGATCTGTGCCGGTGCGGTGTGCCCGTATCGATGCGACGCGGGATGTGCTGCGCGCGTGCCAGCTATTGCGCGCAGCGCCCCCACACAGCGCGGTCCACGTGGCATGCCATGGCGTGCACCGCCGGGGTGAGGCTGGATGCACCAGCCTCACCGTCGCCCGCGTGATGCACGCGGACAGATCCGATCAGGGCTGGTAGCAATCGCCCGACGGATCGACCTCGATCTGGATCAGATCGCCACCTGCGCCGCCCCAGACATTGCCGCCGGTGAAGATCAGGCAGCCCTCGTCGCGGAACAACGCCTGCAGGCGCGTGGCGTCATTGCCGAAGTAGAACGGAATCCAGCGCTTGCCCGATTCATAGGTGTGGAAGCGGTCCGGCGTGCCGTCCATCAGGTCCTGCACATCCTGCATGCTCATGCCGATCTGCAGCTGCGCGAACTTGCTGCCCTCGGCGGGCGTGCCCACGATTTCGCCGGTGAACGAGCCATCCTGCGACGGCACTTCCCGCGTCTGTCCATCATTGGCCGCGACCATCCCCGACGCCGCGACCGACAGCGCCAGTACGGCGCTGATTCCCCAATTGCGCATTGCAATCCCCTTGCGTGCTGCGTCGCCGGAATGACGACGGCGGGGGAATGCTAGCAGGCGGCAACGCTCGCCGAGGATCCCGCCGGTGCGCGCTACGGCGTTGCGATGTAGATCCCGTGCGCGGCGTACAGCATGAAGAGCACCTTGTGCGCGAGCGTCGAGATCACCGCAGTCCTGCGCGATCGTGATCGCAGCAGCAGATAGCCGACATTGAGGACCAGCACGATCCATGTGGACACCAGAATCGCCAGCGCGCCACCCGACCAATGGAACACCGCACCGTAGCCAACGATGCCGATGACCGCGCCGACCGACGCAGATCGCAGCCAACGTGCAGCGAGTTCGATGCAACCCACCGTCCAGAACAGCCCCTCCAGAATGCCGATCGGGATTGCCACCGCCAGGAAAAGCCCGATCGGCACATCCGACAACCCGGCGTCGACCGGAGGCGGTGAGAGCAGCAGCAGGTCCGCCAGCTCCAGACCACCAAAGAGCAGAAGTGTGGTCATCAGCACGAACCGCCACACGGATCCGGTTGCTGCATCTCCCTCATCGAGCGCGCGTATTGCAGCGGGTGACGCCCCGGCGGCGAAGCGTTCCAGGCGTTCCAGCGTCAGACGTTGGTTGTGACGCAGGAAGCTGTCTTCGAGATCCTGTCCTGACAGGGACGCATCGGACTGCTCCGACAGCCAGTCCACGAACGGCAGGCGCCCAGCGAAGACCTGCCGCTCACTGGACGACTGCGGCCCGGCTGCACGCGTCGGTGGGTCACCATCATTGACGGCATCGTAGAGATAGAGGTCGCCGTCCTTCGCGAGACCCATCCCGCAGTAGTCGCGATGCGCGTAGACAAGCACGTCGCCCGTGTCGAGCCGGTCCGCAACGCGCGTAGCGAGCGTCGGTCCGACGCGCATGGTTACGCGCTGTCCCGTGCGTCGACCAGACTCCGCGCCGCCCCATTACTGCGTCCGATCTCCCCGATCGCCGTCAGATCCACGCCCTCGATGCACGCCAGATTGAACCCGTACTCGTTCGGCGCGCTGCGACGCTGGTGATGCGTGTAGATGCCGCAGACACTGCAGAACCAGTGTTTGGCGATCTTCGTGTTCCATTGATACAGCGTCAGCACGTCTGCACCGCGGGTCACCCGCAGGCGGTCCAGCGTCACGCCGGCCATCACCGCGCCCTTGCGGCTGCAGATCGAGCAGTTGCAGCGGCGGATGTTCTCGAAGCCGTCGATCAGATCGACCTCGAATTCGACGGCCTTGCAGTGACAGGTGCCGGTGACGGTGTGCATTGCATGGATCCTGGATGGCCTGCGTGGGCGCGAACTATGATCCCACGTGCCGTCGGTGGAAGACGCGCCGCGCTGCCCGTCGGGCGGACAGTGAAAAACGAATCCGCTTGCGACCTGTCAGGCTTGGCGAGTGCCCGTACGTCACCGTCAGCTTCCTCGCATTCGTGACGGGCAACATGATCCTCAATCATCTTTGAGGCGCGCCGCACGTCCCAGCGTTCATTCGCGCACCGCAGTCACCCAAGCTGCATCACCCCGCGTCGAGCAACGCGCGCAGCTTGAGTACCGTCGCCCAGTTGCGGGTCGTCAATGCGCGACCTGCCTTGCCCAACAACGCCGGCGCAACCTTGCTCTCCAGCAAGCCGGCCGGACATTCCAGATAGCCGGCGTCGCCGGTGACGACCAGCCGCTCCGGCAATACCGCCAGTGGCTGCAGATCGTCCAGCAGCCGCAACGTTTCCGGTGCCTGCGCGAAGATCACCAGACACCGCGAATGCGCCGACTCGGCCGGCGCCACTGGGCTCTCGCTGACGATGCGGTCCACCTCCGCTGCCGACTTGACGATCACCGGCGTCGACACGCCCATCTGCGTGGACAACGCATCGGCAATGGTCTGCGCGAACTTCGCCGTCGAACGCACCGGCGCAGTGACCACCGCATTGCCGCTGTTGAGCAACGTCCGCACCTGCGTGCAGCCCAGGGATTCGAGCAGTTGCTTGAACGCCGCCATCGACACGCGGTTGCCTTTGCCGACATTGACGCCACGGAGCAGAACGACGAAACGAGGCATGGCGATCATCCGGCATGTTGGGCGCACCGCGAGTGTGCAGCAACGCAAGGCACTCCCGGAGCGGAATCAGCGGTGTCGTAACGGAGCTGCGGGACGACATGCGAACGCGTGTATCTCCTGATCGCATCGATCAGCTGCCGCACGACGTGCCGCCTACGCGATTGCGGCCTCGCGTGATGTCGCACCGCCCGTGAGCGGCGCTGCTTCCGGACACAGTCTGTCGAAACGGCAGGCATTCAAGCCGAACCGGCCCGTGCCCTGGGTCAAAAGCTCGCGGGCTTACAGCGTCTGGGCGGAGCAGGACACCCGCTCGAACTGGAAATCCATGGCGCGTTGCGCACCGTTCCGCGTGCCTTCGATGCGTACCGACATGCCCGAGTCGTTCGCTCGTGAGTAGGTGATGCTCTGCGGAAAATCGTGCGCCGGATTCTCGAACGTTGCCGTGCCATCGGCAATCCGGGTGGCGACGAACGCGGTCTCCTTCTGCTGCGAAGGCGTGGCGGTGTAGATCACCTGATTCTGCCCGTCCACATGCAGGCGGAGGAACTCGTGCTCGACAGTCCTGCCGTCGCGGATCAGTCTGCCGACGCCCAGCATCGTGCCGCCGGCAAGTGGCTGCCAGTACTCTCCGGAGCCGGCGTCACCCTGCGGATTCGACCAGCAGCCCCCGATCCAGGCCAAGGGTTCCAGTGGGCCTGCACGTAGCGGCGAGGCGCAACCGAAGCACAGACCTGCCGCAAGAAGCACCGAGAGCTGACGCATGCGGACCTCCAAGACCAAAGTTTGAATCGACGGCGATGCACGCATGGCGATTCCCGTGTGGGTGGTGCCTCTGATACCGGCGATGACGTCGAGGTGCAAATGACGACGCCCACATCGCGCGTCACCGGCGGTCCGCCATGTCTGAAGCCGAACGTGCTACAGGCCCGGATCGATCGAGCCGTCAGAATTGGACGCGGGCACCTTGCGCGTAATCGTCTCCTGCAGACGGCCGATCGGAATGCCGAGCAGTCTGACCACGCCCACGTTGTCGATCGTGCGCCCGTCCGCAGACAGCACCAGTTCCTGATGCATGAACACCGGTCCCTTCACCCTGTAACGCAGCGACAGGCGCGATCCCGAGACCGTCGCCTCGACCGGCCCTGCCGCGTCGCTGAGCGTGGCCGCGTAGTGATTCCTGGCGGTGCGCGTCATGACCCAGAAGCGCGACTGCGGCGGCTCGCCGGCGAAGGTGATGGTCTGATCCAGACGGAACGTCCCGTCGCTCTGTTCGATGCCGTGGCTGGTGACGTGGAAGGCGCGCGGCTTGCGAAAGACGAATTTCAGCGTGCCGCGACCTTCGCTCTCACCCCCGAATCCAGCGCGTGGCGTGAACTCGACGGGCGCCTGCGCCGCGGCCAGCGAGCACGCCACGGTCGCCGCAGTAAGGAGTGCAAGGAACAACCATTTCAGTGCGCTTGCCATGCTCGACGCCTGCGTGGAACGGACACGTAGTGTGGCGGCAAACCGTGCGATGTAGATCGAGGGCTGCACGCGACAGCGCAGTCCACGCCCTGCTCAAAGCATCCAGCGAAATCAAGTGAACCTGACGCAGTGATCGCTCAAGAACGCACTGATGAAAAGTTGTGGGCGTGTATGACAAGGTGCAACGCAGCACGAGAAGCAGTCTGCCAGTGCTGCACCCCTGAGCGCCCTCGTCACTCCGACAGCGTGACGCGCAGTGGCCCAATCCTGCGGGCCACCAGGTTGTAGAACGAAGCGAGCGCTGCGGCCAAAGCCGTACCCGCGACCGCGCTGAGCAGCGGATACAACAAGAAGACGCCTGCCGATGGCATTCCGTCGAAGCTGAGACTGATCGGCCCGTTCAACGAAAGGGCGGTGACATGTCCCGGCGCGAGCCACGCGCTCACAGCTGCAGTGACCGACGCAAATACGCCGAGTCCGAAGAACAGGACCGCGGCGACCGGAAGCACGCTTCTGATCGATATACGGGTGATTGCTTTTGACACGTGCGGCCTCTCCCTGAACGCTTTGCCTGTGAAGCGCATTTGAGCATCTTGCCGGGCTCGAAGGCGGCGCTCAACGCGCAGAAGCGACCGTCCGGTTGCATGAAGTGCTATGGGCACAGTGATCCTGTGCGCTTCACGATGCGGGATCGAAGTGGAAGACCCGCAGTTCCTGCTCGCACCGGCAGGCGGTTGCGAGCCGCGCGGCCCACGCCACCGCTGCGTCGCGTGACGGAAGCTCGAGCACCGCGAAGCCACCGTCAAGTTCAGGCCCGGATGGATAGCCGCCTTCAGCAACGCTGCCATCGCCCGAGACGCGAACCACCGGCACGCCCGCATCGACACCGCCGCCGAACACATAGACGCCGGCCGCTTTCGCCGCTTCGATGACCGCATGGGAGTCGCGGCTGGCGCGTTCCAGCTCGGCGTCGCGCACCACCATCGCAGCGGCAGGGAAGGAGATCAGGTACTTCGCCATCAGGATCCACCTTGCAGAAGACCGGCGTCGCCGCGGGACGTGAACCAGGCACCGTTATCTATTCGGGTGGCGAGCGTTCGTACCGGTGCTTCAGTCGCCACGTCAGAACAGGAGTGTGCCGATCACGAAGACGGCCGGAATCGACAGCACACCGTACGTCACCAGGGTTGCGCGATAGGCCGACGTGTTCGGAACAAGTCGCTTCCCCCAGGCCCGCATCGCCAACGCAACCGCCAACAACGCCGGGAGAAAGAGCAGGGCCGACAGGTATCCGGCGCTCCCTTCGAACGTCGATGCGCCGGCGATGTAGGGGACAAGGAACGCAATCGCACCTGCCACTGTCACCGCGGCCAGCACTGACAAACATCGATGTAGGGCGCTTGCTTTCATAGGACTCGTGTACATGACGGAGCGCCACGCCCTTCGCAGTTGATGCCTTGCGCGACGCTTCCGCTGGAATCAAGTGAACCTGACACCGTTATGTTTCCGGTTGTCAGCCGGCCAACCCTTCCACCTCTGCAGGTGAGAGCACGACCGCGTGCTTGTAGCCCGGATTGACCGCGATTCCAAACGGAGGACGTGTGATCTTCAGCGCCCAATTGAACTCCGTGACCAGAGAGTGCTGGAACTCCGGCTGCTCCTTGAGCAACGGCGCGGCCTTGTCCGGGCTCGTAAAGACCGCCAGCACCGGAAAGCCTTGAGGGCCATTCAATGTCATGGGCTTGAAATCTGCAGGCAGCACGCCGTTCTCCAGCCCTTTATTCAGGGGCACGGCGACGCGCGAGCGCAGCAGCATCGTGATGAGCTCTGGCCGAAGGGCCGGCTCGGAGGTCGTACGAATGATCAGCGCTTACAACACGTTTGCATGCATCTCGTCTCCGCGACCCGACGTTTGAGTTAAGCCGCGCAGGAGAGCGGCATCGATTCGAATGGACAACTATGCGCCGGATGTGAACCTGACCCAGTTATCTCGTTATCTGCGCAGAGAGGTGATAGGTAAACCTGGCGCCGTTATCCCACGTGCAGTCAGTTGAGCGCTCTGCATGCGGAGACGGCATCGTTCGGACCCGGGTCGTCCACGATGCAGATCACGAACTTTGCGGACTTCTCGAGCGTGAACGTGAACCTGTTTCGGCTGTCCGATTCGTAGTTGGCGCGCACGATGGCGCTCGAAGTGATACGCCAGCCATCATTGAGCAGCGCTTCCATCGAATTCTCCAACGGCGCCCATCGCGTTGAAACAGTGTTCGACGCGAGAGCGCCGAACGATGCTAATAAAGCGGCAATTCCCACTGCAGCGGTTAGTCTATTCATCGCCTCAGATCTCCAGAAGTTAAGTAAAACTACACCGTTATCGCAACGCGGCTATCGCGCGCAACGGTTCGAACGATATTAAGTGAACCTGGAACACTTAGTCCGCAGCCCCTTGCCCGTAATGACTCTCTCGGAGCTAACGGCGCGATTGGAGCTCATAAATGCCCATGAGGACATCGCAATTGCCGCAAGTGATGAGGCCAAACTGAGTGTGACGATCGTCCGTGACAATTCTCTACTCCTTTCGATTGACTGAGCTAGAAGGGCCAGCCTCCACTAATTCTTGAGCGCAGCTCTTCCCATACGCAAGCAACTGTCGACGATCTTCAGCCCACGCTGCGCAGTTGCCTACTCACTATGCGCCACGTCTTCCATGTCGACAGTCATCACGAGATGCATCCCGACCTCAGATCTCGTAGTCCTGCCTATGCATCCGGGTGCGGACAGACGGCGAGCGTCTGCCCGCACCCCGGTTCTGGTACTGCGATCAGTGCGGCCGTAGGCCGGTAGCAGACTGGACGCGCGCCAGTGCGCGGTGATGAGGCATCACGCCATAAGCAGGCGGCGCTTCACGAACGCGGTTCTGCGCCGAGCTTTGATCAAGAGTCTGATCTTCAACTTGCAGAAGGATCTCGCGCACCTTGGCCGCGTGGTCGAAGATCGCGTGTCCCACGACAGGCATCGTCTGCGTCGCGTAGTCCGCCATCTCGCCGGCGGACACCACATCACCATGCGCTGAAATCAGTTCGAGCAGGCGGTTGAGCGCATCGATCTGGTCCAGCGTCACACCGAAGCGCAGTATCGGCGCGTCGGCGTCGGCTGCGTGCACGTCGATAGCGTCGTCAACCTCTGTGCCGTCTTCGTCCTCATCGTCATCGTCACCTTCGGTGTCCTCGGCCGCAGCTCGCGCCTTGCGTGCCTTCCGCATCGCCGGGAACGTCACCTCGTCCAGCACCAGCTCCACCTGTTCGCCCAGCAGCTCCAGGCACACCGCCACCTCGCCTGCACGAATGTCCGGGATGTACTCGTCGTCCTCGTTCGCCGTGCGCGGCTGCGCCACACGTGACAGGAAATCCATGTGCTCGCGCAGCTTCTTCAGCCGGAACTGGCTGTCCTCGGGCAGGAAATAGCCCACCGTCTCTTCGGCATCCATTTCGAACTTCGACATCGTCGCCTCTCCTCAATCCATGAAGTGCCCGGCCACCGGAACGGTGGACGGGAAGTCGGGAGGCTAGAAACCGCTTAGAGCCGGCGGGCGTATTCCCCCGAAGGGTGTTGTATTAGCCGCCCTCCCGACGCAGGCATCGCGTCGGTTGCGCCCGCGAAACGACGGGCACAAAAAACCCACCAGTTTGTCGGAGGTGGGTACCGCTCTAAGAGGAGTTTCTAGGCTCCTTGTGGCCGAGTCTGCTACGGCTCGACGTTGCCGGTCAAGTCGGAGAACTTGCATGGCACGGGTCGGAAATTCCGATGCGGTCGCACCTAACGCGACTATGCATCCCCTTCCGGTAACAACGTGACCTATTAATGATTACAGTCCGCCTCTGTTTACTCGGCGCTAGGAGTGATGCCTGGCCTGCAGAATTAAGTGAACCTGGCACCGTTATCGCCGCAGTCTGCAACGGCTGAATCACCGAATCACTCTGGCGAGTGGTACTGCAGCACCCGACAAAAGGAGAACAGCAAATGCCTCAACGCTCAGGCGCGGCTGTCATGCACTCGGATTTGACAGGAAGCTCCTTACGGCACTGTTAGGAATCATCCTGCTGGGGATCTTTTGGCGGAAGGAGCAATTTGACGTCCACACTTCGAATGTTACCGCCATTGTAAATTTGTTTATCCGCGTACCGAGCAAGTCGGTCATTGATTGGCCCAAGCAACTTTTTGGCAACTATGTTGCCAGTTAGCACTCCGCTTCTTTCGATTTCCGCAGCCAAAGTGCTCTTTGACAAGCCCTTTCGAAAATGCCTTGAAACATAAAGTCCAACCCCAGCCCCCAAGAGAACCATCAGGGTTGCTGATCCTGATCTAACACCTGTGATACCCACGTATGAAAGCTCGCTTGACCGCTTGCGAGGGTGGAAGTATGTGTCGGAAAGCGTGCCAAACCGAGTCCATTCATAGTATTCCTCAACGACGCTATCTATATCGTCAATGATCGATGCAAGATCGTACTTCGTTATGAACTGATCGAATTCGATTGTTACTTCAATTCTTGCTTCGGAATCCATAATCATCACCGTGAGTCAGCTTATGTTTTACACTTTCCCTACTGTAGGTGCCGAGAGCCCGGCGTGAGCGGCCGATAACGCCTCGATGTCAGCAACACCGTTCCAGCAAGGGCCACACGCCGGATCTCGCGCCTTGCGCCCGAAAAGCTGCACGAGGCAACTCTCGTACCGATAAGCGTGGGCCCGGGCGCGATGCTCTCGACAGGTTAACTCTATCGGATAATTGCGATGACGGCAGTGGGAATCGATGTGGGCAAGGCGGCACTGGATGTCGTCATCGACGGCGCATCCGTCGTGACGCAATTCGCCAACAGCGCAGCCGGTACCCGCAAGCTCGTGCGTCGATTGCAAGGCATCGGCGATGCACGTGTCGTGGTCGAGGCCACGGGCGGCTACGAGGACGTGATGCTTGAAGCCTGCAGCCATGCCGGTGTGTGGGCATCGCGGATCAATCCGCGACAGGAGCGGGACTTCGCGCGCGCGACCTAATAAATAGCACTCCGACCCTTGTTCGGTGCGATTAGCAAATTCCCACATGTCATCTAGCGCAACTCCCCGATCCTCTACTAGTACCGACGTGGCCTCGGGAGAAATTGCTCTCTGACCCCTGTTACTCGCCTTCTAGCGGAGCTACGTGAACTTGGCACCGTTATCCACTATCGCCCACTTAGTACTACGCAAAGCACCATCAGTGCACCGAGCGCGCCTGAAATCCATAGCATCACAAACACAGACGACTCTCCAGATCGCAACGGAGAGGTAACCAACTCGCGGTACTCACTTATAGTCAAGTAGCGATAGATCTTACGCCTCCACTTAACTCTAAATTGTCTCTGTTGCGTCAGAAAGACCCAGTTTGCGTAAATTATTGAGATCAAGTACGCGAGCCCTATCAGGGCCATTACGTTAAACACCCAGGCTGGAACTTGACTGGTCAGTTTTCCTGCTATCAATGCAAGTCCATAGAATAAGGCCCCAGCGGTACCAAGAGATAGCTGCTTAAAGTTATCGGATATCTTGGACGTCTCTTCATTAACGACCTTCCTTAGATCCTCAAGGCTTTTCATTGCATCTTTGCTTTGTTCATACAAACCAAAGCGATAGGTAATCTTGGCGCCGTCCAAAGCAACGGCACAAGCTTCCTTGATCACAGCAGCAACTCGCTTACTTCCGCGTTCCGCTACCCGAGAGAGTTCGTGAGCGAAGATTCGGTGACGGATCTCAGATTCGCGTCCAATCTCATATACCCATCGCAGCGCTGCTTGCAGGTCCAAGAAACCGTCACTTCCGAGCTCTGACGGATGCCATCCATGATCTGTCTCGCAGATAAGCTTTGGCGGTCCAGCGAATTCCAACCTAGAGCTTTCAGCCTCCGAAGCGAGACACGTTGATCCGGCCTGAAAAGAGGCCGGCAACCACGCTTTGAACGCAGGGTCACCCCACGGGGTGGGGCTCTCAGCTGTCAATACAAATGGTCTTACGTCAGCTGGCACAAGATCCGCGCCGCCTAATGACCTGACAAGTTCGCGCGGCGATTTGATGCGAAGATGATTAACAACTTTACAGTCTTCCTCCCAAGAACAAATCTTAAATCCTAGGGTTTCAAATCCAACATTTGAGGATGCAACGCGGACCAGACCAACCGATGAGGGAGCACCATCGAGCCAGCTTCTAAAGGCTTTAATAGTTAAGAACCCAATCCCAACATCCACTTCAGGCTTATCAAACGAAACGCTGTAAGGCTCAAGCCCCGAATGCAGCGCATCTTCCAGCACCGAAAACTCAGCCGCATCCGTAATATCGCAAGGCATGCCGTTCTTTCTCAGTATCTCTACAAGCGTTCGCGAATCGTCAACTGACAGACCGTTTATCGTTATGGATTTATCCACGCCCTCAGAAACGCTCACTTCATTTTTTTCAATCAGCTGCTCTACGAAGTGCGCCAATGGTTTCAGAGACTGTTTCATCGACTTCGATCTTCTCTGTAGTTATCGTTATGGTTGCGAAACCATTGTCCTTAATAACCGTCGTTACTCGCACGTTCTGAAGCGACTCGGGGTACTCGATGCTTACCTTTTCCTTTGTTCTTATCTTTCGTTTTGCTGCCGACCTCAAGATTTGAAGATTGGGGGCAAAACTTAGCCCAGCAATTTTTCGTTTTCGAAGAAAGGCTAGTGTTATTTCTCTCAGCTCTTCGGCTTCTATCTCGTCTTCTGGTCGGCCGGCTGCGACAAAGACCGCATCGACTATCGCCCGATTATCAATCTGTACGGACCTGCGCAAACTATCAATAATCGTAGCGCGAGCTACTGCCGGGCCGCTTGGCCACGTTTCATCTGGACAAGACTTCAAAATATCGAGAACTGCGTCGGATACAGCTTTGTTCAATTCGATATCGTCTCGCTCTCGTGTCACACCAAGGAATGTGGAATAGAAGCCAGTGATATCGGGAGAACGCGCTGCACGGTCCTTCGCAGCGACCGAACTCTCACAGACACCATCGACTACGCGAAATAGAGCCGACTTCTGTAAGGCACGCTTATCTTTTATGAACGCTTCGACGATACGGCGTAGCTGTCTCGTACTTTGAGAATCGCGAGGCTTTCGAAATGGCGTGAGGACTTCGCTGTAGTCGTATTTGAGCATGGCAAACAGCTTGGTTTCGGGTTTTCCGCACGAAAGTTCGAAGCAGAAAAATGCTCCTTTTCCAGTTTGCCCTCCACGGTGAAGACGGTGAAAGTCCTTAGCTAGGGAAGTGGCGCCGGTAGCAAACTGCTTTGCTGGAGTTGAGACCTCTTCGAGCGTCCTCTTGGTTTCACTGTCTTTCTCGAATTGGAAAACAGGCGCGACATCGACGGCGAGAATTCGTTCAAGAAAGAACTCTGCATGCTCCACTTCCTGCATTCGAGCTCTTGCGATGAAATCGCCATCTCCAATAACCTGAAAGTTCATCCTTACAATTGCGAGATTAGCCAGCTCTTCATCTGAAAAAAAACTCATGGTTGCTTCCTCCCTGAACCACGGTTATTGCTGTTGATGACTTCGAGAACGTAGATCAGAGTTGACTTTTCGAGCTTCTAAAGCAAGAGGGGCGCCCAAATTGGGCACCCCTCCTGCATCCTTCTAGAATTTAAGGCCTACCTCACTTCAACCCACGATGCTCCAGCAACGGCTCCACGCTCGGCTCCTTTCCGCGGAACTCGCGATACGCCACTGCGAGATCCTGCGAGTGGCCGATCGACAGAATCTTGTCACGGAAGATCTGGCCGTTCTCGCGGGTCAGGCCGCCGTTCTCGCGGAACCACTGGAAGGCGTCGTGGTCGAGGACTTCGGCGCCGAAGTAGGCGTAGTAGCCGGCCGCGTAACCGCCGCCCCAGATGTGGCTGAAGTAGCTGGTGCGATAGCGCGGCGGCACGGCGGCGAGGTCGACCTTGTACTTCTCGAGCGCCTGCTTCTCGAAGGCATCGACGTCCTGCTTGGCTTCGCCCGCGGGCAGGGTGTGCCAGGCGAGATCGAGCAGGGCGGCCGAGAGGTACTCGGTGGTGGCGTAGCCCTGGTTGAAGGTGCGGGCGGTGACGATCTTGTCGACCAGTTCTTGCGGCATGGCGTCGCCGGTCTGGTAGTGCTTGGCGTAGTTGGCGAAGACCTTGGGATCGAGCGCCCAGTGCTCGTTGAACTGCGAAGGGAACTCGACGAAGTCGCGCGGGGTGTTGGTGCCGGCGACCGACGGGTACTTCGTGTTCGAGAAGAAGCCGTGCAGCGCGTGGCCGAACTCGTGGAACAGGGTGGTCACGTCGTCGAAGCTCAGCAGCGCGGGCTGGCCGGCGGCGGGCTTGGTGAAGTTCTCGACGTTGTAGACGACGGGAATGGTGCCGGTCAGGCCGTTCTGCTCGACGAAGTTGCCCATCCACGCGCCGCCCTGCTTGCTGTCGCGCTTGAAGGGGTCGAGATAGAACAGGGCGAGCTGCTTGCCGTCGGCGTCGAAGATGTCGAACACGCGCACGTCGGGGTGGTAGACGGGGATGTCCTTCCGCTCCTTGGCGGTGATGCCGTAGAGCTGGTTGGCGGCGAAGAACACGCCGTCGTTGAGCACGCGGTCGAGCTCGAAGTAGGGCTTGATCTGCGACTCGTCGAGATCGAACTCGGCCTTGCGGACCTGCTCGGCGTAGAAATCCCAATCGGCGGCGCCGGCGGTGAAGCCGCCGTTCTGTGCATCGACCACGCCCTGGATCTTGGCGAGCTCGGCGCGCGCACGCGCGGTGGCGGCGGGCACGGTGTCGGTGAGCAGCTTGAGTGCGGCTTCCGGCGTCTTCGCCATCTGGTCGGCAATGCTGTAGGCGGCGTAGTTCGGGAAGCCGAGCAGCTGCGCCTTCTGCGCGCGCAGTTCGGCGAGTCGCTGGATGGTGGCGCGGGTGTCGTTGGCGTCGCCCTTTTCGGCGCGGCCGGTGGACGCGGCGAGCACGCGCTCGCGCAGGGCGCGGTTCTTCAGCGAGGCGAGCACCGGCTGCTGCGTCGTGTTCTGCAGGCTCAGCAGCCACTGGCCTTCTTTACCGGCGGCCTTGGCGGCATCGGCGGCGGCGGCGATCGCGCCGTCATCCAGGCCGTCGAGTTCGGCGACATCGGTGACGAACACGCCGCCGGCGTTGCCGGCCGCGAGCAGCTTGTTGCCGAACGCCGTCGACAGCGAGCTTTCCTCGATGTTGAGCTTGCGCAGCAACGGTTTGCCGTCCTCGCGCTCCGACAGCTGCGCGCCCGCGCGCACGAAGGACTCCTGGTAATGCTCGACCAGACGCTTCTGCTGCGGATCGGTCAGCGCGTCACGCGCTTCGTAGATGGTTTCGACGCGGGCGAACAGGGCGGGATCGAGATAGATCGCGTCGCTGTGCTCGGCGAGCTTCGGCGCCAGCGCTTCCTCGGCGGTCTGCAGCGCCGGATTGGTGTTGGCGCCGGTGAGCATGAAGAACACATTGGTCGCGCGGGTCAGCAGTTCGCCGCTGCGCTCCATGGCTTCGATGGTGTTCTCGAAAGTCGGCGCGTCTGGGTTGTCGGCGATGGCGCGGATCTCGGCCAGGTGCTGCTTCATGCCTTCTTCGATGGCCGGCTGGTAGTCGGCGTCTTTCAGCTTGTCGAAGGGCGGGGCCTGGAACGGCAGCGCGCTGGCGGTGAACAGGGCGTTCTCGGCGGGCGCGGCGGTGGCGGCGGTATCGGTGGCAGGCATCGTGGGCTCGGTGGGCGTGCGGTCGCCGCAGGCGGACAGCGCCAGCGCGATCGCGGAAGACAGGAGCAGCGTACGCAACATGGGAGGGAACTCCGGAAAGACAACGCAGGGATAGCGTCGGTCGCGCTGGGCGCGGCCCGCCAGCCGCGCAGCGTGCGCCTGTCGCGGGCACTTGGGTATGTGCCGTTCGTTGGCCAGTTCAGCTTGTGGTGCGGGAGGGCGCGGCGCGGCCGCGACGGGTCACTCGGTGCACGCGTCCTGGTGAACGCTCAGACGGTGCCGCGGTGCTTGCCCATCCAGGGCGCATACCAGTTGCGGATCATCGCCATGTCGGCGTCGGCATCGTCGCTGGGCTGGAACATCGGGCCGAAGCCGATGACCTTGTCGGGGTAATGGAAGTACAGCGTCTGGATCGGCACGTTGGCGGCCTTGGCGATCTTCCAGAAGCCGGTCTTCCAGCGTTCGACACGCTTGCGCGTGCCCTCGGGCGCGAGGCCGTACCAGAAGGCGTCATTGCCATTGATCGCGGCGGCGGCCTGTTCGATGACGCGCGAGGCGCGGCTGCGGTCGACCGGAATCACACCGAGCGCGCGCAGCGCCCAGCCGAGCACCGGGATACGGAACAGCGAGTCCTTGCCGAGCACGCGGATGTCGAGGCCCAGCGCGGCCTTGGCGGCGAAGCCCCAGACGCCGTCCCAGTTGGACGAGTGCGGCGCACCGATCAGCACCAGGCGCGGGACGTCGGGCAGTTCACCGACGATGCGCCAGCCACCGACACGCAGGATGCTGCGGCCGACCCAGCGTGCAAGGCGGCTGGGCCTGACACGCGGCGCGCGCGGTGGAACGGGAACCAGGAACGGATACTTCGAAGTACTCATGCGTCCTCGGCGCAGGGCCAATGTGACGGGATCAATCCCAGTCGCGCGTGGCGCGACCGCGCTTGATGGTACTGCGTTCGCGTTTCGCCCCGAGTCGCCGCTCTTTCGAGCCGCGTGTGGGCTTGGTCGCGACGCGCGCCTTGGGCACTTCGTAACCGAAGGCGACGAAAGCGGCCAGACGCTCGCGCGCGTCTTCGCGGTTGCGGTCCTGGGTGCGGAAGCGTTGCGCGTTGATCACCAGCACACCGGCTTCGGTGATGCGCCGGTCGCGACGTGCCAGCAACCGCGTGCGCACGTGTTCGGGCAACGAGGGCGAGCCGGCGATGTCGAAGCGCAGCTCGACCGCGGTCGAGACCTTGTTGACGTTCTGGCCACCGGGACCACTCGCGCGCACGAAACGTTCGACGAGTTCGTCTTCTGGAATGGCGGGCGGCGTGGACATGGGCGGCGATTGTAGAGGGTGGGGGTGGAGGGGCGGTCGCTGGGCTTGCATGCGCGCCGGCGAAGCCGCTTTCGAGCCCTCCCCCGTGAACGGGGGAGGGCTTGAGCCACTACGCCGGCATTCCCGGAAACAACATCAACGCCTTCGCGAACTCGTCGCCGGGCGGCGTGTCCACCACCAGGCGCGCGCCCGTCTGCGGATGATCGAACCCCACGCGCTCGGCGTGCAGCAACATGCGGTGGATACCGAGCATGCGGAAGTTGCGGTTGTGGCGGCCGTCGCCGTGGCTGGTGTCGCCGATCAGGTGATGCGACAGATGCTTGAGGTGCCGGCGGATCTGGCGGAAGCGGCCGGTCATCGGTTCGGCGCGCAGCAGTGCATAGCGCGACGTCGGGAAACCCGCCGACGGCACCGACAGTTCGGTCGTCGCCAGTCGGGTGAAACGCGTAACCGCAGGTTTCTTCACCGGCTTGCCGGGGCCGCCATCGAGCGGGTGATCGACGACGATGTCATCCGGCCAGCCGCGGCAGATCGCGAGGTAGTGCTTTTCGACGCTGCGGGCCATCCACTGCGTGCCGAGTGCGGACGCAGTGTCGCGATCGAAGGCCACGAGCAGGCCGCCGCTGGTCGCGCGGTCGAGCCGGTGGATCAGGAACAGCGGTCGGCCGAACTGTTCGCGCAGGCGATCGGCGAGGAAGTCGTGTTCGTCGCGCGCGAGTGCGCTGTCGTGGACCATCAGGCCCGCTGGCTTGTTGACGACGGCCAGCCATTCGTCGATGTAACGCACTTCGATCATCGTGAATCCACTGGTGTGCCGCCGCCGGTCGGCCGCAACTGATCTGCTATTTTCGTCGATCGTCTTCGCCAACGGGGGATCCGCATGCAACGTCGTCTGCGTGCCTGTGTCGTGGTGCTGTTGCTCGGCGCCGCATGGCCGCTGTGGGCCGCGCCGCCGCAGCTCGATGCACCGGTGCACGAAGCCGAAGGCATCCGCGAGTAGCGCTTCGACAACGGCCTGGCGCTGGTGCTGTTTCCCGACAACAGCAAGCCGGTGACCACGGTCAACGTGACCTACCGCGTGGGTTCGCGCCACGAGGGCTACGGCGAAACCGGCATGGCGCATCTGCTCGAACACTTGGTGTTCAAGGGCACGCCGACGCACACCGATATTCCCGGCGAAATGCGCCGCCGCGGCGTGCGCTTCAACGGCACCACGTGGCTGGACCGCACCAACTACTTCGCAAGCTTCTCCACCGATGCCGACACGCTGGACTGGGTGCTGCGCATGGAGGCCGACCGCATGGTCAACTCGCGCATCGCGCGCGAGGATCTCGACAGCGAGATGACAGTCGTGCGCAACGAGATGGAATCGGGCGAGAACAATCCGGTGCGCGCGCTGGTGCAGCGCGTAATGGGCGCGGCCTACCAGTGGCACAACTACGGCAACGCGACGATCGGTGCGCGCAGCGATGTGGAGAACGTGCCGATCGACCGGCTGCAGGCGTTCTATCGCACCTGGTATCAGCCCGATAACGCAGTGCTGGTCATCGCCGGCGATTTCGATCCAGAGCAGGCACTGGCCGTGGTCGGTGCGAGCTTCGGCGCGTTGCCGAAGCCGACGCGTGCGTTGCCGGTGACCTACACGCGCGAACCCGCGCAGGACGGCGAACGTCACGTGGTGGTGCGCCGCGTGGGACGCACGCCGTATCTCGTCGCCGGCTATCACATTCCTGCCGGCCGCCATGACGACAGCGCAGCGGTGGCGGTGCTGTCGCAGGTACTGGGCAGCACGCCGGGCGGACGCCTGCATCGCGCGCTGATCGAACCGGGCCGCGCGACCGGTGCGTCGGCATCCGCACTGGCGATGGACGAACCCGGCTATCTGACCTTCGTCGCCGAGGCGCCGGAAGGCAGCGACCTCGACGCGCTGCAGACCGAGCTGCTGGCGCTGGTGGAAGACGCGACCACGACGCCGTTCACCGATGCGGAGGTCGACGATGCGAAGCAGCGCATGCTCGCCGGATACGAACGCGCGATGCGCGACCCGAATGCGATCGGCGTGGCGTTGTCGGAAGCCATCGCGCAGGGCGACTGGCGTCTGCTGCTGCGCACACGCGATCGGCTCGACGCGGTGACCGTGGATGATGTCACGCGCGTCGCGCGGACCTATCTGCGCCGCGACAACCGCACCACCGGCCAGTTCCTGCCCACCGACGCGGTCGAGCGCGTGACGATCACCGAAGCGCCGACGGCCGAGGCCGCGCTGGCGGATTTCGTGCCACGCGCCGCACTCGATGCCGGCGAAGCCTTCGATCCGTCGTACGCCAACATCGATGCACGGACGAAGCTGTCGACGTTGTCCAACGGCGCGAAGCTCGCGGTGCTCGACAAGGACACGCGCGGCAATTCGGTGCAGATCCGCATGAATCTGCGGCTGGGCGATGCGCAGCGTCTGCAGGACCGCGCGACTGCCGGACAGATGGCCGGCACGCTGCTGATGCGTGGCAGCGCAGGCTACGACCGTGCGGCGCTGTCGCGACATCTGACATCGCTGCGATCGACGCTGAGCGTCGGCGGCACCGCGACCACGGTGACGGTGGCCGCGACGACCGATCGCGAACATGTCGGCGCGCTGCTCGATCTCGTCGCCGATGTCCTGCGCAAGCCCACCTTTCCGGACAGCGAGTTTGCTCAGCTGCGTAGTCAGCAGCTGACCGGCATCCGCGGCAGCATGAGCGAACCGGGCGCGGTCGCGAACCAGGCACTGTCGCAGCACTTCAATGCGTTTCCGAAGGGCCACCCCTACCACGCGACCACGTTCGAAGAACGCATCGCGCTGATCGAAGCCTTGCAACTCGACGATGTGCGCGCCTTCCATCGCGATTTCTACGGCATGGGCGAGGGCACGACGATTGCGGTGGTCGGCGATGTCGATGCGGACGCGGTGCGCACGCAGCTCGACGACCTGTTCGGCGACTGGACATTGCCGACGCCATTCGCGCGCATCGAAGCGCCGTATGTCGCGCGCGAGGCGGTGCACGAACAGCTGCACACGCCCGACAAGGCCAATGCGACGCTGATTGCGCGGCAGTCGCTGCGCATGGATCAGGACCACGCGGATTACCCGGCGCTGCTGATCGGCAACTACATCCTCGGCGGCTCGGGCATGAAGTCACGCCTGGGCGATCGCATCCGCCAGCGCGAAGGCCTGAGCTACGGCGTGGGTTCGAACTTCTCCGCCAGCGTGTTCGACGATGCCGGCATGTTCGGCGTGTCGGCGATCGCGGCGCCGGAAAACATGGCGCAGGTGGAAACCGCGGTGCGCGAGGAGCTGCAGCGCATCCGCAGCGAAGGCATCACCCAGGCCGAACTCGACGACGCACTCGACGGCATGCTGCGCGCCCGCCGCACCTCACGCGCGAATGATCCCGAACTCGTCGGCATGCTCGACAGCAATCTCTATATCGGTCGCGACATGGCGTATTCAGCCGCGTTCGAAGAGAAGCTGCGTGCGTTGACGCCGGAAGACGTGCGGGCGGCGATGGCGCGGCATCTGCAGCCGGAGGCGTTGTCGGTGTTCATCGGTGGGGATTTCAAGGATTGAGTGGCGTTGGCGTTCTTTCTCGGAAGAAGAACGCAGCCTCGTAGGATGGGTAGAGCGAAGCGAAACCCATCGCTGCGAACAATCCATGCGGTCTTTTGAGGCCCAAGTGCGTTGCACCGTCGACGTCGTGTGTTGGCGTCAACGGTTGATGGGTTTCGCTGACGCTCTACCCATCCTACGGAGGCATTGACCTCTCTACCTGCCCTCACCCGACGCGCCTCGCGCGTCGACCCCGGATCTGGTCCGGGGTTGGCTCTCTCCCAGAGGGAGAGGTGCTGATTCGCTGCTGCCGATGGGTCGGCGCCCGATCGGGGAGCCTGGTCGGTCATCGCTGAGAGTTGCGGCGCCTTTTTCTGAGCCCTTCTCCCTTTGGGAGAAGGTGCCCAAAGGGCGGATGAGGGCGCTTCTCAACGGTCCTCTCTACCAGCCCTCACCCGACGCGCCTTGCGCGTCGACCTCTCCCAAAGGGAGAGGTGCATAAAGAGCACGCTTGACTCAACCCGCCGGCGTGGGCGGTGCCTGCGAGGCCATCGCCTCGAGTTCGTCGCACATCTGCTTCTGCTGTGGCGGCGTGGCCTGGGTGAACTGGGCGTTGGTCTTTTCGTGCGCGGAGGCGAACTCGCCGTCGAAGGTGCCGACGTCGCCGCCCATCTTCGTGAACTCCTGGCGCAGCTGGTCCTTGGCCTGATTGAGCTGCGCGTCCGACACGTTCGGATCGCAGAGCTTCGCGGCCGCGTGCATCGCGCCGGCGATGCCGGCGATCTGGGTCAGCATGGTGCTCGCCGCATCACCGGTCAGCGGCGCATCGACCGGCGGCTTGCCGGATTCGATCTGCGCCTGCGCGGCGTCCGATGGCTGGGTCTGCGTGTCCTCGACCGGCTGGGTCTGCGTTGCGTCATCGCTCGCGGGCTGCGGCGCAGCGCCACAGGCGGCGAGGCCGAACACCGCGGGCACGAGCAGGCAGGCGAAACGTCGGGTACGGGGAAGCGTCATGCGGCCATCTCCATCAGGGGAGCGGCGAGCCTAGCAAACGCGTTGCGAAGGCCGGGCGGTGTCCCGTCAGGGCGTCTGCGGTGTGGCGCGGCGCGAGCGGTAGGCCTGCAGATGCACCCAGGCGGCGTCGACATGCGGCACCGCGCGACCGGCCGCGCGTGCACGCGCGCGCAGGTCGCCGATGATCTGCAGCGCTTCGACGTCCTGACCGGACTCGAGATCGCGCAGCATCGAGGCGGTGACCGTCGAACCGGCCTTCGTCAGCAGTGCGCGCGCCTGCTGCGCGGCCTCGGTCGGAATCGCATGACCGTCCGCGGCGGCGACCGCGAGGCATTCCTCGTGCAGCGCCGACAGGAATGCGCTGCCGCCATCGCTGTCGACGATGCGACCGATGCTGGCGCGCATCAGGCAGGTCGCCGCGGCCAACGCGGCGAGGAAGGTGAACTTGTTCCAGGCGGCCTGCATGAAGCTGTCGCTGCGCACGGCGTCGAAACCGGTGGCGCCTGCGCACACCGCCTCCAGCGCGCGCGTGCGTGCACTGCCGTTGTGCGCCGCGTCGCGCTCGCCGAAGGTCATCGACGGCGGCGACGGGAGATGCACCACTTCGCCATCCTCACCCTTCATCGCGCTGATGAAACACAGGCCGCCGAGTACGCGCGCAGCGCCGAAGCGCGCGTCGAGCGCGGCGTAGTGCAGCAGGCCGTTGAGAATCGGCAGCACCGCGGTGTCCGTCGTCACGGCCGGCGCGATCGCGTCGATCGAGCTGTCGAGGTCGTAGGCCTTGCAGCTCAGCAGCACCAGATCGAAAGGCCGGTCCGCGGCGAGTGCGGGCAGCGCATCGGCCGTGACGTGCGCCACCGGAAACTGCGCATCGCCCAGGCCACTGCGGATGCGCAGGCCGTCCCGTTCGAGCTGCGCCGCACGCGCGGCACGCACGAGGAAAGTGACGTCGACACCGGCCTGCGCGAGGCGACCGCCGAAGTAACCGCCGGTGCCACCGGCGCCGAGAACGAGAATGCGCATGACCAGTCCTTGTGCAGGGATGCGCGCGGCGCTCGCCGCGCGCAGGTAAATCTCAGCTGCGCAGACCGATGCCGCGCTTGAGCAGCCACAGCGCCAGCGCGCCGAGTGCGATGACGAAGCCGATCATCAGCGCGAACGACACGCCCAGCGAGACGTCGCTGACGCCGAGCAGGCCGTAGCGGAACGCGTTGACCATGTAGAAGATCGGGTTGGCATGCGTCGCGGTTTCGGCCCAGCCGGGCAGCAGCGAGACCGAATAGAACACGCCGCCCAGATACGTCAGCGGGGTCAGGATGAAGATCGGCACGATGGCGACATCGTCGAACTTCTTCGCGTAGACCGCATTGACGAAACCGGCCAACGCGAAGATCGTCGCGCCCAGCAGCACGGTAGCGAACGTCACCAGCGGATGCGGAATGCGCACGGTGGTGAACAGCATCGCGATGCACAGCACGATGACACCGACGGCGAGACCGCGCGCGACCGCGCCGATCACGTAACCACCCAGGATCACCCAGCTCGGCATCGGGCTGACCAGCAGCTCTTCGACGTGGCGGCCGAACTTCGCGCCGAAGAAACTCGACGAGATGTTGCCGTAGCTGTTCTGGATCACGCTCATCATCACCAGGCCCGGCACGATGAAATCCATGTAGCGGATGCCGTCCATCTCGCCGACACGCGCGCCGATCAGGCCGCCGAAGATCAGGAAGTACAGCGTCATCGTGATCGCCGGCGGCACGAGGGTCTGGCCCCAGATGCGCAGGATGCGGACGATTTCGCGCCGCGCGATCGTGTACAGCGCAACCCAGTGGCGCTGCGCGGTGCCTTCGATGGCGGCGACGTCGGTGTGGGTGGTCTTCGTGTTCATGCCGTTTTCTCCTGCTGCGAGGCGGCATTGGGGCCGGTCATGCGCACGAACAGTTCCTCGAGGCGGTTGGACTTGGTGCGCATCGAACGCACGCGGATGCCGGCGCCGTCGAGCGTGGCGAACACGCGGTTGAGATCCATCGCGCGCGGCATGTCGAGTTCCAGCGTGTGGTCGTCGGTCGCGACCAGCTCCGCGCCCTCGATCGGCGGCAGCGTGGTCGGCAAGGTCCCGTCGATGTCGAAAATGAAACCCTCGACGTCGAGCTTGGACAGCAGCACGCGCATCGGGCCCTGCTCGACGATGATGCCGCGATCGATGATCGCCAGATTGCGGCACAGGCTCTCGGCTTCTTCCAGGTAATGCGTGGTGAGGATGATCGTCGTGCCGGCGGCGTTGATCTCCTTGAGCGTCTGCCACATGCCGCGGCGGATCTCGATGTCGACGCCGGCGGTGGGCTCGTCGAGGATCAGCAGGCGCGGGCGCGTCATCATCGCGCGGGCGATCATCAACCGACGCTTCATGCCGCCCGAGAGCGTGCGCGACATCGTCGTGGCCTTGTCCCACAACTGCGCGCGCTTGAGTTCCTCTTCGGCGCGCACCATCGCCTCGGCACGCGGGATGCCGTAGAAGCCCGCGTAGTTGACGAGGATGTCGAAGGGCTTTTCGAAGAAGTTGAAGTTCAGTTCCTGCGGCACCAGGCCGATCAGGCGCATCGCCGCGTCGCGGTTGGTGTGCAGATCGGTGCCGAACAGGCGCACGTCGCCCGAGGTCTTGTTGACCAGCGAGGAGATGATGCCGATCAGCGTCGACTTGCCGGCGCCGTTGGGGCCGAGCAGGGCGAAGAAATCACCGGGCGCGACGTCGAGCGAAATGCCCTTGAGCGCCTCGACACCGCCGTCATAGGTTTTACGCAGATCGCGCACCGACAGGGCGGCGTCTGCCTGGGAATTGGGGGGCATGGTCCATCGCTCGTGCCGCGGATGGCGCGGCGGGGGACCGTAGTATAAGGACGCCTCGACGGCGCAGGCCGCAACGGCGCGTTGCATGCGTGGGGCGGTGCAGCGGCACAACGCGGTGTTGCGGCCTGTGCACCGGGCGCCCCGCACCGACCCGCTACCATAGGCGCATGGAGCCCCACCGGCCGCGCACAGCGCCGGATGCTCGCCGAATCACGGACAAATTCCCGCAGTGGCCATCACGCAGTTCCCCATCAAGCTCGTCTCGCGGCGCATGGTCGCGCCGACCGTTGCCCACCTGTCCTTCGTCCGCGACGACGGCCAGCCGCTGGACTTCATCCCCGGGCAGTTCATCCAGATCCATTTCGAGTACGCCGACGGCACCGCGACCAAACGCTCGTATTCGCTGGCGACGATCCACGACCATGCGATCGGACCGGGCGAGGCGATCGAAGTCGCCGTGAGCTACGTACCCGGCGGCGCGGCGACGGCGCTGTTCGAAGGCATGGATCTGGGCAGCACGGTGCAGGCCAGCGGCCCGTTCGGGCGTTTCTGCCTAATGCCGCAGGACACCAACCGCCGGTATCTGCTGGTCGGCACCGGCACCGGCGTGACTCCGTACCGGGCGATGCTGCCGCTGCTGGAGACGGCGATCGCCGAGCGTGGCGTCGAGGTGGTGCTGCTGATGGGCGCGCGCACGCCGGCCGAACTGCTGTATGGCGACGACTTCCGCGCGTTCGCCGACGCCCACCCGAACTTCCGTTTCGTCCCGTGCTTCTCGCGTGAGCTGCCGGACGCGCCGCATGCCGATGTCCGCCACGGCTATGTGCAGCAGTTCCTCGAGGAATTCGCACCGGGCGAGGGCGACATCGCCTACCTGTGCGGCAATCCGAACATGGTCGACGCGACGTTCGAGGCGCTCAAGGGCTTCGGCCTGCCGGTGCCGCTGATTCGTCGCGAGAAGTACGTCAGCAGCAAGTGACCCGGTGCGGATGACGACGCCCGACAGCGCCACGCCGCAGCACGCCCCGTTCGCCTCCCTGATGCCGCCTGCGCCCGAAGCGCCGGCAGCGAAACGCCCACTGTGGCGGCGCGCGCTGCGGCCGCTGGCGCTGTTTCTCGCTGGCGGTCTGTTCGGCGTTGGCCTCGCGAAGCTCGGCCTGCCGGCGCTGGAAACGCTGCCACGCGGCACGGGATTCGCGCTGCTGGCCGGTTTCTTCCTGTCGCTGTGGCCGCACATCGTGTTGCACGAAGCGGGGCATGCGCTCGCGGGTCTGTCGCGCGGTATGTCCGCGATCGCGTTCGGTGTCGGGCCGCTCCGGATCGAGCGCGGCAGCAACGGCCGCTGGCGCTGGCGCTACGGCGGGGGCGTGCGCGGCATCGGTGGCTTCGCGGCGTTACTGCCCCGCGGCGAACGTGGCCTGTCGCGCCTCGACCAGACCGTTTTCCTGCTGGGCGGGCCGCTGGCGAATCTGGTGACGGCTGCGCTGTGCCTGGCCCTGGTGGTCTGGGTGCCGATGTCGACCTGGTGGATCGCCGCAGGTCTGGGCGTGACGCTCGGCGCCGTGTTCATGGGCCTCGGCAATCTGGTCCCGCTGCACAAGGAGGGGTGGCGCTCCGATGGCCGCGGCCTGCTCGATCTCGCGCGTCGCACGCCGGATGCCGCGCTGCAGTTGCAGATCAACCAGTTGATGGCGCTGAGTCTGGCCGATGTGCGACCGCGCGACTGGCCGGCCACGTCGATCCCCGTCGTGGATGCCGACGTCGCCAGCAGCGGCCTGCAGCTGACCGCGCGCCTGTTGCGGCTGTCGTACGCCTCCGATCGCCGCGATGCCGAGGCCGCGCGCCAGGAAGCCGAGGCGCTGGCCGCCGCATTTCCGAAAGCGCCTGCCGTGTTCCAGTCCGCCATCGCGGTCACGCTCGCCAGTCATGCGGCGCTGCTGGTCGGTGATCGCCCTTTGCTGGCTGCCTGGCGTGCCCACTGCGAAGGCGGGCTGATGGATCTGTCGCCGTATCGCGCATGGATCGATGCCGAAATCGCAGGCCTGGACGGCGACACAGACGCGGTCGCGTCGCATCTGAAACAGGCCCACGTGCTCGCGGAACGGCTGCCGGACGCGGCCAGCCGCCGCGTGTTCGAGGAGCGCCTGGCCGTGCTGGCGCAGACGATCGACAGCGTGGCCATCGCGCCCTGAAGTATCAGGCGGCATGTCAAGCACGCTTGACACGCCAATGCGCGCCACGCATGCTCCGTGTCAAGCCAACTTGACACACGGTCCCGCCATGGACGCATCGTCTGCCCGTTTCCCGCTGCGCGCCGTCGCCGTGCTGCTGCTCGCCGCTGCGGTCGCCTTGCGGCTGCTGGTGCCGACGGCGCCGGAATGGACCAGCGCCCTGATCCTGCTGTCGGCGGTGCTCATCGGCGTGGTGTCGCTGTCCCGGCGCGCGACCGCCTGCGATGACGCGCCCCCGGCGCTGCGGCGTCGCTATACCCGCGATGTACTCATCGGCATGGGCGCCTACACCGTGCTGCTGTTCGTCTCCCTGCTGCTGCTGCGCAGTGTCGAGGCGCCGACGCTGCGCGCGCTGATCGCCCTGATGCCGGTCGCGCCGATCGCGCTTGTGTTGCGGGCGATGGTCCATTTCGTCCGCGGCGTCGACGAGCTGCAGCAGCGCATCGAGTTCGAAGCGGTCTGCATCGCCGCCGCACTGGTCGCGTTCGCGTACATGACGGCAGGGTTCCTGCAGGCGGCGCGTGTCATCGACGTGCCCGCGAGCGCGGCGATGCTGTGGGTGTTTCCGCTGCTGTGCGGCACCTACGGCATCGCCAAAGCCATCATCGCGCGGCGCTACCGGTGAGCGCGCGCGGATGAAGAGCCGGGTGCGCGAACTGCGCGAGGCCTGCGGCTGGTCACAAGCACAACTCGGCGAACGTCTGGATGTATCGAGACAGACGATCAACGCGATCGAAACCGGAAAGTACGACCCCAGCCTGCCGCTGGCGTTCCGGATCGCACGCGAGTTCGCCGAGCCCATCGAATCCATTTTCCTGTTCGAGGACGTTCCATGACAGCAATGAGGCTTTCCCTGCTGGCGCTGGCCGCGAGCGCGACGCTCGCCGGCTGCAGCGGCGGTGCACCGGCCCCCGCCGAAGGCGACGGCGCGCGACCGGCGCGTATGTTCGGCCAGATCCCGTTTCACGCCTGCACGCTCGACGGCGGCAACGCCGCCACGCGCGTCGAGGCGCAGTGCGCGACCTTCGAGGTGCCGGAGAATCCCGACGCGCCGGAAGGCCGCAAGATCGGTCTCAACATCGCGTGGCTGCCGGCCGACGCAAGTGACGGCGGCACGGCCGACCCGGTGTTTTTCCTCGCTGGCGGACCCGGTCAGGCGGCGACCGAACTGGCCGCGCAGATCAACGCCGGCCTGCGCGAAGTGCGCCGCCAGCGCGACATCGTGCTGGTCGACCAGCGCGGCACGGGCAGTTCGAACCCGCTCGACTGCGTGGACGCCGATGGCGCGCCGATGGAACTCGATGCGCTGACCACGCCGACCGATACCGACCTCGATGCCTATGTCGGCCGTTGCCTCGCCGGTCTGGCGGATCGCGCCGATCCGCGCTTCTACACGACCGCCAACGCGATCCGCGACCTCGACACCGTGCGCGCCGCACTCGGCGCCGAACAGTTGAACCTGGTCGGCGGCTCCTACGGCACGCGTGTGGCGCAGCAGTACGCGATGGCGTATCCACAACACACGCGCAGCATCGTGCTCGACGGCGTGGCGCCGAACGATCTGGTCGTCGGCGGCGAGTTCGCGCACACCTTCGAGGATGCGCTCAGCCTGCAGTCGAAGCAGTGCGCGCAGGACGCCGCCTGCCGGACGCGCTTCCCGACCGATCTGCAGGCGCAGCTGCGCGGCGTGCTGTCGACGCTGCAGACGACGCCGGCGCCGGTGACCTATCGCGATCCGACCACCGGCGCGCAGCGCGATGGCGTGGTCACGCCGGACACGGTGACCGGCCTCGCGTTCCTGTTCTCGTACGCACCGCAGACCGCGTCGCTGCTGCCGCTGATCCTCGATGAAGCGGCACAGGGCCGCTACGGCCCGCTGATGTCGCTGTCGCAACTGATGGTCAGCAACGTCGGCGGCCAGATGACCCGCGGCATGCAGTGGTCGGTGATCTGCGCCGAAGACGCCGGCCGGTATCGCGAAGACGGCCGCGTCGCGGACACGATCCTCGGCCCCGGTGTCGCCAGCATGTTCTTCGGCGCCTGCCGCACGTGGCCGACCGGTACGCCGCCGGCCAACCACACCGCGGCGCTGCAGTCGGACGTCCCCGCGCTGCTGATGTCGGGAGAACTCGACCCGGTGACGCCGCCCGCGTATGCCGAGCGCGTGCTGGCCGGTCTGCCCAACGGTCGCCATCTGGTGTTCAAGGGTCAGGGCCACGGCACGTTCGCGCTCGGCTGCGCGCCCAAGCTGCTCGCGCAGTTCATCGAATCGACCGACGCCAAGGCGCTCGACGCCACGTGCCTGGACGCGATGCGTCCGGTGCCGCCGTTCACCAGCTTCAACGGGTGGTCGCCGTGACCGCGCCGCGCCTGTCGACTTCCCTCTTTCTTCCGGAGCTCCGCCGATGATCACGGCCCAGCAACTGCACAAGGCGTTCAAGACGAAGACCGGCGCGGTCAAGGCCGTCGACGGCGTCGACTTCGTCGCCGAGGACGGCCGTATCACCGGCCTGCTCGGCCCCAACGGCGCCGGCAAGACGACGACGCTGCGCATGCTCTACACGCTGATGCAGCCCGACAGCGGCCGCGTGCTGGTCGACGGCATCGACGCTGCGCAGGACCCGGCTGCGGTGCGCCGCGTGCTCGGCGTGCTGCCCGATGCGCGCGGCGTCTACAAGCGCTTGACCGCACGCGAGAACATCCGCTACTTCGGCGAGCTGCATGGTCTGTCGAAAGCGGAGATCAATGAGCGCACGCGTGTGCTCAGCGAACAGCTCGACATGGGCGAGATTCTCGACCGCCAGACCGAAGGTTTCAGCCAGGGCCAGCGCACCAAGACCGCGATCGCCCGCGCGCTGGTGCACGACCCGCGCAACGTGATTCTCGACGAGCCGACCAACGGCCTGGACGTGATGACCACGCGCGCGATGCGCGAGTTCCTGTTCAAGCTGCGCGACGACGGCCGCTGCGTGATCTTCTCGAGCCACATCATGCAGGAGGTCGCAGCCCTCTGTGACCGCATCGTCATCGTCGCCAAGGGTCGCGTCGTCGCCGACGGCACCGCCGACGAACTGCGCGAGCGGTTCGGCAAACCGAATCTCGAAGATGCATTCGTCAGTGCGATCGGTTCCGAGGAGGGCCTGCTGGCATGAGCAACCTGAAATGGATGTGGTGCGTGGTGCGAAAGGAGCTGCTCGACATCGCACGCGACCGGCGCACGTTGTTCATGGCGCTGCTGCTCGGTCCGTTGATGTACCCGCTGCTGATGCTGGGCATGAACTTCATGGCCGAGAAACGCATGAAAACCGAACAGGACCGCGTGCTGGAAGTGCCGGTGATCGGCGCCGAACACGCACCGAATCTGGTCGCGCATCTGGCGACGCTCGGTATCCAGGCCGTCGATGCACCGGCGGATCTCGACGCCGCGATCGCCGGCCAGGACATCGACGTGGCGATCGAGATTCCGGCGAGCTTTGCCGAGGACTGGCATGCCGGCCGCCCGGCGACGGTCGAGATCATCAGCGACAGCACGCGCCGCAATGCCGAGACGCCGACGCGTCGTGTGCGTACCGCGATTGCCGCGTACGGCCAGCAGGTCGGCGCCTTGCGCCTGCTCGCCCGCGGCATTGATCCCGCGGTGGTGCAGCCGGTCGCAGTCGGCACCCGCGATACCGCAACCGAGGAAGCCAAGCGCGGCATCATGCTGGCGGTGCTGCTGCCGTATCTGCTGATCCTGTCGAGCTTCATCGGTGGCTCGTACCTGATCCTCGACGCCACCGCCGGCGAACGCGAACGGCAGTCGCTGGAACCGCTGCTGGCCACGCCGGCCTCCCGCGGCGCCATCGTCAGCGGCAAGATCGCCGCGGCCTGCATCATCGGCATGTGTTCGCTGTTGCTGACCCTACTCGCGTTCAAGATCAGCGCGCAGATGGGCGGCGGCTCGGCGCGGATGCTCGACGTGAGCTTCATGGCCATCGGCAAGATGCTGCTGGTCCTGCTGCCGATGCTGTTCGTCGGCACGTCGCTGCTGACGTTCCTCGCCGCGACCGCCAAGAGCATGAAGGAAGCCCAGAGCCACATCGTCTGGCTGATGCTGCTGCCGATGGTTCCGAGCTTCGTGTTGATGATCAACCCGATCAAGACCGAGCTGTGGCAGTTCGCCGTGCCGTTCCTCGCGCAGAACCAGTTGCTGCTGAAGATCATCCGCGCCGAACCGATCGCACCGGAAGTCTGGGGTGTGTATCTGGGTGCGAGCCTGGCGCTGGCTGCCGCGCTGTGGCTGCTGGCGGTGTGGCGATATGGGCAGGAGAAGTTGGCGGTTGCCGGCTGACGTCAGCCTTCGCCTTCAGAAGAAAGCCCGGCATGTGCCGGGCTTTTTTTGCCTGTCCTTGTCAGACGTCTCGACGCATGGGGCGGCTGTTCGTCACGCCGCGATGCACCCGCTTACCCGAAGGGCGCCGCTCATGGCTGTGCGGCGTTTTCCAGGTCTGCGATCTGGAGCAGGGCGTTCTGAAGAACAATGCAACAGCAACAGCGAAAACAGAACACCGCTACCGCTCCGAATGCCCAGCGTCCTGATGATCCCGCCGCACGAACAGATCCGGCTGGATCAGCTCGATGAAGGCCCGCGCTTGCGGTGACAGCACCTTGCCCTTGCGCACGACAACGCCGTAGGAGCGCGCCGGAAACCACGCCGACACCGACCGCGTCGCCAGTCGTGCGCTGTCGCTGTCGTCGAGGCAGATCGAGCTGACGATCGAGATGCCCATGCCCATCGCCACGTACTGCTTGATGACCTCCCAGCCGCCGACTTCCAGCGCCACCGTGTAGGGCACCCGCGCCTGCTGGAACACCTGGTCGACGAGGCGGTAGGTGATCTGGCGTTTCGGCGGGAGGATCAGGCCGTAGCGGCCGATCTCCTCCAGCGTGAGCGTTTTCGCGCGGGCGAGGGCGTGGTCGGGCGGGGTCAGCAGGATCGGGTCGAAGCGGTAGACCGGCGCGTAGCTGAGATCGCCGGGCACATCGACCATGGAGCCGACCACGAGGTCGACGGCGTCGCTTCGCAGCAGGTCGGTGCCGTCCGCGGTGATCGCGTCCTGCAGCGTCAGGCGGACGTCCGGGTGCTGGCGGCGGAACAGATCGACGATGCGTGGCAGCAGATAGAGGATGGTCGAGCTGTTGGCCGCGACCGTCAGTTCGCCGGCATCGAGTCCGCCCACTTCGCGCCGGAACGCCGCCGGCAGGCCGTCGAGCCCTTCGACCAGGGGCATCGCCAGCGCGTAGAGCGCTTCGCCTTCGCGCGTGGGCACCAGCCGCCGGCCGCTGCGCTCCAGCAACTTGACCCCCAGCTCGCGTTCCAGGGCCTGCAACTGCAGCGAAATTGCCGGCTGGCTGACGTACAGCGCCTCGGCGGCCCGTGAGACTGACCCCAAACGCGTGGTCTGACAGAACGCGCGAAGTGGTTTGAGTCGATCGCTCTTGTACGGAAACCTGAGGTCTGATGGGGACTTGGCGGACATGGGATTGCTCGTATAAGCGCAGCTGATGATAGTCATTGACAGAACTCGGTTGTCAAATAATCGGCATGGGAGGACGGTCTGCTGCACCGCAATACCGCCGCTGCACGCGAAAGGACCGCTCCCGTGAATGCCGTCATCAAGCCCGCTCCGCCCACCGAAGATCCGCGCACCACCGTGCCTGCTGGCACCCCGGCCGACCTCCTGGACACCGCCGCCCTCGCGTTCCTGGCCGATCTACACGACCGGTTCGATGCCCGCCGGCTGGGCCTGCTGGCCGAACGCCAGAACCGCCAGGCCGCCTTCGATGCCGGCGCGCTGCCGGACTTCCGCACCGCGACACGCAGCATCCGCGAGTCCGAATGGCGGGTCGCGCCATTGCCGGCCGCGCTGCGTGACCGGCGGGTCGAGATCACCGGTCCCGTCGATCCGAAGATGGTCATCAACGCGCTGAACTCCGGCGCCAGCTGCTACATGGCCGACTTCGAGGATTCGACCTCGCCGACCTGGCGCAACCTGTTGACCGGTCAGCGCGCGCTGCGCGACGCGATCGCCGGCACCCTGGCATTCACCTCGCCCGCCGGCAAGCGTTATGCGCTGAAGCTCGAGGACCAACGTGCGGTCCTGATCGTGCGTCCGCGTGGCTGGCATCTCGACGAGAAGCATGTGCGCATAGACGGCGCGCCGATGTCGGGCGCCCTGTTCGATGCCGGCCTGTTCGCCTTCCACAACGCGCACGCGCTGGCAGCGAAGGACCGCGGCCCGTACTTCTACATTCCCAAGCTGCAGTCGATGGAAGAGGCCCAGCTGTGGGACGACGTGCTGGCCCACATCGAACGCACGCTGGGGCTGCCGGCCGGGCAGATCCGCGTGACGGTGCTGATCGAAACCCTGCCGGCCGTGTTCGAGATGGACGAGATCCTGCACGCGCTGAAGGGCCGCATCGCCGGTCTCAACTGCGGCCGCTGGGACTACATCTTTTCCTATCTCAAGACCTTCCGCCGCCACCGCGACCGCGTGCTGCCGGAGCGCGCGCAGGTCACGATGACGCAGCCGTTCCTGAAGGCGTACTCGGAGCTGCTGGTGCAGACCTGTCACCGCCGCGGCGCGCATGCGATGGGTGGTATGGCAGCGCAGATTCCGATCGCCGGCGATGACGCGGCGAACGATGCGGCGATGGCGCGCGTGCGCGCCGACAAGCTGCGCGAGGTCACCGCGGGCCATGACGGCACCTGGGTCGCGCATCCGGCACTGATTCCGCTGGCGAAACAGATCTTCGACGAGCGCATGCGCGGCACGCACCAGCACGCGATGACGCGCGACGACGTGCTGGTGGACCGCGACGATCTGATCGCACCGTCCATCGGCACGATCAGCCGCGCGGGATTCGACGGCAACGTCGAGGTCTGCGTGCGGTACATCGCCGCCTGGCTCGACGGCAATGGCTGCGTGCCGATCCACCACATGATGGAAGACGCCGCGACGGCCGAGATCGCGCGCGCGCAACTCTGGCAGTGGATCCACTACGCCGACGACGGCCACGCGCCGCTGCATCTCGAAGACGGGACTGCGATCGACGAGGCGCTGCTTGACCGGGTGCTGCTGTCGCTGCCTTCGAAGCTCTCCGGTCAGGACATCCCGGGCGCGGCGCGCGTGCCCGAAGCCATCGCGCTGCTGGAAGACCTGACGCATCGCGACACGCTCGAAGACTTTCTGACATTGCCGGCGTACGCGCGGCTTTGAGTCGCCGTGATCGCCGCCGATCAGACGCTCGTCCAGATCACTCATCCCGCATCCCGCTCCAAAGGAGACCTGCCATGACCACCCGCCAGCAACAGATCGACGCCCTGCAGCAGGACTGGACCACCAACACGCGCTGGAGCGGCATCCAGCGGCCGTACTCCGCCGCCGATGTCGTGCGTCTGCGCGGCAGCGTGCAGCCCGAGCACACGCTGGCCAAGCGCGGCGCCGAGAAGCTGTGGGACCTCGTCAACGGCGAGGCGAAGAAGGGCTACGTCAACGCCTTCGGCGCGATCAGCGCGGGCCAGGCGATGCAGCAGGCCAAGGCCGGTCTGGAAGCGGTGTATCTGTCCGGCTGGCAGGTCGCCGCCGACGGCAACAGCTCCGAAACCATGTACCCGGACCAGTCGCTGTATGCCTACGACTCGGTGCCGACGATGGTCCGCCGGATCAACAACACTTTCCAGCGCGCCGACGAAATCCAGTGGAAGAACATCGCTGACGGCAAGCTCGACGAGTCTGAGGCGATCGATTTCTTCCTGCCGATCGTCGCAGACGGCGAGGCCGGCTTCGGCGGCGTGCTCAACGCCTACGAGCTGATGAAGAACATGCTCGTCGCCGGCGCCTCCGGTGTGCATTTCGAGGACCAGCTGGCCGCGGTCAAGAAGTGCGGTCACATGGGCGGCAAGGTGCTGGTGCCCACCCAGGAGGCCGTGCAGAAACTGGTCGCCGCGCGCCTGGCCGCGGACGTGCTCGGGGTGCCGGCGATCGTGCTCGCGCGCACCGATGCTGAAGCTGCGAATCTGCTCACCTCGGATTTCGACGCCAACGACGCGCCCTTCGTCACCGGCGAGCGCACCGCGGAAGGTTTCTACAAGGTGCGCAACGGTCTGGAGCAGGCGATCAGCCGCGGCGTGGCCTACGCGCCATACGCGGATCTGGTCTGGTGCGAGACCGGCACGCCGGACATCGGCTTCGCCCGCGAATTCGCCCAGGCGGTGCACGAGAAGCATCCCGGCAAGCTGCTGAGCTACAACTGCTCGCCGAGCTTCAACTGGAAGAAGAACCTCGATGACCGCCAGATCGCAAGCTTCCAGGAGGACCTGGCGGCGCTGGGCTACAAGTTCCAGTTCATCACCCTGGCCGGCATTCACATCAACTGGTTCAACAGTTTCCAGTTCGCCCACGACTACGCCCGCGGCGAAGGCATGAAGCACTACGTCGAACAGGTGCAGGAACGCGAGTTCGCCGCGCGCGACAAGGGCTACACCTTCGTCTCGCACCAGCAGGAAGTCGGCGCCGGCTACTTCGACGACGTGACCACGGTGATCCAGGGCGGCGCGTCGAGCGTGACTGCGCTGACGGGTTCGACGGAAGAAGAACAGTTCTATGAAACCAGGGCGGCCTGACTCGGCGATGCGGGTGAAGGCGTTATCGCCAGATACGGCAAAGCGTGGCGGTCGACTGAACGATAGTGTCGATATCCCGCGACAGCTCGGAGAAAAGGATGACCCGAACCCGATTGACCGCCGTATTGACAGCGTTTCTGATCATACCCGCTGCGTTCACCGCCATCGCGCAGGAGCCTGCTGCTGAAAGCAGCGTGGTGAACGCGGCCCAGGAGGAGCGCGTGGAGAAGGACGAAGAGGCACTGGTCTGCACGCGGACCAGGCAGACCGGCAGTAACCGCGTGACGCGGCTTTGCAGGACGGCGGAAGAGGCGCGTGTCGAAAGACGCGCGGCGGAAGAGGCGATGCGGCGGAAAAAAAGTCAGCCCACGCGACCAGACCAGTCCTGAAATCGGTGCAAGGCGCGCGGGTGCGCCTTACACCCCCGATGACCTCATCAGGCGGCTCTCGACGCGGTCCGCCACTTCACGTGCGCCTGAATGGGGCGTTTTGGTGCAAGGCCGCGTCAAGTGGGGTAGGGTCGACAGCCAACTCACTTTCTAGGAGCAACCGATGCGATCGGTCGGCCTTGCCGCGGCATGTTTTGCCCTCAGTCTGATAGTTGTTCCAGTGTCCTTTGCCCAGGATGTCGCCGCGCCCGCCGTGGTTGCGCCGGCGGAAGCGGCCCCGGTGGTCGCTGCGGCCGAGCCCGTGCGGCCCGCCCAGGCCGCGGCCGAGGAGCCGACGATCTGCCGGCATGAGAAGCCCATCGGAAGCAAGCGGGCGACGCGTATCTGCAGGTCGGCTGCATCCAAGGAAGAGGCGCGCGAAGATACGCTCGATGCGCTTCGCTATCGGCGCGGCACACCGCGCGGCCAGGATCTGGGGATCTGACGGACGTTTCGATCTGAAAAGTGCGTCGGTCCGCCATGGCGGCCAATTCGTGATTTTTTTTCGCCGAGCGGGCATGGCGATAAGCGTGGCGTGCTCGCGTGTGAGATGTGGACGAGGCATGGCGTCGCTCCGGGGCGATTGCACGCGACGTTGGAAGCGGTCTTACGTGACGTGTCCGCAGGTTGGATCGGAACGGTTTTCTGCCTGCAGTGAGATAAACCGTGCCGTGCGGGGCGCTGGGGCATCAGGCGCATCCCGCGGCGCGAACGCCGCGGTGACACTTGTTACTTCCGCACTTCCTGCGTATGCGACTTCAGCGCATCCGCCAGGCCCGGCACGCCATCGGCACCGGTCGTCACGGTGATGCTCGAGCCCTTGAACTCTTCGCCGATCGGCTGCGAACGCCCGCCGAGGCAGGTTTCGAGGAAGCCTTCGGCCACCGCATTGAACGCCTTGTTGTTTTCCGGCCGCGCAAAGCCGTGGCCTTCGTCGGGGAACAGCACATAGGTGACCGGAATGTTCTTCGCGGTCATCGCCTCGACGATCTGGTCGCTCTCGGCCTGCTTCACGCGCGGGTCATTGGCACCCTGGCCGATCAGCAATGGCTTGGTAATCGCGTCGGCACGGCTCAGCGGTGAGCGTTCGGTCAGCCAGGCCTTGCCTGCATCGGTACGCGGATCGCCCATGCGCCGGGTCAGCTGCTCGAAGAAGCTCGCCCAGTACGGCGGCACCGTCGACAGCAGCGTGTTGAGGTTGGCCGGGCCGACGATGTCGACGCCGCAGGCGAAGGTCTCCGGCGTGAACGTCAGGCCGACCAGCGTCGCGTAGCCGCCGTAGCTGCCGCCCATGATCGCGACCTTGTCGGACGTGGTGACGCCGCTGTCGACCGCCCATTGCACGGCGTCGATCAGATCGTCGTGCATCTTCGCCGCCCACTCGCCGTTGCCGGCGTTGGTGAAGTCCTTGCCGAAACCGGTCGAGCCGCGGAAGTTGACGCTCATCACCGCATAGCCGCGATTCGCCAGCCACTGGTCCATCGCGCTGTAGCCGTAGCCGTCGCGCGCCCATGGGCCGCCGTGCACCAGCAGCACCATCGGCACGGGCGCATCGGCCTTGCCGTCGTTGTCGGCGTCGGCGTGCTTGGGCAGGGTGAGATAGCTGACGAGGGTCAGGCCGTCGCGCGACTTGAGTTTCAGCGGCCACATCGGCACCAGCGGCTTGCCGTCCAGCGCAGGGCGGCCGGAGAACAGCTCGGTCAGCGTGCCTTCGGCGCCGTTCTCGCCGCGGTCGTACCGGTAATAGACCACCGGTGATTCAGCGGCGGAGTACGCGACCAGCCAGTGGCGATCGTCGAGCGTGCGGCTGTTGATCGAGACCTCGCCCGGGCCGATCGCTTCGAGCTTGGCGAGATCGGCCTTGATCGAATCGTCGAGCGTCGTCCATTCCTCGCGCAGATAATTCACCGACACTGCCTGCAGCACGCCGGTGCGCGGATCGGTCAGGCTGCCGCCGACATCGGCGCGCGGATCCTGGTGCACCAGCGTCTTCTCGCCGCTGGTGGTGTCGATCGCATACAGCGCGGCGGTGTTGCGTTCGCGCGAATCGGACATGTACAGCGTCTTGCCGTCTTCGGTGAGACCTGCCGGCGCGGTGGTCAGCACGTCCTCGAACGGGATGTCGTCCTGCACCTCCCAGGCATCGCCGTTGCGACGCAGGACGTCCATGCCGCCATCGGGCCGGCTGCGCGAGGCGAAGCGCAGCGCGTAATCGGCATCGGCGATGTAGCCGGCGATCTGGTCGCTGTTCTGCTCGACCAGCATGCGCGCGCCGCTGGCGAGATCGACCTTGTAGAGGTCGTGCCACTGCGCGTCGCGGTCGTTAATGCCGACCAGCAGCGTGTCGGGTTGGCGATGGCTCACGCCGACGACCTGCGCGGTGGTCTTCGGGAACGGCGTCAGGTCGCGCGCCTGCGCGCTGTCGACATCGACTGCGAACAGATGGAAATCCTCGTCGCCGCCGGTGTCGCGCAGATACAGCAGCGTGCCCGACTTGTAGGTCCAGAAATAACTGCGGATGCCGCGCGCGGTGTCCTGGGTGACTGCCTTCGCCGCGCCCGGATTGTCGGCCGGTGCGACCCAGACATTCATCGTGCCGTCGACCGGTGCGATCCAGCTGAGGTATTTGCCGTCGGGGCTCAGCTGCACGCCGGCACGTTCAGGATTGCCGAAGAGTGCCTCACGCGGAATGAGTTCGACATCGGCGAGCGTGGTCGGCGGGGCGGCGGCGGGTGCCTGCGCGGCAGCATCGGCAGGTTCGTTGCGACCGCCACACGCGGTCAGCGCGACGGCGATGCCGGTCGCGAGCATGAGTTGACGCATTGGTATTCCCCGGGTGAGTTGTGCCGCTTGACGCTAGCGCGACGGCCTGCCGGACGTGTTGGAAACCCGTTAAGTACTCGGCGTGACCGATGGCAGGGTGGCGCAGGTCTGTGCGGGGCACGATGCTCGATCGCGCGCTGCGCGTTCCGCGCATCCAGCGTCATCCGCTTTTCCCCGACTCTTTCTGGAGAGATTCATGCACGAGTTCCGACGCGTTGCGTGGTGGTCGACATGCGTGCTGGCGATACTGATGAGCGGCTGCGCGAGGCAGCCCGGCGGGGCGGAGGAGATGACGTCTGCGGACGCGCCGCAGGCCGAGGTCGTCTCTGCGGAAAACGCGTCGGCTGCGGGCGCAACGGTCGACGCGCCCGTGCAGATGGCATCCGGCGCGATGACCCAGAACGATCCTGGCCGGAGTTTCGTGCGGACCGCGGACGTGCGGTTCTCGGTCGACGATGTCTACCGGTCGGCGCTCGCCATCGAAGACCTTGCGGCCAGTCAGGACGGATTCGTGGTCTCCAACCGGATCCGTTCCGATACACAGGAGGTGCGACGCCACAGGATCGGCGACGGACGACTGCTGGAACTGACCGAGTACACGACACAGGGCGAGCTCGTCGTCCGGGTGCCCAGCGATCGCGCGCAGGTCTTCCTGCGTGAACTCGCCACGCAGATGACGTTCCTCGACAGCCGCGACTTCGAGGCCCGGGATGTGCAGTTCGATCTGCTGCGCCAGCAGCTCGCCCATGCGCGGTCGGAGACCTTGCAGCAGTCGCTGGCGCAGGCCGTCCGTGACGAGGATCGCTTGGACCGCAAAGGCGAGGCGTTCGCCGCTCGCGAGCAGGCGCTGGCTGCACGCGACGACGCCCGCGTCGCGCAACGCGAGGTCGAAGACCGCATTGCATTCGCGACGCTGTCGTTGTCGCTGTATCAGCCGTCGCAGGTGCGGCGCAGCGAGCGGCCGGATCCGGATGCGGCATTCGCGCAGCATCGGCCGGGATTCTTCGCCCGGATCGGACAGGCGCTGCGCGGCGGCTGGCAGGGCGTGCTCGATGTCACGGTCGGTCTGGTGGCCATGTGGCCGTTGTGGGTGTTCGTACTCGTCGCCGTGCTGGTCGCGCGTGCCTGGATGCGCGTGCGCACGCAAAGGAAAAGCTAGGCATTCGACGCCGCACACCGGCTCAGGCCTGGGGCGAGCGTCCTGCGTTGGCGCCCCGATACCCCAACGCCTCGGTGAGATGCGGCGTGGCAATGGCCTCGCTGCCATCGAGGTCGGCAATCGTCCGCGCGACGCGCAGGATGCGGTGCATCGAACGGGCCGACAGGTGCAGAGCCTCGATCGCGCGCTCAAGCAGTGCCTGGTCCTTCGGCGCGAGGCGGCAGTCGCGCGCGGTCGTGCTCTGATCGAGCTGGGCATTGAGCGTGCCGGCACGCGCGTACTGTCTTTCGCGTGCAGACGCGACGCGCGCGGCGACGTCGGCGCTGGGTTCGCCGCCAGGCGCATCGGGGCGCAGTGCCGACGGTGGCAGGCGTGGCACATCGACATGCAGATCGATGCGGTCCAGCAGCGGTCCGGAAATGCGTGCGCGGTAACGGGTGATGAGGTCGTTGCTGCAACGGCAGCGGCTGGAGACGTCGCCGGCCCAGCCGCATGGGCACGGGTTCATCGCCGCAACCAGCTGGAAGCGCGCGGGGAACTCGCTCTGGCGCGCGGCGCGCGAGATCGTGACGACACCCGATTCCAGCGGCTCGCGCAGTACTTCCAGCGCGTGCCGCTGCCATTCCGGCAATTCGTCGAGAAACAGCACCCCGTTGTGCGCCAGCGAAATCTCGCCGGGTCGCGGTTCGGCGCCGCCACCCACCAGCGCGACCGCGCTGGCGGTGTGATGCGGATTGCGGAACGGGCGCGTGCGCCAGGCGGTCGGATCCAGTCCGCGCCCGCTGACGGACAGCACCGCCGCGGTCTCCAGTGCTTCGGCCTCGCTTGCGGGTGGCAGCAGGCCGGGCAGTCGCGACGCCAGCAGTGTCTTTCCGCAACCGGGCGGTCCAACGAGCAGGAGGTGGTGTCCGCCAGCCGCTGCAATCTCCAGCGCGCGTCGCGCCTGCGCCTGGCCGCGCACATCGCGCAAGTCGATCGTCGGCACCTCGCGTTGCGGTGGTGGCACCGCCTGCGGCAATGACTTCTGGCCGCCGAGCATCGCGCAGACTTCGAGCAGCGTGCGGGCGGTATGGACGGCCACATCGGACGCGAGCGCGGCTTCGGGGCCGTTCGCCGCGGGCACCAGCAGCGAACGTCCGGTACCGGCGACTGCAAGCGCGGCAGGCAGCGCACCATCGATCGCGCGCAGTTCGCCGGTCAGGCCGAGTTCGCCGACGAACTCCCAGTCGCGCAGCGCGTCGGCTGGAATCTGTCCGCTCGCGGCGAGGATGCCCAGCGCGATCGGCAGATCGAAGCGGCCGCCGCTCTTGGGCAGATCGGCGGGTGCGAGATTGACGGTGATGCGGCGTGCGGGAAATTCGTACTGCGCGCACTGGATCGCGGCGCGGACCCGGTCCTTGGCTTCGCGTACCGCGGCTTCCGGCAGCCCGACGATCGACATCGACGGCAGGCCGCCGCCGAGATGCACTTCGATCTTGACCTCTGGGGCGCGGATGCCTGCGCGCGCACGTCCGTGCACGAGCGCAAGTCCCATGGTGTGTCCTCTAGTGGGCGGTGTTGCTCACGTTGCCGGTCGACGCGGCGCTCGCCGGCGACGACTGGGCCTCGATCTGGCGCACCTGCGCTTCCAGCGCTTCGAGCTTCTCGCGCGTGCGCAGCAGCACCGCGCGCTGGACTTCGAATTCCTCGCGGGTCACCAGATCCAGCTTGGTCAGGCCCGACTGCAGCACGGCCTTGAAGTTTTCCTGGATCTCTTCGCGGCTCTCGCGCAGGCCCGGCGGCACCAGGCTGCTGAGGCGGCGGGCGAGTTCGTCGACGGAGTTCAGATCGATCATCACGGTGTCCTTGATTGCATGGCCAGACTCGCCCGGCGGTTGAATGCATGCCGTCGGCAGCGGCCTTGGGGCGCGGTAGGGGAATCCCGGCGCCTGGCGGGGCGGCACTACAGCATGCGGGTAGGACCGCGACAAGCCGCGGTTGCAGCGATCGTGTGGGGCGTCGCGTGAGCGTGGCGTATCCTTGTTCCGAATCCATACCGGGGAGGCCCATGCGATGAAAATGGTCATGGCCATCATCAAACCGTTCAAGCTCGACGACGTGCGCGAAGCGCTCGCCGATGTCGGCGTCAACGGCATTACCGTCACCGAAGTGAAAGGCTTTGGCCGCCAGAAGGGCCACACCGAGCTATATCGCGGCGCCGAGTACGTGGTCGACTTCCTGCCGAAGGTGAAGCTGGAAATCGTGATTACCGACGACATCGTCGACAACGTCGTCGAAGCGATCCTCAAGTCCGCCGGCATGGGCAAGATCGGCGACGGCAAGATCTTCGTCTACGACCTCGAACGCGCGGTGCGGATCCGCACTGGCGAGCTCGACGGGGATGCGATCTAGCGCGCCCTGGCTCGTATTGCTGCCCGCGTTGCTGCTGAGCGGCGCGAGCACGTCAGGCAATGGCCCGCTGCGTGTAGATCCGCAGCCGGTCCATTACGCCGAATGCGGTTGTTCGCTCACGCATGGCGAGGTGCCTTGGGCTTGGACCTTCGTGCCACCGCTGCTGATGCAGCGCCTCGATGCCGGATCGCCAGCGGTCATTCGCGTCGACGGCGCTGACCGGGTCATGAGCGAGGTGAGCGGCACGCTGAACGTCTGGGGCGTGCGTTGCGGCATGCCGATCAACGCCCGCTTCGAGGGCGGACGCTACACGGCCTGGTTCGCAGGCTTCGTCACGCGCACCTGTTACGAAAACGAAGGGTGCGAGTACTTCAAGTTCCGCGGACGCCTCTCGGTCGTCCGCGATGATGGCGCGCGCATCGCACGCCCGGTCACGGGCAGCTGCGGCTGCTGAGAACTCAGCCTTCGCCCAGCGCCTTCGCAACGAACGGCGGCAGCGACTGCGCGCCCTTGTGGATGTCGGCGGTGTAGTAGAGCGTCTCGAACGGCTTCGCGCGTGCGTCGGCTTCGCGGAAGTCGAAGCCCTGGCCCTTGCGCGCCAGGGTGCAGCTCCACCAGCCGGTCGGGTAGCACGGCTGCGGGAACGGCAGGGTCTGGAACGTGGTGAAGCCGGCTTTGCCCATCTCGGCGCGCATGGCCTGGATCAGCTCCAGCAGCACCAGCGGCGATTCGGACTGCTGGACGAGGATGCCGTCGTCCTTCAGCGCGCGATGGCAGCTTTCGAAGAAGGCCTTGTTGAACAGGCCCTCCGCCGGGCCGACCGGATCGGTCGAATCGACGATGACGATGTCGACACTGCCGGGTTCGCAATTCGCCATGTAGGCGATGCCGTCGTCGAACAGGATCTCGGCGCGCGGGTCGCCATTGGATTCGCACAGCTCGGGGAAGTACTTCTCCGCCATACGCGTGACCTGCTCGTCGATGTCGCACTGCACGGCCTTCTCGACGCCCGGGTGGCGCAGCACTTCGCGCAGCGTGCCGCAGTCGCCGCCGCCGATGATGACCACGGTCTTCGGCGCGGTATGCGTGAACAGCGCCGGGTGCGACATCATCTCGTGATAGAGGAAATTGTCGCGCGTGGTGACCATCATCGCGCCGTCGATGAGCATGACGTTGCCCCAGTCGGTGCTCTCGTAGATCTCGATCTTCTGGAACGGCGACTGCACCTCGTCGAGCTTCATATTCACGCGGAAGCCGATGGCCGAGCCGGCGGTTTCGAAGTTTTCGTAGAGCCAGTTGGGCGCGGTCATGAGGTGTCCTGGAAAGCGGATGAGGGAAATTCCGGCGACGGCGTGTAGAAGCAGTGCCCCGCGCGAGGGGCGAAATTGTAGCGAAGTCCAGGTGTCGGCTTCGTGTCCGGGCCGATGCGATACTGCGACGCACCCGCTGCCCACACCGCCCGAGCCCATGGAAGATCGCCGCGCGGCGCAGGCCGCCACTGCCCGCCATTGCGCGCGAGTCGAGCGCCTCGAAACCCTTGCCGCCGCGGCGCCACGCGCATATCTGATCCGGGTCCTGCTGCTGGCACTCGCCGGTTACGGTTTCCTGATCGGGCTGTTGCTGCTGCTCCTGGCCGCGCCGCTCGCGATCGCATGGCAGGTGCTCGTGCAGGGCGTCCGTTTCGACCCGCAACTGGCGATCGTGCTGCTGATCGCCGGTGCCGGCATCGCCGCGCTGGTACGCGCGCTGTGGATGCGCTTCGAGGTGCCGGACGGACGATTGCTGGCAGCGGATGAGGCGCCGATGCTGCAGGCCGAAGTCGAGCGTCTGCGCAAGGCGACCGGTGCACCGCCGCTGGCGGGCATCGTCATCGACACCCAGCTCAATGCCGCCGCGGCCAGCCTGCCGCGCCTGCTGGGACTGGCCGGACACCGGCATTACCTCGTGCTGGGTCTGCCCTTGCTGCAGCTGCTCGATCGCGACGAGGCGGCCGCGGTGATCGCACACGAGTTCGGACATTTCGGCGAACAACACGGCCGCCTCGCCGGCTGGCTCTACCGCGTGCGCTTCACCTGGTATCGCGCCGTCGACGGCCTGGCGCGCAGCGGCTTCCTGCTGTCGCTGCCGATCGCGCGCTTCTACGCGTGGTACGCGCCGCTGTTCGACGCGTGGAGCTTCGTCCTCGCGCGGGCACACGAGTTCCGCGCCGACGCGACCGCCGCACGGGTGGTCAGCCGGGACGCGATGGCCAGTGCGCTGCTGCGCATCGAACACGGCAGCGGGCGCCTGCAGTCGACGCTGTGGCCGCGCGTGCTGGCCCGCGCCCGCGTGCAATCGCATCCGCCGGCGCAGTTGCTGGCGCCGTTGATCGATGGCCTGCGCGCTGGGCCACAGCCGGATCCGGCGCGCCTGCTCGCGATTGCCGATCGCGATGTCGACCCCTATGACACGCATCCGGTGCTGGCGCGGCGTCTCGACGCGCTGAACGCGTCTGCCGTCCTGCGCACGCCCAGCGAACCTGCATCGGTGTGGCTCGGCGACGCGCTGGACGCCATCGAACGCGAACTGGACCAGCACTGGCGCACGCAACTGAGGACGGAATGGCAGGCGCTGCACGCCGCGGGCGCGGACGATCGCGCACGTTTCCATGCGCTCGACGCCTCGCCGGAGCGCTCGGCCAACGAAGCCGTCGAACATGCGCGTCTGTTCGAGACAGTCGAGATCGACCGTGATCCGCTACCGGTGCTGGCGCGCGCGCATGCTGCGCATCCGGACAGCGCAATGGTCGCGTTCCGGCTCGGACTACGCCAGCTGCAGGCGGGCGATATTGGCGGCATCAGCCATCTGCGTCAGGCGGTCGCGCGCGATGCAGGCGCAGTCGGGCCGGTTGGCGAGGCGCTGGCGGCACTGCTGCGCGATCCCGACGTGGATGCCGACACGGCTCGCCAGATCACCGCGCTGCGCGACGAACTCGCCCCGCGCGCCGACGATCTGCGTGATCGCGATGCCGTTGCCGATGGCGATACCCTGCAGCTGCACGATCTCGACACCGCCGCGCTGGGGCGCCTGACCGCCACGCTCGCCAGCCACGAACGTATCGTCAGCGCGTGGCTGGTGCGCAAACAGGTCGCGATGCGCGAACAGTCCGCGCATTACGTGCTGCTGCTGGACTGGCGTGGCTCGATCGCCAGCGAAGCCGCCGGCCTGCGCGCGGTGTCGGAGGCGATGCAGCTGCCGGGCAGCCACACCGTGTTCACCGGCAGCGACGCCGCGGCGCTCGCGAAGCGGGTGCGGCGCCTGTGCGGCGCGCCGGTCTTTCAGAAGGGGAGGGGCCGCGCGCTCTGAGCGTGGCTGCGGCCGGTGTCACCACAGGTTCGGCTGCCAGACCCTAGACTATGCGGCCTTCACGCTCGACCGGAATGCCGCCGATGACCGCCTGGTCCACCGACCTCGCCCGCAAGACCTACTCGATCCCGCACTGGAGCGAGGGGTATTTCGACGTCGATGACGCCGGCCGCATCGTGGTGTCGCCGCGCGGCAAGCACGGCCCGTCGATCGCCCTGCCAGAGGCGGTCGACGCCGCGCGCGCGAACGGCGCGCAGCTGCCGATGCTGGTGCGTTTCCCCGACATCCTCGGCGATCGCCTCGCGCGATTGCAGGAGGCCTTCGCGCAGGCCCAGGCCGAGTGGGAGTATCCGGGCGGTTACACGGCCGTCTATCCGATCAAGGTCAACCAGCACCAGGGCGTCGCGGGCACGCTGGCCACGCACCACGGCGACGGCTTCGGTCTGGAGGCGGGCAGCAAGCCGGAACTGATGGCGGTGCTCGCGCTGTCGCGTCCGGGTGGTCTCGTGGTCTGCAACGGCTACAAGGACCGCGAGTACATCCGTCTCGCGCTGATCGGCCGCAAGCTCGGCCTTGAGACCTTCATCGTCGTCGAGAAGCCGTCCGAGCTCGCGCTGGTGATGGAAGAAGCCGCGGCGCTCGGCGTGAAGCCCGGCCTCGGTGTGCGCATGCGCTTGGCTTCGCTCGGCGCCGGCAAGTGGCAGAACAGCGGCGGCGACAAGGCCAAGTTCGGCCTCAACCCGCGCCAGCTGCTCGACCTGTGGAAGAAGCTGCGCGACGCCGGCATGGCGGACTGCCTGCAGCTGCTGCATTTCCACATGGGCTCGCAGATCTCCAATGTCCGCGACATCTCCAACGGCATGCGCGAAGCGGTGCGGTACTTCGTCGAGCTGACCAAGCTCGGCGCGACGATCAGCCACGTCGATGTCGGCGGTGGTCTGGGTGTCGATTACGAAGGCACGCGCTCGCGCAGCTACAACTCGGTGAACTACGGCATCCGCCAGTACGCCGGTTCGATCGTGCAGCCGCTGGCGCAGGCCTGCGCCGAACACGGTCTCACGCCGCCGCGCATCGTCACCGAATGCGGCCGCGCGATGACCGCGCATCACGCGGTGCTGGTCGCCAACGTCTCCGAAGTCGAACGTGCGCCGGAAGGCCGCGTGCCCGACGTGCACGATGACGAGCCGGCAGTCGTCGCGAACCTGCGCGAACTGCATGCCGAACTGACCTCGCGTCCGGCGGTCGAGCTCTTCCACGAAGCGCAGCACCAGCACGCTGAAGGCCTGGCGCTGTACGCGCTCGGTCAGATGGACCTGACGCACCGCGCGCGCATCGACGATCTGTTCTATGCGATCGCGCATGCGGTGCGCGCGCGGCTGACCTTCGACGAGAAGAGTCATCGTCCGTTGCTCGACGAGCTCAACGAGCGGCTGGTCGACAAGTACTTCGTCAACTTCAGTGTGTTCGAATCGATGCCGGACGTCTGGGCGATCGACCAGGTGTTCCCGATCGTGCCGATCGAGCGCCTCGATGAACTGCCCGAGCGCCGCGGCGTGATCGCCGATCTGACCTGCGACTCCGACGGCAAGATCGACATCTACGTCGAGAACGAGGATCTCGACACCTCGCTGCCGCTGCACGCGTTGCGCAAGGGCGAGCAGTACCGGCTCGGCTTCTTCATGGTCGGTGCGTACCAGGAAATCCTCGGCGACATCCACAACCTGTTCGGCGATACCGACGCGGTCGAAGTGAAGATCGAAGGCGATGGCATCACAGTCGTGCAGCAGCGCCGCGGCGACACCACCGACGTGATGCTCGACTACGTGGGCTATCGCCTCGAAGACCTGCGCGCGCGCTACACCGCGCTGGTCGACGATGCCGCGCTGGCCGCCGACGAATCGCAGCGGCTCAAGGATGCGCTGGAAGCCGGGCTCACCGGTTACACGTATCTGGACGACACACCGTTGGAGTGATGCGCCGGTGATCAGGGCGCGACCACGCCATGCAGCTGGCGCGCTTCCTGCAGTGTCACCTGGCCGTCCTTGTCGAAGTCGGCCTGCAGCACCATGTTCACCTGTGACTGCAGGTAGTTCTCAAGCGTGATGCGGCCGTCGCCGTCGACGTCGTAGATGGCGAATGCGTTGTTGGTGACCACGGCCAGCAACGCAGGCGTGAGCTGGTCTGCGCCGTGGCGTAGTTGCTGTTGCCTGACTTCATCCCGGCTCAGGATCCCATCGTTGTCGAGATCGTCCTTGCGGAAATGACGTGCCGATGCCGCACGGACTTCGGCCTGCGTGATTACGCCATCGCGGTTCGCGTCGGCATCGCGGAACATGAATTCAACATGGGCTGCCCCGCCCGGATTGGCTTGGGCCGGCGTTGCGCCGAGCAGCAACAGCGGCGCGAGCGTCGCGAGACAGATTCCTTTCATGGGCGTGGCGTCCTGCCGTGGATGTGTGGCGGACACGTTAGCAATCCGGCTGCGCGCGCAGGGCCGCGTCGTCGCATCGGAATTCTCCGCACGCCGCGTCATGCCATCGCGTCCCGGTGACATGCAGCAGCCCGTCGGCGTCGGCAATCGGACGCGATGTTGGGTCTATGCTGCGGCGCTATCGCGGCTTGCCGCGTTCCACGTCGACAGGAGATCCGTCATGCGTCACTTCAATCCCACCCGTGCCGTTCTGACCCTCGCGCTCGCCGCCGTGCTCGTCGCTTGCGCCGAGCCAGCGCCGCCGCCGGCTACCGTCGATGCCCCGCCGCCGCCGATGACGACCGCCGACACCGCGCCTGCCGCTGACAGCGCCGACGTGCATCGTTTCAAGATCGGCACGCTCGATGCAGCCGTGCTGCGCGATGGCGACATCCGGTTTCCCAATGACGGCAAGACGCTCGGCATCGGTGCGCCGAAGGCCGAAGTCGACGCGTTGCTGACGAAGGCCGGCGAACCCACCGACACGGTGCATCTGAGCGTGCAGGCGCTGCTGGTGCGCAGCGGCGATCGCGTGCTGCTGTTCGACACCGGCGCCGGCGATGCCGACTTCGCTGATGCCGGCCGCCTGCCTGCATCGTTGCGCGCGGCGGGCGTCGAGCCCGCGCAGATCACCGACATCTTCATCAGCCACGCGCATCCCGACCACGTCGGCGGGCTCGTCGACAACGCCGGCCAGGCCGTGTTCGCGAATGCGACCGTGCACCTCTCGGCGCCGGAATGGCAGGCGCTGCAGGCCGACGCTTCGAACGCCGCGCTGGCGGCGGCGATCTCGCCGCGCGTCGACGCATTCGCACCGGGCGCGGAGGTGGTGCCGGGCGTTACTGCGGTGGTGGTTGAAGGCCACACGGCGGGACATAGCGCCTACGAGATCGTCGACGGCGATGCGCGCCTGCTCTACATCGGCGACGGCGCGCACCACTTCGCGGTGTCGGTGCAGCGCCCGCAGTGGACGATCGCGTTCGACGGCGATGCGCCGGCCGCCGAAGCCAGCCGCGAGGCCCTGCTGACCCGCGCGGCCGACAGCGGCGTCACCGTGGCCTCGCCGCATTTCCCGTATCCGGGTCTGGGTCAGATCGTGCGCCGCGAGGGCAGCTTCGTCTGGGCGCCGTTGCAGTAAACCGTCGCGCCGGTGCGGGCGCATGCCGTCCGCACCGTCTTCAACGCGTCGGCGCGATGACGCCCTGGTGCATGCGGATCAGTTCGGCGCGCGTGACCTTGCCGTCGCCGTCGTGGTCCGCCATCAGCAGGCCGTGCACGAAGGCCTGTTGCGTTTCGGCGAGCGTGACCCGGCCATCGCCGTTGGCATCCCAGAGCTGCATCGTCGCCTGTCGCAGCGCGACGTGGATGTCGGGTGGAAATCCGACGCCGCCCGGGCTGCCTTTTGCGACCTGAGGGTCGAGTTCGCCGATGACCAGCACATCGTCCCGGTTCGTATCGAGTGTCCGGAAGACCCGCGCCGCTTCCGCGCGGGCTTCGGCCTGGTCGATCACACCATCACGATTGGTGTCCTGCCCGGCGAACATGCGGTCCACCTCGCGATTGGCCGAAGCGGCTGTGGACACGAGCAGCAGCGGAACGAGCAGGGCGGCGGTGCAGAGGCTCCGGAACATGACGACTCCTTGTCGGGCAGGACGCGCGTCTGTGCGCATCGGCAGTGTATCGAGGCAACGTGTTTGCGCGGCCGCGCGCCGTCTCAGGCCTCGCGATGGATCTGGAAGCCCGCGAACGACTGGCTCACTGGCATCACTTCGAGCCGGTTGATGTTGAGGTGCGGCGGCAGGTTCGCGACCCACCACAGGGTCTCGGCGATGTCGTCGGCGACGATCGGCTGCGCGCCGGTGTACAGCGTGTCGGACGCGTCCTGGTCGCCGCTGGTGCGGACGAGGGTGAACTCGGTTTCGGCCAGGCCAGGCTCGATCGAGGTCACGCGCACGCCGGTGCCGTGCAGATCGCTGCGCAGGCCCAGCGAGAACTGGGTGACGAAGGCCTTCGTGCCGCCGTAGGCGTTGCCGCCGGGATACGGATAGCTGCCGGCGATCGAGCTGACGTTGAGGATCGCGCCGCGGCGTTCGATCAGCGTCGGCAGCAGCGCGTGCGTCAGCGTGACCAGTGCGGTGACGTTGGTGTCGATCATCTGCCGCCACTGCGCAAGATCCGCGTGCTGCGCCGGCGCGGTGCCGAGTGCGAGACCGGCGTTGTTGACCAGTGCGTCAATGTCGCGGAAGTCCGCTGGCAGCGCATCGAGCGCGGCATGCATCGCGGCTTCATCGCGGATGTCGAACGCGGCGGTGTGCAGGCGCTCGCTGCCGTGCGCATCGACCAGCGCCTGCAACCGCTCGACGCGACGACCCGTCGCGACCACGCGCCAGCCGCCGGCGAGAAAACGTGCGACGGCCGCTGCGCCGAAACCGGAGGTGCCGCCGGTGATGAGAATGGTGCGGGTCATGGCGAGTCTCCTTGAAGCGCGACGCGCCGGCAGGCGGCGCGCGATGGATGCGGAATCAGGACGTGCCGGCGCGTGTAGTCCGCGCCGGGTTGCGGCTTACTCGGACGCCTGGTCCGCGCAGCACTTCTTGTACTTCTTGCCGCTGCCGCAGTTGCAGGGATCGTTGCGGCCGGGCACGTCGGCGCGCTTGGCCGGCGCAGGACGACGGTCGTGCAGACGTTGCAGGTACATGTCGTAGAGCATGTCCGGCAGGTCGTAGGTCAGGTCGAAACGCTCGTCGAGGGTGAGCATTTCCTCGGCCGTCATCTCCGCATCGGCGAGCTGCGTGGGATCGACGATCGCCAGGCGCGTGATCACGCCCAGATCGTTGTCGATCGCCTCGTGGTCTTCCATCCACTTCGCCCAGTCGTCTTCGAACTGCGCGGCGCCGCGCAGGAAGCCGGCGGCCCAGGCTGCGGCGAACGGGAAATCCTCGGGGATGCCGTCGAGCGCATCGGCGCCGTCGGCCTTGTCTTCGTCGCCTTCGGATTCGGGCGGCAGGCCGAGCAGCGGCATCAGCGATTCGCGATCGTTCGCTTCCGAGGGATCGTGGCGGATGCGCTGTTCGACTTCGGCGGCCAGTCGCGTGATCAGCGCCTCGGCTTCGCGGGTCTGACGTTCGTCGCGGCGCGGCACCTCGCCGCTGCCCCAGATCGCCGGGAACACCGTCGGCAGTTCGACATCGACCGGGCCGACCGCGAGCGCGGACAGAAAACCGTCGAGCATTTCCAGATTGCCGAGGCCGGTTTCGGGATCGGTGCAGCGATCGAGCAGCACATCCAGCCGGTCGAGTTCGGCGTCGCTGAGGGCGGTCGTGGGCTGGGTGGTCATGCGGAGTCGGCAACGTGCGGGGGTGGTACAGCTTACCCGGTGACGTCGCCGCGCCGGCTCACCAGATGCCGGGCAGAAGCCGACGCGTCGTGCGTGCGTATTCGGGATAGTCGACCGGGAACGCCGCCGACAGCGCGGCCTCCTCGATGCGGATGCGCCCGCGCAGCGCGAACCATAACGGCGCGGCGACGACCAGCGGCGCCAGCCAGCTGCCGAGGACGCACAGAAACCCCGCGAATGTCATCAGCAGTCCGGTGTACGAGGGATGGCGCAGCTGCCGGTAGGGACCACTGCGGATCAGCTTGTGGTCGGCGGCGATGGCCACATCGACCGTGAAGTGCTCGGCGAGCTCATGGATCGCCCACCAGCGGAACAGCATGCCGGCGAGCATCAGCGTGCAGCCGCCCCACAGCAGAGTGGGCTGCCAAGCCGGCGGAAACCGACCCGGTGGCCAGATCGACACCAGCATCGCCACGGTCACGCAACCGCCGATCACCAGCACCAGCCGCGCCAGCGTGCCGGCATCGCGCCTTCGGTCGGACGCGCGATGACGCAGCCCGATCCACAGTTCGCTCAGGCACCACAACACACTCATTGCCGCGAACACGAGGACGCCGGCCATGGGCAGGTTCCGGAAGAGGGAGAGACGAGCCTTGCAGGCTCAGTGTGATGTCGGAGTGCCGGGCGTGGGTGTGCCCGGCGGCTTGATCGCGGGTGTTTCGTTTTCGACCGCTTCGCTCGGCACGCGCCGCCGACCGGTGGTCGACTTGCCGCGCGTGCGCGCTTTCGTCGCGCGATGTTTCTGCAACATGTCCTCGGCCAGCACCACATCCTCGGACAGGATGCCGGCCGCACGCGCGATCGCGATGCGCGCCGCCGCCCGGTTCTCGTCCGGATTGGCCTGCAGCAGTTCGCGGATCGCCTCGCGCACCGACGCCTGCGCGTTGTGCTTCAGCTTCAGATCGCTGCCCTGCTGGAACAGCGCCAGCAGCACGTCGACGACGGGTTTGATCAGTGCCGCTTCGATGGTCATGGCGCCCTTCCTCCCTTGAGCCTCCATTGTCCGCAGGCGGATCGCGTGGGCTGCGATCCGGGTGCGACGGGGGACACGGAATGGGGAGCTGGAAAGGCACCGGCGCGGAAAGCTGAAGCGCTCCGCTTCGAGCCCCTCTCCCCGGGGAGAGGGGTTGGGGTGAGGGGCGGACGCTCGCCATGAGCGGAACCCGGGCGCGGGAGCTCTACCCTCACCCGACGCGCGCTGCGCGTCGACCTCTCCCGGAGGGAGAGGTGCTCAATTACGCCGTCTGGGCGGAAGACTCGTGCTTACTGCGCCTTGATCGCCAGCGCCGGCAGGCCGCCGTTGCCGAGCTTCTGCTTGGCTTCTGCCAGATCCGTCGCAGTGCCGTAGGGCCCCATGCGGACGCGATACACGGTGCGGCCGGCGGCTTCGCCCGATTCCACGCGTGCGGTCAGGCCGAGCAGGGCGATGCGGGCCTTGAGGGCTTCGGCGTCCCCGGAGGCGCTGAACGAGCCGGCCTGCAGGATGTAGCGGGCATCGCCGGCTGCGGCCGGCGTGGCGCTCGCTGCAGTGGCCGGCGCGGTGGTCGCCTGCTGTGCCGGCGTCGGGCGCTGTTCCGGCAGCGGCTGCGGGCCGGTCGTCGCGCCGCCGGCCATGTCGGCGGCGTCGGGATGCTGGGCCTGCAGCGCCTGCTGCTGCGCCTCGGCCCGCTGCTGGCGCTGGGCTTCGGCGCGCGTGCTTGCAGCGAGTTCGGCGTCCGTCATCGGGACTTCCTGCTCGGGCAGCATCGTGTAGAAATCGTAGTCCGTCGACGCGCCCTGCTGGCTCGCAGCGGCACGCGGGCGCTGCCCCGCTGGCGTCGGCAGTTCGGGTTCTGCATCCGCGTCCGTGGTGCTGACCGCCGGCTGCGCATCGGGATTCGGGCTCGGCCGGAAGAAGCCATCCTGCGAATCGGGTTTGAGCAGGCGCGGCACCGCCAGCACGATGCCCAGCGCGAGCACCACACCGATGATCATCCATGCCCAGCCCGGCAATCCGCCGGAGCTGCCGCCGTTGCGTCGGGCCTGGGTCTTGCCGCGTCGTGCCGCCATTACATCGCCTCCGGGGCCTGCACGCCGAGCAGCGTGAGGCCGTTGCGCAGTACCTGTCGCACTGCAATGGCCAGCGCCAGACGTGCATCGCGCACGTCGGCGTCATCGACCAGGAACTGGTGATCGTTGTAGTACGTCTGGAAGCCCTGTGCCAGCTCCAGCAGGTAGGTCGCGATCAGGTGGGGTTCAAGCTGCGCGCCCGCGGCGGCCACGATTTCCGGCCAGCGCGACAGGTCGATCAGCACGTCGCGCAACGCGACGTCCGCCATGTCCGGCAACTGCGCCAGGCCGTTCTGCAGATCGAACGCGAGACCCGCGTCGCCGAGCTTGCGCAGCAGACCGCAGATGCGCGCATGCGAGAGCTGCACGTAGTAGACCGGGTTGTCGAGCGACTGGCTGCGGGCCAGGTCGATGTCGAACACCAGCTGCGAGTCGGGCTTGCGCGCGACCAGGAACCAGCGCGTCGCATCGCGGCCGGCTTCGTCGATCAGATCGCGCAGCGTCAGATAGCTGCCGGCGCGCTTGCTGAGCTTCACTTCCTCGCCGCCGCGCATCACCGTGACCATCTGGTGCAGCACGTATTCCGGCCAGCCCTGCGGAATGCCGGCATCGAGCGCCTGCAGGCCCGCGCGCACACGCGCCAGCGAGCCGTGGTGATCGGCGCCGAGTTCGGTGATCGCACGCGTGTAGCCGCGCTGCCACTTCGACAGGTGATAGGCCACGTCCGGCACGAAGTACGTGTACGTGCCGTCGGACTTGCGCATCACGCGGTCCTTGTCGTCGCCATAGTCGGTGCTGCGCAGCCACAGCGCGCCGCCTTCTTCGTAGGTGTGGCCGTGGGCGACGAGCTCGCGCACGGTTTCTTCCACCTTGCCGTCGGCGTACAGCGACGACTCGAGGAAGTACACGTCGAAGCCGACGCCGAACGCGGCGAGGTCCTCGTTCTGCTCGCGGCGCAGCCACGCCACGGCGAAGCGGCGGATCGCGTCGAGATCGTCGGCGTCGTTGACGCCCGCGACGGTGTGGCCGTCGACTTCGACCGTCGCGCCATCGAGATACGCGCGCGCGACATCGCCGATGTAGTCGCCGTTGTAGGCGTCGGTCGGCCAGTCGGCATCGCCGGGCTTGCGCCCCTTGGCGCGCGCCTGGGTGGAGCGGGCGAGATTCTCGATCTGCACGCCGGCGTCGTTGTAATAGAACTCGCGCTTGACGTGCCAGCCGTTGGCATCGAGCACGCGTGCGATGCAATCGCCGATCACCGCCGCGCGGCCGTGGCCGACATGCAGCGGGCCGGTCGGGTTCGCCGAGACGTATTCCACGCCCGCCGTCTGCGAGGCCCCCCTGTCGTTGCGGCCGAAGGCATCGCCCTGCGTGTGCACGGCGACCAGCTGGTCGCGCCATGCCTTCGCGGTGAACCGGAAATTGAGGAAGCCCGGGCCGGCGATCTCGACCGCGGCGATCGAGTCGTTCACCGGCAGCGCATCCACCAGCGCCTGTGCGATCGCGCGCGGGTTCGACTTCGCGGGCTTGGCCAGCAGCATCGCCGCATTCGTCGACGCATCGCCGTGGCTGCGATCCTTCGGACGCTCGACGGTGAAGTCGGGCGTGGCGAAGTCGGCAGGCAATGTGCCGGCGGCGCGCAGGGCGGCAATGGCCTGCTCGACGAGCGGCTCGATCAGGGCGCGGAGCTGGGATTTCACGGAATTTCGATCGCGGACAAACGGCCCGCCATTGTACGCGAGCGCTGATGGCGCCCCGGGTTCCGTGATGGACGAACGTGCGAAGCCCTCCCCTGCAACGCGGGGGAGGGTTGGGAGGGGGCAAACGAACCGATCGACGAGAGCCCGACTCACGCGGCGACTCCGCGCCCGAGTCTTGAACTGCGCCCACTGACGGTTCGCCCCCACCCAACCCGTCCGGCCCGGCGCAGCGCGCCCGGCATTCGATCCCTCCGCGCGGCAGTGCCGCGCAAGCGGACGGCTCTCATCCCCCGTTGAAACGGGGGAGGGCTATGGTCCCCACCGCGCGTATGCTTTGCGCCCCTCGACCCGACTGCCCACGTGGACGCGCTGTTTCCCGAACTGATCTGGCTGGTCTGCGTCGCCTTCATGGCCGGGCTGGTCGATGCCGCGGTGGGCGGAGGCGGACTGGTGCAGTTGCCGGGGCTGTTCACCGCGCTGCCGCAGCACACGCCCGCGGCGCTGCTGGGCACCAACAAGTTCAGTTCGTTCTTCGGCACCGCTGCCGCCGGTTGGCGCTACGCGCGCAACGTGCGCTTTCCGTGGGCGCCGGTGCTGTTCGCCGCGGCCACCGCGTTCGTGTTCTCGTTCCTCGGCGCCACGGCGGTGACGCTGCTGCCGCGCGACGCCGTGCGGCCGCTGATCCTCGCGCTGCTGATCGCGATGCTGGCCTACACGCTGGTCAAGAAGGATTTCGGCGCGCTGCACCGGCCGCGCGATGTGGGCCGCCGCGAGCTCGGGCTGGCGTTGTTGATGGGCGCGGCGATCGGCTTCTACGACGGCCTGTTCGGCCCCGGCACCGGCAGCTTCCTGATCTTTCTGTTCATCCGCTTCTTCGGGCTGGACTTCCTGCGCGCCACCGCTGCGTCGAAGATCGTCAACATCGCGACCAATCTGGCCGCGCTGTCGTTCTTCGTGCCCTCGGGCCATGTGCTGCTGGCGTTCGCGGTGCCGATGGCGGTGGCGAACGTGGCCGGCGCGTTCGCCGGCACCCGGCTCGCGCTGCGCGGCGGCACGCCGGTGATCCGCAAGCTGTTCGTCACGCTGGTGGTCGTGCTCATCGCCAAGATGGGCTGGGACACGCTCGCCGGCGCCTGAGGGCCGGCGGAAACAAACCTTAAGGCAACGCTGAGAAAGTCGTCATTCCCGCGAAGGCGGGAATGACGAACAAGGACAGATTTGCGCAGTGGTGCCTCAGCGGCGGTTGCCGCCCACTTCGATGAAGCGCAGGAATTCGGCGCGGGTGCGGGCGTCTTCGCGGAAGCTGCCGAGCATCGTCGAGGTGATCATGCTCACGCCGCGCTTGTGCACGCCGCGGGTGGTCATGCACTCGTGCGCGCCTTCGACGACCACGCCCACGCCCAACGGCGCCAGTGCACGCTGGATGCAGCCGGCGATCTGCGCGGTCATCTTTTCCTGCACCTGGAAACGCTTGGCATAAGCTTCGACCACGCGCGCCAGCTTGCTGATGCCCACGACCTTGCCGGCCGGCAGATAGCCCACGTGCACCCGGCCGATGATCGGTGCCATGTGATGCTCGCAGTGGCTTTCGTATTCGATGTCGCGCAGCACGATCAGCTCGTCATAGCCGGCAACTTCCTCGAACGTCCGCGCGAGATACGCATCGGCATCGGTCGCATAGCCGCTGAACCACTCGGTGTAGGCGTCGGCCACGCGGCGTGGCGTGTCGAGCAGACCTTCGCGCGCCGGGTCTTCGCCGGCCCAGCGCAGCAGGGTGCGGACCGCGGATTCGGCGTCGTCGCGGCTGACGCCGTGGCGGGCGTCGGAATCAGAAGAACGGGTCATGGGCGGGCACCGCGACAAAGAGCGCCATGGTACCGCGTCGTATTCACCGCATCCGCGGCCGAACGCTCAGCCGACTTTGGGGCCGGGCGAATCCAGCGCGACATCGACATCGTCACCAGGCGTGAGCGACCAGGCGTCCTCGACCGCGCCACGGGCCTCGATCCAGCCGAGGCGGGACTTGTCGCGCGCGCTGTTCCATTCGCGCTCCAGCTGCGGCTCGACCTGGTCGAAGCGGCTGCCGACATGGCGCTGGCGGCTGTCGCGGCCGAACCGGTAGGCCGGGGCGTAGTCGTTCCAGTGACGGCCGGCCGAGTAATAGGGCGCCTGCGGGAGACCAGCCTTGAACTGGGCCTCGAGCGCGTCCTGGCCGTCAGCGGCCGCATCGGCTGGCGTGCGTTGGTCTGGCGTAATGGCGCTGTTGTGCAGGTCGTTGGTCATGGCGGGTCCCGCGAGCACGCCAGCGCCGACAAGGCGTGTGGGAGGACGTGCTGCACGATGGACGCTAGCCCCGCACCTGTCTGACAGCGGTGAACAAGCGCGGCAGCGCGAGCCTTGCACCAGCTGCGATTCAGCGCGGCGGCGTTTCCGCTTCGAGACTGGCCAGCACCGCCGCGGTGAATGTCGCCGGATCGAAGCGCTTGCCGGTCGGATCCTCGCCCCGCCGCACCAGCACCACGCCGCGCGACGGCACCACGATCACGTACTGCCCGCGGTTGCCCATCGCGGCGAAGGTGTCGGCCGGCACGCCCGGCGCGCGCTGCATCAACCACAGGGTCGCGCCGTAGCCGAGATCGCCTTCGGGCTGCGGGCCGGACGGCGTCGTCGCGGCGCGAACCCAGCCGTCGGGCAGCAGACGGCGGCCTTCGAAGACGCCGCCCTGCTGCAGCAGCAGGCCGAAGCGGCCGAGGTCGCGCGCGGTCGACCAGACCTGACTCGACAGCACGAAGCCGCCACGCCAGTCGGTCTCGGCCACGGTGCGGGTCATGCCCAGCGGCCAGAACAGGTCGGTGAACGGCCGCGACAGGGCACGGGCCTCGTCGCCAGTCGCCGCGCGCAGGGCATGCACGGCCAGCACGCTGTCGTTGTTGGCGTAGCGGAACTGCGTGCCGGGCGGGTGCGCCAACGGCCAGCCGGTCGCGGATTCGGCCACGGTGACGCCGCCGAAATACAGGGCGTCGGTGCGGTTGCCGGCGGTGTCGCTGTGCAGGCCGCTGCTCATGCGCAACAACTGGTCGACGGTGATCGATGCGCGCGGATCGCCCGGCGCCTGCCATTCGGGCACCGGCGCCGGCTTCGACGGATCGAGTTCGCCGGCCGCCTGCGCCACGCCGACCAGCGCGCCGGCCAGGCTCTTGGCCACCGACCAGGTGCGCTGCGAGGTGTGCGGGCCGAAACCATCGCGATAGCGCTCGGCGACGATGCGGCCGTCCTGCAGCACCAGTACGCCGGTCGTCGCATGGCCTTCGCCGTAATTCGGCGTGTCGAATGCGGCGGCCACGGCTGCTTCGAGCGCGGCCGCATCGCCGCGCGGCGTTGCAGTCGCGTCGCGTTCGCCGAGCGGCCAGGGCCGGTCATCGAGATCCGGCGTCGCGGTATCGAAGCGCGGCAACGCGGAGATCGCATCGACGCCCGCACCGATCGGCAGCTGCGCGCAGCCGAGATTCGGGCGCCACGCGGCGATGCGCGGCGGCAGCGCGTCGTCGAACGCGACCGACACCGTGTGCGCGTCGGCATCGACCACCGCGTCCAGCCCCAGCACGTCGTCCTGGTAATCGGGATAGATGCCGACGAACTCGAGCGCCTGCGCCTGTGCCGCCGTGCGACCGGCATTGAACTGCACGCTGCACAGCGTCAGCGCCTTGTAGCCCGCAGCGATCGCGCGTGCATGGGTCACGCGTTCGCGTTCGGCCGTCGTCTGCGCAGCGGCGGACGTGGTGATGAGCAGCAGCGGCAGCAACAGGGCGAGACGCATCGGCATTCCGGGCAGCGGGACTGAACGCCAGTGTAGGCGTCGCGCTTTGCCGCGCGACCGGCGACGGGCATCATGTCCGGCCGGACACACGCAACACACGGAGCAGGACATGACGGACGCCACTGGCACGCGACGCATCAAGCGGTCGAAGACGACGGCCCTGCTGTTGATGGGCACCGCGCCGTTGCTGTTCAGTGCCTGCCAGCGCACCGCGCCGGTGGAAGTGCAGGACGGCCTCTACACCTCGGTCGACACCTGCGCGCAGGCGGTCGGCGACACCGCCACCTGCCGCATCGCGTTCGAGCAGGCCAAGTTGCAGTCGGCCGACACCGCGCCGCAGTACAGCAGCCGCGCAGCTTGCGAAGCGGAGTTCCCGGCCGAGGAGTGCGTCGAGCAGAAGACCTCGACCGGGCATTCCTTCATCGGTCCGCTGATGGCCGGCTTCTTCCTGTCGTCGATGTTGAACAACAACCGCGGCGGCCTCGCCCAGCAGACGCCGCAAGCCTCGCCCGCGTTCCGCGACAACCGCCAGGGCTGGTTGCGCCCGAACGGCGCACCGGGCGCCGGCCGCGCCGGCATGGCGCCGGTGTCGGCGACGCCGGATCGCGCGGTCACCGCGAATCGCGGCGGCTTCGGCCGTTCGGCCAACGGTCGCAGCACCGGCGGCTGAGGTGCGGCGCGTCGCAATCGTCGAACGCGGCGACTGGCAGGCGCAGGCCGCCGAGTGCGGCTTCCGGTTCCACACCATCGATGGCGCCCGCTACTGGGACGAGCGCGCGTATTACGCGTTCTCGATGGCGCAGATCGAGCACGACCTCGAAGACCCCAGCGTCGAAGTGCACCAGATGGCGATGGGCATGGTCGACGAGATCGTCGAGAGCGATGCGCTGATGCAGCGCCTCGCGATTCCGGAAGTCTTCCGCGACTGGATCGCCGAGAGCTGGCGCAAGCGCGAACCGCATCTCTACGGCCGTCTGGATTTCGCCTACGACGGGAATGGCCCGGCCAAGCTCTACGAACTCAACTACGACACGCCGACCTCGCTGTTCGAAGCCGCGTTCTTCCAGTGGCAGTGGCTGGAGGACCAGCGCGCCAGCGGACGTCTGCCGGGCGACGCCGACCAGTTCAATTCGATCCATGAAGCGCTGGTCGACCGCTTCGCCGAACTCGCGTCCAGCCTGCCACCGCCGCTGTTGTTCGCCGCCGTGCGCGAATCCGAAGAAGACCAGGGCACCATCGCCTACCTGCGCGACTGCGCATCGCAGGCGGGCCTGCACGGCGCGGCGATCGCGCTGGAAGACATCGGCCTGTCCGAAGACGGCCGCTACACCGATCTCGACGACACGGTGATCGGCTCGCTGTTCAAGCTGTATCCGCTCGAAGACCTGTTCAACGACGACTTCGGCCGCGCGCTGCCCAAATCCGGCCTGCGCCTCATCGAACCGCCGTGGAAGGCCGTGCTGAGCAACAAAGGCCTGCTGCCGCTGCTGTGGGAGCGGCATCGCGGGCATCCGAATCTGCTCGCGGCCGAATTCGACACCGGCGGCGACCTGCCCGCCGGCTGGGTACGCAAACCGCTGCATTCGCGCGAAGGCGCGAACATCGAACTGCATCTCGCCGACGGCCAGCGCCTGCACAGCGACGGCCCTTACGCCGGCCCGAGCATCCGCCAGGCCGCGCATCCGCTGCCGGCGTTCGATGGTCATTACCCGATGGTCGGCAGTTGGATCGTCGGCGATCACGCGTGTGGCATCGGCATCCGCGAGGACGACTCGCCGATCACGCGGGACAGCGCGCGCTTCGTGCCGCACGCGATCGTCGAAGCGGATGCACCGGCGACGTTTTACGCCTGAGGATTGAGGCACTAAGCGCGAGTGGAGCTCGCGGGCGTGTCGCTAGAGCCCTCCCCCGCGCGCGGGGGGTGAGAGCGGTCCGCTTGCGCGGCATGCCGCGCGGATCGATCGAACGACCGGCGCGCTGCGCCGGGCCGGGCCGGATGGGTTGGGTGGGGGCGAACGTTCCGCCCACGCACGACTCAATCCATACGTACGTCCCGCGCTTCGATCCACGCATCCATCACGCGACAGACACCATCCGGATTCGACAGCACGTCGTCGTTCCAGAAGCGCAGCACATGAAATCCGCATCGACGTAGATACGCATCGCGCGCTGCATCGGATCGCGAACCGTTGTGCTGCCCGCCGTCCACTTCGATCACCAGCGCGGGTTCCAGGCTCGCGAAGTCGACGATGAACGGTCCGATCGGGTGTTGCCTTCGGAACTTCAGGTTGCAGCGCTGTCGGGCACGCAGGTGATGCCAGAGCGCGTGCTCAGCAGGCGTCATTGCACGTCGCAGGCGTTTGGCGAGCAGGTTGCGTTGGCCAGCGCGCATGGCGAATGTCCGGCAGAAGCTGGATCGACAGGCTGTGCTTCTCGCGAATCGGAGGCCAGCGGCGCAATGACCTAGCGAGCGTCGGGTCTGCCCCCACCCAACCCTCCCCGCTCGCGGGGGAGGGCTCAAGACGCACGTGACATAAGTCGGCGCACGCGGCCCATTGCCCGGGCGTGTCCCGCGCTGCGCTGGATGGTCCCGACGCCGCGCCCTCGGAGCCCTCCCCCGCTAGCGGGGGAGGGTTGGGTGGGGGGCAGCCTCTCAGCGCCAGAGTGGGTTTAACGCGCGTCTGCACGCGATCGAAAACCGGCTGGCCTTCCACCTTCGAATGCCTACCCAGTGCATGTCATCCGTTACGCAGCCCCCCACTCCTGCGATCATGTACGCATGACCACGCCTCTTCCGTTCTCCACGCTCGCGCTGTCGCCTGCCCTGTTGCAGGGCGTCGATGCCCTCGGCTACACGTCGATGACCCCGATCCAGGCCGAATCGCTGCCGCCGATCCTCGAAGGCCGCGATGTCATCGCCCAGGCGCCGACCGGCAGTGGCAAGACCGCGGCATTCGGGCTCGGCCTGCTGCAGAAGATCGATACCGGCCTGATCGAGACCCAGGCGCTGGTGCTGTGCCCGACCCGCGAGCTCGCCGACCAGGTCGGCAAGCAGCTGCGCAAGCTCGCGCTCGGCATTCCGAACCTCAAGCTCTCGCTGCTGTGCGGCGGCATTCCGCTCGGCCCGCAGCTGGCGTCGCTGACGCATCCGCCGCATGTGGTCGTCGGCACGCCGGGCCGCATCCAGGAACTGGCGAAGAAGAAGGCGCTGCACCTGCGCCACGTGCGCACGCTGGTGCTCGACGAAGCCGACCGCATGCTCGACATGGGCTTCGAGGAATCGATCCGCGACATCGTCAAGCGCGTGCCGCCGACGCGGCAGGGCCTGCTGTTCTCCGCCACATTCCCGGACGAGATCCGCGATCTCGGCACCGCGATGCTGCGCGAGCCGGTACAGATCGGCGTCGAAGGTGACGCGCCGGCGCCGAAGATCGAGCAGATTTTCCACGAGGTCGAACCGTCGCGCCGCGCGCCGCAGCTGGCCGCGCTGCTGCTGCGGCATCGCCCGGAATCGGCGGTGGTGTTCTGCAACACCCGCGCCGACGTCAACGAAGTCGCCGGCTCGCTTGCGCACTACGGCTTCGATGCGCTCGCGCTGCACGGCGACATGGAACAGCGCGATCGCGACGAAGTGCTGGTGCGCTTCGCCAACCGCAGCTGCAACGTACTCGTTGCTAGCGACGTCGCCGCGCGCGGGCTCGACGTCGAGGACATCGGCGCAGTCGTGAACTACGAACTGCCGCACGACGCCGACACCTACGTGCACCGCATCGGCCGCACCGGTCGTGCGGGCCGCTCGGGCCTGGCGCTGAGCCTTGTGACGCCGCGCGAGATGCCACGCACCGCGCTCGTCGAAGGACAGTTCGGCGCACCGCTGCGCTGGGACAAACTGTTGCCGCTCAGTGGCAAGGGCAGCGATGTGCCGGCCGCGCCGATGGTAACGCTGCGCATCGATGCCGGCCGTACCGACAAGCTGCGCCCCGGCGACATTGTCGGTGCGCTGACCGGCGACGCCGGCCTGCACAAGGACGCCATCGGCAAGATCGACGTCTTCGCCACGCGCAGCTACGTCGCCATCACGCGCGGCAAGGTGCAGCAGGCGGTCAACCATCTGCGCGACGGCAAGATCAAGGGCCGCCGCTTCCGCGTGCAGCCGCTGAAGACGACGTAATCGTCCGCGGCGCTGCGCGAGACTGCGCGCATGCGCCTGCTGATCATCACCTACGGCACCGAGGGCGACGCGCGACCGCTCGCCGCGCTCGGCTTTGCGTTGATGCGCGCCGGGCACTCCGTGCATCTGCTCGGCGATGCCGACACGCTCGACAGCGCACGCGCTCTCGGTGTGCCGGCCACCGCATTGGCCGGTGACATCCGCGGCACGCTGTCGCGCATGCGGGCGATGCGCCAGATCGAACGTGCACTGATCCGCATCGTCGAGGTGCGCACGCCCGAATGGATGCAGCAGGCGATGTCACTCGGTGCGGGCTGCGACGCGGTGATCGTGTCGGGCCTCACCGCGTTCGTCGGCCTGTCGGTGGCAGAAGCGCTGCGCGTGCCGGCGATCGGCGCGATGATGATTCCGATCAGTCCGACTGCTGCGTTCACCTCGCCGCTGTCACCGCTGCGTCTGCCGCGCGTGCTCAACCGCAGCTCGCACGCGTTCGTGAACCACATGGTCTGGCGCACGTTCCGCGCGACGACGAATCGCGGCCGCGTGGCGGTCGGTCTGCCGCCGCGCACGGCGCTGTGGACCGCGCATCCGGTGCTCTATGGCGTGTCGCCGGCGCTGCTGCCGGACATCGACGACTGGCCGGACGACGCGATCGCCTGCGGCCAGTGGGTGCCGCCGTCGACGGACTGGACGCCACCGGCCGATCTCGCCGACTGGATCGCGTCGGGTCCGCCGCCGGTCTATGCCGGCTTCGGCAGCATGAGTGGCTTCGATGCGCCGCGCGTGCGTGATGCTTTGCTGGAAGCGGTCGGCGATCGGCGCGTGCTGTTCAATCCCGGCTGGAGCGGCATCGACACCACCGGTCTTCCGCCGAACATCCACGTCATCGGCAGCGTGCCGCACGACTGGCTGCTGCCGCGCTGCGCGCTGGCGATCCATCACGGGGGCTCGGGCACCACGCATTCCGCGTGCCGCGCCGGCATTGCGTCGGTGATCCTGCCGTTCGCCGGCGACCAGCCGTTCTGGGCCGGCCGCCTGCGCGCGCTGGGCATCGCCGATCGCGTGCTGTCGGGCCGCCGTCCGTCGGCGTCCGGCCTGCGCGCCGCGATCGCATTTGCCGAACGTCCGGAAACCCGCGAGCACGCGGCTGCACTAGGTGCGGTGATGCGGACGGAAGACGGGTGCGCGACGGCCGTTGCGTGGATCGCGCGATTGGTCGAGCGCGGCGCCACGGTACGCCGCGTATAGCGTTCACCGCATCCTGGCTGAACGGGCGCGCCGGACCTCGGGTTCACCCGAGTGTCGGCATCGAGCGCGGTCAGGAAAATGAAATTCCCCACTTCGGAAGGACCGCAGCTTATGAGCGACAACGCATCGGGCGTCTCGGGCGCCGACTCTTCGAACGGCGCCAGCGACGCGCGCGGCGCTGCGGCTGAAGCCGCCGCCGAGCACGGTCTGGACGCCACCGCCAGCGCGTCCAACGAAGCGGTGTCCGCAGCCGAGACCGGCAAGGCCGCCGCCGCTGCGGGTGACACCTGCACCGCCGAAGCCTCGACGAACCGTGCGGAAGCGGCGGCTGCAGAAGCGGTCGAAGCGGCTGCGGCACTGGCCGACATCGCGGCGAACAATCCGACGCCGGCGACCGAAGCAATGGCGGGTTTCGCGGCGAGCTATGCGCAGGCAGCGACCGAGGCCGCTGCGTCCGCGCGTAGTGCGCTCGACGGCATGCAGGCGTCGCAAGGACTGGGCGCCTGCGTATCCGAAGCGCCGACGTCGCCGACGCAGGGACTGGCGCTGTCCACGATCAACCAGTTGGGCGGGATCTGGTCGTGATTGGCTAGCGCTGGCAAGCGTTCTCGCGTTCTGCCCCTCTGCCCCTCTGCCCCTCTGCCCCTCTGCTTTTCGCTTGTGGCTTGTGGCTTGAGCAGGCTTTGCTCTCTCTTTCTCTCAGCTCGTCACTCATGCACACCTCTCCCTTAGGGAGAGGTCGACGTGCGCAGCGCGTCGGGTGAGGGAAGCACCCATGTGCGGCACTCGAGAACGTCTGCTGCGACCCAACAACCCATCTCTTCTGGCCGGCATTCCGCTCTGAAGGACGGAAAGCGCGAACCGTGCAACCTCGATCTCGACTCAGCGGCATGACTCGTATCGAGTCGCGTCGCGCGCCCAGTGGCTGAAGTCGCGGTCGCCGAGGGACGAGGCGTCGGAGGAATGGTCTCGCGCTGAAGTGGCGAGCCCTCACTCGACGCGCCGGGCGCGTCGATCTCTCCCAGAGGGAGAGATGAAAGTCGCGCGCTTCAGGGGCGCGTGGAAAATGAAGCGGCAGGCTTGCGGGGCTTGGTGCCGAGGACCTCAGCCCTCGCTCGACGCGCGTCGATCAATCCCCGAGGGAGGAGATGCGGGGATCGCACGGGTTTACGAGGACACCGGCTCAGCCCGCTTCGCAAAATCTGCGCACGTGCTCGATCAGTGCACGCAGTTTCGGCGGCAGGTTGCGGCGATCGGGGTAGTACAGAAAGAAACCGGGGAACGGCGGCAGGAAGTCGTCGAGCACGGTCACCAGTTCGCCGCGCGCGATCCACGGCGCGAACGTCTCCTCGATGCCCATGGTCAGGCCGCCGTCGGCGAGTGCGGTGCGCACCATCAACAGCATGTCGTTTGTCGTGACCTGCGGCTGCACGGCGACGTCGAAATCCTGTCCGTCCTGCACGAATTCCCAGCGATAGGGCGCCACACCCGGCGCGGGCCGCCAGCCGATGCAGCGATGCGCGACCAGTTCGCGCGGATGCGTCGGTGTGCCGTGTGCTTCCAGATAGCCGGGCGTCGCCACGACGACCTGGCGCACCGGCCCGGTCAGCGGCACCGCGATCATGTCCTGCTCGATCACCTCGCCCAGCCGCACGCCGGCATCGAAGCCTTCGGCGACGATGTCCGACTCGTCGTCGGTCACGGTCACGTCGAGCACGACCTGCGGATAGGCCTGCGCGAACGTCGCGACCAGCGGGCCGGCGAGAAAGCGTTCGGCGATCGAGGTCACCGCGACGCGCAGCAGGCCACGCGGTGGGCCATCGTCGAGCGCGTCATCCAGCGCAGCGCCGATCCGCGCCAGCGGCTGCGCGATCTGTTGATGCAGGCGGTGCCCGGCCTCGGTCAGCCGCACGCTGCGGGTGGAGCGCGTCACCAGCGCAACGCCCAGCCGGTCCTCCAGCTTGCGCATGCCCTGGCTGACGGCCGATCGGGTGACGCCCAGGCGATCGGCGGCAGCGCGGAAGTTGTCGCTTTCGGCGACCGCGACGAACACGCGCAGCAGGTTGAGGTCGAGATCCATTGGTTAGCCAGTCTAACCACAGCATCCAGTGCGGAGGGAGTTCTCGCGACACCGGGCCGCGCCTACCGTATCTGCACCGGGCCCAGACGCCCCACGCAGGAGTTTTCCCATGCAGCAGGACCTCGCCAATCGCATCGTGTTGATCACCGGCGCCAGCAGCGGCATCGGCGCCGCCACCGCGCGCGAACTCGCCGCCCGTGGCGCCACCGTCGTGCTCGGCGCACGCCGCGTCGATCGCCTGGATGCCCTGGTCGCGGAGATTACGGACGCAGGCGGCCGCGCCGAAGCGCGCGCGCTGGATGTCGTGTCGGCAGACGAGGTGCAGGCCTTCGCCGACCACGCGCTCGCCGCGCACGGCCGCATCGACGCCCTCATCAACAACGCCGGCGTCATGCCGCTGTCGCCGTTGTCGGCGCGCAAGCGCGACGAGTGGGATCGCATGATCGACGTCAACATCCGCGGCGTGCTGCACGGCATCGCGGCGGTGCTGCCGGCGATGGAACAGCAGGGCTTCGGCCACGTGATCAACGTCGCCTCGATCGGCGCGCATCAGGTGTTTCCCACATCGGCCGTGTACTGCGCCACCAAGTACGCGGTGTGGGCGATCTCCGAAGGCCTGCGGCAGGAGACCACCACGCTGCGTGTGACCGTGGTCAGCCCGGGCACCACCACCTCGGAACTCGCCGACACCATCACCCACGCCGGCGCAGCTGCAGGCATGCGCGATTTCCGCCGCATCACGATCGAGCCGGAGGCCATCGCGCGCACGATCGCGTTCGCGATGACCCAGCCCGACGACGTCGATGTCAGCGAGCTGATCGTGCGTCCCGTCGCGAGTCCGTATTGATGGCCGCCCGCATGGTGCCGCACTGCTGCCGGCTCGCCGGCCTCGCGATCGCGATGGGACTCGCGGTGCCGGTGGTGCCCGCGCACGCCGGCGATGCCCCGACGCAGGCCATCACCCCCGACAACGCTGCGCAGATCCGCGCTGCGTTCGAGGCCTGGCGACTCGGGCAGGGCAGCGTGTTCGACCTGCTCGCCGACGATGTGGTGTGGACCGTCGCCGGCGACAGTCCGGTCTCGGGCACGTACCGCTCGAAGCTGGCATTCCTGGACGATGCAGTCGCGCCGATCACCGCGCGACTCGCGACGCCGATCGTGCCGCAGGTGGTACGCATCGTCGCCGATGGAGCGCATGTCGTCGTGCTGTGGCAGGGCAGCGCCACCGCGCGCGACGGCAGCACATACCGCAATCACTACGCCTGGCATCTGGAACTCGCCGACGGCCGCATCGTGCGCGCGACCGCGTTCCTCGACACCTGGGCGCTCGCGCAGTTGCTCGATCCCACCTGAACACGTGACGCCCCGCGCAGCTACACTCCGCTCCGGATCTGGGGAGACCGCGCATGCAACACGAGACCGACGCCGCATCGCGGCCCGTCGACGGCACGCCGATGCCGGCCACGCCGGGTGGCCGCATCAGTTTCGAGCGCCTGCGCGAGCGCAGCGACGAACTCGAACTGCTGATCTCCGGCCTGCTGGTGTTCGGTCTGTTCACCGTGCCGGGCCGGCTGTTCGACGCGTGGGTGTCCAACACCATCCACGCCGACGGCATGGCGCAGTACGCGATCTGGTTCGGATTCGCAGTCGGCGTGGGCGTGAGCTACGCACTGGCGACTGCCTTCATGACGCACATCGCGATCCGCGGTTACTGGGTCGCCCTGATCGGTCTGAAGGCGACCTTCCCTGACGGCGTGCGCTGGGACCGGCTCACGTCGATGGGGCCGGTGTCCCGTGGCTACCAGCGTGACCTGATCGGCGACATCGGACAGGCGATCGAACGCGCCGACCGCATGGCGTCGATCCTGTTCGCGATGAGCATCCTGATGGCGATCACCATCGCCGGCGTCGGCGTGACCGCGATCGCATTGATGGTGCTCGGAAGTCTGGCCGGTGCACTGTTCGGCATGGCCGACCGCGTCGCGCTGATCGTGGGCGTGGTGCTGTACGCGGTGTTCCTCGCCGGCACGCTGGCGATGGTGGTGTGCGAGAAAATGATCGCGCGCCGCGACGCGGCAGGGCGTCCCAGCGACGGTCTGCGCCGCCTGTTGCTGCGGCTGTTGCGCCTCTACAGCGTGCTGGTGCCGCAGCGCCTGATCGGGCCGATGCAGCTCACCCTGCAGAGCAATCTCAACGGCCGCGCGTTTCTCGTCGTCTACGGGCTCGTCATCGGCGGCGCGATGCTGATCGGCGGTCTGCAGGTCATCAATTCGATGAAGTTCTCGCTGCTGCAGGGTTACGACGTCATCACCGAAGAAGCCGTGGACCACGGCATGCTCGGCGCCCACTACGAGAACATGCGCGCCGAACACGACGCCCTGCTGCGCTTCCCGATGATTCCATCGGACCGCATCGCCGAAACACATCTGCGACTCTTCATTCCGCACCAACCACAGCGCGACAACGCACTCGCGCGCCGCCTGTGTCCGACGCTCACCGACGGCCGCAACACGGCTGAAGGCACGGCCGCCACCCGCAATGCCATCGACTGCATGGCGGCGATGTGGACCGTGACCATCGACGGCGTCGCGATCCCGCTCGACGACTTTGTGCCCATCGAACGTCGTGATCTCGGGATGCGCGGCCTGGTCGGCTACATCCCGCTCGGCGAGCGTCAGCCCGGTCGTCACAACCTCGCACTGACCTGGAACGCCAAGGGCGACGAAAGCGGCAAGCAGCGCCGCCGCGAGTACCGCATCCCGTTCTGGTTCATTCCGCAGATCGCCGAGCGCGTGGAGCGGGATTGATCGATCCGCGAACCGTCCGCGCGATGCGGAATCGTGACGCGACACGCATTTCCAGCCATCGACGCGTGACGCACTCCGATCCGGTGTCCGGTTCCCGAAGAGCGACGCGTTTCCGTTAGTCGAGCAGACGATTGACTGCCTGCCGGCAGTCCTTGTCCATCGCATCGATTCGATCGTGCGCAGATGCGTGCGATGACGGAGGAGCGCGCGTAATGAAAGGCATTGTGGACGACGCAACGGAGAATCCGCTGACCCTGCCGGACGTGCCTGGCATGCGCGGAAAATGGACGCCCATCGAGGGCGTCGACGACAAGCAGCTGCAGGAAGTCTGGCAAACACTGGAAGCGCAGCAGGAACTGCAGCATCTCAAGGCGACGTCGCAGATTCCGGATGCTCTGGCGCGCTTCGCGAAAGATCAGGCACTGCAGGTCGATGATGTATCGATCACGCCCAGCCAGGTGACCTTGCAGTTCGTACAGCCAGATGGCCGACCCGTGACCGGCGCCCGTGTGCGCCTCGCCGCGGCAACCGAGGACGAGGGCGAAATTGAGGCGCTACATACGCGCACTCAAGCCCTGTCTTCGGATGGCTCCGCCGTCTTGAAACTGCCCACCGAGTGGCATGCGAGACACATCAAGGCACTGCAGCTGGTGCTGATCGGCGGCAACGGGACGCAGGCGATCACGATTCCGCTGCCACGCGGTACCGCGGACGGCGATCTGTTGCCTGCCACCGTGCGCGAACAGGTCGAGCCGCTGTCGCTCGGCGTGTTGGCCAAGCTGGCGGATCTCGCCGCAGGTGGCGATCGCGAAGACGTCGAGCACGCGGTGCCGGTCAAGCCTGAGGTCGCATTGGGCGAAGGGGACTGCGGCATGGTGTTCCGATCCGATCCATCCCAGGACCGGTTCTCCTACAGCCTGATGTTCCGCCTGACGGATCCCGCGCTGAGTCGCAAAACGCTCGCGCGTCTGTCACACCTGCACAGGGAAGGCGGCCAGTTGCAACCGGTCTACCCGGGCATTCCGGTGTCGGGACGCGATCCGTTGTTCGCAGTCGACCGCGTCGCGATCGATCGGCCTATCTCGACCGAATCCTTCCGTCGTGCGATCTCGGGCGTCGGCGCGGTCTCGACGACGCCCCTGGCTGCCACGTTGGCGATCGGATACGTGGTGACACTCGCGCAGCGCTGGACGCAGAACGGACTGGCACTGGGTGATCTCGTCTACTCGCTGCCTCTGGCGCCCGGCGAGCAGCAGCGCATCGCCGTCGTCGAACGCACCGAAACTGCGAGCGTCATGGAGCGCGAAGCGCTGGAGCAACGCGAGGACATGCGCTTCGATCAGGCCGATTCCAGTTCGGTGCAGGCCACGTTCGCCGCGGGCTTCAGCGAGTCGGCGCAGGGCGGGTCGGAGTACAGCGCGAATTCCAGTTCATTCTCCGTGGCCGCAGCCGCCGGTGGCGGTGGTGTGTTTCCCTTCGGCGCGTTCGCAGGCGGAGTTGCCACGAGCTATGGGCAGGCGAGTGCGAACGGCTCCACATCGACGTGGATGTCCGGCGCCCGGCAGTCGACCTCGAACGCTGCCCAGAACACCCAGGCATCGGTCAGCCGTCGCGCGAGTGCGGTGCGTAGTGCGTCGCGCGCGTCGATGCGGCTCGCCACTGCAAGCGAGACCACGCAGGTCACCACCAAGGTCATTACCAACCACAACAAGACGCGCGCGCTGACCATGCAGTACTGGGAAGTGCTGCGGCTGTTCGATGTCACGACGGTGGTGCAGGACGTCAACCTCGTCTGCCTGGTGCCGCTGGACGTCGTCGACTTTCTTCCGGCAGGCCAGGCTGCAACGCTGTCGACGTCTGCCCTGAACCGGAACCAGCTGCTGAGCCGCTACGCCAAGCTGCTCACGCATGCCGATGTGCTGCAGCGTGAGGTGCCTTGGCGACTGCGCAAGGGCCTGCAGGCGTTGATCGAGTTCGCAGCCGACCCACGCAGCGACGTGCAGGGGCCGACGGGGCCGGCCATCACGACGATCGTCGTGAAGGTGACGGGTGGATTCACGGCATTCGACCAGCCGCAGGTGCAACTGCTGTTCCGCAATGGTGTGCGGTCACAGACGACGCGGCTCGGTGGTAGTCCGCCGTCGCCGCCGACGGGTGAGCATGCGTTCTCCGAAGAGATCGAACTGTTCGACTGGCTGCGCAGAACACGCGACGGTGCGCTTGAGCTGAAGGCCAACATTCCGTTGCCGAGATCGCTTCCGCTCAACGACGTGGTCGGCGCGGTGATCACGAACGGCGCACGCAGGCTGGATTACGTGTTCGCGCCGAAGGGCGCATCCACGGCGCAATCGTTCCTCGGCGCGAATCCTGTCGAACTCGCAGGCCTGCTCGGCAAGCTCGCACTGGACGTGCGCGTGTCGAAGTCGTATCCGGCCGAACGCGTCGAACGTGAAAGCGGCGACCTGGACGTGACAGTGAGTGCCGCGCCACAGGACGTTAGCGGGGGCCAGCCACCGGATGTGATCCCGACCTCGAGCGGCACGATCGTGCCGGGCAGCGGCCTGACGGTCTCGGCCAGCCGTATGGCGGCGCTGCTGTCCTACGACGATCTGCTGGAGATCGAGAAGACCCTGCAATGGGTGTTGCGCAACGCGGTCCGCTGCAGCATCCGCGTGGTCGCGTCGTTGACGGCCGAGGAGCGCACGATGCTGCTCGAACGCTATTCGGTGACACCGCCGTTCGTGGACAAGGACGGCGATGTGCAGGAAGGCGTGCCGCTGTTGTCGTGCGTCTCGAACAAGGTCCTCGGCTTCTACGGCAACTCCATCGTCATGCCGTTCCAGATCCCCGCTGTGCTCGCCGAGGAGATCGGGACGGACACCGGGAAGCTCCAGCGCGCACTCAAGCGCTTCCACATGGAAGCCTTCGATCAGCCGGTTTCGACGATCGCGTTGCCGACGCGCGGTGTGCTCGGCGAAGCGGTCCTCGGCCGGTGCCCCGCCGCCGAGAAGATCGACCTCACCCGGTTCTGGAACTGGAAGGATTCACCCGGCGACGAAGCCACTGCGATCGATGCGATCGGAATGCCGTCCGGCAGCCTGACCGCCGGCCAGACCGCGCCCAATACCCTCGGTCCGGCGACGCCGATCATCAACAACTTCTCGACCAGTGGCACTGCTGCCGACAGCTCGCTCGCCGCGGCGATCGCGCAGCGTGCGATCGATCTGGGCAAACCGTTCGACGTGGCGGCGTTGACCAACGCCGGCAACCTCAAGGACGTCGTGAACAAGACCACCGACACTGCCGAGTCGGCGCGCAAGGACGCGTTGTCGGCGGCCAAGGAAGTCGCCATCAAGGCGATGGAGACCGCAGTTGCCTACAAGGGTGTGAAGCCTGCGGCCGGAGAGAAAGACGGCGCAGGCGGGAAGAAGGAGGAGCCGAAGACACCGACGCCCACGACACCTGCGACACCGGCACCAACGCCCACACCTGCGCCGCAACCGGCACCATCCGGGCAGGTCGTCGTACCGGCGGCGGCGAAACCCGCGCAGCTGCAGGTGTTCTTCAACAAGCGCGAAAGCGTCATGACCGACACGACCGCCGAGGGTCGGAGCGGACAGAACGTGCGCGTGGCTGCATTCGTCGATGCAGCGAAGGCCTACAAGGCCACGCGGATCGTCGTGCGTGGATCGGCATCGCCCGAAGGCACGCTGCAGTTCAACACCGAGCTCATCGCAGACCGCGGCGAAACGCTCGCGTTGAAGCTCCGGGCCGCATTGCCGGGGGTCGCGGTGGATATCGCGGCGGGCAGCATCCGGCCCGGCGCACCTTCGGACGAATATCCCGAACTCCGGCGCGCGGACGCCGACATCACCGCGCCCTGAGTGCGGACGCAGAGGATACGGACATGGCAGATGGATTCGATCCGATCGACGAAGCGCTGGCTGCGGTCATCCGCGCGGCGGCTTCGCCGGAAGTGCAGGAAGCGCAGGTACTGATGCTGCGCCGGCTCGCGCTCGAAGGCAGCGTGGTGCCGTCGCGCATTCCCGCGCCGCTCAACATCACCGAACTGGGGGGCTACCTCAATCTCCTGTCGACGTCGGGCGACACCGCCCTGCGTACGTCCGCCATCGCGGCTGCGCTCGGTCTCGCCAGCCCCGGCGCGATGGCCTGGGAGGATGCACCGCCGGGCATCGGCTTCGGCCAGATCGGCAATGACACCACCGGCATTGCCGAGGCTGAGGGGATCCTGCTGTCGGTGCCGATGCGGGCCGATTTCGCCGAGGCCTGGCGGCAGCGCGTCCTACCGCGGTTGGCCGAGCTCGGTGCGTCACTGCCGTTGTGGGCACCTGCGTTGCGCCTGCCGTCCCTGGACCCTGCCGCCGTACCGATCGATCCCCTGTTTCTGCTGGGGCGTCGTGTCTGGATAGCGCCCGAGGCCGCGCTGACTGATCCCGATACGGATCCGGTGCGACTTGGCCGGGGCGATGACGATCCGCAGGACACCCAGCGCGTCACCGTGCGCGCAACCCGCGGTGTCATCGGTGCGCCCTGGCATGCGCTCGTATGGGACCGGACAGCCGATACCCTCGTCGTACGTGCACTCGCCGAAGTCAGCGGTGCCGACGTCGGGCCCATCGTGGCCCTCGCCGGATTCCGGCTGGAGCAGGCTGCGGGACCGCCGTCGCAACGGTTTGATCTGTCGTGGGGGCGGCTCACGAATCTCACCGGCCTGATGCCAGGCGTCAGTCGGCTCGGCGATGAACTCGAAGCCGTCTGGTCGCCCCGTGCAATTGCACGCAGTGCGTTTGCAGCCCGCGTCGACGAGGTGTGGAACGGGGCCGGCTTCGCAGCGTCAGACTGAAGCGTGCAGCCGACGCATCAGCGCGTCTCGAGCGTGATGTTCGGATGCGCTGCGATGATTTCCAGCACGAGATCGAAGAACGTCGGTCCGGTGCCTGCCTCGAGCGCGTCGAGGTCGCGACGGATGCGCGCCTTGTCGTAGCGGCCGGGCGTGTCGAGCTTGTCCTGCAGCCACGCGCGCGTGACGTCGATGCCGAGATCGCGTCGGTTCTTCTCGAAATCCGTCCAGACCAGCGTCACCGGCGCGTCGCCATCGAGCGCGCCGTAACCGCCGTAGAGCATGTCGTCGAGCGCATCGAGGCTGTGGCCGAGCGGCCAGTCGACGCCGGTCATGAAGACCCGGTTGACCGCGTCGTAGAACGACGCGAGATCATGGATGCGGCTGCCGTCGAGGGTCAGGGCCTGGGACATGGGTGTCGGGCGATGGCGGTGCGGGAGGTCTGCATCATCGATGCACGCGCGTGACGACAGGCCCCGGCGTGGGCGATGTGGGCCGGCGACATGTGCAAGCGCCGGTAGTAGGCACTCAGCTCTCGAGCACGCGCCCGACCGCCGCGTCCCGGCCGTCTTCCACTGCGCGGGCCAGCGCCGCCACGCCGCGGTGGATGTTGACCTTCACCAGAGATTCGGACTGGCCGGTCATGCGGCTCGCCTCGACGACGCTGTAGCCCTGCAGCTTGACCAGCCGGATGGCGGTCGCCTGTGCCGGCTTGAGCGTCGCCAGCAGCGCATCGAGCAGCAGCGCGCTGTCGATCTCGCCGCGCGGATCGGTGGAGACAAGGTCGGGGTCGAGCGGTTCGTCCTGGCGGCGCAGGCCGCGCAGGCGGTCGATCCACTTGTAGCGCGCAATCGCCGCGATCCAGGGACGCGCGGGTTCGCCGGCTCGATAGGTGTGGCGCTTTTCGTGCACGGCGATCAGTGCGTCCTGGGCCGCGTCGTCGACCATCGAGGCCGGCAGGCGATGGCGGTAATAGCTGCGCAGCCACGGCCCCAGTTGGGACAGCAGGCGTGCGTAAGCGCGCGCGTCGCCGGCCTGCGCGGCCACGAGCAGCGTCTCCCAGCTGTCGGCGTCGGCCCCACCGTCCGCCCGCGTCGTCACCATGCCGGGCCTCCCGCCTGCGCACGCGGGGAGTGTGGCGCATCGCTGCGCCGCAGACGCGCCGACCACAGTCCCGGGCTGCCGCAGGCCCGCGGCCGGTGCCGCGCGGGTGCCGTCACCCGGCATCGCGGTCGCCGCGCGCCGGCGGCAGCAGCGCGGCCAGCAGGCCCGCGTGCAGCCAGCTCGATAGCATCCCGCCCGCGATGTGGACGGCGTCGTCCTCGCCGTGCGCCGCCACGAGTCCGGCACACAGCGCACCGTAGGACACGCCGGCCGCGATCTGGCGGAGCGCATCGCCTTCGCCCGGTGTCGCGCGGCGGCAGACCGGCTCGCCGTCCTCGCGCCAGACGACGATCTGCCCCGGCTGCGCGAGCACGGCGGCCTCGGGCGGCGCCTCGTCGCCTGCGAGCGCACGCCAGGTGGCGAGGCAGTCGGTGCGGATGTCGACGACCGCGAGCGCGGGCACCAGCTGCAGGCGCAGGCCGGCCCAGTCGTCGCCGTCGAAACCGGCCGCCGCGCGCTGGAAGGCCGCAGCGTCCAGCGGGTGCGCGTCGCCCGCGGAGAAGACGCCATGCATCGCCCAGTCCAGCGCGGCGATGTCGGCGACGTCCGCTTCGTGCACGAACAGCGTGGCCAGCAGATCCGCGAAGCCCTCGCCGACCGCGTCCAGGGTCCAGCTGCCGGGTGGATGCTGGATCAGGTAATGCGCGGCCGCCGCGGTGAACGGCCCGTCGCCGACGCAGCGCCGCGTGCGCGCGAACGTGCTGCGCATCGCCTCGAACTGCGCGCTGCGCGTGTTGTTGCGGTAGACCGCCAGCCCGCGCGCCATGTCCGGGCCCCAGTCGGAAGGCAGCGCCGCCGCCTCGTCGTGCAGACAGCCCATGAAGGTCGACTGCAGTGCGGCCAGGCTCATGCGACGGCCTGCTGCGGCGTGGCGTCCGTCGCCAGGGTGCGCGCACGGTCGAGTTCGTGTTCCAGGTCCTCGAGCGGCGGAATGTCGCCGTCGCGCTCGAGCATCGTCGCCACCGTACCGGGACATCGGGCGATCACGGACCGGTAGAGGGCCCAGACCGCGTCGCAGACCGCGCGGTCGTGAGTGTCGATGCGCAGTTCGCCGGGCGTATGGCCGGCCAGGTGGATCTGCCGCACCTGCGCCAGCGGCAGGCCGTCGATGTAGGCGGCGGCGTCCCAGCCGTGGTTGCAGGCGCTGACGTAGACGTTGTTGACGTCCAGCAGCAGCCCGCAGCCGGTGCGGTGCGCCATCTCGGCGATGAATTCCCATTCGGTCATCGTGTCGTCCGGGAACCGGCAGTAGCTCGACGGGTTCTCGAACAACATCGTGCGCCCCAGCCGGGTCTGGGCGCGGTCGATGTTCGCGCAGACCAGGTCCAGCGTGCGGCGGGTGTAGGGCAGCGGCAGCAGGTCGTGGCTGTTGTGCGCCTGGGTTCGGGTCCAGCAGAGGTGGTCGGACAACCACAGCGGTTCGATCCGGTCGGCGAGTCGGCGCAGACGCACCAGGTAGGCGTCGTCGAGGCCGTGGGCGGATCCGACCGACAGCGAGACGCCGTGCAGCGCAACGGGCCAGTGCTGGCGGACGCGTTCCAGCGTCGCCAGCGCACGGCCACCGTCGACCATGAAGTTCTCCGAGATCACTTCGACGAAATCAACGCGCGCATCCCCAGCGAGGAAGCGCGGATAGTGCTCGCGGCGCATGCCCAGGCCGAACGTGCGGGCAGGAGGGACGTGCGGCATGGGCGGACTCCGGAACATGGGGCGCCCGCATGCCGAAACGGGCACGCGGGTCGCCGGTGAGCAGGTCAGCGCAGGTCGCCGATCGTGCCGTTTTTGGTCAGGCACTCGCCGGCCTTCAGGGCCACGAAGCCGTGGCCCGCGCAGGCGTTCATGCCCTTGCAGCTGTGCTCGGTGGTGGCGCAGTCGGAGTTGCCCTTGCAGTCGTGGACGCCGTAGCAGTGGATCGTGTCGTCACTGTTGATGGCGCGGCCGGCGCTGCCGTTGGGCGCGGGTGCGGCGAAGGCGGCAGCGGACAGGGCGAGCGCTGCGGCGGATGCGGCGAGGGTGGCGATCGAGCGGTGGGTGATGTGCATGGCAAGCCTCATGGGTCGATGGGAGTGAACGGAGTCACGGGGCGTCGACCCGCGGGCCGATCGCTAGACAGGAGTTCGCAGCAGCGGGTGCGCCGGTTACAGCACGACGATTTTTTTTCGTCTGTAACCGCGGTGACGCTTCGTCCGAACTCCGATAGGCCACCGCGGATTTGCGGGGCCACCCACCCACGACACCCAGGAGTCATCCCATGGACACCCGTACCCTCGCCCGCATCTCCGGTCTCGCCCTCGCCGCCGGTCTGTTCGCCCAGGCCGTCCCTGCCGTCGCCCAGGACGCCGGCGCACCCGAAAAGTGCTACGGCATCGCCAAGGCCGGTCAGAACGACTGCGCCGCCGGCCCCGGCACCAGCTGCGCCGGTTCGTCCACGCGCGACTACCAGGGCAATGCCTGGAAGCTCGTGCCCAAGGGCACCTGCACCACGACCCGCACGCCTGCCGGCACCGGGTCGCTGACCCCCATCGACCGCTGACGGCACGCCGCCATGACCCGTACGTATCCCCACCCCGGCGGCATCGTCCGCCACCTCTCTGGCCCGGTCGGCGAGGGGCTGGCGCTGCTCGTCGCCCGCCTGGCCCTGGCCAGCGTGTTCTGGCGCGCCGGGCGCAGCAAGGTCGTCGAGGGCACTTGGCTGCAGATCAGCGACGGCACCCGATATCTGTTCGAGCACGAGTACGCCGGCGTGCCGCTGCTGCCGCCCGAGCTCGCGGTGCAGCTGGCGACCTGGGCCGAGTTCGGGCTGCCGCTGTTGCTGCTGCTCGGCCTGGGCTCGCGTCTCGCAGCGACGGGTCTGCTCGGGATGACCGTCGTGATCCAGCTGTTCGTCTATCCTGACGCCTGGCCCGTCCACCTCGTCTGGGCCGGTCTGGCCCTGGTGCTGATCTCGCGCGGCAGCGGCCTGTTGTCGTTCGATGCCGTCCTGGCCCGTGTCGCGCGCGGTCGCGGCGGCACTGCTGACGCCGCGACCCGCCCGAGGATGACGTGATGGACCGAGACGACGCCCTGATCGCACGCCTGTCGGCGGACCTGCGCCCGGTCCGCCCGCAGCGCGCGCGCGCGGGCTGGGGTCTGCTGGCGCTGGCGGTGCTGGGCACGGCGGCGCTGGTGCATCTGGGTTTCGGCCTGAAGCCCGGCATCGTCCTGTCGCCGGACGGGCGCTGGGTGCTGCTGGCGGAACTGGTGCTGGCGACGCTGGGGTTGGCCTGCGCCCTGGCGGTCGTCGCGATGGCCTCGCCATCGCGCACCGCGCGTCCGGCAGCGTTCTGGCTGGTGGCAGCGGCCTCGCTGATGCCGGTCGCGGGTCTCGTCGTGCTGGCGGTTCCGGGATTCGGCGACGGCGCCGTCCACAGCGAGCAGGGCCATTGGGAGTGCGCGTTGTGGGGTTCGGTCAGCAGCCTGCTCACCGCGGCCGTGCTCGTGGGCTGGTTGCGGCGCGGCGCCCCGGCCTCGCCCGCCCGCGCCGGGCTCTACACCGGCCTGGCATCGGGCGCGCTCGGCAGTGCCATCTACGGCCTGTCCTGCCCGATCATCGGCGTCGAGCACTGGGCGATCTGGCATTTCCTGCCAGTGCTGGGCTGTGGCCTGGCCGGACGTCTGGCACTGCCGCGGCTGCTGCGCTGGTAGCAGTGCAGGTTCGTCGGTCCGGTGACGCGGGCGCCCTACGCGAACGCCGTCGATAGAGCGCATCCCGTTCCGGTTCATTCCGCAAATCGCCGCGCGCGGTTCGAGCCTGATCTGCGGATGCAACGCCGGATCGCCGAACCTCGGGCCGCTGCTGACCGCCGCTGCATCGAGGTCACGCTAAACGCGTGCCTCGTCGTCGCGGCCTGGCGTGTCGAGCTTGTTCTGTCATCACGCGCGCGTGGTGATCGTTCGCCTGGACGCCTCCCATCTTTCGATACAGGCCTCGCATCGCATCGGCCATGCGGTCGCTCAGTTCTTGTGGAACGCTGGCGGCGGGAACGTCGCGATCTTGGCTTCCTCCACCGCGGCGCGCGCTGTGGTCCAGTCGTCACGCAGAAATGCATGGATCGCGCCGATCTCCGCATCGCTCAGATGCGACAGCTGCTCCCGCGCGACGATGCCCATCAGACTGCCCTGCGCATACAGATCGCGCCCGTCGCGTGCGATACCGGTCCGCAGCAGCGTCGTGAACTCCGCGGGCGAGTACCCCTTGGCGAGCACCAGCGGTGGCGCGTTGATGATCTGTTTCGGCGTCTGGTGATGGCAATTGACGCACCCGACGATGTAGACGAGATGCTCGCCGGACGGCGCGGCCGCAACGGGCGCCGCAACCGAAGCCGCCGCAACCGGCACAACCGGCGGTCCGGGGGTGCAGGACGCCAACCACGGCGCGCAGCAGAGGGCGAGGGCGAAAAGACGTGTGCGGGTCATGCCGGGCCTGCTTTCGAATGCATCCATCGAAAACAGACGTGGACGGCGGGGCGATGCGGCCAGGTCTGACACGCCCGGCGTCCGCGTCGTCGCCTGAAATGGTGGGGGCGATCGGCGATTGCTAGGCTTGCGCCGGCGTCGCGCGATGCCGCACACGGACCCCCTGATGACGCACATCCGCCTGGGCACCTGGAGCCTGCTGCTCCTGCTCGCCAGCCTGCACGGTCTGCTGATGGCGGCGCTGCTGTGGCGGACCCGCGAGAACGGCACCGCCAACCGCGTACTCGCCGCGCTGCTGATCGTCATGGTGCTGAAGATCACCCCGTACACGATCGGCTACGCGGGCGTGTACGACGCATTCCAGTGGCTGACGTTCGCGCCGTTCTACTGGGACCTGGCGATCGGGCCCTGCGTCTGGCTCTATGCGCGCCAGCTCGCGATCACGCGCCTGCCGCGCGGCTGGGCGTGGCACCTCCTGCCGGCGGCGCTGCAGGGCGCCTACTACCTCGTGCAGTTCATGCGGCCGCTGCCGGACAAGCTCGCGTTCAACGCGGCGGTCCATCACCCTTGGGCGCTGCCGGTCGAAACCGCTGCGGTGCAGCTGTCGATGCTCGTCTACCTGGTGCTCGCGTATCGCAGCTTCCGCGGTTACCAGCACTGGCTCGAACAGCACAGCGCCGCGCGCGAGGAGTGGCGGCTGCGTTGGCTGCAGCGTTTCATCGTGGCGATGCTGGCGTGGAGTCTGCTGCGGCTGGGATTCGCGATTGCCGACCGTGCCGTGGGCGGACTCGGCTACTTTCGTGAGTTCCCGATGTACGTGGCGCTGGCAACGCTGGTCTATTACCTCGGGCTCGAAGGCTGGCGCCATGCACGCGATGTGCGACCGCGCATCGGCGATGCGGGCCCGGGACTCGCGGCACCGGATGCGTCGGTCGACACGCCGCCTGACATGCCGTCGGCCCGGGCGCCCCGCGACTGGGCTGCCCTCGGCGCACGTATCGAGGCAGCGGTCGTCGAGGGTGGTTGGTGGCGGGAGCCGACGCTCGACCTCGACGCGCTGGCGCGTCGGGTCGGCAGCAACACCAACTACGTGTCCCGCGCGCTCAACGAAGGTCTCGGGCTGAGCTTCAGCGCCCTGATCAACCGGATGCGGGTCGAGGACGCGCAACGCCGGCTGGTCGGCGACGACGACATCCTCGACATCGGCCTGTCGGTCGGCTTCGGTTCCAAAGCCACCTTCAACCGGGTGTTCCGTGCGTCCACCGGCTGCACGCCCAGCGAGTGGCGGCGCAGGCGACGTCCCGATTCCTGAAACGCGTGCAGACGCTGGTGCGATGAGGCGCCGCGCGGCGGCGGCGGGTCGATGCTCCGACATCGTCTCTCCACTGTCGGAACGTCCATGGCGCGCTTCGTACTGCTCCTGTGTTGTCTGTTCGCGTTTCCGTTATCCGTGTCGCTGGCCGCAGCGCCCGACCCGGATCGTGCGCGTCTGGACGATGTCCTGTCGGGTGCCGGCCTCGTCTCCGATATCGATCGGCTGCAGCGCACCTACACGGCGCTCCATCCCGGCCTGTATCGCTACGCCACGCCGCAAGAAGTGCGGACGCGCTTCGACGGTCTGCGTCGCGCACTCGCCGGCGGTGCCACGCGCGGCGAGGCCTTCCTGGCATTCGCGCGTTTCGCCGCCACGATCCGCTGCGGACACACATTCCCCAATGTCCTCAACCAGCCCGAAGCGCTGCAATCCGCGCTGCTCGGCGGCGCGCAGCGGCTGCCGTTCCACTTCCGCTGGATCGCAGGCCGCATGGTGGTGACCGACGGCTTCGGCATTGCGGATCTGCAACCCGGCGCGGACGTCTTCACCATCGGCGGCGTGCCTGCGCAGGACATGCTGACCGCGCTGCTGCAGGTCGCCCGCGCTGACGGCGGCAACGACGCCAAGCGCATCGCGCAGATGCAGGTGCTGGGCTACGACGCCATCGAGGCGTTCGATGTCTACCTGCCGCTGCTGTACCCCGGACTCGGAGAGCGCCCGATCGTGGTCTGGCGGAATCCCGATGGCACGCGCATCGAGCGCGCATTGCAGGGTTTGACGCTCGCCCAGCGCCGCGCGCAGTTGACGAATCCTGCCGCAGCCTCGCCAGGTGCGCCGGCATGGTCGCTCGACACGCGCGACCCGGCGCTGGCGGTGCTGCGCATGCCGACCTGGGCCCTGTTCAACAGCACGTGGGACTGGCGCGCCTTCATCGACACTGCGTTCGCGCAACTCGATGCAGCCGGCACGCCCGCGCTCGTCATCGATCTGCGCGGCAACGAAGGCGGACTCGGGGTCGGCGAAGTGCTGCTCGCGCATCTCGCGGCCGCACCGATCCAACTCCCGCGCATCGAACATCGGGTCCGCGTCCGTCGTGTGCCGGACGACCTGCGTGCTGGCCTGTCGACCTGGGACCGCAGCTTCTACGACTGGGGCGACGCCGCCACGCCGCGCGCCGGAGATGATCTCCGTCTGACGCGCTGGCAGCCCGACACTGGCGTCGAGCGCATCACGCCTGTCGCGCCGCGCTACACCGGGAAAGTCTTCGTCCTGATCGGCGCCGAGAACAGTTCGGCGACCTTCGAATTCGCGCAGCAGGCCAAGGCCAGCAGACTGGCCACCCTGGTGGGGCAGACCACCGGCGGCAACCAGCGCGGCATCAACGGCAGCGCATTCTTCTTCCTGACCCTGCCGCACAGTGGCATCGAGCTGGACCTGCCGCTGGTCGGCCAGTTTCCGCTCGGTCCGTTCCCCGATGGCGCGCCACCGGATGCCGGTATCGCGCCCGATATCCGGGTAGAGCACACGGTGCAGAACATTATCGAAGGTCGCGATGCGGAGATGGACGCGGTCAGGCGCGCCCTGCGTGCGGGCTGAAGTCCCGGGACCGTGTCACCGGCCGCGACGCCGGCTGCTTCGCGCAGTGTCTGCTCGATCTTGAACCCGTGGCGGCCTGCACCGCCGGGCCCCAGCGTCGAGTGGGCCGTGCCCCGCGCAGGTTACCGTCGACGGTGACCTTGCTGCGCGTGGGCAGCCGTGCGCTGGCGGCGGGCGGCAGCACGAAGAACGTCCACGTCGCGGTCTTCGGCGTGGCCGTTCGCAGGCGTCGGGCCGTGAAGCGGATCGGGTGGACTGCACGTATGCGGCGACGACAGGTGCGTCGCGCATGACCCACGGTCCCGGAGGCGGACCAGCGCACCTGTCGGCTCGACGCCACGCGCGCTCGATCACTTCAGCAGTTGAGATCGTATGTCGTCGCACGTCGCACGTCGCACGTCGAAAACGCAGACGCAGACGCGAAGATCAAACTGGATCCCAGCGTGCGCTGGGATGACGGGCTGAAGGCTCGCAGGCCGGTGTCCAGTCGAGCGCGACCGATTTCCACGATCTCGCATCAGCATGCGCCTGCGAAGACTTCGCAACTGGCCTGCTCCACCCACAGAAAGTCCCGACCCGCATCGCGTCGACGCCCGCACGCCCGCAGTACGATCTGCATTCCACACGCGGAAGACACGCATGACCTGGTCCGCCACCCAGTACAGCCGTTTCGAGGAGGAGCGCACGCGCCCGTCTCGCGATGTCGTCGCCGCCATCCCGCGCGACAGCGCGGCGTATGCGGTCGATCTGGGCTGCGGTCCCGGCAATTCCACGCAGGTGCTGGCCGCGCGCTATCCCGACGCGACGATCCTCGGCATCGACAGCGCCGACGACATGATCCGCGCCGCACGCGAACGTCTGCCGGACGTCGCGTTCGACGTCGCCGACATCGCCAGCTGGCGCGCCGAACGCCCGGTCGATGTCATCCTCGCCAACGCGTCGCTGCAGTGGCTGCCCGATCACGCGCAGCTGTACCCGCAGTTGCTGGCGCAGCTCGCCGACGGCGGCTGTCTCGCCGTGCAGACGCCGGACAATCTCGGCGAGCCGCCGCATCGCGTCGCGCAGACGCTCGCGGCATCGCCGCGCTGGTTTCCGCGTATCGGCCATGTGCAGCATCCCGACCGCCACGACGCCGCGTGGTACCACGCACTGCTGACGCCGCTGTGCAGTCGCGTCGACATCTGGCGCACGACCTATTTCCATCCGCTGGCCGATCACGCCGCCGTTGTCGAATGGTTCAAGGGCTCCGCACTCGGCCCCTATCTCGCGCCGCTGGACGACGCGGAGCGCAGCGAATTTCTCGATGCGTATTGGGACGGCATCACGCGCGCGATGCCCGCACAGGCCGATAGCAGCGTGCTGCTGCCGTTTCCGCGTCTGTTCGTCGTCGCGCAGGTCTAGCGGGACGCGAACTGCGTTGCCGCACACGCGTGGTGCGGGAGGCAGTCCGCCTGCGAGGAAGTCGATGGAAAGCTCGACTGCGGCAGGTCGATATCGATCGGTTTGCGGAGCATCCATGCAGCGACGAATGCGAACACGAACATCGCGACCAGAAGCATCACGCATGCACCCAGCAGGATCTTGATTCCACGCGACATCGGCGCCGTGCGCCGGCGCGGGTAGCCACATTGGGGGCAGGCGATCGCCTGGTCACTGATCTCGCGTCCGCACTCCTTGCATTGCACCAGAGCCATTCGAATCTCCTGTCGATGAAGGGATCGCGTCTGCACGACCGACCGGACGACGCAAGCACCAGCCCCAGACTAACGCCTGATCCAAGGTGTCATCACATCCGCACGATTCTTTCATGCGGCCTTTGCAAACGCCGCCACACACTCGCCGTTCCCTTTCAAAGGAGTGACCCGCATGGGCCTGTTCTCGAAAATCGCCGACCGCATCTTCGGTCGCAAGGATGCACCCGCGCCGACGTCCAAGCCTGCCGCGCCCGCCAAGCCGGCGGCCGTGATCTTCACCGGCAGCGAGAACGATCCCAAGGTGTCGCCGCCGTCGCACAATCCGGCGCCCGCCGGGCCCGTGCCCGCGCAGCCGGCCGAACCCGTCGATGTCGAAGCGGTGCTGACCGCGCTCGCCGCCGAGAAGGGCGGTGCCAGCGACTGGCGTCGTTCGATCGTCGACCTGCTGAAGCTGCTCGATCTCGATTCCAACCTCGAGGCGCGCAAGGAGCTCGCGGCCGAGCTCGACGTCAACGCGGGCGCGCACGGCAGCGCCGAGCAGAACCTCGCGCTGCACAAGGCCGTGATGCGCAAGCTGGCCGAGAACGGCGGCAAGGTGCCGGACGATCTGAAGGACTGACCGGTCGAAACGACATGTAGAAAAGCGGGCCGGCGCCTCACACGCGCCGGCCCGCTGCATTCAATCCGCACCGCGCGACATGATCAGCCGCGTCCCGCAGGTTTCACCAATACATCGATCGCGCCATCAGCGCCGCGCGCCGCCCGCACTTCGAACAGCTGGCCGCCTTCGACGTCGGTCATGAAGAACTCGACCGCGCCGTCGGCCGCGAACTGCGGCGGGTGGAAGCTGTAGCCACCACGCTCGATCGCGCCGCGGTGCGCATCGCTGGAAATGTTCGCCTCGGTCTCGGGCACGCGTCCCGGCGGCACGTCATCGCCGAATGCGACCACCGCTTCGGCCCAGAGCGACGGGCTCGCCTCGTCACCGCAGGCGTTGAGGACGCGCGCGAGCGCATCCGTGTCACCACGGCCGACGACTTCGTCGCCGTGCAGCACCGCGTAGGTTTCCGTCAACGCCGACAGCACATTGTTCGAGCGCACGCCCACCAGACGGCATGCGCCTGCCGCGCCGTCCGGCAGGTCAGTCACGACGACATCCGTCACCTGCCATCCATGGGCCTTCGCAGCCGCTGCGGCCACGCGCTTGCTGGTCTCGTCCATCGACTTCGCCGTCGATTCGGTTGGGGTCGCCGCGGGCGCGCCCGCCTGCTGCATGCACCCGGTCGGGGCGACCATCAACAGGCAACAGCCGGCGGCGTGGATCAGCGTGCGCATGGGTCGACTCGAATCCTTTCGCAGATGAAATGGGCGAGGCCGCGCTTCAACGACCGGTGGCTGGTGCGCGGCATGCATCACCACCCTGCAATCTGCACGGCGCGGCGTCCATCCGGGCAGGCCCCAACTGCGCGCGTACGGGATGAACAGGGGCGTTGCGGCGTCATCTGATGCCTGCGACTGGTCGTCGGGCCTGGCGTCGCCCGGCACCTGCATGCCGGCTGGATCACAACCGTCACGTGCCCGCGTTTGCACATCCGCTCGCGTTACGATGCCGGTCCCCACGCCGCACCTCCAGATTCCGCATGAAGGCCCGCACCTCCGACGCATTGCAGGCGGCATGAGCGAGGCGTTTCGCCGTCCGGAGGGACGCGCCCCGTCCCGCAACGAACGTCTGCAGCCGTGGTTCTCCGCGCTGGTCAGCGCCGTGCTGCATGTGCTGTTCGCGTATCTGTTGCTGACCTCCCAGCCGATCGTCTTCAAGACGCCGCAGGGCGCATCGGCCGGCAGCCCGATGGCGGTCGAGTACATCGGCATCACCCCGCCGCAGCCGGTGACCGCGCCAATTGCGAGCCCGCCACCGCAGACGCCGCCCACGCAGGCCGCGCCCGTGACGTCGCGTGTGGTGACCACGCGTGTCGAGGAAGCCGCCGAACCGGTGCCGCCCGACGAGGTCGCGCCCGTCGAAGCCCTCACCGAAGTCCGTCCGCCGCGTCCCGCGCCGCCGGCCCCGGCGACACCGCCGCAACCCGTGCAGTCGCAGGCCGCCGCCAGCCCGCCCGATGCCCAGCGTCGCACGCGCACCTGGGGCCAGCCGCCCGGCATGCTGCCCGAGGCGACTGCGCCGGTGAACGCCGGCCGCGAACGTACCGCGCGCATCGGCCAGGGCCGCGGCCGCGATTCCACGTCCGACCAGCCCAGCCTCGAAGTCGGCGGCTACCAGGTGGTCTACGACACCACCAGCGAAACCCGCCTGCGCGAATGGCGCGACGAAGGTGTCACCGAACTCTTCATCCCGCTGCCCGGCACCCGCGATTACATGGTGTGCCCGCTGGAAACCGCGATCCGCCGCGAGTCCAGCGACTGCCGCATGCTGGCCCCGGAAGATCCGCAGATGGCCAACATCCGCGACGCGCGCGAGGTCATCGGCTTCCATCGCGTGTACCGCCGCGGCGAAGTGGTCTGGCGCGGGCCGGGGCCGTACCGCTGAGCGTTCAGGGTCGCGCGTCACGTGTGTTGCCGTGACCGACGACCCGACCGTGGACAGCTGACCGCGTCGATCGATGCGCTGCGAAGCCGTGGGCGGCTGCCACTGGAGAATGAAAACCTCGAGTCGTGACGATGACCGTTGCTGATCGGTTTAGTTTCTGTTAACCATGCTGCAGCGCGGCATAAAGCGGCCGCAACGGTTACGGAACCCGGGGGGGTCACCACTGCCGAGGACTACGCCATGCATGCCACGCAGCACACGCGCCGCTCAGATCTCTCACGTCTGAGCGTCGCAATCCGGGGAGGAATCGCTGTATCAGTGCTCGCAGCCGGCGCACCCGTCTTCGCGCAGCAATCCCCTCCTGCCCAGGAGGAAGCGGCCACGCTCGACACCGTGTCGGTGCTCGGCAGCCGCAGTCAACCACGGTCGGTGTCGTCGTCGGCGGTGCCGATCGACATTATCGGCGCAGACGAATTCCGCAACCAGGGCGCCACCGACGCGCTCGATCAGCTGCGTGTGCTCGTGCCGTCGTTCAACGTCAGCACCGTGCCGATCGATGATGCATCCAGTCTCGTGCGTCCCGCCAATCTGCGCGGCCTGCCGCCAGACAACACGCTGGTGCTGGTCAATGGCAAACGCTTCCACCGTGCAGCGGTCATCACGTTCCTCGGCCATGGTCTTTCCGATGGCGCGCAGGGCCCGGACCTGTCGGTGTTTCCGTCGCTGTCGCTGGGCCAGGTAGAGGTGCTGCGCGATGGTGCCGCCGCGCAGTACGGCTCCGATGCGATCGCGGGCGTGATCAACTTCGGTCTCAAGGAACTGCGTGAGGGCGGTACGGCCGAAGTGTTCGCCGGGCAGTACTACGAGGGTGACGGATTCACCACGCAGTACTCCGCGCAGATCGGGTTGCCGCTGACCGAGCGGGGATTCGCGACGTTGACCGCCGAATGGCGTCAGGCCGATGCCACCTCGCGCAGCGTCCAGCGCGACGATGCCGCGGCGGCGATCGCGGCAGGCTATCCGGGCATCGGAAATCCCGCGCAGATCTGGGGCTCGCCCGAGGTCAAGGAGGACTTCAAGTTCGTCGCCAATACCGGCATCAGCACGGACGTCGCCGATTTCTACCTGTTCGGCAACTACGCCAAGCGCGAGATCGATGGCGGCTTCTACTTCCGCGACCCGACCGCACGTTCGGGCGTGTACTCCAACGACGGTGGCGAGACCCTGCTGGTGGGCAGTCTCAGCGGTACCGGTGTGTGTCCCACCATCGCACTGCGTGACGCCGATGGAACCCTGTTGCCTTACGCCGGTGTGAGCGCGGCCGTGGGTGCGCTGCCGGCCGATTGCTTCACCTTTCTCTCCACGTTGCCCGGTGGATTCACGCCGCGCTTCGGCGGCGAGCTCGAGGACGTCTCCATCGTGGCGGGTGCGAAAGGCGCGTGGGGCGAGTGGTTCTGGGATGCCAGCGCGACCTATGGCCGCAACCAGGTGGACTTCACCATCCGCAACACGGTCAACGCCTCTTTGGGTCCGAACCAGCCTGCAGGTCTGGTCTTCCGCCCCGGTGGCAACGTGCAGACCGAAACCGGCGTCAACTTCGACCTGGGCCGGGATTTTGAAACCGGCTTCACCGTCCGGCCGCTGAGCGTCGCCGCGGGTCTGGAGTGGCGCAAGGAAGAGTTCGAGATCAGTGCCGGCGACAGCGCGTCCACCGCCATCGGTCCGTTGACCGCGCAGGGCTTCGCGCTCGGCTCCAACGGATTCAACGGTTTCAGCCCGCGCACGGCCGGGACGTTCGATCGCGCGAACTGGGCGGTGTATCTGGATACGGAAGCGCAACTCACCGAGCAGCTGCTGCTCGCCGCCGCGGTGCGCTACGAGGATTTCGACGATTTCGGCACCACCACCAACGGCAAGCTGACCGGCCGCTACGACTTCACCGACACCTTCGCATTGCGCGGTGCGGTGAGCAGCGGCTTCCGCGCGCCCACGCCCGGGCAGGCCAACGTCAGCCAGATCACGACCGCGTTCCAGGGCAGTGGCCTGGTCGATATCGCCACGCTGCCGCCAACCAATCCGATTGCCGCTCTCAAGGGTGCGCAGCCGTTGACGCCGGAAGAATCGGACAACCTGTCGTTCGGTCTGGTGTGGGACAGCGGCAACTGGCTGGTGACCGCCGATGCCTATCGGATCGAGGTCAAGGACCGCGTTGCCCTGAGCTCGAGTTTCGAACTCACAGATGCCGAACGTGCGCAGCTAGTGGCGTCGGGCAACCCCGAAGCGGCCTCACTGACATCGGTGACCTATTTCGGCAACGCGTTCGACACCACCACCAGCGGCATCGACCTGGTGACCAGCTACGAGAGCGATCATTTCGGCGGCACCACCACCTACGCGCTGGCCGGCAACTGGAATCGCACGGAAGTCGACCGGTTCAACGCCGACTTCGTCGACGAGGCACGCGTCTACAAGATCGAGGAATCGCTGCCCAGGACCAAGGGTTACTTCAGCATCAACCACCAGCGCGATGTCTTCCACGCGAATCTTCGGTTGAGCTACTACGGCTCGTGGTTCGAAGATCACGTGGACAGCGGCGTGATCGCGATCGAGGACGGTGGCCTTCCCATCGACAACGGCAGTGCAACCATCGTCGACCTGGAGGTCGGCTGGAAGTTCGCTTCCGGCCTGTACGTCAACGTCGGCGCGCAGAACCTGTTCGACCGCGTGCCACGCGACAATCCCTGGGGTGCATCGGTGGCCGGCGCCGCGTATCCGGTGCATTCGCCTTACGGATTCAACGGCGGTCTCTACTACGCACGGGTGGGCTGGAACTTCTGACCGCGGAGGTCCGCGCGCGGCGATCACGTCGAGGCCCCACGCGGCAGAACATGCGCGCTCCGATCCGGAAGGGTCGGGGCGTTCGCATTTCTGGACGCGTCCGAACCGCGCCACGTCCGCGTCCGAAACGCCGCCCGGAGAACCGCCCGCAGCGCGTCCGCAGGTGAAGGGGCCGGATGATCGGGGAGCAGCGACGATCGCGCGGCCGTCTTGATCCCGCATCGACGCCCAGGCGGCACACTGCCCGTCCACACCGGAGACGCCGCATGCCGCGCAACGCCCGTCATCTGCTGGCCCTCGTGATCGCCGCCTGCCTGGCTTCGGGCTGCAGCCGATCCGATAACGCTGAAACCGCCGCGTCTCCCGTAACGCCCGACGCAGCCGCAGCCACCGCCGCGGCGACCGATGATCCCGCGCTGCGCAGCTACTACGAAGGCCTCGTCGCCACGCACGGCGAAGACATCGCGGCCTGCCCGCAGGCCGAGTCACCCGATGCGCAGGCCTGCGCCGACAGCGATGTCGCCGGCCTGCCATCTGCACCACGTCGCGTGCTGCTGATGCTCGATGCGTCCGGCTCGATGGCCGGCCGCCAGGGCGGCGAGACCAAGCTCGTGATCGCGCAGGACGCGCTGCTCGATTTTGCGCGCCGTATCGAAGGCGACGCGCAGATCGCGCTGCGCGTCTACGGGCACCGCGGCGGCAACCGCGAACAGGACAAGGCCGCGTCCTGCCGCGCCACCGAACGTGTGCTGCCCTTTGCCCCGCGCGACGCGGCGGCATTCGAAACCGCCGTGCGGTCGTTCCAGCCCAGCGGCTTCACCCCGATCGCCGCGTCCTTGCAGGCCGCCGCGCGCGACTTCGCCGATGGCGGTGCGAACGCCGAGGGCAACGTGGTCTATCTCGTTTCCGACGGCATCGAAACCTGCGATGGCGATCCCGCCGCGGCCGCGCGCGCGTTGCAGGCCAGCGACATCGGCGTGGTCGTCAACGTGATCGGCTTCGACGTCGATGCGCAGGCCGAACAGCAGCTGCGCGGCGTCGCCGAAGCCGGCGGCGGGGAATATCTCGCCGCGCAGAACCGCGCCGATCTCAACGCGCTGTTCAACCGGCGCCTCGCCGCGATCAATGCGCATTTCAACTGCCGCATCAGTGCCGCATCGAACGCGTTCAACCGCACCGTCGGCACGCATGCCGAGCGCTACAACTGCCTCGTCGACAAGGCCAGCCGCGAGTTCAACGCGATCGTCACCGCCACCTCCGCCGACTACAACGCAGGCCGCGCGACGGCCGGGCAACGCAGCTACGCCAACGACCAGGCCAGCGCCAAACGCGACGGCATCATCGAGCCAGCCAAGGCGGAACGCGAGGCAGCAGTGTCGCGATCCAGCAACGCGCGCGACGCCGGCGTGGATGCGGCGCGCACCGACCGCGAAGCGGCGGCGCAGGACGCACGCGACGGCGACAGGCGTTGACCCCGGCAGCGCCGTGGCGCGGATGCGCGTCTCTCCACCGGCGCACGCCGCGCGCGAACCTGATCCTGTCATTCGCATGACCGTCGACGCCCTCGATCCGCGCGCACGACACGTGGTCTGCCACGATGCCGCACCGTTCGCCGTAATGCGCCTGCCATGATCCGAATCCTGTCTGTCCTGATCGCGTTGTCGCTGCTCGCCGGCTGCGCCAGCCGGGCGCCGTTGCAGATGCAGCGCAGCCCGGACGATGTGCGCGCGGAGATTCTGCGCAAGCTGCCCGCCCGCCTGGACGATCGGCAGGGCTGGGCGAACGACGTCTATGTCGCGCTCACCGCGCAGGACATTGCGCCCACTAGCGAACATCTGTGCGCGGTGCTGGCCGTGACCGAGCAGGAGAGCACCTACACCGCCGATCCAACGGTGGCCGGCCTGCCGAAGATCGCGCGCGCCGAGATCGAACGCCGCGCCGGTGCGCTGCACGTGCCGGGGTTCCTGCTCAACGCCGCGTTGCGGCTGGATTCGCCCGACGGCCGCACCTACGCGCAGCGGCTGGAACGTGTGCGCACCGAGCGCGAGCTCAGCGAACTCTATGAGGACTTCATCGGCGTCGTGCCGCTGGGCGGGCGGCTGTTCGCCGGCCTCAACCCGGTGCGCACCGGCGGACCGATGCAGGTGCGCATCGATTTCGCGCAAACGCACGCGCGTGGCTACCCGTATCCCATGGACCGCGACATTCGCAAGGAAGTGTTCACCCGGCGCGGCGGCCTGTATTTCGGCACCACCCATCTACTGGGGTATGAGGCGAACTACGACACGCCGCTGTACCGCTTCGCCGATTTCAACGCCGGCTGGTATGCCAGTCGCAACGCGGCTTTCCAGAACGCGGTGACACAAGCCTCGGGCATCGAACTCGCCCTGGATGGTGACTTGTTGTTGCCGGGCGCGAATCTCGACGCCCCCGGTGCCACCGAACGCGCCGTGCGCGCACTCGGCGGCCGCATCGGCATGAATGATGCGCAGATCCGCCGCGCGCTGCAGCAGGGCGCTGAACTCGACTTCGAAGACACCGATCTATATGCCCGCGTCTTTGAACTCGCCGATAGCGCCGCCAGCGCGCCGCTACCTCGCGCCGTGCTGCCGGGCATCGTGCTGGACAGCCCGAAGATCACCCGTACCTTGACGACCGCGTGGTTCGCCAACCGCGTCCAGGAACGCTGGGAACGCTGCATGCAGCGCTGAGTCAGGCGCGGCGACACCCAGCCGCGACCGCGATCTCCTGTCCGCGCCGGTTCGCCACGTCGGCATGACGCGCCGCGTGCCACTCCGCCGACTTCCGTTGATCGAAAGCAGGTGTCGGAACACGGACCAAATTGGACTGTCCGTGATTCCGCCGAACGCACGCCGCCGCCCACCGGTTAGAAATCGATCGAAGCCGACAGCTTGAAGGTGCGTGGCGCGCCCTGCAGCAGATCCGGACGGAAGCTGTCGAACGCGGATGCCCAGTAGCGTTCGTCGGTGATGTTGTCGATGTTGAAGCGCAGCGTCAGCGGATGGTCGCGGACGAGCGTGACGTAGCGCGCGCCGATGTCGAATCGCGTCCAGCTGTCGAGATGTGTGGTGTTGGCGAGATTGGCCGCCTGTTCGCCGGTGTGGACCGCGCGGCCGGTCAGGGTCAGCGCGGGCAGGGCGGGCACGTCCCACTCGACGTTGGCGTTGACCAGCAGGTCGGGCACGCCGACGGCGTCGTTGCCCTGGTTCAGACCGCCCACGGTGCGGCGCAGCTCGGTGTCCAGGATCGAGACGCCACCGATCATGCGCAGCCCATCGACCGGCGTGGCTTCGGCGCTGAATTCGATGCCGCGATTGCGCTGTTCGCCGAACGGTCCGAAGCGCAGGGCGTCCAGGGTGGCAGGGTCGGGCTGCAGGAATGCGGTCTCGCGGTCCGTCTGGAACAGCGCGACACCCGCGGCGAGGCGCGCGTGGCCGAACTTGACGCCGACCTCGGTCTGACGGGACACGTACGGCTTCAACACCTCGCCGGCATTGCTGACCGGCAGCGGTGCGCCGCCGCCGGGATTGGCGCCGCTGACCGGCGCGGTACCGCCCTGCACCAGCGACTCGATGCGGTTGGCATATAGCGACATGCCGTCGATGGGCTTGTAGACGACGCCGAAGACCGGGGTCACGTCCTGTTCGTCGTATTCGGCGGTCAGCGCACCGGTCACGTTGGAGTAAGAACGCACGTTGATCTTCTGCAACCGTGCGCCGGCGGTCAGCAGCACGCGGTCATCGAGGAAGCCGAGTGTGTCCGACACGAACGCACTGGTCAGGCGCGTCTTCGAAATCGGGAACGGATCGGACAGATCACCACCGACGAACGACACGGTCGACGGCCGCACCGTGTCCACCGGGTTGTACAGATTGGTGGGCATCGCGTCGGCGTAGAACTCGAACGCGTTGCGATTGGTCAGCCAGTTGGCCGACACGCCGACATTGAGTGCGTGGCTGACCGGGCCGGTCTCCAGTTGCGTGCGCAGGCCGACGGTCGCCGCCTCGTTGTTGTCGGTGCGCGGGATGAAGGAGCCGCTGACGCTGGCATCGCCGGTGTCCGCATCCAGCAGCGTGAGCGAGCTGTAGAACCCATCCTCGCGGCCGTCGCGTGCACCCAGTGCACCGTAGAGCAGCGTGTGTTCGCCGATGTCCCACTCCGCGCGCAGCTGGCCGAACACGTCGCGCAGCTCGGTGTACTGCCACGGCTGGCCGTAGTTGAGGTCCGCATCCGGCACCCGCGGCACCACGTCGTTGACCGTCACCTTCGGGCGCAGGCGTTCGACGCGGATGTCCTGGTAGGCCAGGTCCAGCGACGCGCGGAAACCGTTGCCGGTGTAGTCCAGCGCCAGGCCGAGCACATCGGACTGGCGGTCCTCGTCGTCGATCGCCACATCGCCGCCGCGGGTGGCGCCATTGACGCGCACTCCCCACGCCGCGTCGCCGCCGACGCGCCGTGCAATGTCGAAACTCGCGCCCGAATGGCCGGGTGAGGTGAAGCCCAGCGTGACCCGATTGAGCGGCGTGTCACCCGCCCGCTTGGGCACCAGGTTCACGCTGCCGCCGATGCCGGAGCCGCCGGGCGCGGCGCCGTTGAGGAATGCGCTGGCGCCGTTGAGCACCTGTACGGATTCGTAGAGCTCAGGCGCAACCAGTTGCCGCGGCAGGATGCCGTACAGGCCGTCGTAGCCGATGTCGTCACCGGCCAGCGCGAAGCCGCGCACGACGAACTGCTCGGCCGCGTTGCCGAAACCGTAGGTGGTGCGCACCGACGGGTCGTTCTCGAGCACCTGCCCCAGCGTCTGCGGCTGCTGGTTGAGGATCAACGCCGCGTTGAAGCTGCGGATGCCGAACGGCACGTCCTCCGCCGCCTGCTCGCCGAGCACGCCCACACCGCCCGCGCGGCTGACGCCGGTCTGGTTGCCGCGCTGCGCCGTGACGATCACGCGGTCGAGCATGCGCGCTGCGTCATCGGCACGCGGGGACTGCGCATCCTGGGCGAACGCACACGGCGCGGACAGCAATGTTGCGATCAACAGTGCCAGATGGCATCGGCGCGGATGGCGGTGGGACATGGTCAACTCCGGAAAGAAAAAACACGCAGATCGGACAGGGAGAGGTAGGCGGATCACGAACGCCGGGCCGCGCGTGCCCACAGCACCGCTGCCACGGGCGCTGCAAGGCCCAGCCATGCAAGGCCGTCGCGCCAGCCGTCGCCGGTGAGCGCGCTGACCAGCCCGACGAGCCCCGCCACGGCGATCACCGCCGGCACTGCGAAGACGTGGCGCAGCGTGCGGTGCTGCTTCATCGAATGCGGCTTCATTCGGCGCGCCGCAATCTGGGCGACGGCGTCGCTGCGGCGGGCGCCAACGCGCGGGCGCGGCGTTTGCCGAGCCACAGGTACAGGCCGGTCACCAGCACGACGATCGTGAACACATCGAGGACCGCCCACAGCAGCTTGAGCGGCAGGCCGCCGTAGTCGCCGAAGTGCAGCGGGCGCGAGAGCGACAGCGCCTTGTAGTACCAGGGCATCGGGCGCGCATCGGTAAACGCACCGGTTTCGGCATCGATCAGCGCGGGGGTGAGCAGCCGCTCGGTCAGCGGCGTGTCGCCCTGGAAGAACACCGCGTAATGATGCTTCGAGCTGAACTTGCCGCCGGGAAACGCGATGAACTGCGGGTTGTTGCCGGGCAGCGCCTCGCGGGCACGCGCCATGGCGCGGTCGAGCGAGCCATAACGGGCCGGCGGCAGCGCCTCGCGCCCCGCGTAGGCGCGGGTCATCTCGCCCAGCTCGCTGCGCTGCCAGGCCTGGTTGATGGGGTCGGCGAGGGTGTGGATGGTGCCGGTGATGCCGACCACCAGGACCCAGGCCACGGTCACCACGCCCAGCAGGTTGTGGTAGTCGAGCCACTTCGCGCGCGCGCTGCGGGAATAGCGCAGCGTGCCGAACGGCAGCTTGCGCGTGAACGGGACATACAGCACCACGCCCGAGACCACGGCCGCGGCGAACAGCAGCCCCATCGCACCCAGGAACAGCATGCCCGGCAGCCCCAGAAACATGTCGGTGTGCAGCTGCAGGATGAAATGCATCACGCCTTCGCCGTCGCTCTCGGCCGCGAAGATCTCGCCGGTCGAACGGTCCAGCTGCAGGATGGTCATGTCGCTGGCGGGCGAATCCGGAAGCGGCGCCGTGGTGACGGTCATCGACGGCTGGTCGTTGTCGAACGCCATGAACACCGGCACCTCACCCGGACGTTCCGCCAGTGCGCGGGCCAGCATGTCGTCCAGCGGGCGCAAGCCGGGCGCGTCGCTCGACGAGCCCACACCAGGCAGACGGAACTGCGGCGCCCCCTCGGTCAGCAGGTCGATCTCGTCATGGAAGATCAACGGCAGCCCGGTGAGGCACAGCATCAACAGGAACAGGGTGCAGACGAGGCTCGTCCACTTGTGCACCCATGCCCAGGCACGGATCGAGCGATTTTGCATGCGGCGGATATTACATGCGAATTACTCTCATTTACAGCAACAGCGCCTGTGTAGGCCGTGTGGGATCGTAGATTCCGGGCCAGCTCGCCGCACTTGGAGACGGCCACTGCGTGAGACGCGGCGCTGCGCCGCGCCAAGCGGGGCGCCGGATGGTCCGCAATTCCCGCCGCATTGCACGCGGTCGCGGATTACAACGCGATCATTACCTTGCCCAGATGTCCCGCCGCAGCGAAATAGCGATACGCCTCGGGCGCCTCGTCAAAGCGGTACGTCTTGCTGACGACGGTCTGGATGTCGTTGGCCTCGATGGCGCCGATCAGGTCGACGAACATGGCGCGACTGCCGTTGGCGATGCCCTGGATGGTCAGGTTCTTCGCGATGAAGGCCAGATAGTCCGGAATGGCAGGGCCCTGGCCCGGGCTGACGCCGATCACGATGATCCGGGCATTGACCGCAGCGGCCGCAATCGACTGGCCCATGGTGTCGACACCGCCGGTCTCGATGATGATGTCGGCACCGGCACCGCCGGTGTGTCGCATCAACTCGGCCGCCCACTGCGGATGCGAGCGGTAGTTGATGGTGATGTCGGCCCCCAGCTGGCGGGCGATCTCCAGTTTCTCGTCGCTCGATGAGGTGATGGCGACGCGGGCGCCATGTGTCTTGGCCAGTTTGAGCGCCGCCAGTGACACGCCGCCGGTTCCCAGGCAGAGCACCAGATCGCTGGCCTTGATGTGTGAGGTTTCCACAAGCGCGTTCCACGCGGTCAGGCCCGCCGAGGCCAGTCCGGCCACCTGCGCGTTGGACAGCGCATCCGGCACCTGGATCAGCGAGGCCGCGGGCAGCACCACCTGTTCGGCCAGCCAGCCATCGTGGGTGATGCCGATGTCGTGCCCGAACACCGTGGGGCTGAACTTTCCATCCAGCCAGGTGGCGAAATGGCCGCACACCACGCGATCCCCAGGCTTGACCTGGGTGACGCCTTCGCCCACCGAGATCACGTCGCCCACGCCTTCGGACATGGGGATGCGCTCGGCCGGCTGCGGACCGCCGTAAGTGCCACGCAGAATCTGCAGGTCACGGCTGATCAGGCTGACAAGCCGCGGTGCGACGATCGCCTGCCCGGGCCCGGCAACCGGGTCCGGCCGCGTCGTGGCCGTCAGTGATGCGAGGCCTGTGCGCGCGCCGAGTTGAAATGCGTTCACTACGTTCTCCAATGACATGGCGTCCAGAGCCAACCCGCGTGCGCGTGCCTGCGATGCGGTCTCGCAGACGGTTGGCGCTCTGGAAAACAGCCATTGTAAAGAGCGCGCATTCGGGGCCTGTGGACGCGTGGGCCTGCAACCGGCACGCCCGCGATGCGCCGCACGCGTCAACGTCGGTGCACACGCAGCGCGCCAGTTCGGCATCCGTAAGGCGGATCCGTTGCCGGAATCGATGTCCAGGATCCGCAGAGGCGCGCCACCGAAACTGCGTCCGACGGCGCTCGATCGCCTGTTTTGATCGCCTGTAATCCCTGCGAGACGCGACGCTTGCCTGCCAGGCGCTGCAACCGGTGGCGATGTCCGTATGCGGTTACGGCAACGTGTCTGCAGGCCGCGCCGCTGCGCCGTTGAACGTGCCATCGGCCACATCGCTGGCCTGCCAACCGCGATCGGCATCCAGCCCGGTCACCCACCACGTGTGGGCATCGATGCGCAGCGGTCCACGCACGCGCTCGTGGAAGCGCGTCGGCAGCATCACGCCGTCGAGCGCGCGATAGCCGGTCATCGTGGTGTCCACGTGCGCGCCCTGCGTGGTCGGAAATCCGTTCAAGGTCAGATGCACGCGATGCAGCAGATACGTGCGCGCATCGAACCACGCGATCACCGTATCGTTCGCCGCCTCGCCGAAGCCCGGCGCAATCTCCACCCGCACGCGCTGATAGCGCTGCCCGGCCTCGTCGGCATCGGCCATGCGCGTCACCTGCGTCGCACGCGCGGCCAGGAACGACGGCCCGAAGTGGAACAGCTCGAACGCATCGGTGGTCATCGCCGCCGCCTGCAACGTCTCGGTGTCGGTCGCGCGCACGCCGTCGCGATACACCTCGATGCTGCCGGGCCTGCGCACCACCTGCTTCGTGCCCGTCGGGCCCTGCGAGCGGATCACGAGCAAGCCCTGCGCGGGCGCATAGCGCGTCTCGGATGTCACCCGATAGCCGGCATCGGTGACCACCGGCTGGATGCGCTGGATCAGCGATTCCCAGCGTCCGTCGCTCGCGTAGTTCAGATCGCCGCTGCGCGTGCGCAGATCACCACCATGCGCCGCCACGCTGCGCGCCAGGACGGCCGCGCCATCCAGTCCGTCAGCGGCTGCATACGGCGCCGCCGCCCGCGGAAAGCCCGTCGCACACCCGGCCAGCCACAGGCCGGCCACCAGCATCACCACACTCCGGATCACGACGTGCATTGCAGACGCTCCTTCGATCGGTCTGCATGGCTTACGGCGGATGGCGCCGACTGGATCACCACCGGCGACAGGCGGCGCGCGAGACACAAAAAAAGGCGGGATCCGCCATCAGCGTGATCCCGCCATGCCGCCGGACAGGCCGGCGGCCAAGTGACGCAAGCTGTCAGATGCCGATCAGCCGCCGGTCTTGTCGCGCACCTTGTCGGCCACTTCGCCGACCTGGCGCTGCGCCTTGCCGACTGTCTTCTCGGCCGCGCCCTCGGCCTCGGTCTGGCGGTCGCCGGTCAGCTTGCCGATGGCTTCCTTCACCGAGCCCTTGACCTGCTTGGTGGTGCCTTCGATACGGTTCTTGTCCATGCGTGTCTCCTGGTGGGGATGAGGGACCCGACGGGCGTTCTGCGTGGCAGCACGCCCCGGTGGACATAGATTGCGTTGCCGGGCGCAGCGCCGACAGTTGCAAATGCACCAGCGGCACTGGTGCATCCGCAGCAAGTCCGCGTGTCGTTCAGCCGCTCTTTTGCGAAGACGAGCCGCTGCCGAAGTAACCGCGCTCGCGCGCCCACACGATCGCCTCGGCGCGGCTGTGCACGTCGATCTTCGAATACAGCGACGCGACGTGGTTGCGCACCGTATTCGTGGCCAGCCCGAGGCGCGTGGCGATCTCCTTGTCCGACAGCCCTTCGCACATCAGACCGAGTGCATCGCGCTCGCGCGCGGTGAGGTCGGCCAGCGCGACGGCTTCGGCGCCCGGCGCGTTGCCGCGGCGCACGTTGGCGAGTTTTTCGATGAGCGTCTGGCTGAACCACGAGGCGTCCTGCATCACTGTCTCGATCGCGCCCACCAGTTCCATTTCCGAGCGCTTGCGGTCGGTGATGTCGAGCAGCGCCATCAGATGGCAGGGCGTGCCGTGGATCGCGAACGATTCCGCCGAGACCAGACAGTCGAGCAGCTCACCGTGCTTGCGATGGATGCGGAACTCGGTGCTGCGCAGCACGCCGCTGTCGCGCAGCGTGTCCTGGATGCGCGCATGCGCGGTGCGGTCCTCGAACAGGCCGATCTCGTCCAGCGATTTGCCCAGCAGTTCTTCGGACGCCAGGCCCGTCGTGGTCACGAAGGCCTCGTTGACCTCCATCACCCGCAACGCATCCGCGCTGCAGACCAGCGTCGGCACCGGCGTCATCTGGAACGCCTTCGCGAAACGTTCCTCGCTCTGGCGCAACGCGTCCTCGGCCTTGCGTCGCGGCTCCAGATCCATGAAGGAGAACAGCATGCAGGCCTCCTCGCCCACCTCGATCGGCTGGCCGGCCACGATCACCAGTTTGGTGCCGCCCGCGGGCAGGCTGAGTTCGGCCTGCATCTGCGGAATCGTCACGCCTTCGCCGAGTTTCTCGATCGCAGCCTTGCGCGCTTCGGCACCTTCGAACACGTCCAGCTCGTACACCGAGCGACCGATCACGTCGTCGCGCGCGTAACCGGTCATCTCCATGAAGCCCTGGTTGACCTTGATGTAGCGCAGGTCGTCGAGCCGGCAGATCACCGCCGGTGCGGGGTTGGCGTTGAACGTCTTCTCGAAGCGCTGCTCCGCGCTGGCCCACTCGGTGATGTCCGCGATGATCAGCACCAGGCAGTCGGGCTCGCCGCGTGCATCGGTCAGCACCAGGCTGCGCACGCGGTGCACCCAGCAGCGGTCGGGATCGGCCGCCGGAATGACCTCGACGATGACGTCGCTGAAGGTCTCGCCGGCGATCACCCGGTCGATCGGATAGTTGCCCGCCTGCAGCCGGTGGTTGTTGCGATAGCGCAGCGCAAAGCGCTCGCGATACGCGGCGACGTCGGCGCCGAGATCCTCGACGGTCTCCACGCCGTGCAGCTGCAGCGCCGATTCGTTCGCCCATACGATCCGCTGGTCGGGCTCCACCAGGATCACGCCTTCGCTCAGGCCAGTGATGATCTGCTGCAACTGCTTGCGGTTGGTCTGCGTGGCCAGGCTGGCGTCGTCGGTCATCGGGAGCGTCTCGAGACAGCGCCAGGGCGCGGTCGGTCGGATGGCCGCGCATTGTGACGCCCGCATCCGGCCAGGCCGCCCACGCCACGCACACATCCGCGTCGTCCACCCGCCCAGCGTCCGCATGCACTAACGCTGCTGGTGCATATGCACGCAGACACCTGCCCCGTGCATCCGGACACTGCGCGCCACCCGGGCAGTGCGTCCTGCAGTGCCCGCTCCCACAGACGAGATGGTGAGACCGACATGACTTCCACGATGAATCCCAACGATCCGCTCGCGCCCCGGGTGCAGCCCGGCGAAGCGCGCCCGCCCGGCACGCGCGATGCCCGCGTCGACGCCACCCGCCTACGGCCCGCGCCCGCCATTTCCTGGGCGGCGGTGTTCTCCGGTTGCGTGCTGTCGCTGGTCGCCTATCTGTTCCTGAGCATCCTCGGCACCGCCGTCGGCGCCAGCGCCGTCGATCCCACCGGCGATGCCAATCCGCTGAGCGGCTTCGGCACCGGCGCCGGCATCTGGCTGGCGATGTCGACCATCATCGCCATCTGCCTCGGCGCGCTGGTTGCGGGCCGTTCGGCCCCGGCGCAGGGCGGCCTGCATGGCGTGCTGAGCTGGTCGGTGACCACGCTGGTCACCACGTTCCTGCTGGCCTCGGCGGCCAGCGGCCTCGTCGGCACCGCGTTCGGCGTGGTCGGCAAGGGCCTGTCGCTGGCCGGGCAGGGTGTCGCCGCGGCATCGCCCGGCATCGCATCGCAGGTGGACGACGAACTGCGCGACCGCGGCGTGGACCTGGACTGGGACACTCTGCGCGGTGAGCTCGAGACGCTGCTGGCGCAGTCCGGCAAGGCGGAACTGTCGCCCGACGCGATCGAGCAGAAGGCCGAAGCCGTCGGCACTGACGGCGAGCAGAGCGCCCGCCAGGCGCTTGAAGACCCGACGCAGTCCGGCGACGCGCTGGCCGACTGGTTCGACCGTGCCCGCCGCGAAGGCCGCACCGCCCTGGAAGCCGCCGACCGCACCGCGCTGGTCAACATCGTCGTCGCCCGCACCGGCAAGCCCCGCGCAGAAGCCGAGCAGATCGTCGACCGCTACCAGCAGCAGGCGCAGGCGATGGTCGCGCGCATCGACGCGCTGAAGGCCGAAGCCGAGCAGAAGGCCCGCGAAGCCAGCGATGCCGCCGCCCGCGGCGTGTCGAAGGCAGCCTGGACGGCCGTCGTGCTGTTGATCCTCGGCGGCGCCATCAGCTGGTTCGCCGGCGCCATCGGCTTCCGTCGTCGCATGCTGCACGCGGCGTACTGAGGTTGAACCCGAAGCCGGCAGTCGAGGCATCGGCTGCCGGCTTTTTGCTGTCTGCGATCTGCCGTGCGACGCGGTCGAATCCACGGTCGCGCGCTGTGCACGCAGCGTGCGACGCAGTTGGACGTGATCTGGAAACATCGGTCGTCGACCACCGCATCGATGCAATGCGCGTGCGGCGCCAGTGCAAGCCGGCTATCGTGCCGTCCTGATCACGCAGGCACCCCATGAAGAAGACCTACGACCCCCCGCTGACCGAGAACTCCAACTCGCCCCTGTTCCGCGTCGACCGGAACATCCGGCTGGCCCATCAGCGCCTGGCGTCCGCGATCGACATGAAGCAGCACCACACCAGCCACAACCTGGCGCAGGAAGTGATCAAGGAAGCGCGCGAGTCGCTGCGCAAGGCGGACCACCAGCGCGAACTCAAGCTCAAGGAACTCGCCCAGGCAGAGGCCGAATTCCAGGCGCGTCGTCAGCGTTGATTCGCGGGTAAGCGAACCTGACCCCGGTTGCCGGCGTCGCTAGCGGTCGCCGCCTGCATCCTGGTGATAGCGCGCGGCAAACCGGCCGTTCGACACCGTCATAAGTTCGGGTTCGGGGCCATCGCCGCCACGCCGGAGCGTGCCCGAGAACGTGCCTTCCACGCCGTCCCTGCCGATCGCGGTCAGCGTTACCGTGAAGGGGGTGCCGAGCGATTGATTCGCCGCATACACGACGAGACCTGCGTCCCCGCGCGTGTCGTCGTGGTAATTCACGTGCACCACGCCGTCGCCAATGCTGTACGTGCCAGGACGAAGATTGCGGCCGTTGATCTGGAAGAAGAATCCTTGCGATCGCAGGTCTTCCCGCTCGCGTGCTCCGATCGAGAGGGTGTCCACGCGTCGCGCCGAGCCGAACGCAAGTGCGGTGACGGACACGGGCAGTACAAGACTCCGTCCATCCAGTTCGAGCGTCATGTATTCCTGGGAGACAACGTCTCCACGGGTACTGCAGGCGGCGAGCAGCACCGCGAGAGACAACACCGCCAGGACGCGGAAAAGTGAATGTGTCAGCTGCATCGTGTGTGGGCTCCTGTCATCTGGTGGATTCTTCCGTCAGTTGTTCCGGAGGCCTTAGACGAGGGACGCGCGCCGACGTCGCGACCTGGGGTGAACGCGTCACCGTTACACGTCAAGGGAAACCTCGGACTGACATCGGCGGTCACGAGCTTCTGCAGCGCGCCATCCGCATCTCGCCGCTTGGCGTCACCACAACGCTGCCCTTGCGCACTGTCTCGATCATCAAACCATCCGGCTGGACGGGCTCAGACCTAACCGGCGCACCCGGCAGGACGCGCCAGATGCTGGCGGTCCATGCACCGTCCGGTCCTCGATGCACCTCGTACAGCGATCCCGCGTTGAGACCCAGATGCGCGAGCCCTACAACCGCCACGATCCTGTCGCCGACCAGATGCAGATCGCGGACATTCTTCTCGAGCAGCGTCTGGAACGTGCCGTCGTCGCCAACCACCACAAGCTCACCACCCCATTCACCGCGGTTACCGCCGACGAGCCATCCGTCGTCAAGCCGCAGGGCGACGTCCGGTGTCTGCTCGATGGACTCCCGGTGCTCGCGAATGTTGTGGGCATCGACGGTGATGATGTCCTTGCCCGCATCCCGCTGTTCCTGCTCGTCGGACGCGCCATAGCTCAAAACGACTGTCGGATAGGCGAGTCGCTTCAGTGCGTCTTCCGACGTGTCCGAAAGCAGCTTCCGCATGCGGTTGTCGACACGTGAGGACTCCAGGACCTCGTCGCACTCCGGAAGTTTCCCTCCGATATCCATGAAGGCCATGTACTGCTGGAAGAACTCGTTCCGGGACGCTGGAGGCGGCACGCCTCCATCCGCCTCGACCACGCGCGCGGCTTCCTTCGCCGCATCTCGGACCGGCGGATACCAATGCGTGTCGGCGACATGGGCCAGCACCTCCGTAGCCTCCCGTGCATTCAGACGGGCGAGCGCATTCGCCGACGCCCAGACGAGCAGCGGATCGATGGGCTGATCCAGTGTTCGGATCAGTGCAGGGATCGCCTCGCGATAGCCGATGAACCCCAAAGTCGTGGCCGCCCAGACCCGCTGATCGGACACGTCGTCGAGCAGGGCGGTCACGTTGGGTCCCGCAGATCGACCCGCCACGCCGACCTCCGCGAGATCGCGGAGCATGAACTCGTTCCCTTGCCCGCCGATACGCTTCGCGAAAATGTCGCCGGACGACGTCGAATGGATGCCGATCAGCGCGTACTCGATCGGATGACGTAGATGTGGAGAGTTCGCGTACTCGCGGAGTAGCTCGGCCTCGACCGCTTGCCCATCCGTACCCAGCGCGCTGATCATGGACAGGGCGCCGCTCGCAATTTCCGGTTGATCCCGCTGATCTCGCACCAACTGCATCAGGGGTCGCGCGGCTGCGCGCCGCTCGGGCGACATCTCTTCGAGCGCATACGCCAACAGCCTATGCGTCTGCTCGGGGCAGGTGTCCAGGCAGCGCGCACGCTCCAGAATGAACGGGATCGCACGTGTCCCGCTTTCCGTCACCGCGTAGTGCTCCTGATTATGGGGCGCAGAATCGGATACCAGATAGCGATCGACCGCCTCACGCGCGGCATCATCCGAGTCGATTCGCGCCAACGCACGCGGTAGCCGGCCCAGCCCCCGATCGAGACCGCGCACGATCGCGGGAAGGTGCCGCACGTCGATGGCGGGCGCGTTGCTCAAGCCGTAAGCCGCGCTGTTCGCGACTCTCCGATCGGGATCTGACAGCAGCTCGACAAGCGCGTCCACCCCGCCAGCAACCGTCAGCAATCGCTTTGCCGAATCGAATGCTGCATTGGGAGCGCGCCCTTTCGGGTTCGGCATGGCGGCCACGCGTTGCGCGCTCAGACAGGTCTCGACGTCTTGGCAAGGCTCGCCCATGGAGGGGCGCCAGCCTTCAACAGGCGTCGCAATTGCGACCAGAAATAAGACCGGGATCAGCTTGAGCATGTGGCATCCGGGCGAAACGGAAACTGGAAATTCGCTGGCATGGAAACCAGGTTCAACTGCGACACGTGTAGTAGCGATGTTCCGCATCGAGCGCCTGCTGCCAGCCGTTCGGCAGGCGCAGCATCACCAGACCGCCCATGCACGCGACACCGTAACGCTTCGCGTCATCGGTGCCATGCGCCGGCACGCTCAACACGCGGGTCGACGGCTGTGGCCGGCCCATGATCCGCGCCATGCTCTGCTTGGTCCGCGCGTCGCTCTGCTCGCACACGTTGCGGAACAGATGCGCGTACGGATTGGCGCGCTGATCGCGAGTGATAACACTGCAGTCCTGCGGCTGGCTGTAGGAAACGTCGCCATAGCGTGTGGATTGGGCACCAGCGAACAGCGGGGCCAGAAGCCCGATCAGTAGAAGGAAGTAAGGCACTGGACCTCCGTGTCTGGCATGACTTTCCGAGATGACTCGGTAAATGGACCTGGCCGCCTCAATCGAACCCCGTTAACCGGATTCATTGCCGCCGCCGATTGCGCGGCCGGGTGCCGGGCAGCACGCCGGCCCATGTGGCAACAGCGGCCAACAGTAGCGAGGCAGCCGCGACAGGCAGGCGGAACTGGACCATGAACGATTCGACCTCCGCCTTCCCGCAGTCGTAGCCCCCGTCGAACGTCTCGATACCCTCGCAGGCGACGAGGGCGACCACTGTGCTGAGCACGAACAGCACCGGCATCGTGAACGCCACAAACCAAAGCAGTCCGAACAGGATGCGTCGCACGCGTAACCTTTAATCGATGGGCGCTAGCGGCTGATGGGACGGAGCGCTGGCATTTCGGATGTCGTTCAAGCCCACTGCAGTCGCGTGGATGACCAAGCACGTCTGAACTGTTCACCCTCTCCAGTTGACGCCGACCTCACGTAGTAAGTGACCTGACCCCGTTATTCCTCGAAAAAGCCAACGAGGTGGGCCGGATTAAGCCCGGCACCACCTTTGATCGGATCATTTGGCTTTGATCAGAGCCAATTAACGAGATTCTGGATAGATGTTCCGTTAGCTGCATGATTAAAATTAGAGTTGGCTCGTGCTGTAGCAAGGAAGTTCGCCTTAGCCGAATCATCGTGCTTAGGTATTCCAAGATGAGCTTCAATTGCCCCGCCTTGCCAAAGCCAAAGGTTATGCGGCAAGAGTTTGGCATGTAGGTTTGCGCAATTTGCAGCCATAGACTGACCTAAAATTGCATATGCAGCTTCAGGTTTCAGGCCGCCCGGCGATTTCATAGGTAGGCCTGAGGAGTCGAGTGCAAAATTGCTGGCTGCGGCGTTATTTAAGAACCACGCTTTGCAGGCCACAATGTCCTGATCGGCTGGTCCTAAGATAGCCATTGCAGCCGAAGACTTAAATGCAAAATCCAAGTCTAAGATGGTTTTTGGCGTGTACCCAAGATTTCTAAGGAGTTCTGCGATGGGCACTGAGCTTCCGCTTCCAGAGGCCTCGATTAAAGCAAATCGCCCTGCGGACAACGAGTTTCCTTTCAGTATCGAGTATATTTCCGGAAGAAGTACCCGCTCTGTTTTGCCTTCAACAATAATAGGCGTCTCTGAGAATAGCCACTGAGAGCTGTGTTTCAAAGAAAAAAGAACATCAACTTGGTGCTGGGCAGTCGTAATGTTCGCCAGTCCGCTGCTAGCACGGGCTCTTACTTTGGTTCCGTTCGTCGGGCACTTCCAAAAAACAGAAGTGTTTATCGAATCTTCTGCATCGACCATCATCGGAGAGTGTGTAGTAAAGAATACTTGGAAGTCGCCCGCAGCAAGCTGCTTCAGTGCGGAACGCACAAGTCCAATTGCCTGTGGGTGCAAGTAAAGTTCTGGCTCATCTATAAGAATCGCGGTTTTAGATCCTGCTGGATTCGCTACCCCAGAATATTTTGCTAACAATTGAATCAAGGCCATTTGGACTGTTCGCTGGGTCCCGTGTCCGTGGTCGGAAAAGCTTCTCGGCAAACCATTGCCGTCTGAGATTTTTACGCTTGCGGTTTTGAGTATTTCTTCGATGCTAGGGGGAGGGATCTCAATCACCGCCCCCAGGCCTGAAAAGAAGCTGGATATGCTTTGGGTCGCGTCGGTCTCAAGCAGGCTTAGTTCGGCTATGCGCCCGGGTCCATTTAGATGACCTCCTAGCGTTTGAATTGCAGCATCCACCGCGCTCATAGCAACGGTATTGTTAGCTTTGGCGGCTTCTATAGCGTATTTTAGAAGCAATCCAATTGTGTTCTTTGCGCCAAACTTTCCTACGTCGTCTCCTGCATCATCCATCGCCCTGATGTAAACGGGTTCGGGGAAGAGTACGCCTAGTGCATTGTCGAGCCCGGTAGGGTTAGCAGCCCAATTACCATTTGAGTCCTTTACCTCAAGCTTGACTAGGCTTATGGATGTGCCTGGTTGATCCTGTCTCCTTCTAAAGTTAATGGAGTCATTTATAATGAATGGACCGATTTGATTCTGCTGGTTGACGGGCAGAAGTCCTAGGCTTGCAGCAACTCCTTCGATGACGCCCTCTACAATCACAGGATGAGCGGTGTTGCCAAAAAATGATTCGTTTAAAGCGAATCTTTTTAGTAGCCAACTGATGGCCTTAAGAGATGTGGATTTACCGGCGTTGTTATATCCAACAATTGGGTTGTATCGACGGATCTCTAATGAGATGTTGGCGCAGCTGCGAAAATTACTAATTCTTATATTGCTAAGTTCCATCTTGAATTCCTCCATTATTGATGTTTTGGATTTCGCTAATCCGTATGATTTTTAGCCCGGAGCTAACCGTTACGGGCTCACTTCTAACCACACCACTGCGTCTCGCAAGGCATCCCATCGTTATCCCCATCCATCTTCGTACTCGGGCAATTACGAATAAAAAACGTCGCTTCCTCGCATGACCGCATCTGCGAGCAGTGCTGGCGTCCGTCGCAGCTGAAGCTCTGGGCCGGCGTCGGCAATACGCGCGTCGTCGCGGCGCGTAATGGCGTGGCGGTCGCGACGATCGGTGTCATCGCCACGGGTTCGGGCGCATAGAAATGGCGGTAGCCGCCCCACGCGGCGGCGATGAGCAGCAGCACGATCAGAAAGCGCATGGCGGGTTCTGCCTGGTCGGTGGCGAAGGAAGACAGCGATCACGGCGCGCGGAGCTTTTCGCAAGCGCGAACGGTTGGAAACTCATTCGCGACGCGCGCTTTCGAGAAGTCGGTCCAAGGCTGGCCCCGCGCGTCGATCGCCCAGCGAAACTGCCCGCTGCAACCACACGGTCGCATCCGCTTGGCGGCCGGCGTCAGCATGCATCAGGCCAGCGTTGTAGGCGCCGATGGCGCTGCCGAGTTCGGCCGCGCGCTCGAATGCAGCACGTGCGCGCTCCGGGCAGAGTAGGAAGGCGTCGTACCCCATACCGACGTGCACCAGGCCTTCCGCATTGCCCTGTTCGACAAGGTCCGCCTCGTAGTCGATCAGTGCGCCGGGAATGAGCGCCATCATGACGTCATCGTTCTCGCGCACTGCATAGTGACCGGCGATTCGCAGCGACGCGGCCTGACGTGTCGTTCGGATGTCGCCCTTCTGATCGAGCCATAGGAAGCCATCGCTCCCATCCACCGGCAAACCGTCGAGAGCGATGGAGAGACGTTGCGCCAGGGTGTCGGTGCTGCCGTCGGGGCGTGAAGCGGTCCAGGAGCCCAGGAGGTATACACGTCTGTCGCGCTCCGGACGGCCTGCGCGTAGGCCGTCGGCTATGTCCTGGACAGTCAGGATGCGGGCATCGGCGTCGTACATTCGCCACGGACTGCTCTGTAACCCGATCGTGAAAACATCCGGGATGTCGAAGGCCTCCATTCGCTGGTACAGCACCTCCCCCGCCGGTTTGCAGTCCACTGCGGGCGCACTCGGATCACATTGCGAAATGGCGAGTGCGCCATCCAACATCGGTGACGACAGACATGCCCGCGCGATGCCGGGCAGCACGGCGATGGCCGCGCCGACGACTAGTGCGACCGGCCACGGCAGTCTGATCAAGTCGTCGAAGAACCCACGACGTCCGCGTCCCATGCGAATCCCCCTTCCCCTGCGGCCGACCATAGCGCGAAGGGCGAAGCTGTGAAAGCGGTCACATGCGCGCGGCCGGCGGACGGCGTTGCTGGGCGTGGTCAATCGCGCATCACCCCCCAGACATCTTCCTTGCGCGTAACGGAACACGGGGTGCGCGACCTAGGGCCAGCCCGGTATCGAACATCGCGTCGTGCGGCGACAGTCGACCCCAGAGATGCACGCACCCTTTGTTATCCAGGAGCTGTCCTATGGCCAACGTTCTCGATCCGATCAGTATCGTCAACCAGTTGCGCGACATCGCCGCCTCCGGCGGTCTGCCCGAGCAGGCATCGCCCGACCACTCCGAACTGCTGGACATGGCCAAAGAGCTGCACTCGGTCGGCGATCGCAAGGGCAAGGACGATTACGACAAGCGCCTGACCGCGTTGGCGAACGAGTTCCTGCCCGATCTCAGCGTGGAAGACCGCGGCCGCTTCATCGGCGCAGTGCTCGAGAACGATACCGGCGCGACGAAATCCGATTCCTGGCTGCAGGGCAGCCGTCTGGACAAGCTGGTCGACAACGGCGACATCACCACTGCGCAGCGTCAGCAGGTGCTCGAAGCGTTCGGCACGGCGTATACGGCCGGCAAGGCGGACGCCGAGAACGCGTGGCGCTTCATGGAAATGGATGGCGTCAGCGGCGAAGTGGTGGACAAGGCCAATTCGCGGCAGACGAGTCTGGGCCTGAGCAAGGTCGAGAACAACAACACGTCCGGCGAAGTGCTGGAACGCTTCCTCAACGGCCTGGGCGAGGGCGATGCGCGCAGCAGCGAGTTCGCCGGGTTCATCGAAAGCTTCACCATCGACCAGCTGCAGGACGGCAAGGTGGGCTCGACGAAGACCAACAGCGACGACCGCGGTGATTACCTGGGTCTGCTGCTCAACGCGGCCGACCACGCCAGCGACAACCACGACGTGGTGAACAACATCCTGCACGGCGTCGACAGTGAGAAGCGCGAACAGGCGATCCAGGATGTCAGCGAGAACTTCAGCAAGGTCACCACGGACAACGCGTGGCTCACTCGCGAGGACAGCCAGCTGCCCGACAGCTACAACCGCGATCCGATGGAGATCATCATCCGCGCAGTGGCGAATGATCCGGCCAGCGTGTACGCCGGCGACAGCCGCAGCCACGCGGCCGATCTGGCCGAGGTGATCCTCGACCAGTCGAAGAACGACCCGTGGGGCGACAACGGGTTCTACGACGACCAGAACATTCCCAAGTCCGGCCGGCAGGAGGCGGTGAACGAGCTGGTGACGAAGAAAGCCGGCGAGATCTTCGAGTTCAATGGCCTGGGCGAATCCGGCATCCATGACGGCAGCAATGCCAGCAACGTGGATCGCAACGTGCAGACAATGGCCAACCTCACCCGCCTGACCGGCCTGTCGCCGACCAACGAGGCGGCGCCCGACGTGCTGAACTCGCTGACCAAGCTGTCCGATGGCTGGGCCAAGGACTACATGGATGCGCGCGAGGCCGGCAATACCGATCGCATGTATCTCTTCGAACACCAGCTGACGCACGCGGTGGCGTCGACCGAGCAGGCCGTGCTCAACGGCTTCGCCGACAAGGCCGAGGACGACGCCGCGCGTCAGGCCGACATGATGAAGATGCTCAACTTCTTCGTCGGCATGGTGCCGTCACCGGGTGGCTTGCTGACCGACAACCTCAAGACGGGCCTCACCAAGGTCTTCGGCGAGAACAGCGGCGTGACCAAGGCCTTCGACAGTGCGTCTGAGTCGGTGAGCGGCGTGATCGACGACAACAGCGTCAGCGTGTTCAAGGACAAGATGGTCGAGCTGTTGAGCAAGTCGGATCACCAGGACCAGTACCTGGCGACGTTCCGCGACAACGCCAACGAGTTCATCGAAGCGCAACTGCTGCGCGGTCTGGACGGCGACGGCACTGCGGGCATCCGCGCCGAGATCGTGAAGGAGGCTGCGCAGCTGTTGAATACTTGATTGCAGACGCCTGCTGGACTGCAAGTTGATCCGGAACGCCCGGCATGGCCCGGCGTTTCCGTGCTGTGATCGAGAATCAGAACAGTGCGCCCTGCGTGGGAATGTCCGATTCGACCCTGGGCTGTGCAGGCGGCTGGACGACGTCATCCGCGCCCAGGCGCCAACCCAGGCCCGACCAGCGGCTGGCGTGCCTTGCGAGTGCCTCGGTGATGACGTCGGCGCGCGCGGCGATGTGCAGTGCGCTGCGGGCGCGGGTCATGCCGGTGTAGACGAGTTCGCGCGACAGCACGCGGTTGAAGCGCTCCGGCAACACCAGCCAGACCGCGTCGAACTCCGAGCCCTGCGCCTTGTGCACGGTCATCGCGAACGCGCTGTCGTGCGCGGGCAGCGCGGAGGGATGGAAGGGGCGCGGATGCAGCGGGTCGTCGCCGGGGAACCACGCCATGACCGCGCCGTTGCCGTCGGCGAGACAGATGCCGATATCGCCGTTGAACAGACGATGGCGATAGCTGTTCTCGGTGACCAGCAGCAGGCGGCCGTGGAAGTAGCCGGGGCCGGCGCCGCGACGCGTGCTGCCGCCGAGCAGTTCCTCGATGCGCGCATTGAGTCCGCGCGCGCCCTGCGGTCCTTCGCGGACGGCGGTGAGGATGCGCAGACGGCCGGCGAGCGCGAGTGCTTCGACGGGATCGGTGGTGTCGGCGAGTGCGCTCCAGTGCGCGAGCAGATGCTCGCGGTGCGCGGCGAGGGGATCGGATTGGCCTTCGTGGAAGTGCACGCCTGCGAGTTCGCCGGCGCGCAGCAGCGACAACGCGGTGTCTGCATCCCCTTCGCGCACGGCGGTGGCGAGCGGCGCGAGATCGAGCGCGGCGCTCTGGCGGTAGCCGCGTTGGAGGTGGATGCGGCGGCCGGGGAATTCTGCGACGTCATTCCCGCGCAGGCGGGAGGTGCTTTCCAACAGCGCGTCGCGCTGGTCATCCATGGACGGATCGTTCGAGCTGCCCAAGGTCCTTGAAGCCGGAGTCGCTGGGCCCCGGCCTTCGTCGGGGCGACGATTGGAAGCGTCGAGCAGTGCGTGCAACGCATAGGCGTCGTCAGCAGCGATGTCCGTGCCGTCCCCGGCCGCACGCAGGATGCCGCTGAGCACGTCACCGGCTTCGACCGACGGCAACTGGTCGGGATCGCCGAGCAGGACAAGGCGCGCGCCGTCTGCGACGGCGTCGACCAGCTTGGCCATCAGCGGCAGGTCGATCATCGAGGCTTCGTCGACGACGACGACATCAAAGGGGAGCGGGTTGTCGGCGTGGTGGCGGAAGCGCGGGCTGTCGGGAATCGTGCCGAGCAGGCGGTGCAGCGTGGTGCCGGCGGTGGGCAATACGTCGAGCAAGGCGGCGTCGACATCGGACGCGGCCAACGCCTGCACGGCCTTGCGCACGCTTTCGGCCATGCGCTCGGCAGCGCGGCCGGTCGGTGCAGCGAGTGCGATGCGCGGTGCGGGACGGTCGGCCTGTTGCGCCTGCGCGGTGAGCAGGGCGAGCAGGCGGGTGATCGTCGTGGTCTTGCCGGTGCCGGGCCCGCCGGTCACCAGCACCAGGTTGTGACGCAGCGCGACTGCAGCGGCGCGGGCCTGCAGATCGTCGCCGGTGCGGGCATCGGGAAACAGCTGCGCGAACAGCGGCGCGAGTGCGTCGGTGACGTCCGTTTCCGGCGTTTGAGCGCCGATGCGGCGCAGGCCGAGTGCGAGACGGCGTTCGTATTCGCGATAGCGGCGCAGGTAGAGCAGGCCGTGTTCGAACACCAGCGGCATATCGGCGGTGGACTCGGTGTCGCCATCGGTGGGTTGCGAAATCCACGGCGAGGCTTCGAGTGCCGCGCGCCAGGTGTCGGGTGCAGGCCAATCGATGTCGGCGTCGACCAGACGCTGGGGCGCGGCGGGATCGAAACCGGCGTGACCGTTGGCGACGGCGAGCGACGCAAGCGCGGCGGCCGCGAGCACGCTGTCGGGCGTGGCGGGATCGAGGCGCCGCAGCGATTGCGCGAGCGCGTTGTCGAGCGTGCGCAGGGCGCCGGCATCGCGGAGGCTTTGGAGGAGGGTCATTGAATTAGTTGTCCTGCGACCGGTTGCCCTCACCCCAACCCCTCTCCCAAGGGGAGAGGGGCTCAATTCCTGCAAGCGCGAGCCAATCGCGCCAGGTGTGATTTCTCGCGCGATCAATCAAAGCCCCTCTCCCTCTGGGAGAGGGGTTGGGGTGAGGGAAGACGCCCGCGATGAACGAAACGTCAGCCGCTCGCCGCTCCGAAAAAGCACGCACGTTCAATCCTTCAAAGCACTGCTCGATCGCCCCCACCCAGCCCGTCCGACCCGGCACAAGGCCCCGCGCGATCAGCTCAACTGAGCGAGAGCACAGCGCCTTCCCCCGCGCGCGGGGGAAGGTTGGGATGGGGGCGAAGGGTCCGGTCACGGACGGAGAAAGTTCAGGCGCTTTGGTTTGTCGCGCGATGAACGCTTCCATGCGCTGTCGGCCTGCCCCCACCCAACCCGTCCGGCCCGGCGCAGCGCGCCGGTCGTTCGATCGATCCGCGCGGCAGTGCCGCGCATACGGATCGGTCTCACCCCCCGCGTGCGGAGGAGGGCTCTGATCCTGCGCGTGCTCGAAATAGATTGAGCGTCCGGCATTCACGCCGCCACCCCCACATCCCGCCCCGCAAACAACCCATCCAACGCATCCACCAGCTCCGGCGCAAACCGCCACGCCTGCACGCCCGGCGCGTCGTCGCGGGTCGCATCGAGTCCGCGGCAGAACAGATAGCGCACGCCGCCGAAGTCCCGCGCGTAGTCGTAACCATCGCCAAGACGGAAGCGCAGCCAGCGATGCAGCGCGACGGTGTAGATCAGCGCCTGCAGGTCGTACTCGCTGTGCGCCATCGCGGCGTCGAGTTGCGCAGGGCCATAGCCGGGCAAACGGTTGGTCTTGTAGTCGAGCACGTACCAGCGGCCGTCGTGCACGTAGGTCAGATCGATCAGGCCGGTCATCAGGCCTTCGAGCTGACGCCGCGTGCCGAAACCGCTGCGCGCACGCAGCACGTCGTGGCGATGCAGCAGGGCGAGCAGGGCGTCGATGCGCGTCGGCGCGAGGGCGAACTGGAATTCGATTTCCGGGCGGCGCGCATCCGCCGGCACGTCGGCAAGACGCACGCCCTCGGGCAGGGTGACGGTCAGCGTCTGGCCGACGAGTGGCGTCAGTACGGCGATGCCGTCGTCGAGATCGGCATCGGCGTATCCAGCGGCGCGCAGGCGCTCGACGATGACATCCGCATCGGCCTCCGGTGCAGGCGCATCGGGCGTCCACGTGGACCACTGCGCGAAGTCGCTGCGTTCGAGCACGTCGTGCAGCACCACGCCGAAGCGTGCGCCGGCGAAGCGGGGATCGTAGACATCGGTCTCGACCGCTGCGTCCGGCGCGGCGTCGGGATCGACAGCGGGTTCGTCCAGGCCACCGGGTGCGGCCTGGGTGGACGCGCTCGACGCATCGTGGCCGGACTCGGCATTCGCCAGCTGGGTGAAGCTGTAGACCCACCAGTCGCTCAGCAGCGAGCGGGTGGCGATGCGCGCGGGCGGCACGGCGCCTTCGGATTCGGGCGGCAGCCACGGCAGCGATGCGGGCGGCGTCTGCGTGTCGATGCGGATGGCAGCGCCCAATGCTTCGGCCAGCGCGTCCGGCGTGTCGATCATGTGCGCGATCGCGGCCTTGTCGTGACCGTAGAACTTCCCGCCTGCGAGCCACAGCGCGTGCCGCGCGCGGGTCAGGCCGACGTAGAGCAGGCGTGCGTCTTCCGCGCGTTGGCCGTCCTGCCAACGCTGCTTCGCGTCGTTCCAACCCGAGCGCGACGGCAGCAGTTTCCAGTGCAGGGCGCGGCCGGCGTCGTCGGCCACGGTGACGTGGCGACCGGCGTCGCGCGGCTTGCCGCCGATGCCGGCGAACGGCAGGAACACCAGCGGGTATTCGAGGCCCTTGCTCTTGTGCAGCGTGACCACCTGCACCCGGCGCGCGTCGGATTCGAGGCGCAGCAGCTGGCTGTCGTCATCGCTGCTGGCGGAGGCGATCGCGCGCGACAGCCAGTCGACCAGACCATGCAGGCCCAGCGCATGCGTCTGCGCTTCCTGCAACAGTTCGGCGAGCTGCAGATAGTTCGTCAGGCGACGCTCGCCATCGAGCAGGCCGAGCAGGCGGCCTGCATGCTCCGCGCAGAGATCGGTGATCAGGGCGAGCGGGCCACCGCGTTGCAGACGGTCGCGCCAGCCGAGCGCGGCGAGCTGCCAGGTGCGCAGCGCGTCGCCGTCCTCGTCGAGTGCGGCGACATGTGTCGCGTCCTCGCCGATCAGCACCGTCGACAGCGCCATGCGCAGGCGGCCGTCGTCGGCGCCGTGCAGCAGCGCGAGCAATAACGCGTGCACGTCGCGCGCCTCCGCTGTTGCGAACAAGCTTTGCTTGCCGGCGGCGACTGCCGGAATGCCGACCATCGCGAGTGCGGACCGGATGCGCGTGGCCTCGCTGTGCGAGCGCACCAGCACCGCGATGTCGCCGGGCTGCACCGGGCGGCCTTCGATCAACGCAGTGCCTGCCCGCGCATCAGTGAGCACGCGATGGATTTCGGCGACGCAGGCCTGCGTGGTCAGTTCGCGCGCGCGACCGGCGCTCCAGGGTTTGACCTTGCCCTTGTGGTCCGGCGGTGGATCGGGCGCCTGCCACAGGGTGAGCGCAGGCGCGGGTGCGCCACCGCGCAGATAGTCGTCATCGCGACGTACGCCGCCGGGTTCGACTTCACGGAAGCGGATGCGGTCATCGACGAACGGTGGATGTCCTGACGCATCGGCCTGCGCGTACAGCGCCGCGACCGCGCGCAGCACGCCGGGGCGCGAGCGGAAGTTCAGGGCCAGCGGTGGCGCGAGTTCGGCGGACGCCTGCGCGGCGAGATAGGTTTCGACGTCGCCGCCGCGGAAACCGTAGATCGCCTGCTTGGGATCGCCGATGACGAACAGCGCCGGCGCGCCGCTGGCGTCGCCGAACACGCGTTCGAAGATGCGCCACTGGCGCGGATCGGTGTCCTGGAATTCGTCGACCAGCGCGACCCGGTACTGCGCCCGCAACTGCGCGACCAGCGCGTCAGCCTGCGGGCCGTCGACCGCATCGGCGACGCGGTCGATCAGATCGTCGTAGGTCTGCACGCGCTGCTGTTGCTTGAAGCGATCGACGCGGGCGCGCGCGTCATCGCGCAGGCGATGCAGCAGCTCGACGCGGCGCGCGTCCTGCCATTCGGCGATCTCGTCGAGCGCATCGAGGTACGCGGGAATCGCGTCGCAGACCGGAGAATCCGGCGTCGGTCCCTTGGCGGTCTTGTTGGTCTTCTCGATCAAGCGGTCGCGACGCAGCTGCGGCAGCTTGGCGTGGTGGAACGGCGCGTCGTGATTGCCAGCCGCGCACCAGATGCGCAGATCGGCGAACAGCGCGGTGATCCAGTCGGCCTTGTAGCTGGCGCCATGCAGGATCTTGTTGTCGACGGCCGCGATCAGCGACGCGCGGAAGTCGTCGCCGTGCGCCTGGAACGCATGCGCGAGCGCGGCGCCGGCAGCGCGCAGACGCGGCGCCGGGTCGTCGGGCAGTTCCGCCAGGGCAGGCCGCAGCACGCGTTCGCGCACCAGCGGCGACAGATCGCTGGCGAGGGCGAGCGGACCACCGGCCCACAGGCTCAGCAGATCGTCGGCGGCATCGGGTTCGACGCCGTGGGAACGCCACAGATCGGCAGCGATGGCCTCGCGCAATGCGGTGTCGCTGGCCATGAGTTCCGGTGCGTCGAAACCCTGCCCGGCTTCCAGCGCATGTTCGCGCAGCACGCGTGCGCAGAAGCCGTGGATGGTGAAGATCGCCGCGAGATCGATCTCGTCGGCCGCAGTGCGCAGGCGGCGACGCAAGGCATCGGCGCTTTCGTCGTCACGCGCGAGATGCTGCGCGAGCACGGTGTGGGTCAGCGCGGCTTCCGGCGAGGCGTCTTCGCCGATGTCGGCCTCGACCAGTGCCTCGGCCATCTTCAGGCGCTTGTGGATGCGGCTGCGCAGTTCCTGCGTCGCGGCTTCGGTGAAGGTCACCGCGAGAATCTCGCCGACGCGCAGACCGCCTTCAACAACGAGTCGCACGACCAGCGTCGCCAGCGTGAACGTCTTGCCGGTGCCGGCCGAGGCTTCGATGGCGCGCACGCCGTCGAGCGGCAGCAGCAGGTAGGGATCGGTGCCGCTCATTCCGATTCCTCCACATCGAGTTCCGCGGCAATCGTGCGCAGCGCGTCGAGATCGGTGCCGCCGTAGACCATGCCGGAGACGACCGCATTGAAGACCGTCAGCGCCTGATCGACGAATGCAACCTGCGTGGCCTCGTCGGTGAACGGATCGCGCCCGCGCAGCGCGAGGCGCAGGGCTTCCGTGTTGCCTTCGCCCCAGCTGCGGTCGCTGCCGTGCCACTTCTTCGCCGCGTTCTGGAGGCCGCGTTCGAGCGACGGCGCGTTGAACAGTTCCCAGCCGCTGTAGGGCGCGAACGGCAATGGCGCGCGCAGGCCCTGGGCGCGTAGCGCGATGAGGTGCGCGAGCAGGGCGCGGGCTTCGTGTGGTGCGAGCGTGGCGCGTGTGTGCGGACCATGGCCCGCATCGCCGCCATCGTGGAACTGCACCAGCGGCGTCTCGAGTCCGGCCGCGCTGGCGAGCAGCCAGTCGAGACCATCGCGGATCGAGGAATTGCCGTTCGGCGCGTCGAAGCGGATGCGCGCGATGCCGTGCGGATACGCATCGGCGAGTCGTCCGTGCAGACGCACCGCCTGCCCCGGACCTGATCCGGGGTCAACATCGGTCTCGATGCGCGGTGCATCGGCAACCGCATCGCCACGCCAGGCACGGAACGCCTCGGCGTAACCGTCGACTTCGCGTCGCACCGCGTCGAGTGTGCGATGCCCCAGCGGTCCGGACGGCAACAGGCCGCGTGCGCGCAGCAGGGCCTGCGTGGTCGCATCGTCGTCGCCGCGCAGACGCGCGTCGAACACCGCGCGCTGCAGTTGCTGTTTCGCGAGGCCGCGGCCGGGTGCGAGCAACGGTTCGACGTCGCCTTCGAGCGTGTCGACTTCGGCCAGCCGCATGCCCAGCCGCTGGCGCAGGAAGGTCTCGGCCGGCGCCTGCAAAAACCGGCGCAGCGCATCGAGCGACAGTGACGCGTCTTCGCCTTCGATCGGCGGCAGCACGGTGCCGTCGAACCAGGCCGGCAGCGCGATGCGCTGCTGCACCGGCTGCGATGCGGCCTGCCACCACTGCTGGCGGTACGAGAACCGGCGCGGCTCGTCGCCGGCGCCGAACGCCGCGGGCGCGAACGGTTGCAACGAGTGATGCACGACGAGATCGTCCGCCGCGTGCGCGTCCGGCGCGTGTTGCGCATCGGCGGCGGCCAGCAGTTCGGTGACCAGCACCGAAGGCTCGCGCACGCTGCCGTCGCGCGGGTCCGCGCCCTGGTAGCTGACGTAGAACACGTCCTGCGCGGCGGCGAACAGCTGCAGGAACAGGAATCGGTCGTCGTCGCGCGTGCTGCGGTCGCCGACCTGGCGTCGATCGGTGCCGAGTTCGGCAGTCAGGCGATTCAAGCCAGCGGCCGAATCGCGACGCGGGAAGTCGCCGTCGTCCATGCCGAGCAGGCAGATCGCACGGAACGGCAGTAGGCGCATCGGCACCATGCGGCCGACGCTGACGCCGCCGGTCAGCAGCGGCGCGCGCGTGTCGGCCTCGCCGAGCACGGCGGCGAAATGCGCGCGCACGGCTTCCGACGGCACCGGTGCATCGAAGCCGGCGCGCGTGGCGTCGGCAGCGAAGGCATCGATGAGGCTGCGCAGGCGATCGAGCGCGCGCTGGGTGGCGGGCGTCGACGGCGGTTTCGGCAGCAGCGCATCGAGCAGACGCAGCAGGCGATCACGCCAGGCCTCGGGCGGCATCGCCTCGCCGAGCAGGTCGGCGTGGCGCGCGAGCACGCGCAGCAGGCGGACCAGCGTGTCGAGCGCATCGAGCGCGCTGCCTTCGAGTTCGGGCAATGGCGCGATCAGTTGACCGGACGCCGTCGCGATCGGTGCATCGCTGCCGCTGGCGTGGCCGAGCAGGAGGCGGTCGAGCGCGAACGCCCAGGTGTAGGCGTCGTCGGCCGGCGCATCGAGGCGTGCGCGATGCGCAGCGTCGATGCCCCAGCGCGCACCGGCCGCGAACAGCCAGGCATGCAGCCGCGCGAACGCACCGGCATCGAGCCCGGCGGATTCGGCCAGCGGCGGACTCGCCAGCAGATCCAGCGTTTCCTCCAGACCGAAACGCGCGACCGGCAGCGCGAGCAGGCGCAGGAAGACATCGGCCAGGGGTTCGCCGGCAAGCGGACTGGCATCGGCCAGCGCATAGGGAATCGAATCCTCTCGCCCGCGACCGCCGAACACCGCATCGAGATATGGAATGTAGGGATCGATGTCCGGCGCCAGCACCGCGACATCGCGCGGCTGCAGCGGCGGATCGAAGCGCGGATCCTCGAACAACGCGCGCAGCTGGTCGTGCAGCACCTGCAGTTCGCGCAGGCGCGTGTGGCAGGCGTGCACCTGCAGGCTGGGATCGTCGCGCCGCAACGCCGGCAAACGCGTGCGCGGATCGTCGGCCGTCGGCGTCAGCGGCGGTGACGGCAGCCGCTGGAACAGATCCGACTGCAGCCGCCGCAGCAGGCTGCCATGCAGCGCACCGCCGCCTTCACCGGGATCGGCATCGCTGCGCAGTTCGACATCGGGATGCACCACTTCGTAACTGCCGAGCACGGCCATGAAATCGCGACCGGCGTGGCCCCAGGCTTGCAGCAATGGATTCTCGGTGCGTGCGGCCTCGGCGCCACCGGCGCGCACGCGCTGCAGATCGCCCCAGTAATCGCGACTCGGTGAGGGCACATAGAAATGCAGCGTGCCGACGCGCGCCTGCGTGGCCAGCACCCGCAGCACGTCGGGCGAAACGTTGAGCGTGGCGAACGCGAACAGCCGCGGCGGCAGGCCGACGGGCAGCGGGGCGTCGGCGCTTTCGAAGCGGTCGAGATATTGCTGGATGCGCCGCGCGCGATGCTGGCGACCGCGCGCGATGCGCCGCCACAGGATCGCCTGCGGATCGTCGGCATCCGCGCCTGCTTCCCAACGCAGCAGCCAGTCGCGGCGCCAGGCCTGGTACTTCTCGAACACCGAGGCGAGTTCGCCGGCCAGCGCCCACGGCCGCAGCGGATCGCGGCTCTCGACATGCGCACGCAATGCCGCGAGCGCGGGCTGGGCGAGAAAGGCCGGATCGGTCAGCGCGGCATACAGATGCCAGCGCAGCGCGGCGGCGTCGGGTTCGTCGGTCGGTGGACCGAGATTCGCCGACAGCGCACGGCCGACGAATTCGCCGGGCGTCACGAATTCCAGATTCGCGGCGACGCCGTGTTCGGCGGCGAGCGTGGCCTGCAGCCAGCGCCGCATCGCGACCTGCGGAATCAGCACGACGTCCGGCGCCAGCAAGGACTGCCCGGGCGCCGGCGTGCGCAGCGCGTGCGCCATCAGGCCCGCCAGCACCTCCAACGCATTGGAGTGGTAGAGGCGGAAGTCGGGCGTGGGCGATACAGGCATCCGGAGATTGTGCCGCAGTGGGTCGCAGTGCCTGCGATCCGCTGCCGGCCGTGGCCCGCGCCACTGCGGCGCGCGCCCCGGTACCGGCTGCGTTTAATGGATCGCGAACGCCGTTCCGACGCGGCTCCGACGCATGTGCCGCAAGGCTGCGCGACGCGCCGGTCTGTCTTCCCCGGCTGGAATCGACGATGGCCGCCTCACTTTCGAACACCGGGATCGCGCGTCTGCGCGACGCTTTCGGCCATTCCATGCGCGGCATGCGCGAGACCTGGCGCAGCGAAGCGGCCTTCCGGCAGGAGGCGGTGCTGGCGGCGTGCGTGGTGCCGGCGGTGTGCCTGCTCGATATCGCGCCGCTGTGGCGGGCGCTGCTGCTGGTCACGCTGGGGCTGGTGTTCGTCGTCGAACTGCTCAACACGGCGATGGAGGCGGCGATCGACCGGATCGGCATCGAGCGGCATCCCCTGTCCGGCAAGGCCAAGGACGCGGGATCGGCGGCGGTGACGGTGAGCCTGTTGATGCATGCGGCGGTCTGGGCCTGCCTGCCATGGTGAGCGTGCCGCACACGGGGTCGACGCCGCAGGCACGGCCTGCGTGGGCGGGAATCGCCGGCGGGTTGTGCGTGGCGATGCTGCTGACCTTCGTACTGCAGCGCTACGGCGGCGATGTCTGGCTGGCGGACCTGATCTACCGATGGGAAGGCGGCCACTGGGCGCTGCGCGATGCCTGGTGGACATCGCGCCTGCTGCACGACGGCGGACGGTTGCTGACCGTGCTGGCGTGGACCGTGTGCGCCGGCGTCATGATCGTCGACGCGCGGCGACGTGTGCTGTCGATGCAGGCGCGCGCCGCGCTGCGCTATCTGGTCGCCGCCGTGGCGTTGTGCGCCGTGCTGGTGGCGACGCTCAAACGCGTCAGTGGTATCGACTGCCCCTGGGATCTCCTGCGCTACGGCGGCGTGCACGACGCGTCGACTGCACTGGCCGGTGCAGGCACCTGCTTTCCGGCCGGGCATGCCGGCGCGGGCTATGCATGGATCGCGCTGTACTTCGCGCTGGCGGATGCCGCGCCGCGCTGGCGCTGGCGCGGTCTGTGGGGCGGTCTCGCGCTGGGCGGGGTGTTCGGCGTGACCCAGCAGTTGCGCGGCGCGCACTTCCTGTCGCACGACGTGGCGGCGCTGCTGCTGTGCACCTGCGTCGCGATGGCGCTGTCGGTGTACTGGCCGTGGCCGCCAGAGACGGTGCGGGATGCGCGGCCGCGTTAAGTCCACGCAACATCGTTCCCACGATCTTCCGACACCGGCGCAGCGAGCCTGCGCACACCGGGCCGGTCCGGGATGACAGAGTCGGACGCGCGATGCGGAACAACATGGACGCAGCGGATGGATCGGTGTCGCACGGCCCGGTCCGGCCCGTAGACGCACAGCAGCGCGCGCGGCGCGCGGGCGGGGCAGCGATGTCGCCGCATGAAGGACTGATGGCCGACGCCGTCGGCGAAGACACGCGCGATGCGTGGCGCGCCCGGGCGACGCGTGTGCGGCTCGCGATGTTGCAGCCGTGGCCGTCGGAGGCGCTGGTCCTCGCCGTGTCCCTGTTCTTCGTGCTGTTCGCCAACACTCCGTTCTGGCACTCGGTACATGAGGCCGGCAGCAGTCCGTTCGTGCAGTTCGCGTTCGGCGTCGCACTGGTCGCATTGCACGCGCTGCTGTTCGGACTGTTCGCGGGCGGTCGGGTGCTCAAGCCCGTGCTGTGCACGCTGCTGGTGGTGACGGCGTTCGCCTCGTTCTACGCCACCCACTATGCGGTGTTGTTCGACGTGGAAATGATCCACAACGTGCTGCGAACCGATCCGGCGGAAAGCCGCGAACTGCTGTCACTCGGCCTGTTGCTGCACGTGCTGGTGCAGGGCGTCGCCCCTGCGGCGCTGATCGCGCTGATGCCGGTCCGGCGCTACACCCTGGGGCGCGCGTTGGTGCGGCGTTTCGTGTTCCTGCTGGCGATGGCGGTGGTGGCCGCGATGGCACTGGGCAGCGCGTCACAGGGCATCTTCTCGCTGGTGCGTGCCGACCACGCACTGCGCTACCGGATCACCCCGGGCAACTATCTGGTGTCGCTGGTCCGCGCCACGGGCGAGCGCGACGAAGTGCCGCCCGGCGAACGCCAGCCGGTGGCCACCGATGCGCGTCAGACGACGACGCCGGTGATGCGCCGGCCGCGCCTGCTGGTGCTGGTGGTCGGCGAAACGGTGCGCGCCGATCACTGGGGCCTCAACGGCTATGCGCGCGACACGACGCCGCAGCTGCGCGCGCGCGGCGTGGTCAATTTCCCCGACGTCGCGGCCTGCGGCAGCAGCACCGAGGTCTCGCTGCCGTGCATGTTCTCCGCGCTCGGCCGCGCGCACTACGACCGCGATGCGATCCGCGCGCAGCAGAGCCTGCTCGATGTCGTCGCCCGCACCGGCGTCACCGTCGACTGGCTGGACAACCAGTCCGGCTGCAAGGGCGTCTGCGCGGGGACCGGCATGGAGACGATGACCGCGGCGATCGATCCGGCAGCCTGCCGCGACGGCCGCTGCCTCGATGCGGTGCTCGTCACCGCGCTGCGCCAGCGCCTGGACACCGCGCAGGGCGACACGCTGCTGGTGCTGCACATGCTCGGCAACCACGGGCCGGCGTATTTCGAGCGCTATCCGGAGGCGTTCGCGCGCTACCGGCCCACCTGCACCAGCGCCGACCTGGCGCGCTGCGCGCGGCCGACGATCGTCAACGCCTACGACAACGCGATCCTCTACACCGATACCGTGCTCGGCCAGCTGATCGATCTGCTGGCTGCGCGCCGCGATCGCGACAGCGCGCTGCTGTACGTGTCCGACCACGGCGAATCGCTGGGCGAATACGGCCTCTTCCTGCACGGCGCGCCGTACGCGGTCGCGCCGGCGCAGCAGCTGCAGGTGCCGATGGTGTTGTGGACCGCTGCGGACTCGGCGCGCTCGATGGGTCTCGACCTGGCCTGCGTCCGCACCGGCGCGCGCGCACCGCACGCCCACGACGATCTGTTCCCGACGGTGCTCGGATTCTTCGACATCGCCACGCGCGCCTACGACCGGACCCACGACCTCGCCGGACAGTGCCGCGCCGGCTAGCGACGCGCGGCGCGCGCCTCTCGGGCCACGGTGCAAGCGGACCGCCCGTTGCGACTTCGCATCGCGCGTGCCCGACAGGGCCAGACTGCGGCTGCCGCCGACGATGCCGGCACCGGAGCGCGACCATGCAGCCCAAGCCACACATCGACTATCTCGCCCGGGCCAGGACCTGGTTCGGCGGCAGCAGTGCGGAACTCGACCCGGCCACGCGTGGCATCGTGCAGCTGGCGATCGATCGCCGGGTGACGTCCACCGATCCGGGCAAGCTGATGGACCAGGCGACGTTCGGCGAAGCGCTCGCCGACCGCGTGGCGGCGTTCGGCGGCTCGTGGACCTTCATCGTGCTGTTTCTCGCCGCGCTCGTCGGCTGGGTGGTGCTCAACACCGGCGCGCTGGGCACCGGTGCGCTCGACCCGTTCCCCTACATCTTCCTCAACCTGATGCTGTCGATGGTCGCCGCGCTGCAGGCGCCGGTGATCATGATGAGCCAGAACCGGCAGGCCTCGAAGGACCGGCAGATGGCGGGCTACGACTACGCGGTGAACCTCAAGGCCGAGCTCGAGATCATGGCCCTGCACGAAAAGATGGACGCGATGCGCAGCGACCAGATCATGCGGCTGCTCGACCAGCAGCAGGCACAACTCGACCTGCTGACGCGTCTGGTCGAGCGGGCCGGCGACGCTGCGAATCCGCCCTCGATTCCCTGAGGGCGGATCGCGCAGCGCCGACGTGCGATCAGGCGGGCGCGCCGCCGAACCAGCGGCGCTGCATCCAGAGCGCCACGTGCACCAGCAGGATCAGAACCGGCACTTCGACCAGCGGTCCGATGACCGCCGCGAACGCGACCGGTGAAGCGAGACCGAACGCCGCGATGGCCACCGCGATCGCCAGTTCGAAGTTGTTGCCGGCCGCGGTGAACGCGATGGCCGTCGTGCGCGGATAGTCCTTGGCGATCAGCTTGCCCATCCAGAAGCTGATGACGAACTGGATCAGGAAATACAGCGTCAACGGAATCGCGATGCGCACCACGTCCATCGGGATCCGCACCACGTCGGCGCCCTTGAGGCTGAACATCGCGACGATGGTGAACAGCAGCGCGGCCAGCGTGATCGGGCTGATCTTCGGGAGGAAGCGCGTCTCGTACCAGGCCTCGCCTTTCGATTTCACCAACCAGCGCCGGGTGAGGTAGCCCGCAAGAAACGGGATGCCCAGATACACCAGCACCGCCTGCGCGATGGTCCAGATGCTGACGTCGATGACGCTGCCTTCCAGCCCGAACACCGGCGGCAGCCAGCTCAGGAAGAACCAGGCGTACGCACTGAAGAACAGGATCTGGAACACCGAGTTGAACGCGACCAGGCCAGCGACGTACTGGTTGTCGCCGCGGGCGAGCTGGTTCCACACCAGCACCATCGCGATGCAACGCGCCAGACCGATCAGGATCAAACCGGTCATGTACTCCGGATAGTCGCGCAGAAACAGCACCGCCAGCCCGAACATCAGGAACGGCCCGATCAGCCAGTTCTGCACCAGCGACAGCGCCAGCACGCGCTTGTCGCGGAACACGTTCGGCAATTCCGCGTAGCGCACCTTGGCCAGCGGCGGATACATCATCAGGATCAGGCCGATCGCGATCGGGACATTGGTGCTGCCCCAGCGCAGCGCGTTCAATCCGTCCGGCAGGCCGTCGAACAGCGTGCCGAGCGCGATGCCCAGCGCCATCGCCGCGAAGATCCACAGCGTGAGCCAGCGGTCGAGAAACGACAGGCGACCCGGTGCGGGCGCAGGCGCGGGCGTGCTCATCCGACGTCGGCGATCGGTTCGAGCAGCGCCTTGACCGCGGCCTTGTCGGCCCAGACCGCGTCGCGGATGTCGAGAAACGCGCGCATGCGCTTCTGGATGATCGCGTGGGCCTCGGCAAAGGCGGCGCGTTTGTCGGCGTCGCTGCCGGTCACCGCGGCGGGATCGAACAGGCCCCAGTGCACGCGCACGAAATCACCGTGGACGACCGGGCAGCTCTCGTTGGCCGCGCTGTCGCAGACGGTGACGATCAGATCCATCGGCGCAGCTGTCTCGGCAGAGAACTCGTCCCAGGACTTGCTGCGCAGGTTGTCGGTGGGAAAGCCCTCGCGCTCGAGCTGGGCGATTGCGAACGGATTCACCTGGCCGGCCGGCTGGCTGCCGGCGCTGTAGGCCTCGTAACGGCCCACGCCCCAGGCGCGGAGGGTGGCTTCGGCCAGCACGCTGCGGGCGGAGTTGCCGGTGCACAGGAACAGGACACGTCGGGTCATGGGTCGGGCGCTCGGGTGGATTGCGTATCGGAATGGATCAGGACCCGCAGGCAGCGGACGGCGCGCAGTCGCTCGCGTCGTCCGCGCAGCAGTTCTCGGTGAGGTAGCCGACCAGTGCGTTCATCGCGTCGAAATCGGCGCGATAGCGAATGGTCCGGCCGCTCTGCTCGCCGCTCACCAGCCCGGCGGCGGTCAGCGCCTTGAGATGGAAGGAAAGAGTGGCGCCGGGCAGGGCCAGCGCCTCGGCGATATCGCCGGCCAGCTTGCCGGCGCGACCGGCGCGCACCAGCAGCCTGAACACCGACAGGCGCGTGTCCTGGCCGAGGGCGGCGAGTGCGGAGGTTGCGGCTTTATTTTCCATGTTTCTAGAATAGTCGAACATTTATGACGGTCACAAGTCACCCGATGGCATTCGATCTGCCCAATCTCGATCCCGACGCGTTCAGGCCCATCGACCCGGTCGCACTCGGCGTGCCGGCCGATGCCCATCCGCCGCGCATCCTGATCCTCTACGGCTCGCTGCGTCCGGAGTCCTACAGCCGCAAGCTGGCGCTGGAGGCGCAGCGCCTGCTCGAACTGTTCGGCGCCGAGACGCGGCTGTTCGATCCCCACGAGCTGCCGATGCTCGATTCGGTGCCCGCCACGCACCCGAAGGTGCAGGCACTGCGCGCGCTGTCGCTGTGGTCCGAAGGCCAGGTCTGGGTGAGCCCGGAGCGGCACGGCGCGCCGACCGCGGTGTTCAAGAACCAGATCGACTGGCTGCCGCTGGAAAGCGCCGGCGTGCGCCCCACCCAGGGCCGCACGCTGGCGGTGCTGCAGGTCTGCGGCGGCTCGCAGTCGTTCAACGTGGTCAACGCACTGCGCCTGCTCGGCCGCTGGATGCGCATGGTGACGATCCCCAACCAGTCCTCGGTGCCCAAGGCCTGGCAGGAATTCGACGAGGCCGGGCGCATGAAGCCGTCGGCGTACTACGACCGCGTGGTCGACGTCATGGAGGAGCTGGTGAAGTTCACCTGGCTGGTGCGCGATCGCAGCGACTGCCTCACCGACCGCTACAGCGAGCGCCTGCAGACGCAGGCGGCCGCCGCACTGGCGAAAGCCTCGGGCGCCGCGGGGACGTAGTGCGCATGGGGGCGGCGACGTCCTCCCGCCTGCGGTGCATGCGGGCATCAGCGGGATACTCCACCCCGCTGTCGGGACAATTTCTGTACTCACCAGTTCACTGACTGGGTTAAGATTCAGTGTGTTGCCGCCATGCTCTGCGGCTCGCGCCGCCCCAGCCGCGCAACCCTTGCACCGCTTTCTCCGTATCGACTCCCGAATGCCCGACGCCAACGCCCCTGCCGTGCTGCTGCGCGATGTCCGCCTCGACCGGGGCGGGCGTACCGTGCTGTCGGGCATCGATCTGTCGGTGCCGCGCGGCAGCGTGACCGCGGTGCTCGGCCCGTCGGGCAGCGGCAAGTCGACGCTGCTGTCCGCGTTGACCGGCGAGCTGGTGCCGACGGCCGGCAAGGTCGAAGTCTTCGGTGAGCCGGTGCCAACGCGTATGCGCGAGCTGCTGGAACTGCGCAAGGGCATCGGCGTTCTGCTGCAGGGCAACGGTCTGCTGACCGACCTGACCGCAGGCGAGAACATCGCGCTCCCGCTGCGCCTGCACACCAAGTTGCCGAAGCCGGTGATCGCGCGTCTGGTCGCGATGAAGCTGCAGGCCGTCGGCCTGCGCACGGCCGGTGATCTGTATCCGCGCGAGCTTTCGGGCGGTATGGCGCGCCGCGTCGCGCTGGCCCGCGCGCTGGCGCTGGATCCGCCGCTGATGATCTACGACGAGCCGCTGACCGGGCTGGACCCGATCGCCTCGGGCGTGATCATGAGCCTGATCGCGCGGCTCAACGCCTCGCTCGGCTTGACCAGCATCATCGTCACCCACCACGTCCACGAGACGCTGCCCATCGCCGACCACGCCATCGTGATCGCCAACGGCCGCATCGTCTTCCAGGGCACGCCTGCCGAGCTCGAAGCCAGCACCGATCCGCTGGTGCGCCAGTTCCTGCATGGCGAGCCGGACGGCCCCATCGCATTCGACCGCGGCGATCTCGCCCGCACGGAGGCCGCACGATGACCGCTGCGATCCGCTCGCTCGGCCGCGCCGGGCTGTTCTCGCTGTCGGTGCTGCGCGCGTCGAAGCCGACCGCCGATTTCTTCTCCGAGCTCATCCGCGAGATCTACAAGATCGGCGGCCGCAGCCTGCCGATCATCGCCGTCGGCGGCGCCTTCGTCGGCCTGTCGCTCACCCTTCTGGGCTATCGCGCGCTGGAGACCTACGGCGCCAGCAACCAGGTCAGCGTGCTGATCGGGCTGGGCCTGTACCGCGAACTCGCGCCGGTGCTGACCGCGCTGCTGTTCGTCGGCCGCGCCGGCAGTTCGATCGCCGCCGAGCTGGGCCTGATGCGCGCCACCGACCAGATCACCGCGCTGGGCCTGATGGCGATCGATCCGGTGGCCAAGGTCGTCGCGCCGCGCTTCTGGGCGGCGGTGATCTGCGTGCCGCTGCTGACCGCGCTGTTCTGCAGCCTGGCGCTGTCGGCCAGCTGGTTCCAGGCGGTGCAGGTGCTGGGCATCGACAACGGCATGTTCTGGCAGTCGATGCAGGACGCGGTCGATTTCCGCAGTGATTTCCTGACCGCGTTCATGAAGTCCGCGGTGTTCGGCGGCACGGCCGCGCTGGTCGCCTCGTATGTCGGGTTCCACGCCGAACCGACCATCGAAGGCACCTCGGTCGCGACGACGCGCGCGGTGGTCAACGCCTCGCTGCTCGTGCTGATGTTCAATTTCGTGATGTCCGCCTTCCTGTTCCGCTGATGTCGGCGGCCTGAACGCTGATTCCTTCTTTCACCGCCGCGTCCGGCGGTCCGCTGCAAAGGTGACACCCATGACAAGCACCCGTGGTCCCCGTCTCGAATTCGCCGTCGGTGCATTCCTGCTGCTCGCGCTGGCGTCGCTGCTGGTGTTGGCGATCGCCTCGACCAACGGCCAGTTCGGTTTCAGCCGCGGCGGCACGTACGCGCTCAACGCCCGCTTCAGCAATCTCGGCCAGCTGCGTCCCAACGCACCGGTCAAGGTCGGTGGCGTGACGATCGGCCGGGTGACCGGGATCGATCTGGACCCGGTGCGTTTCGACTCGATCGTGACGATGCAGATCGAGGACCGCTTCAACGAAATTCCGGCCGACACCTCGGCGGCGATCCTCACCGGGGGTCTGCTCGGCGAGAGCTACCTCGGTCTGTCGATCGGCGGCGATGTCGAAGTGCTGCAGCCGGGCGAGGAAATCGCGTTCACCTCGCCTGCGGTCGATCTGATGCAGATGGTCGGTAAATACATGTTCGGTGGCGGCGGCGAAGGTGCCGACGCTGCCTCGCCAGCCGCGCCCGAAGCCGGCACCGCGTCGCCCGACGCATCCCCCAGTGACGAAGGAGTCCTTCCATGATCCGCATGCCCCTGATCCGTCGCGCCCTGCCGCTCGCCCTCGCCGCCGCACTGGTGCTGCCCGCCGCCGCGTTCGCGCAGGCGCGCCCGGCTGCCGCCCCCGCTTCCAGCACCGCGCAGGCGGGCTCGCCCAGCCAGCTGGTGCTGGGCAACACCGAGCGCGTGCTCAAGACGCTGGAGTCGCGCCGGGCCGAATTCACCCGCGACCGCGGCGCGCTGCAGACCTTCATCAACAGCGAATTCAACACCATGTTCGACCGCGACTATGCGGCGCGGCAGGTGCTGGGTCGCCACGGCCGCGGCGCGTCGGATGCCGACGTCAAGCTGTTCGGCGACGCGCTGGCCGAGAACCTGATGCGCAAGTACGGCTCGTCGCTGCTGGACTTCAACACCCAGCTGCGCGTGCGCATCAAGTCCGAAGCCCCGCTGCCGCGTGGCCTGGGGGTGCGCGTGTCGAGCGAACTGCTGCGCAGCGGCGGCGAGCCGATTCCGGTCGATTACCTGATGCGCCAGAGCGGCGGCACCTGGAAGGTGTTCGACGTGATGGTGGAAGGCGTGTCGTTCGTGCGCACGTTCCGCGAGCAGTTCGACACGCCGCTGCAGCGCAAGTCGATCCCGGAAGTCGCGCGCGAACTGCGCAGCGGCCAGATCCAGGCGACTGCCGAGTGATGGGCGCGGCCGCAGCCTCGGTCCGACGCGATGGCGATGCGCTGGCGTTCGCCGGCGATGTCGTCGCCGCGTCGGTGCCGGCGTTGTGGCCACAGGCACAGGCCGGTCGCGCGGGCGCCGCGCGGCTGGATCTGTCCGCCGTCACCACGCTCGACAGCGCCGGCCTCGCCTTGCTGGCCGAACTCGCCGGAGATGGCGCCCTGCGCGTCGACGGCACCCCACCGGGCCTGGCCGAACTCTGCCGCGCCTATCGTTTGACGCCGACGCTGGCCTACGTGTCCGCGTGAACCTTCTGCCCGGGATTCCGACGATGTCGAGCCTTGCCCCGTTCCGTTTCCTGCTGCTGCTGATCGCGTCGGCAGCGCTCGTCGCCTGCGCCGGCAATGGCGCCGTCCGTGATCCTGCCCCGGCGCCGGTGGCCGACACGGTCTCCGCACCGGCACCTGCGATGGCCGAGGTGCCGACGGCGGCGCAAGCCGACGCTACCGACGTGCCGGCCGCGCCCGATAGCGGCGAAGTGATCGGTGCGCTCGACGATGCCGCGCGCGTCGCCGGCGACGCCGCGCCTGCCGATGGCACGCCGACCGATGCCGAGCTCGACTATGCCGCGCTCTACGGCGAGCCGGTCTACGACCCGATCTACGATCCCACGCTCCCCGAAGCTGCGCAGATGCCGCGCAGCTACGATCCGTGGGAACCGCTCAACCGCAAGGTGTTCGCGTTCAACAGTGCGATCGACCGTGGTTTCGCCAAGCCGCTGGCCAAGGCCTATGCCAAGGTCGTCCCGCGCCCGGTACGCCTGGGCGTGACCAACTTCTTCAGCAACCTCGGCCAGCCGGTCAGCGCGCTCAATGCACTGCTGCAGGGCCGACCGAAGGCCGCTGGCCAGTCGCTGGGCCGCTTCGTCGTCAACAGCACGCTGGGCATCGGCGGCATCTTCGACCCGGCAACGGATGCGAACATCCCGAACCAGAGCGCCGACTTCGGCCAGACGATGGGCGTGTGGGGCTGGCGCAATTCGCGGTACCTCGAACTGCCGCTGTTCGGCCCGCGGACCTTGCGCGACGGTTTCGGCCTGGTCGGCGATGCGCCGCTGTCGCCGCTGCGTCAGGTCAGTGACGATCCGTGGCGCTACGGCCTGCAGGGCCTGCAGCTGGTCGACCTGCGCACGCGCCTGTTCGCCGTCGACAGCATGCGCGAGGGCGCGACCGACGAGTACGCGCTGATCCGCGACGCGTGGATGCAGCGCCGCGCCTACCAGATCGAGTCGGTGCGACGCACCGACCGTGAAGATCACGAAACCGGTCTGCCGGACTATCTCTACGACGACGACGCGATGCCGACCGTACCGGTCGACGTGATGCCGATGGTGCCGCTGTCGCCGTCGAACTGATGGATTAGGTGTGTTGAAGTTCTGAGAAAAAGCCCCGCGAAAGCGGGGCTTTTTTCGTAGCTCCCCTCGTTTACGGGGGAGGGTTGGGTGGGGCGAAGCACCCGGTTTCGGGAAATCTGGCGACGCGCGGGTGCATTCCGCGTCTGGGCATTTCGTTCGAACCGAACGCATTGCCGCGAAGAGCGGCCCTCACCCCAACCCCTCTCCCAGAGGGAGAGGGGCTTAGAAGCGCTTGGTCTCGCATGACACGAGCCCCTCTCCCTCCGGGAGAGGGGCTGGGGTGAGGGCGCTTCTCGCACGAACTCAAAGCGGAGCGCAGGACACCAACCGAACCCCGACACCGCAGCACCCGCACCCGCAACAATCACGCTCCCGCCAACGCCGCCTCCACCGCCGCACGCACGCGCGGATCATCCGCCGTCACGTCGGGCGCGAAACGGCCCACGACATGCCCGTGCCGGTCGATCAGGAACTTCTCGAAATTCCACAGCACGCCCGGCGCCGGATTGGGCGGGGCGTACGCCCGCAGCTTCTCGCGCATCGGGCCTTCGCCGGTCGCTTCGGGCTGCGCGCTCGTCAGCGCCGTGTACAGCGGATGGATCGAATCGCCGGTGACCGCGATCTTCGAGAACAGCGGAAAGCTCACGTCGTAACTCAGGCTGCAGAACTGCTGGATCTCGGCGTCGCTGCCCGGCTCCTGGCCGGCGAAGTCGTTGGCCGGAAAGCCCAGCACTTCCAGGCCCGCGTCGCGCTTCTCCCGGTACAGCGCTTCGAGGCCTGCGTACTGCGGCGTCAGTCCGCATTTGGACGCGACGTTGACCACCAGCAACACCTTGCCGGCGTGCGCGCCGAGCGTCGTGGTCTCGCCGTCGATGGTCTTGAGCGGAATGTCGGTCAACGGTGCGGTCATGGCGGCGTGCTCGCGGGTGATGAGAGGCCCGATGTTAGCGGGCCGCATGTCGCCGCAGGCTGACGCCTCGATGCCAGCCGCAGAACAGAGCGTGCGCAGCGAAACCCGGCAGGTGCGCGCTTGCACGCGATGGGTGCAGGCAGCACGGCGTGATCGCGCGCGAACATGAAACTTGATCCGTGCCCGCGCGCGTCGCGCTAGTCGTCCTGACGCTCGTCCTCAGTGTCCGTCTCGTCACCCGACACGTCATCCAGCGACTCGCCCAGCAGCGCCTGTGCATCGGGTCCCGGCAGCGATTCGACACCGCGCAGGCGGCGCTCGATCGTGCGGGTCTTGCGGCTGGCCTCGCCCAGGCTCTTGCCGACCGTGGTGATCTGCTTCTCGGCCTTTTCCAGAATGCCGGCGAACTTGCCGAACTCGCTCTTCACCGCGCCCAGCACCTGCCAGACCTCGCTGGAGCGCTTCTCGATCGCCAGCGTGCGGAAGCCCATCTGCAGGCTGTTGAGCAGGGCGGTGAACGTGGTCGGTCCCGCCAGCACGACACGATGTTCGCGCTGCAGCAGGTCGACGAGTCCGGCGCGGCGGATCACTTCGGCGTACAGGCCTTCGGTGGGCAGGAACATCACCGCGAAATCGGTGGTGTGCGGCGGACACACATACTTGTCGCTGATCGATTTCGCCTGCACACGGATCGCACGTTCGAGCTGCGCGGTGGAGGTCTTGATCGCGTCGATGTCGCCATTCTCCTGCGCATCGATCAGGCGCTCGTAATCCTCGCGCGGGAACTTCGCATCGACCGGCAGCCACACCACCGTGTCGTCGCCGCGGCCGGGCAGGCGGATCGCGAAATCCACGGCCTCGGCGCTGTCGGGCTTCACCCGCACGCTGCGCGCGTACTGCTCCATCGTCAGCGTCTGCTCGAGGATGTTCTCCAGCTGCACTTCACCCCAGCCGCCGCGATCCTTGACGTTGGTCAGCACGCGCTTGAGATCGCCCACGCCGGTCGCCAGCTGCTGCATCTCGCCCAGGCCGCGTTGCACCTGTTCCAGACGCTCGGACACGATCTTGAACGAGGCATCGAGACGCGTATTGAGCGTGGTCTGCAGTTTTTCGTCGACGGTCGCGCGCATCTGGTCGAGCTTGCTGGCGTTGTCGGCCTGCAGGCGCTGCAGCTGCTGCTCGAGTGTCGTGCGCATCTCGCCGATGCGCTGTTCGTTGCGCTGGGTGAGTTCGTTGAGGCGCGCGCCGAGGGCATCGGCAAACCGCTGCTGCTGCTCGGCGCCTTCGGTGCGGGTCTTGCGCGCGTCTTCGGTCAGCGCCGCGCGCAGCACGCCGAGGCGCTCGTCGGTGGTCCGGGTGAAGGTGTCGAGCCGTGCATCGGTGCGCAGGGTGAACTCGTCCAGACGCTGGTCGGTGCGCGCGGCGACGGCCTGCAGCTGCGCGCCGAAGGCATCGATACGCTGCGCCTGCGACGCGGCGGACGCATCGAGCTGCTGGCGCAGTTCGCCGCGGCCGTCGCGCTGCTCCTCGCGCAACACGCGCTCCAGCGTGTCGCTGCCTTGGCCGGGCCGGCGCAGCAACAGAACGACGAGGATGCCGGTCGCGATGGCGACGAGCAGCAGGATCAGGGCGAGCAGTACGAGCGTGGCATTCATCCGGTGATTCTAGCGGGCGCCGTCTCAGCGACTGCGCCTGCATGCGAAACTCGCGTCCCGGACGGAACACGAGACCACGACGATGCAGCGCAACCGGTCGATCGACGAGGCGAAGCTGCGGTTCACCCGGCCGATGGTGATGGTCGGCCGATGCCTGCTGCTGATCGGCGCGGGCGTGCTGGTCGCCATCCATCTGTTCGCCACCGATGGCGAGGCGCGCGATCTCGGTCGCATCGTCGGCGGCGCCGTGGTGGTGGTCGGTCTGCTCGTCTACGTCTGCGGTCTCCTCGTGTCGCCGCGCACACGCCGCTGATCCTCGCTATTTCACTGGAGACGCCGATGTCCGATCTGCCTGCATTGCCGCCCCTCGCGCCGGGCCGCTACCGCCATTACAAGGGCCGCGATTACGACGTCATCGGCGTGGCGCGGCACAGCGAGACGCTGGAACCGGTCGTGGTCTACCGGCCGCTGTATGGCGAAGGCGCGCTGTGGGTGCGGCCGCATGCGATGTTCGTGGAAACGGTCGTCGCGGATGGACACGAGGTGCCGCGCTTCGCGCGCGTCGACCACGCCTGAGTGCAGGAGACCGTGTGTGTCGCGGATGCAGCTACACGGTCGCCGGGCTATCGTGCCGGCGTCCGGACGCGCCGCGTCCGCCGTGGAAGCGCCATGTCGATCCGCCGTCTCGTCTGTCTGGCCGCGCTGGCACTCGCCGGCTGCGAGGGCACCCACGATCTCGCGCGGGATGCGTGCCTGCCGTTGACCGTGCCCGCGCAGGTCGTGCTGCAGCAATCGACGGGCCTGTACGCGATCCGCGACGAACCCGCGCTGTCGCTGCAGACCCTGCCCGTCGACACCACGAACCACTCCTTCAACCGCGTGCGTCTGGTCCGCACACTCGCGCCAGGCGCACAGCTGCGTGTGGAATCGCTGGACCAGACCTGGGGATTCGATTCGGGCCTCGGCCCGATCCGCGCGCATGGCACCATCGATGACGGCGCCGCCTTCGTCTATCACTGGGGCGTCAACGACCAGATCCAGCGCGCGCCCTGGGAATCCGCGTCGACGCCGGCCCGACGCGCCGTGACCTGCGCACGATGAACAGCCCCGCGTCCATTGCCCTGCGCCAGGTCGCCGTGACCGTGTCCGACGTCGACATCGCGCTCGACTTCTATCGCGACGTGCTGGCACTCGATTTCCTGTTCCGTGCAGGGCCCGGACTCGCGTTCCTCGACGCCGGTGGCGTGCGCCTCATGCTCAGCACGCCGCAGGGTGCGGGCGAGCCGGGTCGCAGCTCGGTGCTGTATTTCCACGTACACGACATCGTGCGTGTCTTCGAAGGCTGCGTTGCGAAGGGCGCCGTCGCGGAGCGCGCACCCGCGCTCGCCGCGCGGATTCCCGACCATGATCTGTGGATCGGCTTCCTGCGTGATCCGGACGGCAACCTCGTCGGGCTGATGGAAGAAGTGCGCGAGGACGCGCCGCCGACCGGCTGACCGCGCGTCGTTGCGCTGCGTCAGACGTGCCACGAACGCGGGTGCGCGCGTCTGCGATCATGACGCGCCCCATTCCTGACATACGCACGATGCCCCGGTCCCTGTTCGCGTTCCTGTGCCTGTTCGCATTGGCACCCCTGTCGCTATCCGCGGCCACGACGATCACCTCGCCCGAGCCGATCGCCGATGATGCGCGCCCGAAGGTGTTTCTCGCGGGCAGCATCGAGATGGGCCGCGCCGGTGACTGGCAACAGGACGTGCAGGACGCGCTCGTCGATCTCGACGTGGTGCTGCTCAACCCGCGTCGCGCCGACTGGAATCCCGAATGGCGGCCCGAGGCCGACGAGCCCGAGTTCCGCCGTCAGGTGGAATGGGAACTCGACGCACTGGAGCGCGCCGATCTCGTGCTGATGTACTTCGCACCCGGCACGCAGAGCCCGATCACGCTGCTGGAGTTCGGCTTGTATGCCCGCTCGGGCAAGCTGCTGCTCGCTGCACCGGCGGGCTACTTCCGCAAGGGCAATCTCGACATCACTGCCGAACGCTACGACGTGCCGCGCTACGAAAGCCTGCCGGCCCTGATCGCAGCGGTGCGCGCGCGTATTGCAAACGCGCAATCGCCGCAGCGTCCGGACACCGCAGGGTCCGAACGGTCGGCCGATTGAGCGATTCTGGACATCCCGCGTACGAGGACGCCGCGTCACTCCGCTTCGAAGTGCGTTATCGCCTCGTGGAGTACGTCGCGTTTGCGGTCGACGACGCGTGCGCCACCGATGCGTTCGTACGCGATGCCGCGCGCTGGAAGCAGCGGATCTTCGCAGGCGCACTGGGTGTTCTGGCGGTCGGCGCCTTTGTCTGGAAGTCGCACCGGATCGGCCGATGCACGTTCAAGATCGACGCGGATGGCATCGAGCGCACATCGAAACGTGGCACGTCCAGCGTGCCGTGGTCGCGCGTCCAGGCCGTGCGCGTCTGTAGCCGGGGCTACGTCGTCGAACTGTCGCAGGGCGCCGTGCCGGTCCCGTTCCGGGTACTGACACCGGACGCGCGGCGCGCGTTCGAACGTCTGGCCGGATCGCGGCTGCAATCCGGCCAGCGCTGAGCCCTCAAGCCGCGTTCGGCACCGGCGCGTTCGCGGTGATGATCTTCGCGTCACGCAGATCGGTCCACACCGCCGCTGGAATCGCGACCGACATCGATTCGATGTTCGCAGCCACCTGTTCGGCATTGCGCGAGCCCGGCACGATCGCCGACACCACTTCCGGTGCATTGGCGAACTGCAGCGCTACGGTGCGCAGATCGACGCCGTGCGAGCGCACGATCTCTTCGGCCTTCGCGCGCTTCTGCTGTGCATCCGGCGGCACCGGCTGCGAGCCGTAGAGATAACGATCGCGGCCGGCGAGGAAGCCGGCCAGCAGCGGCGAACCGACGATCACCGAGATGCCGCGCGTGGCCAGATGCGGGAAGGTGTGCTGCAGCGCGTGCGCGTGGTCGAGCAGCGAGTACTGGCAGGCGAGCAGGAAGATGTCCGGGTCGGCGACTTCGATCGCGCGCATCGCCGGGTCCGGCGTATTGACGCCCATGCCCCAGGCCTTGATCAGGCCCTCCTCGCGCATCTTCGTCAGTTCCGGAAACGCACCGGTGCGGGCCTGCTCGAAATATTCGAGCCAGCGCTCTCCCATGTCACCGTTGTCGGGCGACAGGTCGTGCACGAGCACGATGTCGAGCGAATCGATGCCGAGGCGCTGCAGGCTGTCTTCCACCGAGCGGCGCGTACCTGCGGCGCTGTAGTCGTAGCGATAGGCGAACGGCGGCGGGTCCTTCCAGCTGACTTTCGGCGTTTCTTTCGTCGCGGTCAGCAGGCGTCCGACCTTGCTGGAGATGACGTATTCCTCGCGCGGCTTCTGGCCCAGCACGTGACCGAAGCGGCGTTCGGAGCGGCCCAGGCCGTACCAGGGCGAGGTGTCGAACAGGCGCATGCCGCCATCCCAGGCCGCTTCCAGCGTGGCCTGTGCATCGTCTTCGGTGACGACCGCCCAGTTGTTGCCCAGCGGCGCGCCGCCCAGGCCCACGCGCCCGGTCGGGCGGTACTTGCGGCTGCCTGCGGGATTGGTCGGCAGCGGGCTGGCATCGCCGCGGCCCTGCGTGGGCAGGACGTCACCGGGCGTGGTCTGCGCGCTGGCGATCAACGGCGCGGCGACAAGGGTGGCGGCGCCGAGCGCGGCGGCGGACAGGAAGGTGCGACGTGAATGCATGGGGATCTCCGGCGGCAAGGAATGCGACCATCGTCTCCGGCCGTCCGGCCGCCCTGCGTCGATGTCCGCGACTGCACACCGTGACAGCCGCGCCGACGCGGCGCCGTGAACCGGCCCCGGAAACCGTCGCTGCAATGCGCATTCCCGGCGCGTGCGGGCGCCTCGCCTGCGTATCATTCGCGCTCGATCCGCGGCGGTGACGACATGGGCTGGATGGGCATTTCCGATCTGCCGACCTTCGTGGTCGCGGTCCTCGTATTTCTCGCGATTCCGGGGCCGGGCACGTTCGCGCTGCTGACCGCGACCGCGCGCGGCGGCGTGCGCGGCGGCTATGCGGCGTTCTTCGGTCTCGCGCTCGGCGACCAGGTGCTGCTGTGGCTGGCCGCGGGCGGCGTGGCCGCATTGCTCGCCGCCAATCCGATGCTGTTCCGCGGCGTGCAGTGGCTCGGCGCGGCGTATCTGGTGTGGATCGGCGTGCAGCTGCTGCGCAGCCGCGGCGACGGCGCAGGCATGGTCACGATGGGCAGCGGCCACTGGTTCCGGCAGGGCCTGTTGATCACGCTGCTCAATCCGAAGGCCGTGCTGTTCTACATGGCGTTCTTTCCGCTGTTCATCGATCCGGCGCAGCACCGCGGCTTCGCGACGTTCGCGACGATGTCGGCGCTGATCTGTCTGCTCGGACTGCTGTACTGCTCGCTGCTGATCCTCGCCGGACACGCGCTGCGCGCACGTGTCGCCCGCGATCCGCGCATCACCACGTGGCTGCGGCGGATCGCAGGGGCGTGTCTGGTGGGGTTCGGGGTCCGCCTCGCGTTCAATTGAGATGGGCGCGGTACATCGGCGTGTCGATTCGCGACGCGGGTTCGCGCGCAAGCGCGCTCCTACAAACGCCGAACGATCACCCGGAACGGTATCTGTAGGAGCGCGCTTGCGCGCGAACCCGCGTCGCGGCCTGCGCAGTCTCACGCGCACGCGCTGGGGTGTGCGTGGCAGGCGTGATACAGCCTGCGCGTCTTCTGTGCCGCCGGACGCCTCAACGCAACGTGCGATCGAGCCAGTCGACGACGCGCTGCTGCAGATCGATTTCGTGCGCCTGTTCGTGGAACCAGTGCGGACCGCGCGGATAGGTCACCAGCTCGACCGGCGTGCCGTTGAAGCGCAAGGCGCGATGGAACATCTGCGCCTGCGACAGCGGCACGCGCGCGTCGGCCTCGCCGTGCAGCAGCAGCACCGGCACGCGCACATCCGCCGCGTGATGCACCGGTGACTGCGCGTCGTAGATCTTGCGCTCGCGCAGCGGATCGCCGAAGTAGCCGAGCAGGTAATCCGGCACGTCGTTGGTCAGCGCCGCGCTGGCGAGATCGAGTACGCCGGCGCCGACGATCGCCGTGCGGAACCGGTCGCTGCGCGCGACCGCCCACGCCGACAGATAGCCGCCGTAACTCCAGCCACCGATCGCGAGGCGTTGGGCATCGACGACGCCTTCGGCTTCCAGCACGTTGACGCCGTCGAGCACGTCCTGCAGCGGGCCGTCGCCCCAGTCGCCGCGCGCGAGCTCGGCGAACGCACTGCCGTGGCCTTCGGAGCCGCGCGGATTCGGCAGCAGCACGGCGTAACCGCGCGAGGCGAGCAGCTGCGCCCATTCGTGCCACGAGCCCTGCCAGCCCGACCACCACGCCCACGCAGGTCCGCCGTGGATCTGCACCAGCGTCGGCAGCGGTGTCGCGCCGTCCCAGTCCGGCGGCGTGACCAGCAGGCCGCTGATCGCACGTCCGTCGCGCGACGACGCCCATTCGAGTTCGCGCACGCGGCCCAGCGCCCAGTCCGCGACCTGCGGCTGGTGATCGCTGCGTTGTGCGAGCTGCGTGCCATCCCAGGTCCAGACGTTGCCGGGGCTGTCGTCGCGCAGGCCGAGGTAGGCGATGCGGCCCTCGGCGGACGCGGTGAAGCTGCGATACGGAATCTGCGGCTGCGCGAGTTCGGTGGCTGCGCCGCTCGACGCATCAAGCCGCAGCAGCGCGCCGCGGATACCGCGTTGGCCTTGGCCGAGCAGCGTGGTGTCGGTCTGCCAGCGCGCGAGCCACAGCGTGCCGGGCCAGGCTTCGCCGAGGGCGATCTGCGTGCCGCGCGCGATGTCGTGGACGATCGGCGTCGCGACCATGCCGTGCGCACCGAGCCGGCCGTAGAGCAGACGCGTGCCGTCCGGCGACCACTGCAGCGGATGCGCGGACGCGTGGGGTTCGAGCACGGCGCCGAAGCGGCCGCTGTCGACATCCAGCAGCACGACCGCCGAGTCGTACCAGAAGTCGTTGAGCGTGGTGCCCGACGAGCGACGCAGCGCGAGCGTGCGGCCGTCGGGCGACCAGGCGAGATCGTGCACCTGCATCCCGGTCGGCGTCAGCACGCGCGCCGCGCCAGTCGCGAGGTCCTGTACCCAGACGCGCGAGAACTGCGTGGGCTGTTCGACGACGACCGCATCGTCCTTGGCCGCGAGCCGCGCGGCGTCTTCGTGAGAGGCCGCATCGGTCGCGAGCCAGGCAATGCGGCGTGCATCGGCGGACAGATCGAAGGTGGCGACATCGGTCGCGGCGCGGGTCAGCAGCGTCGCCTGCGTGCCGTCGCCAGAGACGCGCCAGACCTGGTTCGCGCCGAGTGTCTGCCCGCCCGGCACGGGCCGGTCCGATAGGAACAGCAGCTGCTTGCCGTCGCGCGACCAGCGCGGTTGACGGTCGCTGGCCTCGGCAGGCGCGGGAATCGCACGCGGCGCGACGTCGCCTTCGAACGCCACGCGCCACAGCTGTGTGCGCTGCGGTTTGCCCTCCGCGCGCGGCGTACCGACGGTGTAGGCGATCTTGCGGCCATCGGGACTGATCTGCGGATCGTCGACCGCGGCCAGCTCGGCGATGTCCTGCGGCGTCGGCACATGCGCGCGGGTTGTGGGCGCCTGCGCGGAAGCGAGCGGCGCCAGCGACAACAGCGCGCACGACAGCAGCAGAGGTCGGATCATGCGGAAGCGTCCTGCGTCACGGCGAGATGGATGCGCAGCCAGCCTGCGCCACGCGCGAGTGCATCGCGGGCGATGTCCGAGATCGACATCGCTTCGATGAAACTGTGCGGCGTGTGCGGATAGGCGTGCGCTTCGACGGTGACACCCGCCGCGCGCAGCCGCGTCGCCATCGCCGCGTTCTGCGCCGCCAGCACGTCGCGCTCGCCCCACAGCAGCAGCGTGGGCGGCAGGTCGTGCAGCGCGGCGTGCGCGGGCACGGCGTAGCCATCGCGGCAGCCCGACGCGTCGGGTCCGAGATACGCGCGCCAGTAGTCGCCCATCTCGTCGGCACTGAGCATGTCGTCGGCGGTGCCGAGGGTGCGCACCGAATCCGCATCGAGCGCGGTATCGAAGGCGCCGTAGAGCAGCAGCAGCGCCTCGATGCGCGGATCTGCGCTGCCATCGCGCAGCCGCAGCGCAGTCGCGAGGGCGAGATTCGCGCCGGCGGAATCACCGCCCAGCGCGATGCGCGACGGGTCGATGCCGAAGGTGTCGGGCTGATCGCGCAAGGTACGGATCGCGGCGATGCATTGCTCGAGCGCAACCGGATATGGATGCTCGGGCGACAGCGCGTAGTCCACGCCGATCACGACCACGCCCGCGCGCTCGGCCAGTTCGCGCATCAGCCGGTCGTGCGTATCGAGACTGAAGAGACACCAGCCGCCACCGTGCAGATACACCAGCGCCGGCGCCTGCGCGGCGATGCCATGCGGTCGATGCACGCGCACGTCGAAACCGCCGGCGCCGTGTGCGATCCGGTGCGTCGTGGTCGTCGCCATCACCGGTCCGCCGGCGCGCCACGGCGTGCGTACGGTCTCCGCGATTTCGCGCTGCTGCGGCCAGTCGAGATTGCGGCCACCGGCGAGTCGCGCGCCTTCGCTGCAGACCGTGTGCACGAACTCGCGCAGCGCCGGATCCAATGCGTCGAGACTCGCGTTCATGCAGGGCGGTCCGCGTCGAAATCCCGCATCCAGGCGACGAGATCGTGTTCGCCGCCGCTGACCAGACCCGCGATCAGCTGCGCGAAATCGTGCGGCGCTTCGTCCTGGCCGAGCTTGAACGTCGCGCGGGTCTCGATGATCCGCCCCCGCAATGCGGTGACGCCCTGCGCGAGCCGCGCGTAGCGTTCGCCCATCTCCGGCAGCGCCCATGCATTCGGACGCCCGGCTTCCATCGACGTGACCAGTGCATCGAGTTCGTCGGCGATATCGGCTTCGGCTTCGCTGCATTCGACGTGCAACGTGAACGCGGCGGCCGCGTAGTTCCAGCTCGGTGCCTGGGTGCGATCGTCGAGCCAGCTCGGCGACACGTAGGCATGCGGCCCGATCACCAGCGCATAGGCAACCGGATCGCGACGCAGCCGCGCGACATGCGGATTGCGACGCGCGACGTGTCCGCGCAACGCGATCAGCCGCCCTTGCGCATCGACCTCGGTGCGCAGCGGCAGCGGCGTGAACGCGGCATCGTCGCCGCCGGGAGAGACCAGCCATGCGAACGGCTGCGCGTCGAGCAGGCGCAGCACATCGCCATCGTGGCGCGGGGCGTAACGGGAATCGCGGGCGTGGCCCATCAGCGTGTGTCCTGGGTGGCGAGCACCGATGTCGGCGGCCAACGGTCGCACCACGGCGCGGCCGTTTCCAGTTCGAAGGCGAGCGCGAGCAGGGTGGCTTCCTGCCCCCGGTCGGCGGCGAACTGCAGGCCGATCGGCAGACCGTCGCGGCTGTGCGCGAGCGGCAGCGAGATCGCGGGCGTGCCGGCCAGGTTCTGCAGCGGCGTATAGGAGATCCAGTTGAACATCGCCGGCATCAACGCGTCGAAGTCGCGGTCCGGGGCCAGAGTGCCCAATGTCGGCGGCGGCGTGCGCAGCGTGGGGCACAGCAGCACGTCGTGGCGCGTGTGGAACTGAGCGAACGCCGTAGGCAGTGCGGCCACCGTCGCCCAGGCCTGTTCGAGTTCGGGCACGCCGCAGTGCGTTTCGTGCCACTGCGCCAGTCCGCGCGTCCAGGGTTCCAGCGCACGCTCGGCGAATGCCGCGCCGCCCTGCGCGGTCGCCAGTTCGACGGCGTCGACGCCCAACCGCGACCACAGCGTATGCAGCGCCGCCCACACCGCATCGCCGGGCAGCGGCCAGGCGACCGGCTCGACGTGGTGGCCGAGCGATTCGCACAGACGCGCCGCGGCATGGAGCGCGTCTGCGACCTCGGGATCCGGTGCAAGCCCCGGCAACGCATCGACGACCAGACCGATGCGCAGACGGCGCGCGTCCGGCCCTGTCACCACGGCGGGGGCATCGGGATGCGCGGCGGCGAACGCCCACGCGGTATCGCGCACGCTGCGCGACATCAGACTGTCGGCCACGATCAGGTCTTCAATGGCATGGCGGCCGCGCACCGGCACGCAGGCACCGCGTCCGGGCTTGAGCCCGACGACGCCGCAGGCCGACGCGGGAATCCGGATCGATCCCGCACCGTCACTGCCATGTGCCAGCGGCACGATGCCCGCCGCGAGCGCCGCGCCGGCGCCGCCGCTGGAACCGCCCGGCGAATGTGTCAGCGACCACGGATTGGCGGTGACCGGTCCGAGCAGCGGTTCGGTCGAGCCCATCAGGCCGAATTCGGGCATCGCGCTCTTGCCGATCGCGACCAGGCCCGCGGCGTCGAAGCGCCGGACAAAGGGCGAGGCTTCGTCCGCGGTCGCCAGCGTGCCGGTGCGGCTGCGTGAGCCGCCACGGGTCGGCATGCCCGGTACGCGCAGCGAATCCTTCGGCAGCCAGGGCACACCGGCGAGCGGTGTGGCGGTGTCTGGGCCGGCGGCGTCGAGCGCACGGGCCTGCTGTCGCGCAATGTCGAACGCCTGATGGCTCAGCGCGCGCAGCGTGGGGTCCAGATGCTGCGCGCGCACGATGGCTGCTTCGGTCAATTCCAGTGCGCTGATGTCACCGCGCTGGCGCAGCGCGGCCTGTGCGTGGGCATCCAGCCGGCCGAGCGCCAGTGCATCGGCGTGGCCCGCCACGGTGTCGAACGTCGTCATGGATCAGGTGTCTCCGGCCGCCGCGGCGGTCGTGGTCAGGCGGCCGGCGATCGCCGGCGTCGGTGTGTGTGGCGCGCGTCAGTAGTGCCAGTGCACGGTCACGCCGACGGTGCGTGGCCGCACGATGCCCTGGCCGATACCGTTGACCTCGGACACGCTGCGGGTGATGCCGCGGGTGTCGCCGAGATTGCTGCCGAACAGGGTCAGGTCGGTGTTGCCGAACGACATGCGGTAGCGCAGATCGACGGTGTTGTAGTTGCCCTGTTCGTTGCGCACGGCGCCGGGCACGGCGGAGTTGAGATCGCTGATGCCGCTGCCGATGTACTGGTGCGCCAGCGTCAGCGTCGGCGCGAAGCGCGTGTCGAAGCGGTAGCTCAGCACGTTGCTGACGGTCCAGTCGGCCGAGCCCGGCAGCTGCGAACCGGCGGGCGCGGTGCCGGCGAACAGGATGTCGAGATCCTCGTCGAGACGCGCCTGCTGCCAGGTCGCCGCCAGCGTCCAGTCGAAGCTGTCGACCGGGCGCCACGTGGTCGCCAGTTCGATGCCGCGGCTGTAGGCCTTGCCGCCGTTGCTGGCGTAGTTGAAGAAGTCCGGCGTCTGCAGGCGCAGCTGGATGTCGCTCCAATCGACGTAGAACAGCGTCGCGTCGACCAGCCAGCGGCCGTCGGCCCAGCTGGTGCGCGTGCCGAGTTCGTAATTGATCAGGCTGTCGCTGGTGGAGCCGGCAGGCACCGGGAACGCGCTGAGGCCGGGCGTGTTCGGTTCGCCGAAGCGGAAGCCTTCCGAGACCAGCGCGTAGAGCATCAGATCATCCGACGGCGTCCAGGTCAGCGAGGCCTTGGGGTTGAAGCCGTCCTCGTCGGTGCGCGAGCGGGTGACGATGGGATCGCCGGGATAGGTCGAGAACCCGACCTGGGTGGTCTGCGCGTCGACGCTGGTGCGGAAGAAGCGGCCACCGAGCGTGGCTTTCCACTGGTCGTTGAAATGGAAGGTGCCTTCGCCGAACACCGCGAGTTCGGAGCCGTCGAGATGGCTGTAGAACGCGTTGAACGTGGAACCGTCGGGCGCAATGACCGCGCCGCTGCCGGGGCCGAAGAGCGACGAGCGATCGAACGCACCCGCCGCGCCGGCGGCGCCGATGGTCTCGTAGAGATCCTTGTCGGTCTGGAACACCATGCCGCCGACCAGCCATTCCAGGCGCTGGTCACGAGGCGAGGCCAGACGCAGTTCGAGGCTGCGGCCTGTGCTTTCGCCGCCCGAGGCGATGAACAGCGGCGTGTCGAGATCGAGGTCGAGATCGGCGTTGTAGGCGCCGCGGATCGGGGTGAAATCGAACTGCCAGTCTTGCTGCTTGTGCTGCTGCGACAGCAGCGCGGTCAGCGTGGCGAAGCCGAGATCCTGATCCAGCCGCAGGCTGTGCACGGCGACTTTCGTATCGGTGAATTCGGGAATCGCGGTGTCGCGCTCGAACTCGCCGAGTCCGGCGATGCGGTAGCTGTTGTCGTCGGCATCGGTGTTCTGCCACAGGCTCAACCAGCTCAGCGTGGTCGCCTCCGAAGGCGTCAGCGTCACCGACAGGCGGCCACCCGCGGTGCGGCTGTCGTTGCTGCCTTCGCGGCCGAGGCCGATGTTGTCGAGATAGCCGGGATCGTCGCGGTACTGCGCAACCGCGCGCACCGCGAGGATGTCGTCGGCGATCGGCAGGTTGACCATCGCCTTGCCGCCGAAGCCGATGTCGGCGTTGCGGGTCTGGCTGGCGGTGGCCTCCACGGCCGCATCGAAGCCGGTCGGGTCGGCGACATTGGCCACGTAGTTGATCGCGCCGCCCATCGAGGCCGAACCGAACAGCGTGCCCTGCGGCCCGCGCAGCACTTCGACGCGGTTGATGTCGAAGGCGTCGATGTCGGGGATGACGATGCTGAAGCCCGGCTCGGTCAGCGGCACTTCGTTGAGGAAGTACCCGGTGGTCGTCTGGCCCTGCACGTTGCCCGAACTGGTCGCGATGCCGCGCATGACCACATGCGAGACGCCCGGCTGATAGCTGTTGAACACCACGCCCGGCGTGCGCTGGATGTAATCGGCCAGCGACTGCGCGCCCAGATCCTCGAGCTGCTGGCCGGTGACGGCCGAGACGGAGCCGGCGATCTCGCGCACGGACTCGTTGGTCTTGCCGGCGGTGACGACGATCGTGTCGAGTTCGGTGGTGGAAGCAGGCACCGTCGAAGCGCCAGACGCTGCGGTCTGCGCCAGCGCCGGCGCGGCGATCAACGGCGTACACAAACAGACGAGACGGATGGCGTGGGCCAGGCGTGCGGTGGTGAGCGGCTTCATGTCGATTCCCGTTGGGCGATGGCTGGGCTGGGACCAGGCCGCTTCGACTTCAGGCGTGATGCCGAAGCGCGGCGCTGACGTACGAGTAATAGAAGACCGGCGCTATCGCGTCCAGCAGATTCCACGGGTCGGAAAGATCGTGCAAGAGATTGATTCAAAAAAGTTTTGCAGTGACATGCACCGAATAAATCACGGAATGCAGACACGAATTACGCAGGATCTGCGCCTGCGATCCCGGAATTCGATACGTTGTAGCGCTGCCGCAGCCCGTCGCGGCCGCCGGAACCGCCCAGGAGCGCCGCATGTCCGCCCGTTCGCCCGACCGCACCGACCTGAAGATCCTCGACGTGCTGCAGCAGGATGCACGGATCACCAATCACGCCCTTGCCGAGCGCGTCGCGCTGTCGCCCAGCGCCTGCCTGTCCCGGGTGCGCGCGCTGGAGCAGCGCGGCCTGATCCGCAGCTATCGCGCGCACGTCGCCGTCGACCGCATCCGCTCGGCGACGATCGTCATGGCCCAGATCAGTTTCCAGAAGCACGCGCTGGAGGAATTCAGCGCCTTCGACCACTGCATCCTGGCGATGCCCGAGATCGTCGAAGCCAGCCGCGTGTCCGGCGCCTATGACTACATGCTGCGGGTCATCGTGCGCGACGTGCACCACTGGAAGGACATCGCCCGTTCGCTGCTCAGCGGCGACTACGGCGTGGAGAAGATCGTCTCCCACTTCCTGATGGACGAGGTCAAATCCTTCGCCGGCTATCCACTGACCGACGACGAGCCGGCGCGCGGTTGAGCGCGAGTCAGTACAGCCGGATCGGCAGGTCGCGCGTCGCGGTATTGCCGCTGGCATCGCGCACGGTGGCGCGCAGTGCGTAATCGCCCATCGGCAGGTCCGCCGGATCCCACAGCATCGGCTCGAGGCGACCGTCGCGGACGATGTTGTTGACCGCGTAGCGGAAGCGCGTGCGCGAGGCGCCGTGCACGGTGATGCCGCTGTCGGCGGAATAGGCAACGCGCACCGCGTCGCGATGCGGCGGCATGCGGTCGAAATCGATCGTGAAGCGCGGCACCTCGAAGCCGGGCATCGGCCTGCCGTCCGCGGCGAGCAGCTGCCAGCCGAGCGTATGCAGGCCGAGGCGCCGGCGCGCCTGGTTGCCGTCCACCTGGTCCCAGGCCTCGACGATGATCTGCAGGCCGCCGCCATCGCGCGGCAGGATCACGCGGCCGCCTTCGAGAGACGTCATCGGCGCATCGAGGGCGTCGAGCAGCGCGAGATCGTCGATGCGGGGCACGACGGTGTCGACGAAATTGCGGAAGCCCAACACCACCGCGTTGCGCTGGTAGCCCGACGGGCCGACCACCAGATGCACGTGCGCCTGCGCGTTGATCGTGCCGATCGCCTCCCCCGCCCGCACATGCGTGCCACGCGGAATGCGCACGCGCATCGGGCGGCCGTCGTCGCCTGCGATCAGCTGGAAACGCGGATCGAGCACGTCCCCGCGCGGTGTGCGGCCGACGCGCATGTGGATGTAGGTCAGGTCGTCGATCGCCAGGCGCTCGGCCTGGTCGCCGAACCCGGACGCGGCATAGGGACTCGCGACCTTGGCATCCGCGATCGCCAGCACCGGCGTGCCGACATCGCCGCGCACATCGAAGCCGGCATGCAGATGGCTGCGCGATTCACCACGGAAATTGCCGCGCACTTCCCCGAGCGTGCCGACCACTTCGTGCCAGCCGTCCTGCGGCGCGAGTGGCCAGCGGCCACGTGTGTCGGGCAACGCGGCATCCGTGGCGGGACCGACTGCGACGTTGGCGAGATTCTGCTTCGCACCGGCGCGGCGTACCTGGGTGATGCGATGCACGCGATACGCCGCGGCATCGGCGACCCACAACCGGCCGAAGCGATCGAACGCGAGACCGGCCGGACGCGCGAGACGCTGCGCCATGTCGCGACCGGTCAGTACGCGCGCGCGACCGTCGGCTTCGATCTGCAGCACGCGGCCCTGCGCGAGTTCGCCGACGTAGAGGCGCTGCTGCGCATCGATGGCGATGGACACTGGCGACGCGGGTGCCGCGTCGGGTTCGTCACCGTGCAGTTCCAGCGTCGTCGTGGTGCCGTCGGGCGCGACGCGACGCAGCGCGTGGTTGCCGGTGTCGGCGATCCACAGCGCGCCGGTCGCATCGAGTGCGAGTCCGCTGGGCGTATCGAAGCGCGCCTGTGCGCCGATGCCGTCAACGAATCCCGGGCGTCCGTCGCCGGCGAGCGTGCGCACGGCGCCGGCTTCGATCACGCGGATGCGGTCGTTGAAGCCATCGGCGACGAACACGCGCCCCGCTGCATCGACGGCCACGCCGGTCGGCGCATGGAAACGTGCTTGCGCAGCCGGGCCGTCGAGGAAACCTGCCTCACCGGTGCCGGCGAGCGTTGTCACCGTCCCGTCGGGCGCGATGCGACGGATCGCGTGGTTGCCGGTATCGGCGACATACAGCACACCGCCCGCATCGAGCGCGAGACCGGATGGCGTGTGGAAACGCGCATCGGCGCCGCGGCCATCCTTGAGCCCTTCGAGACTGCCGGCGAAGGTTTCGACGCGGCCGTCGGGCTGCACGCGGCGGATACGGTTCGACGCGCCGCCATCGGCGACGAACGCGGTGCCGTCCGCTGCGATGACGATGCCGAAGGGATCGTCGAACCGGGCCTCGGATCGCGCGCCATCGCGCACGCCTCGATGTCCGTTACCAGCCACGGATTCGATCCGCGCCGGCAGGCCCGCAGGCGGCGGACCGGGATCAGGCCGCTCGAGCGTGCGCCAGTCCCAGACGAAGCTCGCCGCGAGCACGACCGCCGTCAGCGCGGCGACGCCCCAGATCGCGCCACGCAAGCCGGGCCGCAGCCTCCGCGCCATGCAGCGGGATCAGTCCACGACGCGGCAGAACACCGCCTTGAGATAACGCGATTCCTGCACGTGCGCCATGAACGGATGATCCGCGCCCGCGCCCGACACCTTGAGGATCTGGATCGTGCGGTTGGCGTAGAACGCCGCGCGCCGCAGCATGTCGAGGAACTGTTCTTCGCTGACCAGGCCCGTGCACGAGAACGTCGCCAGCAGGCCGCCCGGCTTGACCACGCCGAGCGCGAGCTTGTTCATGTCGAGGTACTTCTTCAGCGCCGGAATCACCTGCTCGCGGTCGCGGGTCATCTTGGCCGGGTCGAGCACGACGACGTCGTAGGCATCGCCCGCGTTCGATGCATCGCGCAGCCACGGGAAGATATCGGCCTGTACGAACTTGATGCGCGCGTCGTTGAGCCTGGCGTTGCCCTTGGCGATCTCGATCACGTCTTCGTCGATGTCGATGCCGACGACTTCGCTGGCGCCACGGACCGCCGCGTACACGCCGAAACCACCGGTGTTGCAACACAGGTCGAGCACGCGCTTGCCGGTCACCTGGCGACTCAGCCATTCGCGGTTCTCGCGCTGGTCAGCGAAGAAGCCGGTCTTGTGCGCGCCGGCCGGATCGGCGCGGAAGCGCACGCCGTACTCGGTGATGACCGCCGGATCGGCCGGCACGCTGCCGCGGTAGTCGAAGCTTTCCTGCTTCTGCACGTGTTCGTCGGCGAAGCTGTGGAAGCGGCAGCCGGGGAACTGTTCGGTCAGCGCTTCGTAAATCCACTCGCGGTGGCGGAACATGCCGGCGCTGAAGAATTCGACGACCAGCAGATCGTCGTAGCGATCGACCACCAGGCCCGACAGACCATCGCCCTCGCTGTGCACGACGCGCCAGGCATTGGAGACTTCGTCGAGCTTCAGCACCTCGCGGCGCAGCGACACGGCCTCGGCGATCTTGCGCGAGAACCAGCCGGCATCCACCGGCACATCCGGATGCGTTTCGAGGATGCGCACGGCGATGCGCGAATGGCCGTTGTAGAAACCACGGCCGATCCACTCGCCTTCGACGCCGATGACATCGACGATGCTGCCCGGCTTGGGGCGCTGCGCCGGCTTTTCGACGAGGCGCTGGAAGATCCACGGATGGCTGGAACGCCAGGCGTTCTTCAGGTGTACGGTCGGGTAGGGTGCGTTCATCCTTGCGATTTTACCGCGTGCACTTGCCCATCACGCGCTGTATCCGCAGAATCCGTACCCGAAGGGGAGTAGCTCCCAGCGTGCAGGCCGTCATTTCGAGCAGCGATGCTCCGGTCCCACGGCAGCCCAACCGGGCTGTGAGCAAGACCTTCGCCGCATGGCGAAGGCATGTCCCCGGATTCCGGTTCCCGGTTCCCGACGATGTCCGCGCCCTGCGGACCTCCTCCACATGCTCGGGAATCTCGATGGAAACGATTGGCAATCTCTGGTTATGGGCTGGCTTCGGCGGTCTGGTCGTGGTCGCGCTGCTGGTCGATCTGGTGCTGATGCGCCATGGCGGCGCGCACAAGGTGACGTTCAAGGAGGCCTTGTGGTGGAGCCTGGGCTGGGTGGCGCTGGCGCTGCTCTTCAACGCGGGCCTGTGGTGGTACCTGCACGAGACCGCGGGCGCTGCGATCGCCAACCGTGTGGGCCTGGAATTCCTGACCGGCTATCTGGTCGAGAAGTCGCTCGCGGTCGACAACATCTTCGTCTTCCTGCTGCTCTTCACCTTCTTCGGCGTGCCCGAGGAACAGCGCCAGCGCGTGCTGATCATCGGCATCCTGCTGGCGCTGGTGCTGCGCGCGGTCCTGATCTTCGTCGGTGCCGCGCTGCTGGCCCAGTTCCACTGGCTGCTGTACGTGTTCGGCGCGTTCCTGCTGCTGACCGGCTTCAAGATGTGGTTCGCCGCCGGCAAGGAACCGGATCTGGAGAACAACGTGGTGCTGCGCTGGATGCGCGGGCATCTGCGGCTCACCGACGGCTACCGCGGCGATGCGCTGCGCGTGCGCGAAGGCGGTGCCTGGGCCTACACGCCACTGTTCGTGGTGCTGGTGCTGATCGGCGTGATCGATGTGATCTTCGCGGTCGACAGCATCCCGGCGATCTTCGCGATCACCACCGATCCCTTCATCGTGCTGACGTCCAACGTGTTTGCGGTGCTGGGCCTGCGCGCGATGTTCTTCATGCTCGCCGGTATGGCCGACCGCTTCCATCTGCTGCCCTATGGTCTGGCCGTGGTGCTGGTCTTCATCGGCGCCAAGATGCTGCTGATCGACGTCTACAAGATTCCGGTGCTGTGGTCGCTCGGCGTCGTGGCGGTGATCCTGGCGGTGACGGTGGCACTGAGTCTGGCGCGGCCGCCGAAGTCGGTGTCTGACGCCTGAGCGGCGTGTGCGTCAGGCCGGCGCGGGCAGCGCGACTTCGACATCGCGATCGATGACCCGGTTGCGGCCCGCGCGCTTGGCCAGATAGAGCCGGCGATCGGCCATCGCCAGCAGTGCGTCGAGGTCCGGCTCACGGCCCTCGCGCACATGGGCGATGCCGATCGACAGCGTCACGGCTGTGGCCACGCCGTCGACCACCGGCGGATATGCGGCGACCTGCGCGCGCAGACGTTCTGCGCGCTCGGCCGCATCGCCGATGCCGCCACCGGTCAGCAGCATGCAGAACTCGTCGCCGCCGAAGCGGCCGACGACTTCGCCATCGCGCATCGCGGCGCGCAGGCGCGCGGCGACGCTCGCCAGCACGCCGTCGCCGGCCGCGTGGCCATGTGCGTCGTTGACCGCCTTGAAGCCGTCGACATCGATCATCAGCAACGCCGCCAAACCGGTGTCGTGCGCACGCGCGAGTCGCCGCTGCGCGAGTTCGAAGAACGCACGCCGGTTGTGGATGCCGGTCAGCGCGTCTTCGGCTGCCAGTCCTTCGAGCCAGCGCTGCTGGCGTTCGAGCTGCAGCAGCAGGAACGCGAACGTCGCGAACACCGGCGCCACCAGGAAGTACCCGAGCGCAACCTGCTGGCCCGGCGTGATGCTGGCATCGAAGGTCGGGCCGGACTGCGGATTCCAGCCCTGCTCGGCGAGGCGATAGACGCACACCAGCGCCGCGCCGACGAACAGCACCACCAGCGCGCGCTCCGGCCACGGTCGTCGCCCGCCGCGTCGCAATGGCGCACGTATCGCCAGCAGCACCGTCAGCAACGCGGCGATCCAGAACATCGCGATGCGCTGCTCCGGGCCCTGCCCGGGCATCAGCAGCGCGAGCAGCAACATCAGCGACGGCAAATAGACCACCGCCCACGACCACGACGTGCGCGCGGGTGTCGACGGCAGGCTGCGCAGCAGGGCGCGCAGCATCGCCGCGTAACCGGCCACCAGCAGCGCGCAGGCGATGGCTTGTACGGTTCCGCCGAGGACCGACGTGGGCACCGCGAACAACGGCCAGGCCAGCGTCTGCAGCGCGAGTCCGACGGTCCATTCGCGCAGACCCGCCCGTTCGCGGATGCGCTGCTCGCGCAGCACCAGCCACGTCATCGCCGCCAGCGAGACCGCCAGCAGCACGAACATCGACAGCAATGTGACGTGCCAGGCATCCACGTCGACACAGGCTCCATCAGCCACCCCGGGGCGGGGCCGGGCGATACGGTAGCGTGTGGCGACGGCATGCGTGTTGTGCGCGACGTGAACGGCGACGCGCGTCACGCCGGCTTGCAACCGCGCGATCCGTCGCCATGCTGGGACGCATGCATCTCGACAGTCCCGACGACACCCCCGATTCCGACCTTCAACGCGCACGCGACAAGCGCCGCCTGTCGAACGCGCTGAAGACCAGCGTGCTGTTCGTGCTGCTGCTGTGCATCGTGTTCGGCGTGCAGGCGGCGATCGACTGGCGCTTCCTCGCGGTGCAACCCGGCGATTGGAGCGGCCTGCTCGGCCTGCTGACCGCACCGCTGCTGCACGGTTCGCCCGAACACCTGATCGCCAACGCCAGCGCGCTGCTGCTGCTCGGCTCGCTGGCACTCGTGGTCTACCCGCGCGCCACGCTACGCGGCCTGCCGCTGATGTGGCTGGGCTCGGGCCTGGGCGCGTGGCTGATGGGCAATCCCGGCTCGCATCATCTCGGTGCCAGCGGCGTGACCCATGGGCTGATGTTCCTGGTGTTCGTGCTGGGCCTGCTGCGCCGCGACCGGCCCTCGATCGCCGCCGGCATGATCGCCTTCCTGTTCTACGGCGGCATGCTGCTGACGATCCTGCCGCAGGAGCCCGGCGTGTCCTGGCAGTCGCACATGGGCGGCGCGATCGGCGGCGTGCTGGCCGCGTTCTGGTTCCGCTACGCCGATCCGATCCCGCCGCGCCGGCGCTACAGCTGGGAGATCGAAGAGGAAGAAGCCGCGCGCGCCGAACTCGAACGCCGCGACACCTTCGAACCGCCCGCGCCGCACGACGTGCCGGTGCTGTGGGAGCGGCCCAGTGAGGAGCCGCGCGGAGTGGTGCTGCGGTTTCCGGATCGGCGCGGCGGGCGTAGCGAGGAGAGTTGAGCTTCGCGGCAGATCTTCGGCAGCGCGACTCTTCAGCGGCGCGACCTTTCCGCTCGAGCCCTCCCCCGCGCGCGGGGCATTGCGCCCTTCACTGGTGGAGGGTTGGGAGGGGGCGAACGATCAGAGGTGGAAAAGTTCTCCAAAGCGGAGGGCTTCAAATGCAAAGCATTTCGCTTGGGGCGTCATATCGTCACCGGACACTTCGCCCCCACCCAACCCTCCCCCGTGCACAAGGGAGGGCTCAGTCGAACGCGCCATGCAAGCCTGTCGAAATCTTTTCAATGCACTACATTGGTGCAATGGCCGACGAAACCCCACCGCCGCAACCTTTCGACGCCCTGGTCACGCCGCTGGTCTGGGCCGACGCCGACGGGCGCATCCGCACCTGCAATGTGGCTTTCGCACGCTGGCTCGGGGTCGGGCGCAAGCGCCTGATCGACCAGCCGCTGGCAGCGCTGGAGGTCGATGGCGAAGTGCTGCGGCTGGCGCTGCGCACGCCCAGCGATCCGGCTGACGGCCCGATGCGCGTGCGCCGGCTGGTGCTGGCCTTCCTCGGCGGCGAGCCGCGCTTCGCCGATGCCTGGCTGTCGCGCGAGGCCGATGGCGGGCTGCTGCTCGAAGCGCATCCGGTCGATGAATTCCCCGGGGCCGATCCGACGCTCGCGATGCCGCTTGCGCTGTCGGCCGCGCTGCGCGGTCTCGCCCACGAACTGCGCAATCCGTTGGCCGGCCTCAAGGGCGCCGCGCAGTTGCTGGCCCGGCGCGTCAGCGATGGCGAATCACGCGAGCTCGTCGCTCTCGTCGACACCGAAGTCGCGCGTCTCGGCACGCTGGTCGACCAGTTGCTGTCGCCGCGTTCGCCGACCCCGCACCGCGCGCTCAACATCCACGGCGTGCTCGAACAGGTGCTGCGCCTCGCCGAAGCCGACGCCGGCTGGGCGGTGCGCATGCTGCGCGATTACGACCCGAGCCTGCCCGAACTTTCCGGCGATCCCGACCGGCTTACCCAGGCGATCTGGAATCTCGTGCGCAACGCGATCCAGGCCGGTGCCGCCAACATCACCCTGCGCACCCGCGCCGCCCTCGGCGTGCGCATCGGCGATGAAGTGCACGCGATGGTGCTGCGGCTGGAGGTCGTCGACGACGGCCGCGGCGTGCCGGACGACATGGTCGAACAGATCTTCCTGCCGCTGGTGTCCGGACGTCCCGACGGCAGCGGTCTGGGCCTGGCGATGGCGCAGCAGGTCGCGCGCGAACACCGTGGCGCGCTGGTCTACCGCTCGCGCACCGGGCATACCGTCTTCACCTTGCAACTGCCCTTTCCTGTCGAGGACGACGCGCCCGACGCAGCCGCCACTACCGCGCCGGAGCCCGCCGCATGAGTACGCCCGCCCCGCGCATCTGGGTCGTCGATGACGATCGTTCCGTCCGTTTCGTGCTGGCCACCGCGCTCAGCGAAGCCGGTTACGACGTGTCCGGTTTCGACAGCGCGCAGGCCGTGCGCGATGCGCTGGCCCAGCGGCCGCCGCCGGACATGCTGTTCACCGACGTGCGCATGCCGGGCGATTCGGGCCTGCAGCTGCTCGATGGCCTGAAGCAGAAACATCCGCAGCTGCCGGTCGTGGTGATGTCGGCCTACACCGATGTCGCCAGCACGGCCGGTGCGTTCCGCGGTGGTGCGCACGAATTCCTGTCCAAGCCCTTCGATCTCGACGAAGCCGTCGCACTGGCCGCGCGCGTGCTCGGCGACCACGACACCGCGCCTGACGATGCGCCGCTGCCGACCGGCGACAGCGACGCGCTGGTCGGCGACACCGCCGAAATGCGCCAGCTGTTCCGGGCGATCGGCCGCCTCGCGCAGGCGCCAGTGTCGGTGCTGGTCACCGGCGAAACCGGTACCGGCAAGGAACTCGTCGCGCGCGCGCTGCATCGCGAATCGCCGCGTGCACGCAAGCCCTTCGTCGCGCTCAATACCGCGGCCATTCCGGCCGATCTGCTGGAGAGCGAACTGTTCGGCCACGAGGCCGGTGCGTTCACCGGCGCGTCGCGGCGCTACATCGGCCGCTTCGAACAGGCCGACGGCGGCACGCTGTTCCTCGACGAGATCGGGGACATGCCGGCCTCGCTGCAGACACGCCTGCTGCGCGTGCTGGCCGAGGACGAATTCTTCCGCGTCGGCGGGCGCGAACTGATCCGTGTCGACGTGCGCGTGATCGCCGCGACGCATCAGGATCTGGAGCGTCTGGTCGCCGAAGGCCGCTTCCGTGCCGATCTGCTGCATCGCCTCGATGTCGTGCGTCTGCGCCTGCCGCCGCTGCGCGATCGCCGCGAGGATGTCGGCCAGCTCGCCGAACGTTTCCTGCAGGCTGCGGCCGAAAAACTCGACGCGCCGCCCAAGCGGCTTGGCCGCGCCGCGTTGCAGCGCCTGCGCGAACACACGTGGCCGGGCAATGTGCGCGAACTGCAGAACCTGTGCTGGCGTCTGGCCGCACTCGCGCCGGCCGATCTGGTGACGCCGCTGGATCTCGACGGCCTGCTGACCGCGAGCGCCTCAGTGCCGGACACAGCCGAACCGGTGGCGGCAGGCGACTGGGACGACGCGCTGCGTGCCTGGGCCGATATGCGGCTGCGCGCCGGCGACGACGACATCCATGCGCAGGCGCGCGAACGCCTGGACCGCGCGTTGCTGGAAACCGCGTTGGTGCACACCGGCGGGCGCCGCGCCGAGGCCGCCACCCGGCTCGGCGTCGGCCGCAACACGCTGACCCGCAAACTCGGCGCGCGCCGGCGTCGCAGTTGAATGCCCTTCATCGACGAGCCGCGCGCGCCGGCTAAGGTGGCCGCCATGAACAGCACGACCCGACTTCCCATTCTCGCGGCCGCCGTCGCGACCCTGCTCGCCGGCTGCGCCAGCGCGCCCCGTCCTGCCGCGCAGACCGCGCCGCCCGCCGTCACCGCGATCGCCAGCACCGGCACCGCGCAAGGCGCGATCGCCAATCTGGCCTCCGCGTCCGGTTCGCTGGTCAGCGGCCGCCTCGCGCTGTCGCCCGATGTCGGCGGCGTGCGCGTGCGCGGGGAGGTCGGCGGTCTGGTCCGCAACGGCACCCACAACCTGCGCCTGCACACACGCGGCGACTGCAGCGCGGTCGATGCGATCAGTGCCGGCCCCGAGTTCGACGCGCAGCAGGGCGTGCCGTCACGGCAGCCGGATTCCGGTGAGCGCGGCCGCATCGTCGCCGATGGCAGCGGTGTGGCCACACTCGATCTGCTGCTGCCCGGTGCCGTGCTCGGCGGCGGCGCGGCGAACGACATCGTCGGCCGCGCGCTGTTGATCCTCGGCGCGACGCCCGGTGCGATCAGCGCCCGTGTGGCCTGCGGCACCGTCCAGATCCAGTAGCCGCCACCGCTCACTCACGCGGTCCAGACCCGTGGACCGGGATGCTGGTCGCTGCGTTACATCGCGTGTTCGACGCGTCCCACACGATTCTGAGGAGAGCTCCATGCGCAATTACCGATTCCTGATGCCGATCCCCGCCGCGCTGGCCCTCGCGCTGGCTGCCTGCGGTGGCGGTGCCGAGACGCCCAACGGCGACAACGCGGCAGCCGAAGCCGACCGCGCCGCCGAGTCCGCACCGGCCATGCCGGCAGCGGGTGCAGCGGGCACGGACGCGATGACCGCTGCGACCGCGACCGCCGCACTGCAGCCGACCGCCGGCAACCAGACGGCGGGCGACCTGCGCTTCGCGGTGGTCAATGGCCGGATCGAAGTCACCGGCACCGTGACCGGGTTGACCGCAGGCAGCAGCCATGGCTTCCACGTGCACGAAACCGGCGATTGCAGCGCGCCGGACGGCACCAGCGCCGGTGGCCACTTCAACCCCGGCAGCACCGATCATGGTCGCGTGGGCCAGGGTGCGCATCATGCGGGCGACAGCGACAACATCATGGCGGGCGCTGACGGCACCGCGCAGGTTAGCGGCTGGCTCGAAGGCGCGACCATCGGCGGTGGTGGCGCAGACGACATCGTCGGCAAGGGCGTGATCGTCCACAAGGACGCCGATGACTACGCGACGCAGCCGACCGGCAATGCCGGTGATCGTCTAGCGTGTGGTGTGATCCAGGCGGGTTGAGCGATCGCTCTATCGCGTCGCAAGCAACGTGCTGACGCCCGTCTCCTGATGCAGGAGGCGGGCGTTTTCATGTACGAGGTGATGGGCCGTGGAACGCCGGAGCGTCATGCCCATCTTGCGCGATGCCGTGCCTCCCTCCGGCAGAGGGCGGCGCGAAACGCGTGTCGGGAGAGCGTGTTTTTCGCGTCGGCCTCGGCGCGAAAATGCGGCCGAGGCGACTGGAGACTCAGCGCAGCGCCGCGACCGGGTCCTGTCCGGATTCGACCTGCACGAACACCACCGGCACGCCATGCGCCTGCAGCACCGCGGACAGCTGCCGCTGGCGGGCCACGTACATCGCGAAGCCCTTCGCGAGACGGTCGTCGTCCGACTCGCCCGCTGCGCACCGACGACGCCAGTCTTCGGCCGCGAGTACCGCGACCCGCACTTCGCCATCGACATGCCGCAACAGCGGTTCCGGCGGCGCGTCGAGCCACGCCTCGGACTCCGGCGCGAGCAGCGCGGTTTCCAGCACGTCCCACAACGGTTCGAGGCCCTGATTGTTGTATTGCAACGCCGTCATCGCCAGCAGGTCGTGCAGGGTCAGGTACCGGGCGTGTTCGATACGTGCGCCGAACGCTTCCTGCGCGCACAACGCCGTGTCGGCCTGGACCATGCCGAGGTCGATCAGCATCGACTCCATGTGCGCCGCAACGGCTTCGGTCGCCGCCGGCTCGCCGACGAACAGGTACGGCAGCACGCGCAGGCGTCCGCCTGCGAGCTGCGGGTCGGACTGGAACGGCAACGGCACCGCGCCGCCGGCATCGGCGCCGAACGCGATGATGCGCGGGCCCTGTCCGGACTGCGGCGCGCGCACGCGCAGCTCATCGAGGCGGCGGTGCACCGGCCAGCCAGGGCGCAGCAGCTCGGCGGGGTCGAAATGGGCAGCGGCGAACGACAGATCGAGATCGCGCACGCCCGGGACCAGCGCGCCCAGGTCGCGGCCGAGCAGCCTGGCGAGTTCGCCCGCGGCCTCCTGGCCCAGCGCACCGCGGGCGGGCGTGGAATCGTCACTCAGTTCGAGGGCGAGCACGCCAAGCACTTGAGGGGCTGGAATTTGTCGGGAAATGTCGGGAACTGCGGTCATTGGCCGTGCACATCGTCAGCGATAGACTCATTCACATTATGCCCGTCCCGGGTCCGGGACATGTCCAAGCCACTCATCCCGAGGTCATTCCGATGCTGCTAGGTCGTCCCGTCGCCGTGCTCGGTGGTGTGCGTATTCCGTTCTGCCGCCAGAACACCGCTTACGCGGACGTCGGAAATCTCGGCATGTCGGTGCGCACGCTGGGGGCCCTGGTCGAGAAGTTCGGCCTGCACGGCCAGCAGCTCGGCGAGGTGGCGATGGGCGCGGTCATCAAGCATTCCAGTGACTGGAATCTCGGCCGCGAGGCGGCGCTGTCGTCGGGCCTGTCGCCGCTGACGCCTGGCATCACCCTGCAGCGTGCCTGCGGCACGTCGCTGGATTCGATCATCACGATCGGCAACAAGATCGCCGCCGGCCAGATCGAGTCGGGCATCGGCGGCGGTTCGGACACCACGTCCGACGTGCCGATCGTCTACGGCCGCGCGCTGCGCCGCCGTCTACTCGCTGCGAATGCGGCGAAGACGCCGAAGGACAAGCTGGCCGCGTTCAAGGGCTTCCGCCTGCGCGAGCTCAAGCCCGATTTCCCGGGCGTCGCCGAGCCGCGCACCGGCAAGTCGATGGGCGAGCACTGCGAGGACATGGCGAAAGAGTGGAACATCGCCCGCGATTCGCAGGACGAACTTGCGGTCGCCTCGCACCACAAGCTGGCCGCCGCCTACGAGCGCGGCTTCTTCGACGATCTGGTGGTGAGTTTCCGCGGCGTCTCGCGCGATAACATCCTGCGCCCCGACACGTCGCTGGCGAAACTGGCAACGCTGAAGCCGGCGTTCGACAAGGTCTCCGGCCGCGGCACGCTGACCGCCGCGAATTCCACGCCGCTGACCGATGGCGCCTCCGCGTGTCTGCTGGCCAGCGACGAGTGGGCGGCGACGCACGGGCATGAAGTGCTGTGCCATATCCGCGACGCCCATGTGTCCGCGGTCGATTTCGTGCACGGCGAAGGCCTGCTGATGGCGCCGACGATCGCGGTGTCGGAGATGCTCGCGCGCAACAATCTGACGCTGCAGGATTTCGACATCTACGAAATCCACGAAGCCTTTGCTGCGCAGGTGCTGTGCACGCTGCGCGCCTGGGAGAGCGAGGACTACTGCCGCACGCGGCTCGGTCTCGACGCGCCGCTGGGTCGCATCGATCCGACGAAGATCAATCCGGTCGGCTCGTCGCTGGCAGCGGGTCATCCGTTTGCGGCGACCGGTGCGCGCATCGTCGCCACCGCCGCCAAGCAGCTCAAGGAACGCGGCGGTGGCCGGGCGTTGATCTCGATCTGCACCGCGGGTGGCATGGGTGTCGTCGCGATCCTCGAACGCTGATCGCTGGGAGCGTCGTCATGTCCGTGTTACGTACTTCGGGTCGTTTCGGCCTGCTCGCCGCCGCCGTGTGCGCGTTCGCTGCGTGCGACAAGAACGAAACAGACGCACCGCAGCCGCCGACCGCGTCCGGCCCCCAGCTGGTCTCGGCACCGCCGCCGCGCGATGCGCTGCCCGATTGCCCGCGCTTGGCGTCGGCACTTGGCGGCATGGTCGCCGGTCTCGATGCCGTCGACGACGCCGGCACCCGCCAGGACAGCCCTGAGAGCTATGGCATCAGCTGTGCCTGGCGTGCGCCCGACGACGGCGCGGCGATCGGCGCGATCGTCATCGTCGACAACGAGCCGCTGACCGCACACGACATGCAGCGCGCCGGCATGTATGTCGAGGATCCGCGCGTGGCGGCGCTGGGTGGGTTCGTCGCGATTCCCGATGCGCTGCTCGACGGCAATGCGCCGCTCGGTCCGGTAGGACCGCAGGTGATCGTCGGGCCGGTCACGGTCACGCTGGCGAGCAACGGACGTGGACGCGCGGCGGAGATCACGCTGGATCAGGCGGTCGACGGCGCGGTGGCGGTGCACCGGTCGATGCGTTGATCAGCGCTTGCTATCCGACATCGCCCTAGTCGCGACTGCTCGACAGCACTAAACGAGTTCCCATCACCCGCATGCGAGCCATCGCGCGCGTGATGGATGGCGCCTTGGGATGGGAGCGAGGCATCCGGACGCCACTCAGGCCGCGACCGTATCACCCGTTGCGTCCGATCGGACGGAATGCCCCGCCCAGCCCTCCCCGCAAGCAGGGGAGGGACCGAATCTCGCTCGCCGTCAGAACCGATCCGTCGAATGCGGCGGCGCGTCCCCGTGCACGTAGGGCAGGCCATGCGCATCACGGGTTTCGGGTTCGATCAGATCGTCGCGCGGTGCGAGCGGCGGCGGTGCGAGTGCGAGCACCGGTTCGTTGCGTGCGGCGCGCAGGGCATTTGCGTAGCACAGGCGTGCGTTGCGATCGTCGCCCTCGGCTGCGTAAGCGTCGCCCATCTGCACCCAGGCCTCGCTGCCGGCGCCTTGGTCGATCGCGCGCTGCAGGTAGTCGCGCGAATTCGGCCAGTCGCGCTGCATGTGATGCAGGCGCGCAAGGCCGAGCATCACGCCCGGGCTGGACGGATGCGCATTGAGCCAGCGCTCCATGCGTGACTGGCGGTGCGCCGGGTCACCGACTTCCAGTGATGCATAGCGCGCAGCCACGCGCTCATCCCAGCGTGCATCGAGCGAGGTTTCCAGGCTTTTGAGTGCGGCGTCGTGCCAGCCCAGCGCGACCGCGCGGTCGGCATACGCCAGCACCACCGGCGTTTCAGTGCGGATCTGCTTGGGCAGCGCTTCCCAGCGCTCGGCGAGCACATTGGCATCGGCCGCCTCGTGCAGCGAGGCCGCAGCCCAGCGGATCTCACGGATCTCGAGTTGCGCATCGGGCAGCGCGTTCTGGCGCCGCAGCGCACCGAGCAGGCCATAGGCTTCGGCGGCGTGACCGGTCATCGCCCAGGCGTCGGCGCGCAACGCGAGACCGCGCGGCGGCAACGGCTGCGCGGCCGGCGCATCGAGCGCGGTGAGTGCATCGATCGGACGTTCGTCGAGCAGCGCGAGCTCGGCGAGTGCGATCGCGCGCGTCGCCGGATGGCGATCGCCAAACTTGTCGAGATGGGCGCGCGCGCCTGCGTCGTCGCCGCGTCCGATTGCGGCCTGGGTCGCCGCGATACGCGCGGCCGGTTCGTAATGCGGGTTTTCGTCGGCGGACTGCGCCAACAGCTTTTCGGCACGTGCGTAGTGGCCCTGGTGCAGGGCGTCCAGGCCTTCGCCGACTCGGCTCTGCGCCTTGGTTTCGCGGTAGCGTCCCCAGCTGCGGAACGGCAGCAGGATCAGCGTGACGACCAGCCAGACCACGACCATCGCGCCGAGCAGCATCGCGATCGCATTGATGACGGTGGTCGTGTAATCGACACCGCCCCGACGGACCAGCACGTAGCCGGGATCACCGGCCATCAACAGTTGCGCGGCCAGGGCGCCGAGAAGGGCGATGACGGTCCAGACCAGCAGGGCACGGAGCAGGGACATGGCGGAATTCCGGATGACGCGGGAGATAGACCGCTACCGTGCCAGAGGCCGCCGTGACGGGTCCGTCGCGGGCGCCTCCGTCCATTCAGTTTGTCGTGCGCGCCGTCGCGGCAGCCGCCAGCAACGATGCGGGGCGCGCATCCGTGGCCTGGTGGATATCTGCGAATCCTGCCTCCCGCGCCAGCTCGGCAAGCCGCGCGCTGGCGGCCAGCACGCGCGCCTCGCGCAGCCGCGCGGCCGCCACCGGTGGCAGCGATGCCAAGGTGCGTAGCAGTGCCTCTCCGCTGCTGAGGGGCAGTAACCAGGGGGCCGGCAGCGCCATCAAGCGGGCGATGCGTCGTGTCGATGGCGGCGTCGGTCGACGTGTATAGACATCCGCGCGTCGCAGATCCACGCCGGCGTCGCCCAGGGTCTGCGCGATCACGCCCCGCCCGCCGGGTGCGGTGACCAACCCGACGCTGCGACCTTGCATCGTCGACATCTCGGGCAGTGCCAGCAATCCCTCGCTGTCCATGCGTGCCGGCGCACGAACGCCGACGATGCCGGCATGTTCGAGTGCGGTTGCGGTACCGGCGCCGACGGCGAGCCATGACTGCGCGACACCCGAAACCAATGCTTGCAGCGCCGACGCGGCCGCGACTGCAGGCGGGCTGGTGAAGATCACGACATCGGCGGCGAGCGCATGTCGCAAGGCGGCGCGGGTGTCGGCGTCGTCGCAATGCGCGATGCGCCACGGCGACAGTGCGAATGTGCGCGCGCCGAGACGCGTGGCTTCGCGGCGCAGGCCTGAATGTGCACCGGCCGGTCGTAACGAGATCACGTAGTATTCCGCCAGATGCGGAAAGGCCGGCTCGGCATGCATGCGCCAAGCTTGGTGGCTGCGGTGGTGCGGCGCAAGCCGGACGACCGCACCCTCCACAGGATTCCGCATGACGCTCGATGATTCGCTCCGCGCCCTCGAGGCTTACTACGGTTCGATGCCGCCTGTCGCCGCGATGGACGTCTCCGTTGCCGGTTACGACGGTGATTCCCTGCGCCTGCATGCGCCGCTGTCCTCGCACGTCAACGACAAGGGCTCGGCCTTCGGCGGCAGTCTGGTGTCGGTGATGACGCTCGCGGCGTGGGGGCTGGTGACGTTGCGCGTGGAGCAGGCCGGCCTCGATGCCGAGGTCTATGTGGCCGATTCGACGGTCCGCTATCGGGCACCGTTGCTGGGCGATCTCGAAGCCGAAGCCACGCTCGACAAGGCCGGTGACTGGTCGACCTTCGCGCGCACCTTGCGCGAGCGTGGACGTGCACGCGTCGCGCTCACCGCGCGCATCGCGCTGCCCGACGGCAGCACCGCGACGGAAATGCAGGCGCGCTACGTGGCAATCCGGCGGCCGACTGCGAACGCCTGAAGCGGGCGTCCGTCGCGACACGCGTGTCGGCCGCAAACGGAATCCTGACGGGCCGCGCCGTGGCACTTGCGCGCGGCACGGCTGGCGCCAAGACTCCGCGCTCCTTGTCCGTGTCCGCGATCCCCGGGGTCGTCCCATGCGCCATCCGTGTATGACCTGTGGGGCCTGCTGCAGCCAGTACCGGGTGTCCATGCACTGGATGGAGACGGATGCGTCCGGCGGCGTCGTGCCACATGCGCTGACCGAGACGTTCGACCTGCACCAGGTCGCGATGCGTGGCACCTGGCAAGCGCAGCCGCGCTGCATCGCGCTCGACGCCGAGATCGGCCTGTCTTCGCGCTGCTCGATCCATGCGGTCCGGCCGCAAGCCTGCCGCGATGTGCAGGCGTCATGGGAATCCGGTGATGCGAGTCCGCAGTGCGATCGCGCGCGCGTCGCGCATGGCTTGCCGGCGCTCAGCGCGTCGGACTGGATGCCGATGCTCGAGGTCGTGCTGGTCGACGCGATCGCGCCGCCAGCGCCGTCATCGTTCGGCGCCGCGGCGATGGTGCAGGTGGGCGCCGCGCCCGTGATCTGATTGCCGCATCGGCGATGCAGGTCCCGGTGTGTGGACGCCCCATCCCTGCAGCGCATGCGACACCTGGCATCGCGTGCAGGTGCATGCGCCGCGAGTGACGAACGCTCAGAGTGGATTCGCGTCCAAGAAGTTGCGGATCGCCGGCACCAGCATCGCGTGCCTGTCTTCCAGCACGTAATGCCCGGCGTCCTCGAACGCCATGACTTCGGCCTGCGGCAACGCCGCGCGGAAGCCGGCGAGGAAGTGGTGGTCGAACACGAAGTCCTTCAGACCCCAGCCGATGAAGGCGGGGCGGTCGGCATATGCGGGCAGACGCTTGCCGGCCGCTTCGAGCAGCGGCCACGCGCGGTCCTTTGGACCGAGCGGGATGTCCTGCATGAAGCGCACGGTGCTGATGCGGTTCGCCCAGCTGTCATAGGGCGCGACATACGCGCGGCGCACGTCGGCCGGCATGCGCGTCTCGACGCCCTGCCACGATGCGCCGGCGGAGAACGCATTGAAGCCGCGGATGATCCACTCGCCCACGGTGTAGTCGCGGCCGAGCGCGATCTGCCACGGCATCGGCTTGTCGGACGGCAGCGGAAACGCGGCGGTATTGGTGATCACCAGACGCTTGACCTGCGGCATGTGCTCGAGCGCCCAGCCGAAGCCGATCATGCCGCCCCAGTCGTGCACCGCCAGCGTCACCGGACCGTCGATGCCGAGATGCGCGAGCAGCGCGCCGATATCCTCGACACGCGAGGCCAGCGTGTAGTCGTAGCGCGGCATCGCATTCGGCGCATCGTCGGGCTTGTCCGACCAGCCCATGCCGATATGGTCCGGCACGATGCAGCGGTACCGGTCGCGCAGGCCGAGCACGAGGTGGCGCCAGTAGTAACTCCACGACGGATTGCCGTGCAGCATCAGCACGATCTCGCCGTCGCGCGGGCCCTCGTCGAGATAATGCATCTGCACGCCGGGGCGCGCTTCGAAACGGTGGCCGCTGAATGGATAATCGGGAAGCTGCACGGGCTGCACGGACCGTTGGTTGCGATGAATACGTCGCATTGTAAGGGTCGGATGCGGTTGGGCCCGGAAACGCCCAGAGACGCCTTCTTCACACCGCTGAAGATGCGCGGGTCTGTGTGCGTTAGGAGACGGTCACCGCGGTCTCGGCGGCGTATGCTCGAAAGATGAATACGCCACTACGCAAAGTGGGTGCAGGACCCGAAGATCTGCGCCAGTTCCTCCGTGCCGGCACGTCGGATCTGCATGCGCGTGTCGATGCGTGCTTCGCCGACGGCCTCGATACGCCGCTCGCCTACGCGCGCTATCTGGTGGGCATGCACCGGTTCGCATCCGACTTCGAGATCGTGATCGATGCGTTGCCGCGGGCCTCCTATTGGCTGGCGGGCGATCTGCGTGATCTCTCGCTGGCCCCGCTGCCGCCGTTCGGCGTGCGCGGCGTGGCCAGTGAGGCGGACGAGCGCCTGGGCTGGGAATACGTCATGGCTGGCAGCAGCGTGGGCGCGCGATATCTGTTGCGCGGCGCGCAGGCGCTCGGTCACAGCGAAGGCGCCGGTGCCCGGTTTCTGGCGCGGCATGCCGCCGGCGACAGCTGGCGCAATGTGCTCGAGCGCCTGAGCGCGCGCTCGACACTCGTCGACCTGCCGACCACACATTTGCTGCAGGGCGCGCGCGATGCCTTCCAGCTGGTCCAATGGTGTTTCCAGCGCAGCTTTGACGTAATGCCCGCCCCCCACGAGGAGCCTGTTGCATGAATCCAGCACTCGAACGTGCACTTCAGGAATGCGCCAACGAACCGATCCATCTGTCGGGCGCGATCCAGCCGCACGGCTATCTCATCAGCTGCCAGCTGCCCGACTGGACGATTCGTCACGTCTCGGCCAACGTCGAGGCGCTGACCGGTGCGACGCCCGAGGACATGCTGCGGCATTCGCTGCGCGAGTTTCTGACCGACGACCTGATCCAGGCGATCGCCGAGACGATCGGTTTCGGTGAGCCGGGTTCGCCGCCGCAACGCGCGGCGGTCGGCAACATCGGTCCGCTCGCGAACCTGTGCGATATCAGCGTGCACGTGGCCGATGGTCTGGTGCATATCGAAGTCGAGCCGCAGCCACGCAGCACCGCCGAGCGTTCGCCGACCGTGGTCGCGCAGACGATGATCGCGCGCGTCGCCGGCAGCGACGACATCGACGATTTCAACCAGCGCGTCGCCGAGCAGGTGCGCCTGCTGACCGGCTACGACCGCGTCATGGTCTATCGCTTCCGCCACGACGACGCGGGCGAGGTGATCGCCGAGTCGCGTGATTCCGCGCTGTCCGCGTATCTGGGTCTGCGCTATCCGCAGTCCGATATTCCGGTGCAGGCGCGCATGCTGTATCTGCGCAACCGCATCCGCGTGATCCCCGACGCGACCTATGTGCCGGTGCCGATCCTGCCGGATCGCGACAGCCGTGGCGGCGCGCTCGATCTCGCCCAGATGGCGCTGCGCAGCGTGTCGCCGGTGCATCTGGAATACCTCGCGAATATGGGCGTGGTCGCGTCGATGTCGATCTCGATCGTGTCGGGTGGTCGCCTGTGGGGCCTGATCGCCTGTCATCACCGCTCGCCGCGCCGCGTGCCGCCGGGCGTGCGTGCAGCGGCCGATCTGTTCGGCCTGTTCGTGTCCATGCGCGTGGCCTCGCGCGAGCAGCAGGACGCGGTGGCTCTGGAAGACGGCGCGCGCAGCGTGCGCGACTCGCTGGCCCTGCGTCTCGACAACGCCGCCGATCCACGCCTCGCACTGCAGGGTGAACTGGATCTGCTCAACCGCGCGATCAACAGTGATGGTGTCGCGCTCGTGCAGGCTGGCCACTGGTACAGCGCCGGCCGTGCACCGGACGTGTCGCGTCTCCCCGCTCTGCTCGACTGGCTGCGCCGGTCGCATACCGGCTCCGGTGCGATCAGCACCGAGCGTGCCGCCGACTGGAACGGCAGTCCGGAACAGGCCGACGGCATTGCCGGCGTGCTGGCGTTGCCGCTGGATCTGTCGCGGGACGAGTGGCTGTTCTTCTTCCGTTGCGAGCAGGTCGAGGAAGTGCGCTGGGCCGGTCGCCCGGACGAGCCGTTTCTGGTCGACCACGACGGCAGCAAGATCGGCCCGCGCGCAAGCTTCGCCGCGTGGCATGAGACCGTGCGCGGCAGCAGCGCGCTCTGGAGTGATGCCGATCGCCGCATCGTCGGCCGCCTGCACATGATGCTGCGTGAACGCTACCGCCGCAGCGGACTGCATACCGAGATCGGCGATCTGCGCGGCCACCGTGTGCGTCTGGACGTGCGCGAACAGCGGACGCGTTTGCTGCAGCTCTCGGAACTGCTTGAAGGTCTGGTGCACGTCAGCCCGCAGGAGGCCTCGCAGCTGTCGGAACGCATCAACAGGCTCGAGAGCGACCTGCAGTCGATGATCGGCACTGTGCACGTGGCGAACGCCGACTAGTTGCTGCTGCCCCGCTCTCCGGATACGAAAAAAGCGCCTCCGGGCGCTTTTTTCGTTGCGGCGGTGTTTACGATCAGGCCGACGTCAAACCGTGTGCGCTGCGCACCTGCTGGATGCGGGCCAGCACGTCCGCATCCACGCCATCGCGCTCCGCGCGGTCGAGGATATTGCCGAGCACGCGCGTCTCGTCGGCATCGATGACTTGATCGCGCAGGGCGAGGCCCAGCAGATGGTCGAGCTCGTCCAGCGACAGACGGCCGTCGTCGACGAAGGCCGGAATCGCGGCCAGCGCCAGCTGCAGGTGATCGGGAAGTCGGTGCGGCATCGGGCGTCCTTGCAATGGGCGGTGGATCAGCGAAGCGTAGCGCTTACCACTCGACCTCGGCCATCGTGCAGTTCAGGCCCGAACCGATCCCCAGCAGCGCGATGCGGTCGCCCTTCTTCAGGCGGCCGAGTTCCTTGAGCTTGCTCAGCACGATCGGCACCGAGGCCGGACCGATGTTGCCGTGCTCGCCGAAGATCGTGTGGACCTTGCTCGGGTCGATGCCGAATGACTGGATGAAGGCGCCGGTGTGCACCTTGCTGACCTGGTGGATCACGAACTGGTCCAGCTCGTCGACCACCCAGCCCATCGCCTCGCGCGCGGCGACGAAGGTCTTCTGCGCCAGCTTCATGCCTTCCATCAGCAGCATGCGGGTGTCGGTGACCATGCGGTCGAGATTGCCGCGGCACAGGGTGTTCCACTCGGTCGCCGAACGCGTCACGCCGCCTTTGTAGCGCGGGGCGTCGGGCAGCAGGTCGGCGCGTGCGAGCACCATCGCCGCCGAGCCGCAGCCCAGGGTCAGCGTGGCCAGCTCGTTGCGGAAATCGTCTTCGGTCGTCTCCGGGCGCAGCAGGCGTTCGATGGTCTTCTCGTAGGCGAGATTCGCGGTTTCGCCGTCGACGATCAGCGCGTAGTCGATCTCGCCCAGCTCGATCATGCGGCTGGCGACATCCATGCCGTTGACGAACGCGAGGCAGGCATTGGCCAGATCGTAGTTCTGGCAGGTGTCCGGAATCCCGAGGTTGCCGCCGACGATGCTGGCGGTGGACGGCTCGAGGTAATCGCGGCTCACCGAGGTGTTGACCAGCAGGCCCAGCTTGCCGACGTCGATGCCGGCGTCGTCCAGCGCCTTGCGGCCGGCCATCGTCGCGGCGTCCGAGGCCTGGACCTCGTCGCCCCACAGGCGACGGGCATGGATGCCTGCGATGTCCTTGAGCACGTCGGTCTTGATGCCGAGGCGGTCGATGGTCGGCTTCAACCTTGCATTGATGTCGTCGCTGGTCACGCGGTTCGGCGCATCGACATGGGCGAGGCCGGCGATGGCGACGTTCTTGAAGAGCATGGGCTGGGCGCCGGATCTGGCAAAGGAGCCGCATAGATTACCCGCTTCGGCGGGGTGACGCATGACGGGGGGCTCACGCAAAACCCGGCGCACACCGCGGCGCGACGGGTTTCGCGCCGGTTCCACGCGATCCGCGGCGCTTGCGTGGAACCGGATCGGGCGCCTGCTCAGCCCTGTGGTGCAGCGCCCAGCAGATCTAGCGTCGTGCGCAGCATCGCGCGCACGCCGACCGCCAGCGCGGCCTCGTCGGGCGCGTAATGCGGCGAGTGGTTGATCGGCATCGTCGCCGGATCCTGGCCCGCGGGCGTGGTGCCGACGAAGAAATACGCGCCGGGCACGACGTTGGCGAACTGCGAGAAATCCTCGGCCACCGTCACCAGCAGCATCTCGACGACATTGTCGGCGCCCACCGCGGCCTGTAGCGACGGCAGCACGCGGCGCGCCAGTTCGGGATCGTTGACCGTGGCCGGCGCGTTGTTGACGACATCGAGCTTCGCGGTCGCTCCGGCTGCATGCGCATAGTCGGTGGCGATGCGGTCGAAGCGCGCGATGACATCCGCGCGCACGGCGTCGTCGTAGGTGCGCAGCGTGCCGACCAGACGCGCGTCGTCGGGAATGATGTTGAAGCGCACGCCGCTCTGGAACTGGCCGGCAGTCAGCACCACCGGCGCGTTCACCGTATTGATCTGCCGCGCGAGCATGCTCTGCGTCGCCAGCAGTACCTGCGCGCCGACCGTGATCGGATCGACGCCATCCCACGGCCGTGAGCCATGCGTCTGCTTGCCGGTGATCGTCAGCGACCACTCGTCTGCGCTGGCCAGCGAAGGCCCGCTGCGGAAGCCGATCTGTCCGGTCTGCAGGCCCGCCCACACGTGCAGGCCGAGAATCGCGTCCGGCTTCCCATCGTCGAACACGCCCTCGTCGAGCATGCGCTTGGCACCGAAGACTTCGCCGGGTTCCGGCGGACCTTCCTCGGCCGGCTGGAAGATGAAGACCACTTCGCCGGCGAGCTGTTCGCGCATGCCGGCCAGCGCTTCGGCCACGCCCATCAGGATCGCGACGTGCATGTCGTGGCCGCAGGCGTGCATCACACCGACCTCCTGCCCGCGATAGGTCGCACGGGTGGTCGAGGCGAAGGGCAGGCCCGTCTGTTCGGTGACGGGCAGCGCGTCCATGTCCGCGCGCAATGCGATGCGTGGGCCGGGCTTGCCGCCCTTGAGCACGGCGACGACGCCGGTCGGACCGATGGCGGTGCGAGGTTCCAGACCGAGGCTGCGCAGATGGTTCGCCACCACGTCGGCGGTGCGCGTTTCCTGGTTGCCGAGTTCGGGGTGCTGGTGCAGATCGCGACGCCAGTCGACGAGCTTCTGGGTCAGTGCCGCGTCGGGCGCGGCGGCTACAGCCGAAGCGGCGCAGGCCATCGCGAGTGCGAGACCGAGTGGCAGCGAATGGAGTCGGATGCGCATGGGGGCGGTCCAGATGGAGGGCCCGTCATGCTAGCGCCTGCGACACGGATGCCGCAGGCGAGTGGAAGTGCAGACACGCGCGACGATTCGCCGCCGCGCGTGTCGCGCTGGGCTTACTGGCCCGAGTAGGTAGCGATGACGCTGACGCCCTGATAGCCGCCGGTGCCGCCGACGACGCGCACGAAGTAGCTGTCGTTGAGCGGAATCGTCACCTGCACGCTCTGCGTGGTGCCCGGGCGCGAAGACGTCAGCGCGGCGTTGCTGCCATCGAGCGCCGGCGAACGACCGACACGTACCAGCAGCTTCGCCTGGCCACGACCACCGTAGGTGCGGATCTGCAGATTGCGCGCACCGGCCGGCACGTCGATGCGATACAGCGTGCCGGCACCTGCGGCTGCGGAGATGCCGTTGACCGGCACGGTCTTCGCCATGCGGATCGCGGTCGGCTCATCACCACCGGCTGCATTGCCGGCACCGCGCGCGGCGGCCTTGGCGGCATCGAGAATGCCTACGCCGATCTGGCGCAGCGGACGCACCGGGAAGTCGCGCGAGGTCTGGGTCAGGATCTCGCGCATTTCCTGCGGTGTCGGCACCGGACGTCCAGCCTGCATCGCCGCGCTGATCACCAGCGCCGCGACGCCTGCCACGTGCGGGGCCGCCATCGAGGTGCCGGCCTGGCCGACGTAGGCCGACTCGCCCGGCGTGGTCAGTCCGCGGTTGCCTGCCGACCACACGAAACCGGTGCGTGCCGTCGGGCCGCTGGTGGCGTCGTTCGGATACACGCCGCCACCCGGCGCCGACAGCGCGATGTTGGCGCCGAAGTTCGAGTACACCGCGCGTGCACCGGAGATGCCGGTCGCGGCCACGTTGATGACGCCCGGGCAGCTGGCCGGCGTGAACGACGAAGCATCGCTGTTGCTGTTGCCTGCCGCGACGACGACGGTCGTGCCGCGCTGGCGGGCCGAGGCGATCGCCTGGCCGTAGGCGCTGTCGGCTTCGCAGACGCCGAAACCGCCGAGGCTCATGTTGATGATCTCGGCCGGGTTCTGGTTGGCCGGCACGCCCGGCACGCTGCCGCCCGAGGCCCAGACGATCGCATCGGCGATGTCGGCCGTGGTGCCGCCGCAATGGCCGAGCACGCGCACCGGCAACACCTTCGCGTCGGGTGCGACGCCGGCCATGCCGACACCGTTGCCGGTGATCTGCGCGATCGTGCCCGCGACATGACTGCCGTGCCAGCTGCTGTTGGTCTGCTGGCCCGGGAAGACGCAGCCGCCGTTGTCGGCCAGGAAGCGGTCTTCGGTATTCCAGTCGCCGGTGTCCCAGCCGCCGGGTGCGCGGCCATCGGTCGCGCGGCCGGAGTTCAGTGCATCGCTGATGAAGTCGTAACCGGCGTCGGCCAGCGAGGTGTCGAGATCGGGGTGGGCCAGGATACCGGTGTCGAGCACTGCGACCACCACGCCCGCGCCGCGGCCGTACTGCCAGGCGTTGAGGATGTCGATGCCGCCGCGGTTCGCATAGCCCGGATCCGGCGCCAGCGTTTCGAGCGTGCCGTCGGGTGCACGGAAGTGCCACTGCACGTTGAAGCCGGGATCGTTCGGGGTTGCCGCCGTCGCCGCGGGCACCGTGCGCAGACGCTGCCAGTAGCGGTTGGGTTCGACGTGCGCGACCGAGGGATCGGCAGCAAGCGTGCGCATCAGCGTGTCGAGTTCGCCATCGGACAAGCGGCGGTTCGGACGCACCAGATCGGCGCCGATCGCGAGACGACGCGTCGATGCGAGTGCCGGCGCGGCGGCGCGATGCGTGGCATTGAACTGCGACGCCGTGGCCGGTGCGCGCAGGATGCGTTGCATCGTCGCCGCGCCGGTGGTCGCATTGCGGCGTTCGGCGGTGCCGGCCTTGTAGGTCACCAGCAGGCCGTCATAGGCGACGCGCGGTGCTTCGGGATCGGCGGTGGACATCACCGACAGCGGCGCGGCCGGCGATGCGGCGAGGGCGGGTGCGACGACGGCGCCGAGCGCGGCGGCCAGCAGGCCACGGCGGAGAACACGGGAAGACAGGGACATGGGTGCGATTCCTGGAAGATGGGATGGAAGAAAAGAGGTGCCTGTCGTTACCAGCTGAAGCCGCCGCCGACGCCGACCGAACTTTCGGAGCCGGACATCGAGCCGCCGATCGAGACGCTGGCGCGGTTGTCACGGAACGCGCGCTGGTAGCCGACCGCCAGGGCTTCTTCGCCGCCCTGCTGGCCGACGCCCACGCCGATGCGGTTGGCGCCGGACAGGCCTGCGCTGTTGACCGCCATCTGCGACATCGCCGTGCCCATCGCGCCGATCTTGTCGACGCGACGATCGACCCGCTGGAAGCGGTCGTCGACGCTGCTGCGGAACGCGTCGAAATCGCTGCGGTTGAGCGCGCGTGCGAACACGTCGTCGGTGTAACTGCGCGCGCTGTTGAGCGTGGCGGTATCGCCGGCGGTGGCATGCGCCTTCGCGTCGGCCAGCGTGCGTGTGTCGCCGGCATCGGCGTAGGTGCGGCTGGCGGTGGCGCTGCTCTGCACCTGGCCGACCGTCGCCGCATCACTCACGGCCACGCCGTCGGCGACGTTCGTCACGCGGCGCTGGTTGCCCGCACTGCCCACCGACACCGTGTTCGCCGCATCGGCGACCGAGCCCTGACCGATCGCCACCGAACCATCGGCGCTCGCAACTGCACCCGCACCGATCGCGGTGCCGCCGCTGCCAGCCTGCGCGTCGCTGCCGACCGCAGTGCTGTCGGCGGTCGTCGCGACGCTGCCGCTGCCGATCGCCAGACCATCGCCAGTGCCGACCGGCACGTTACCGCCACCGTTACCGATTGCATCGAAGCGTGCGCGGATCGCATCGAACTGGCTGTCGACGGCGCCGAAAGCAGCGCCGACCGAGCCGAAGCTGCTGCCCTGGATCGTGTACGACGGACCGGTGAAGCCAGTCGCCGTCATCGCCGCGCCGCCGCCCAGCGCCTGCGCGAACGCGGTGCCGACGCCGAACACCTGGCCGCCGTTGACCGCGTCCAGACTGCCGGCCGCAAGCGCGCCGTCGGCCACATTGCGCAGCGCCGTGCCGCCTGCACCGGCGAACGTCACCGAATCCTTGCTGACGATGTCGTCGTACTTCACCGCCGACGCATCGAGCACGCCGACGTCGCCGCCAACCGTCGCGATCGCGGTGTCGAGCTGGCCCTTGTTGACCGCGTCGGTCGCGAGTACGCCGTCGGCCACGTTGACCAGCTGGCGCTCGCTGCCGACGTCGCCGATCGACACCACGTTGTCGCGATCCGATACCGACGACGCGCCCAGCGCGACGCTGTTGATGCCGGTCGCGGTGGCGTTGTAACCGAGTGCGAGGCTGCCGGCTTCCAGCGCGAACGCACCGCTGCCGAGCGCAGTCGCGCCGACGCCGTAGGCTGCCGAGGTCGCGCCGACCGCGGTGGAATAGACGCCGCTCGCGTAGCTGCCGGCGCCGAGCGCGCTGGCTTCTTCGGCGAGGCCCAGCGCATTGGCACCGACTGCAAGGCTGCGCGTCGCATCCGCGTGGCTGTCGAAACCGATCGCGGTCGCGTAATCCGACAGCGCCCACGAGGCCGCGCCGACGGTGGTGCTGCCGAGACCGTTGGCCTGCGTCGGCACACCGCCGTTGCTCGCGCCGATCGCTACGCTCTGCTGGCCGGCGGCGAGCGCGCCGTCGCCCATTGCGATGCCGCCGTCGCCCGTCGCGCGCGCATCGCTGCCGAGCGCCAGCGCTGCAAAGCCCGTGGCATTTGCGTATGCGCCCAGGCTGGTCGCGCCGAAGTTGCTGGCCTGCGCGCCGTAGCCGATCGCGATGGCTTCGATCTCGGATGTCGTCGCTGCACGGCCGATGGCGATCGCGCCATCGGCGTCGGAGAACGCAGTCGCGCCCACCGCCACGGCATCGTTGCCGGTCGCACGCGAGGACCAGCCCAGCGCCGTCGACGTACCGCCGGTGGCTGTCGTCGCCGCACCCAGCGCGATCGATCCGAAGCCGGTGCTCTGCGCGCCGTCGGATTCGCCGAACTCGCTGCCGAAGAACGTGCCGCCTATGGCGATTGCGCCGGTGGCACTGGCGAGCGAACCGTCGCCCATGGCGATGGATGCCGAACTGGTGGAGCGTGCGCGACTGCCGATGGCGACGGCATCGCCGCCACTCGCATCGGCGCGCGGACCGGCCGCGATGGAACGTGCGCCTGCAGCGCTGGCGACATCACTGCCGTCACCCGCGCCATTTGCGGAGAAGTAGGCCTGCGCCTCGCTGCCCGCGGCGATCACCGCGTCGAGCTGGCGCTTGTTGACGGCGTCGGTCGCATCCACGCCGTCGGCGAGATTCACCAATTGGCGTTCGCCATCGACGCTGCCGATCGACACCACGTTGTCGCGATCGGCGACGGACGCCGCACCGAGCGCGACGCTGTTGATGGCGGTCGCGCTGGCGTTGTAGCCGAGTGCGAGGCTGTTTTCCTCGAGCGCGAATGCGCCACTGCCGATCGCGGTCGCACCAATGCCCCAGGCGGCCGATGTCGCGCCGACCGCGGTTGCGTACTCGGCGCTCGCGTAACTGCCGGCACCCAGCGCGCTGGCTTCGCTCGCGAGTGCCAGCGCATTGGCGCCTGCAGCGAGGCTTCGCGTCGCATCCGCATGGCTGTCGAAACCGATCGCGGTCGCGTAATCCGACAGCGCCCAGGACGCCGCGCCGACGGTCGTGCTGCCGAGGCCGTTGGCCTGGGTCGGCACGCCGCCGTTGCTGGCGCCGATCGCCACGCTCTGCTGGCCGGCTGCGAGGGCGCCGTCGCCCATTGCGATGCCGCCGTCACCCGGCGCGCGTGCGTCGCTGCCGAAGGCCAGCGCCGCGAAGCCGCTGGCGTTCGCGTAGGCGCCCAGGCTCATCGCGCCGAAATTGGTTGCACGCGCGCCGTAGCCGATGGCGACGGCTTCGATCTCGTCAGCCGTCGCCGCGCGGCCCATCGCGATCGCGCCATCCGCTTCGGCATAAGCCGTCGCGCCGACGGCGACCGCGTCGTTGCCGGTCGCACGCGACGACCAGCCGAGCGCCGTCGACGTCCCGCCGCTGGCTTCAGTCGCTGCGCCCAATGCGATCGCACCGAAACCGGTGGCCTGCGCACCGTCGGACTCGCCGAACTCGCTGCCGAAGAACGTGCCGCCGATGGCGATCGCGCCGGTGGCGCTGGCGAGCGAGCTGTCGCCCATGGCGATGGACGCCGAATTGGTGGAGCGTGCGCGACTGCCGATGGCGACGGCATCGCCGCCGCTCGCATCGGCGCGCGGACCGGCTGCGATCGAGCGCGCGCCGGTGGCGCTGGCATCGTCGCTGCCGTCCTGTGCGCCGTTGACGGCGAAATAGGACACGGCCGCGTCCAGCGAGTACGCCTCGACGACACGGTCGTAGGCGACCGCATCGACATCGGCGTCGGGGTCGGCTGCGTCGGCGTCGTCCGTGTGTTCGGCCTCGTCGGCGGGCGCTGCGTCGGACGCGGCGCTCGCGACGGGCGCGGGGGCCGCCTGCGGCGCGGCGATGGCATGACCCGACAGGGCGAGCAGCAGGGCCGCCGACAGCAGGCCGGGGCGCAGCGTGCGCCGGGCGGTGAGACGGGATGAAAGGGTGCGCGGCGTGGACATCGTCTGGCTTCCGGTTGCGGCGGGATGACGGCGCCGTGACAGGCGCTGGGTCCTCGATCTAAGCCGTTGCGATGGCGGTCGCTCAATGCACCGGAACTCTCCTCCGACTTACACTCGACTCTCATCTGCAGTCGGGGCGTCGCCCCGGGACACGTCATCCCCATGTCGCACGCGTCGCCCCTCGTCGCCCCCGGCCGTCGCCTGGCGGCATGGCTGCGCCGGGTGCCGATCTCCGATCCCGTCGATCGCCGCAATGCGCCCGCGCTGCAAGTGCTGCTGTTGTTCCTCGGCTTCGAGATTCCGCTCAACAAGGGTTATCACCTGCTGAGCGGGCACATCTCGATGACCGGGCCGCGGCTGTTCGTGGATCTCGGCACCGATGTCGCGATCGCCGGCGCGGCGTTCTTCGCGGTCTGGATGATCCGTCGCGGTCGCCTGCGTCAGGGCATCGCCGCGTTCCTGACGATCCTGATGAGTTGCGCGGTCGCGGCGAACATCGCGTTCGGCTACCAGCTGCAGGCCTTCGATCCGTATCCGATGGTGATGCTGACCACGGCCGCGCTGGTGATCGGGCGGCGCGCGCTGTGGATTGTCTACGCCTGCATTCCGGTCGTGTTCGCGCTCGGCATGGCCAGTCCATGGGGCCTCGGCCCGGCGCGCAGCGGCGGCGCCTTCCAGAACCTGCCGTCGCTGGCTTTCAGCTACCTGATGATCGCCATTGTGCTCGACCGCACCGTGGCCGCGCTGCGCGAAACCCTGTGGAAAGCGCAACGCAGCGCCCAGCAGTTGCGCGAGCAGATGATCGAACGCGAGCGCATGCGCGAACGCATGCTGCACATGCAGAAGATCGAATCGGTGGGCCATCTCGCGAGCGGCGTCTCGCACGATTTCAACAACGTGCTCGGCGCGATCGTCGGCTACACCGCCGAGCGGCATCGCCTGGAGGAACTCGATTTCGATCCAGAGCCGGATGCCCGACGCATGGGCGATGCACTCGAAGGCATCGAACTCGCCGCGCAACGCGGCATCGCGCTCAGCCGCAAACTGCTGAGCTTCAGCCGCCGCGAACTCGCGGTGCCGGCGCGCTTTGACGCGGCGCAGGCGCTCGCCGACCTGGTGCCGATGCTGCGGCAGCTGTTCGACGGCCGCGTCGATGTCGTGCTCGATCTGCCCGACACGCCGGTACCGGTGTTCCTCGATCGCAGCCAGCTCGATCTGGTGATGCTCAACTTCGCCGCGAACGCGCGCGATGCGATGCCCGGTGGCGGTCGCTTCGGCGTCACCCTGCGCGACACCGGCGACGGCTGGGCGCGCATCGTCGTCACCGACACCGGTCAGGGCATGCCACCCGAGGTGATGCGTCAGGCGTTCGAGCCGTTCTTCACCACCAAGCCGGCCGGCGAAGGCACGGGTCTGGGTCTCGCTGTTGCGCGGGAGATGGCGCAGGAAGCCGGCGGCACGCTGACCGTCGACAGCACGCCCGGTCGCGGCACGCGCTTTGCCCTGCAGTTGCCGCGCGTGACCTGAGAGCCTGTTCGAGGTCCGTCGCGAGCGCGCCAGCCGGTACGCGCAGCAGGACATCGAACAGATTCTGAGCGGGCTCAGCCGCCCGGGCGCAGCACGTAGCCTTCGCCGCGCACGGCATCGAGCGGCAGCGCCAGACCTGTGCGGTCGAGCACCTTGCGCCGCAGGCGGTGCAGCAGCACGTCGAGCCGGTGCGGATCGGCGCCGCTTTCATCGCGCGCGCGCCCGGGCGCGGCGTCGAGCATGGCCTCGCGCGTGACCAGCTGATCGCGCTGCGCCCACAGCGTCTGCAGCACGTAGCGCTCGGACCCGGTCAGCGCCATCGACTGGCCGTTCGGCGCGAACAGACACCAGCCGTCGGGTTGCAGTTGCCAACCCTCTTCCGCCACCTGCGGCGCGCGCGACAGGCGTCGCGCCAGGCTGAAGATCGTCGCGGCGAGGATGTCGATCTCGACCGGCTTGACCAGATAGGCATCCGCGCCGCCGCTCAGGCCGCGCAGCCGGTCGGGCGGTTCGCCACGGCCACTGAGGATCACGATGCCCAGCCCCGGATGCGCGGCCTGCAGCGACTGGGTCACGGTGAAGCCGTCGCTGTCGGGCAGGCCGATGTCGAGCACCACGATGTCGACCGGCGCCTGCGGCAACAGCGCTGCGAGCGCGGCGGCGGTGCGCAGCGGGCGCACGTCGAGACCATGCCGACGCAGCCCGGGCACCAGTACGCGATCGCGCAGGACGTCGTCGTCCTCGAGCAGAGCGACGCAGAGAGGGCGATCGGTGATGGGCAGAGAAAGATCGGTCAAGAGGGGGCGGCCTGGCCATGTGGCGTAACGGGCCGCACGTCGGGCGGTCCTGCCGACAACGCGCGCCCGGAGGTTGTAGCCAAATCACGCCCATGTCGCAACCGCCGTCAGGCTGGCCCTCGACGACGCCGGGCGCGACAATGACGGGCCCGCCTGAAGCGCGGCGCGCGTCCCGAACCCTGAGGTGTCCATGTCCGCTGCATCATCCGCGTCCAAACTCGAACAGCTGCGCGAGCTCTCCGTGGTCGTCGCCGACACCGGCGATGCCGACGCCATCGCCCGCCTGAAGCCGGTCGACTGCACCACCAACCCGACGCTGGTGCGCAAGGCGCTGGACCTGCCGATCTACGCCGATCTCGTCGAGCGCGAGCTCGAGCGGGCACGGGATCTGGAAGGCGACATCGACACGATCGCGCGCGTGGTCGTCGATCGCCTGACGGTCGGCGTCGGCCGCAAGCTCTCCAGCCTGGTGCCGGGCCGGGTGTCGACCGAGGTCGATGCCGACCTGTCGTTCGACACCGAGGCGACGGTCGCCAAGGCGCGCCAGTTCATCGATATGTACCAGGACGCCGGCGTCTCGCGCGAGCAGGTGCTGATCAAGATCGCCGCAACCTGGGAAGGCATTCGCGCCGCGCGGGAGCTGCAGCGCGAGGACATCGATTGCAACCTGACGCTGATCTTCAACCGCACCCAGGCGATCGCATGCGCCGAGGCCGGTGTCTTCCTGATCTCGCCGTTCGTCGGCCGCATCCTCGACTGGCACGTCGCGCGCGGCGACACGCCGGCGACGATCGATGACGATCCGGGCGTGCGCTTCGTGCGCGAGGTCTATGCCGAGTTCAAGCGTCGCGGTTCGCCGACCGTTGTCATGGGTGCCTCGTTCCGTTCGACCGCGCAGATCGAGGCGCTGGCCGGTTGCGACCGCCTGACGATCGCGCCGGACCTGCTGGAGAAGCTCGACGCCGAGCACGGCGACCTGCCGCGCAAGCTCGAGGCCGGCGACGACGATGGTGCGTTCGCGCCGCCCGTTGATGCCGCGCGCTATGCAGCCGATCTCGCTGCCGATCCGATGGCGACCGAGAAGCTGCGTGACGGCATCGCCGCGTTCGCCAAGGATCTGGACGCACTGCGGGCGACCATCGCCCAGCGCCTGCAGGCCCGCTGACATGCAACGGTGTGTGCGGGATGGCGTGCGCGTCGCCGCGTGCGGCGCGCTGCTGTCGGTGCTGGTCGCCTGCGCGCTGCCCGCGCGCGAGGCGTCCGCACCCGCCAATGCAGTGGTGGTGCCGGAAAGCCGGCCCGGCGTGACGATCGGGTATCTCGATGCGCCCGCATTCGACAGTCGCGTGCTGCTGCCGGCGCCGCCCGCACCGGGCTCGGCTGCGCAGGCACATGACGATGCGATCGCGGCGCGCAGTCTCGCGCTGCACGACACCGCGCGCTGGCGGCAGGCCACGGTCGATGCCGATCTGACGTTTCCGGCGGCCGAGCCGCTGTTCGCCTGCGCGCTCGGCGTCGAGATCAGTGCCGCGCGCACGCCACACCTCGTGCGATTGCTGCGTCGCAGCCTCGCCGATGCATCGAATGCGGGCCGCGCAGCGAAGGATCACTGGCAGCGCGGCCGTCCGTTCGTGCGCAATGCGGCGCCCGTGTGCACGCCCGAAGACATGCCACGGCTGACGAACAGCGCGTCGTATCCGTCGGGCCACACTGCGATCGGCTGGGCGTGGACGCTGATGCTGGTCGAACTCGCGCCCGAGCGCAGCGACGCATTGCTGCAGCGCGGCCGCGCGTTCGGCGAAAGCCGGCTGGTCTGCAACCTGCACTGGCACAGCGACATCGTGGAAGGCGAACGCGTCGGCGCGGCGACGTTCGCGCGTCTGCAGGCATCGCCCGACTTCCGCAGCGATCTCGACGCCGCACGCGACGAGATCGCCGCGCAGCGCGCAGCGGGTGCGACCCCCGCGCACTGCGACTCTGAAACCCTCGGCCTGCGGCAGTCGCCGATCCCGGCCGCCGACGCACGCGACTGACGGTGCCTGACCTGCCTGCTCTTGACGTGCCCGCGCCCGACCCGCGTCCACAGCCGCCCGAAGCGCCGTTGCCCAGCGACTGCTGCGACAGCGGTTGCGCGGTGTGCGTGCACGACAGCTACGCCGAGGATGTGCAGTACTACCGCGAACAGCTCAAGGCGTGGCGCGCACGGCATCCAGGCGAAGACTGATCCGGCGCCGGCTCAGTCGAGCCAGCGCAACGCATGAATGTGCGGCCGGACCCAGCGGTCGAACGCGAACACGATGACCATCGAGAGCGCGAGCAGCGGCAGCAGCAGCGCGGTCGCGACGATCAGCGCGAACAACACGCGCGTCGGTGTGGGTCGTGCGGTCCGCGGTGCACCGATGCGTCCGACGGGCCGCCGGCGCCACCACATCACCAGGCCGCTGACCGCCAGGCCCACGACACCGATGCACGCCGCGAGCATGACCAACTGGTTCGCGCGGCCGAAGTAGTTGCCCATATGCAGTTGCACGCCGAGCTCGATCGCCTGCGCCACGCGGCCGTAGTCGGCGAAACCGGCACTGACCAGCAGCGCGCCGTCGCGATCGAAGTGGTAGGTGATCTGTCCCTGCGGACGATCCGGATACGTGTAGGCCATCAACGCGCCGCGCGCGTCGGCGGGCAGGAACACGCGCAGATCATCCTGCGTGCCTGCGCTCCGCACGTGCGCGATCGCGCGTTCCAGTCCATTCGGTGTCCATGCGCGCGCCGCGCCGGCCTGCGGGCCCGGTGCGCCGTGATGGCCGTGATGCGTGTCCGGCGAGACCGGTGGCAACGGTGCCTGCTGCAGCGTCCACGGCACATCGTTGAAATCAATGCCGACGACGGGTGCGTCGACCGCGGCGTAGCGTCGATACACCGGTGGATAGCCTTCGCCGATCAGTTCCGCGCCGCCGCGGATCCAACCACCCCAGAACGCCGCCCACGGCAGGCCGGTGAAGATCAGGAACAGCACCAGCAACGCGACCCACAGACCGATCGCGGCGTGCAGCGACTTCCAGAACGCGCGGCCGCGTGCGCGTAGGTTCGGCAACAACGCCCGCCACGCGCGGCGGCCGTCGCGTGGCCAACCCAGATACAGACCCGACACGATCAACAGCACCGCCCAGCACGCGGCGAGTTCCATGACGTAAGCACCGAAGGTGCCGAGCATCAGCGAGCCGTGCAGCCGGTCCGCGATGCCGACCAGCGTGCGCGCCGGGGCCAGCGTGCCCAGCAGTGCGCCGCTACCGGGATCGATGAAAGCGACTCGCGTGTCGCCCTCTGCTGTCTTGAGATGCACGCGCGCGCTGCGCGTGCGATCGCTGGGCACATCGATGCGCGTCGCGGTCGCGTCGTCGACGCCGGCCTCGGCGGTGTCGATCATCGCCGCGAGCGCAACACGCTCCGACCAGGGCGCTGGTGCGAAGCGAAGCTCCGGATAGAGCGCATCGTCGAGTTCGTCGTTGAACAGATACACCGCGCCGGTCATCGCGAGGATGACCAGGAACGGTGCGACGAACAGGCCGGCGTACAGATGCCAGCGCCAGAACAGCCGGTAGCGATCGCCTGCATCTGCAGACTTCGGAAGACGGGCCATCGTCAGAACCGCGTGCGCAGGGTCATCTCGACGCTGCGCGGCGCGCCGAGATAGACGTGGGTGGCCGGATAGCCGGAGTACTCGCCGTAGAGCGCGTCGCCGAGGTTGCGCACGCGCAGCGCCAGCGAGGCGCGGCTCCAGTCGTAGCTCGCCCAGGCATCGAACGTGGTGCGGCCGCGGACGTAGATCGTGTTCGCGGTGTCGGTATAGAAGCCGCCGACGTGATGGCCGCTGGCGCCGATCGACACGGGCACGCTCGCGAACCGGTAGGTGCCTGCGAGCGTCGCGGTGCCGTTGGGCACGTTGCTTGGACGGTTGCCACGGCGGTCCACGCCGCCGGCTTCGATCAGCTCGTCGAAGCGCGCGCGTCCCCACGTGGCCGATGACTCCAGCCGCAGCCCGCGCGTGGCTTGCAGGTCCGCCGACAGTTCCAGCCCCTGCGAAGACTGGCGACCGCCCTGCACGCTGATCGACGAATCCGCCGGATCGCGGGTCAGGATGTCGTCGCGTTCGATCCGGTATGCGGCGGCGGTCAGCGACAGGCGTTCGTTCCAGGCATCCGCTTTGGTCCCGACTTCGGCGGACGTCGCGTCAGTGAGATCGAAGATGCCCGACGCGGTCTGGATCGTAAGCAGGCTCGACACCGGGCTGGCCGCGGTGGAGAACTGGCCGTAGAGCTGCACGTTGTCGCGCAGATCGAACACGCTGCCCACGCGCCACGACAGCGGCGAATAACGCGGCGAGAAGGTGGTCGTCGCACCGGTGATGCGGTTGTCGATGCTGCGCTCGAGATCGATCCGCTCGTAGCGCAGGCCGCCGACCAGCAGCCAGCGCGGCGTGAGATTGAACGCGTTCTCGACGAACACCGCGCGCGTGCGCAGATCGGTGCGGAACAGCTGGTCGCTGGTGTACACCGGCGAATCCGCACCGGAAAATACGCCTACTTCCGGATCGACCGGCGCGACCGGCGTCGTGCTGCCGCTCTGGCGTGGATTGACGAAGTCGGTGCCGTTGAGTTCGACGCCCGCGGTGAACCGGTTGCGGCGGCCGCCGAGCGGCCCGTCATGGGACAGCGCCAGGCGCTCGTTCCAGAACCGGTGATCGTGGAACACGCGCTGCGCCCCCCGCGCGTACTGACCGGTGCCGCGGTTGTAGAGCCAGTCGTCGGAATAGACGAAGTCACGATCCGCCTGATACCAGGCCACATCATTGCGGAGCTGCCAGCCAGAGGAGAGATCCATCGCCACGTTCCACCGCAGCAGGTCGCTGCGTGCGCCGGTGTGCGCGCCGATCGGGTTGTAGTTGACGCGGCGCGTGGCTGCGTCGATCACCAATCCGTTCGCACTGCGCACGACGCGCGAGGGTGTGATGGCGTCCTCGAGCGCGACCATCGGCGAGCCTTGATAGGTGCCGGTGCTGTCGTCCTCGGCGTGCTGCCAGGACAGCAGCATCGACAGCGCATCATGCGGCGTCCACGCCACGCTGGTCGACAGCGTGGACATCTCGACCCGGTTGTGTTCGATGTCGTAGAGGCTGTCGGACCGCAGGCCGCTGGCATCGAATCGCAGCGCCAGCGTGTCCGACAGCGGCTGGTTGATGCCGAATCCGGCGCGGCGGGTATTGAAGCTGCCGAACCCGAGCATGGCGTCGATCACTTGCGCCTCCGTGCTCGGCCGACGCGAGACCAGATTGATCGCACCGCCCATCGTGCCCTCGCCGTAGAGCACCGACGCCGGCCCGCGCAGCACTTCGACGCGTTCCAGTCCCCAGGTGTCGACATCGCGCGTCACGAAGGTCGAAGCGCCGATGCGCACGCCGTCGTGCAGCACCGAGATGGTGTTGCCGCTGAACCCGCGCAACGTCACCACGGCTGGATTGCCGGGCACGTTGCCGACCATCGCGCCATCGGCCAGTTCGAAGACTTCGCGCGTGGTGCGCGCGCCCTTGCGGGCGATCTTCTCGCGGCCGATCACCTGCAGCGATGCCGGTGTTTCGCGTTGCGACAGGCCGAGCCGGCTGCCGGTCTCCTGCGGCGCGTCGAGCGTGCGCAGGCGTTGGCCCTGCACCTGCAGGGTGTCGAGTGTGGTCGCCTGGTGTGTGGCGTCTGTCGACGACTGGGCGAATGCCGGCGCCACCACTGCGGCGGCGATCAGACTGGCGAGCAGGGAGATCGCGGGGGTTGTACGGAACAGGGTGTCGGCCGGTGCAGGCCGGGCGATTGCGGAACGGAACATGTGGGCATCCAGTGCGGGTGCGGCGCGGCATGGGCACGCGCGCACGGGCGACGCCGCGCACGCGCGGCCATCGCAGGAAAATGACGACCGGAGCGGTCGCCGCAGCTCAGCTCAGGCCGCGAGTGGCGGGCCGCGTGAGCCGAGTCCGCAGGGATGGCGTTCGACCAGCCGGAACGCGTGCACGACGCGCGCGCGCTGCGGCACATGCAGCAGGCGCGCGATCGCGAACCACAACACCGCCAGCATTGCGGTGGCGAGCAGCGGGCAGTAGCCGCAGTCCTGCATGTCGACATGCGCCGACGGTGCCGGGCGCGGCGCATCGTCAAGCAGGCTGTGGGGATCGACGATGCTGATCAGCGTGTCGCTGCCCATCGTGCACATCTCCATCAGGATCATGCGCGGCGCGCCGTCGTGCGCATGCGCGATGCGTCCGATCGACGGCAGCAACGCGAGCAGCAGCACGGCCGTCAGCGACAGCCAGGCGAATGCGTGCTGGAACCGGCGGCCGGCGATCATCGGCACAGTCTATTCGGGCATGCACGCAACTAGACGACGATGCGCGCGCTGCAGGCCGCGACCGATCGTCGCACCCGCATTGGCGACCGGCGTCAGAGTCGACGCAGCGGCACCACGTACTGCTGCGCCTGGCCGGCCGCATCGGTCCAACGCTGGGTGACCTGCGCGGTATCCGCGGTGAGGCGTTCCCAGCAGAACGCGCTCGGCGCCTGCAGCGGCTCGAAGCACGCCTTGCCGGGCACCAGTTCGACGGCTTCCCAGGTGAAGGTCATCCAGGTCGAGGTCACACGGCCCGCGTGCAGCGCGACCACGCTGCCATCTTCGGCCTGCGCGAACGTCGCATCGCCGTAGCGCGTGGACCGCATCTCGGTCTGCGACGGAAAGCTGTATTGCTCGTAGAACGGCGCGCCATCCGGACCGGTCCCCTCCCAGCGACCTTCGAGAAAACGCAGATGGGCGAAATCGGCAGGCGTGAACATCGGGCGGGTCTCCGACATGGGGGCGCACGCCCCGAGGAGTGACACAACGAGCAGAACGACTGGCAGGCGCATCGGCGGCTCCTTCGATCCGCCCGCGGGCGGTTTTGTGGACTGTACGCCTGCCGCCCAAGCCGGCGCGATGTGCGTTCGCGATCAGCCGGTCGTGCCCGGGCGGCTGCCGCCACGCACCCACGCGAAATCGATCAGACCCTGCGGCACGCATTCCCGCACTGGCGTATGCGGCGCAACCAGAAATTCCGCACGCTTGCCGAAGAGCCCTGCATGCACGCGCACGATCGCCACGCCGGATGCCACGCCGGTGATTGTCGAATGCGACGACGAAAACTGCAGGAAATGCTGCGCCAACACCGCGTCGACGAGCGCGGAGAGCGGTGCCGTATCGGGCAACGGCACCGCCACGGTCAGCGGGTTCATCTGGTCGTCCGCCGAGCACACCGCCTCGCGCGTGACCGTGATCGTCTGCAGCGGGGCTTCGTGTGCGGTCATGCGTGCGCTGCGATCGATCAGAACGCCGGAATCACCGCGTCGCGGTACTGCGTCTGGATGAAGCTGCGCACTTCCTCGCCCGTCAGCGCGGCAATCAACTTCTGCACGCGCGGGTCGTCGCGCTTGTCGGGGCGGCCGACGAGGAAGTTCACGTACGGCGAATCCTGGCCTTCGATCGCCAGCGCGTCCTTGCCGGGATCGAGACCGGCGTCGAGCGCGTAGTTGGTGTTGATCAGCGCGAGGTCCACCTGGTCGAGTACACGCGGCAGCATCGCGGCATCGAGTTCGCGGAACTTGAGGTTCTTCGGATTCGCGGTGATGTCGCGCAGCGTGGCGAGTGCGTCGTCCGGATCCTTCAGCGTGATCACGCCGCTGTGGTGCAGCAGGATCAGCGCACGGCTGTTGTTGCTCGGGTCGTTGGGGATCACCACGTCGGCGCCATCCGGCACCGCGTCGAGCGAGGTGTAGCGACGCGAGTACGCACCGAAGGGTTCGATGTGCACGCCGGCGAGCGTCGTCAGATCGGTGCCGCGGTCGCGGTTGTAGGCGTCGAGGTAGGGCTCGGTCTGGAAATAGTTGACGTCGATCTGGCCCTGCGCGACCTGGTCGTTGGGCTGCACGTAGTCGTTGAAGATGCGCACCTGCAGATCGACACCCTGCGCGGCGAGCAGCGGCTTCACCACTTCCAGAATTTCGGCGTGCGGCACCGCGGTCGCGGCAATCGTCAGGCGCTCGCCATTCGCGCCGGATCCGGAACCACCGCAACCGGCGAGTGCGGACAGCAGCAGGGCGGCAGTGGCGAGTCGGGGCAGCAGGGCCATGTCGGATCCGGTGAAGCGAAGGGGCCGATCAGTATCGGGGTCTGCGCGTGGGGATCGAGTGCGGGGGTGGAAATCAGTGTGTGGTGGGGAAGCAGACCGCGCCTTCCCCCGCTTGCGGGGCATTGGGCCCTTTACGGGTGGAAGGTTGGGATGGGGGCGAGCCGTCCGGCTGCAGGAAAGTTCTTCCGTGCCATCGCTCGGATCCGATGACATGGAGGCCTGTAGCTTCGCCCCCACCCAACCCTCCCCCGCGTCGCGGGGGAGGGCTTCAAGCGTCGCCCTACCGCCGCGTGAACCGCGCCACCAGCCGGTCGCCGACCATCTGCAGCACCTGCACCATCACCAGCAGCGCGACGACGGTGACGATGGCCACGTCCGTCCGCGAGCGAAGATAACCGTCTCGATACGCCAGATCACCGAGACCGCCGGAACCGATCGCACCACCCATCGCGGTGAAGCCGATCAGTGCGATCGTCGTCACCGTGGCGCCGGCAATCAGGCCCGGCAGCGCTTCGGGCAGCAGCACGCGCGTGACCAGTTGGCGCGTGGTCGCGCCCATCGCGAGGCTGGCTTCGACGACGCCACGGTCGATCTCGCGCAATGCGGTCTCGACCAGGCGCGCGTAGAACGGCGCCGCGCCGACGACCAGCGGCAGGATCGCGCCGCGCACGCCCAGCGATGTGCCCATGGCTTTGAGCGTGATCGGGATCAGCACGATCATCAGGATGATGAAGGGCACCGAGCGCAGCAGGTTCACCACCAGCGACAGCCCGCCGTACAGCACCGGGCGCGCGTGCAGCTGGCGCGGTGCGGTGAGGTAGAGCAGCACGCCGAGCGGCAGGCCGATCAGCAGCGTCAGCGGCAGCGAGCCGGCGAGCATCAGCAGAGTGTCGACCGTGGCCTGGCCGATCTCGACCCACTTGCCGGCATCGACGTTGGGCAGCAGTGGCGCGCTCATCGCGGCACCTCCTGCACGTGTACACCGGCGTCGGCGAAGCTGCGCGCGGCGGCGTCGAAGCGGTCGCCGGTCACCGCCAGCGTCAGCTGGCCGTAGGGCAGGCGTTTGATGCGATCGATGCGTCCCGAAAGAATGGTGTAGTCGATACCGGTCTCGCGCGCGACGCGGCCGAGCAGCGGCTGCCAGGTCGCATCGCCGGTGAAGGTCAGCCGCAGCAGGCGACCTTCGACATGGGCGATGTCGTCGTGCTGCGCGCCCTCGTCGATGTCTTCTGATTCGGCCACGAAGCGCCGCGTCGTCGGATGCTGCGGATGCAGGAACACGTCGGTCACCGGGCCGCTTTCGACCAGATGCCCGGCATCGAGCACGGCGACGCGATCACAGACCCGGCGCACGACATCCATCTCGTGGGTGATCAGCACGATGGTCAGGCCGAGTTCGCGGTTGATGCCGTCGAGCAGCTGCAGCACCGAGGCGGTGGTCTGCGGATCGAGCGCGCTGGTGGCCTCGTCGCAGAGCAGGATCTTCGGCTCCGTCGCGAGCGCGCGCGCCACGCCGACGCGCTGCTTCTGGCCGCCCGAGAGCTGCGCCGGATACTTGTCGCGATGCGCTTCGAGTCCGACGCGCACCAGCAGTTCCTGCGCGCGCGTGCGCGCCTGCGCTTTCGACACGCCGGCCAGGCGCAGCGGAAACGCGATGTTGTCGATGACGGTCTTGGCCGACAGCAAATTGAAGTGCTGGAAGATCATGCCGACGCGGCGGCGCAAGGTCCGCAAGCCGTCGCCATCGAGCGTGTCGAGGCGTTGGCCGTCGACGGTCAGGCGCCCGCCACTCGGCGTCTCCAGTCCGTTAATCAATCGCAGCAGCGTGGATTTGCCCGCACCGGAATGGCCGACGATGCCGAACACCTCGCCGGCCTCGATCGTGAGATCGAGCGGATGCAGCGCGACGGCCTCGCGCCCGGCGGCGGAATACGACTTGTGGATGCCTTCGAAACGGATCACGGCGATGGGCTTGCGGGCGGCCGGGCAGCCTAGCAGGGCGTCGCGGCGGCAGCGTTTCAAGCATGCGGCCCCAGTGTCCCGAAATCCGTCAAACGCCGCGCCGAACGCCCCACGTGGCGCGGGGCGGTATCATCGCGGCCCCGGGTCTCGCACCGATCGCATAGGACGTACGCACGTGGCCGTGAATCAGGAACAGCTGGACAGGATCAAGTCGGGTCAGGGCTTCATCGCCGCACTCGACCAGAGCGGCGGCAGCACGCCCAAGGCGCTGAAGCTCTACGGCATCGAGGAAGCCGAGTACGCGAACGACGCGGAGATGTTCGGCCTCGTCCATGCGATGCGCACCCGCATCGTCACCAGCCCCGCCTTCAGCGGCGAGCGCGTGTTCGGCGCGATCCTGTTCGAGCGCACGCTCGATGATGCGTTCGAAGGCCAGGGCGCCGCCGAATACCTGTGGCAGGTCAAGGGCGTCGTCCCGTTCCTGAAGATCGACAAGGGTCTGGAAGACGAGGCGAACGGCGTGCAGCTGCTCAAGCCGATCCCGGGCCTGTCGGACCTGCTCGCACGCGCGAAGGCCAAGGGCGTGTTCGGCACCAAGGAGCGCTCGGTCATCAAGCAGAACAACGCCGCCGGCATCGCCGCGGTGCTCGACCAGCAGTTCGAACTCGGCCAGCAGGTGCTCGACGCTGGCCTGGTGCCGATCATCGAACCGGAAGTCGACATCAATTCCGCCGACAAGGCCGACATCGAGACCACGCTGAAGCAGGGCCTGCTCGAGCGCCTCGACAACGTGGCCCCGGCGACGCCGGTGATCCTCAAGCTCACCCTGCCGGAAGTCGACGGTTTCTTCCGCGAACTGGTCGAACACCCGAGCGTGCTGAAGGTCGTCGCGCTGTCGGGCGGCTACAAGCGCGATGACGCGAATGCACGTCTGGCGAAGAACCCCGGTGTCGTCGCCAGCTTCAGCCGCGCGCTGACCGAAGGCCTGAGCGCGCAGCAGAGCGATGACGCATTCAATGCGTCGCTGGACACCGCCATCGAGTCGATCTATCGCGCGTCGGTCGCCTGATACGCAGCGTCAGTGAGCTCATCAAGAGCCGGCGCATCTGCGCCGGCTTTTTTGTTGTAAGGCGCGGCATGTGTAGGAATTTGCACCCGGTCCGGAAGCGATGCGTGGATCGTTCATCAGCACCGTGTGAAGCGCGCGGCGCGACCGCGTGAACGAATGTGCCGCGATCGTTAGCAAGTGGTGTGTTGGAACGGCACTGTTCTCGACAACCCCGAAGTGTGGATAAATGTCGAGGGCGTGAGGCGGCTGATTACACCGCGGGTTGCGCGACGCGGTCATAGGGTTGGATCCATCGCGGCACACGCCTGAAGGATCACCTGATGTCACAGCCGGTATTCGTCACTCATTACATGGTCCGTCGCCCGAAGGTGGGCACTCCATCGTCTTCGCGTCCGTTCGAAGATGAAGAACGTATCCGACACGGCGCGTACGCCTCTGGCGATCCACGTCCGGCCTCGCGATTGCGATTCAAGACCGCATCTGCTGTCCGTCGGGCGAGCTGACGGGTGCAATGTTCAACGCGGTGTCTGACGTCGCACGTGGCATATGCGTTGAATCTGGCTCTCCGCAGTCCGTTGCGCGGCGTATGCGCCCGCGTGCGAGGGCGCGCCATGCGCCGCACGCGCGACATCATTGACGCTTGCCGTGGGGCGGGCTCTCTCGTCCCGCCTGGATCTTCCGACGAAAACCGCGCTCGCACTGTTCGCGCCATGATTCCAGGTCTCGCGCTTGCACGGACGCCCGACGAGCGCTCGGAAACGCCTGCGCAGCCGGATGGTCGCTCAGTGTCGCCACGACTGGCCGGCAGTCCTTATGTCGGCGAGGACGCGCGCTTCCAGGCGTTTCCGACGTTCTCCTGAAAGGCCTACGTCTGTTCCTGCGCGGCATCACCGATGGCATCCGCCTGCGGTGTCTGGCCTGTCAGCAACCCGTTCTGGTCTCCAGCCGCGACCGTTGGGCGTGGCGCTGTCAGGCGCAGTGGACGCTGCAACTGCACTGTAGATACGACGCGGCTTCCACAGCGCAACGCTGTGACTGGGTTTCAAGAAACATCATATGTTACGTTAAAGGCCGATCTTCTGAATCATCGGCCCACCATGTCCTTTTCCGATCCCGCTGCGGTGTCGCAGTACGCCGTCAATCTCGTGCGCCAGGTGCCGGGCGTGCATGCGCTCCACCGGATGACACACGTTCTGCTCGACGAGCACGTGCCATCGCACGGACAGGTACTGGTGCTCGGCGCGGGCGGCGGCATGGAGCTCAAGGCATTCGCTGGTGCGAGTGCTGACTGGACGTTTACCGGAGTCGATCCGTCGTCCGAGATGCTCGCGCTCGCCACGCGCCTACTGGGACCGCTCGCCTCCCGCGTCGAGCTGGTCGAGGGTGATATCGATGCCGCGCCGGAGACCGCGTTCGATGGCGCCACGTGTCTGCTCACGCTGCACTTCCTGTCGCGGGACGAACGCCTGCACGCATTGCGCGCGCTGAAGCGGCGTCTCAAACCGGGTGCGCCACTCGTCATTGCGCATCACAGCGTCTCCGATGATCCCGACGAGAAGCGCGCCTGGTTCCGCAGATGGGCCGCGTTTGCGGCAAGCAACGGCGAGTCGGACGACAGCGCCAACGCGCGCGCCGACACGGTCGCGGAGCGCTTGCCGACGCTGTCCCCGGACTGCGAAGTTGCCTTGCTGGAAGAAGCGGGATTCAAGCGGCCTGCCCTGTTCTACGCAGCGCTGACGTTCAGAGGCTGGGTGGCTTATGCCTGAGCGTGTCTGACGCGCGCGACGGACGTCGGGTCGCTCAGGCGTTGGACTTGCCGACGAACGCCTCGAACACCGCCAGCGTTTCCGGGCTCACGTGATGTTCGATGCCTTCCGCATCGCGGCGTGCGATGTCGGGCGGCACGCCGAGCGCGACGAGGAAGGATTCGACGGTCTGGTGCCGCACGCGGCTGGCGCGGGCCAGCGTCTCGCCGGCATCGGTCAGGTACGCGCCGCGATAGGGCTTCTGCAGCACCAGGCCGTCGCGCACGAGGCGCTGCAGCGTGCGTGCGACCGTGGGCTGGGCGACGCCCAAGCGTTCGGCGATGTCGACCTGGCGCGCGCGGCCGGTGGTGGCCAGCAGATCGGAAATCAGTTCGACGTAATCCTCGACCAGTTCCACCCGTCGCGCCTCGCGCACCTGGCGGAAATTCTCGACGTGGACCTCCGCGTCCGGCAGGCCGGCGTCGCGCGCGGCCTGGGCGGCGGCCTTCTTTCGAGCGGTCATGGCAGGGGTCCCGATGGCAGCGTGCATATTGTGACCGATCGCGCGCGCCGATCAGGCAGCCCTGCGACCCGCGTGCGTCAACGCCCGCGCGCCGGTGTGACTCAACGCTTCGGGCCGCGCCACGCGCGCACGGCCGCGTACAGAATGCCCAGGCTCACACCCAGACCGATCCACTGCCAAAGCGTCATCTCGCTCATGGCGTGACCTCGCCATCGTCCTTCGGCAGCTGCGCGACCTGCGCCGGGCGTCCGCGCGAATCGAGCGCAATCATCACGAAGCGGCCGCGCGTGCACAGCTCGCGGTCGCCGCTGAGCAGATCCTCGGCGATCAGTTCCACTTCCACCTGCATCGACGTACGGCCCACTTCGACCACGCTCGCGATGATCTCGACCAGCTGGCCCTGCTTGATCGGCAGCTTGAAGTCGACCTGTTCCGAGCGCGCGGTCACCACCGTGCGACGCGCATAGCGCGACGCGGCGATGAAGGCGGCCTTGTCCATCCACGCCAGCGCGGTACCGCCGAACAGCGTGCCCAGATGGTTGGTGTGATCGGGGAACACGATCTCCAGCATGCGGGCTTCGGTCTTGGGGGTGTCGACGATCTTGATGATGGAGGTCTCCGGGTAGGGGCGCCGGACGGTGCGTGGCCTGGCAGGATGGAAGCGGCGTCTATGTGCCGATCGGATGTCGGCGACGCGCGGCGCGCTGAACAGGGTCCAGGACCGAATTATGGGTGACGAACCTAGGGCCGTCACGAGGACCGGCCTGAAGACGGCGGCGCTACGCTGGCTGCACCGTATGTGCAGAGTGTCGACATGACCGGAATTTCCAGCGCGCTGCCTCGTGCCGAGCCCTTGCAGGCGCGAGTCCGAGCCGATATGCCGCCCGCCGCCTCCACGCTGTCCCGTCAGGGGGAATCGCTCGCGGATGTCGCGCAGCGTGCAGGGACGTCCGAGGCCGCCCTGCGCGACGCCAATCCGACGCTGACGCCATTCGATGTGCTGCCCGCGAATACCTTCGTTTCGACGCCGGTGCCGGCGCCTGCACCTCCCGACGACGCATCCACGCCCGTTTCCGGCGATGGACGCGGCGCCATTCCCGACAGCACGCCCAGAACGCCGCACAGCACGCTGGCCGAGATCGAGGCAATTCCAATACCGAATACACGCGACCTGCCAGCGCAGCTGCCGCCGGAAGACAAGCAGCAGATCCTCGACGCGCGTCAGGCCACCTATGACGCGCGCGTGCTCGCGCTGGCCGAGGCAGGTCTGGCATCCGACGCGCCGCAGTTGTCGGATTACGCAGCGTTGCCGCTGCCGATCGCGCACGCGGAATATCAGATGGCGCTGCAGCAGTACCACAGCGATATCGCCGCACTGCAGGGCGTCGTGGCCGACAGTCGCCAGCGCCAGCTCGAAGCGTCCCCGGCCTTCCAGGCGTTACCGGCCGAGCAGCAGGAGGGCGTCAACGACGTGCTGCGGGATCCCGCTTTCCAAGCGCTGCCGATGGCCGAGCAGCAGGCGATCATGGCGGCGATGCTGGCCGGCGAGTACCACGTCACCGGCGTCTCGTCCGTCGACGACCACGGCTTCAATTCGGGCGACGCGGACGCCGTGCAGTTCGACATCACGATCGATGGCCATACGACGCCGGTCTACCTACCGGTCGAGCCGGATCCTGCGCTCGACTACCATGGCCTCGACGAGGCGGCCAACGGCCTGGCGTCATTGCCGGCCCACTCGCGCGAGCGGATCGAGCGTGTCGACGTCAATCCCGCCGCCAACCCCGACGATGCCCACTGGGCGCAGGAGTACAACAGCCCCGGGTTCCGTTCCTACATGACGGCAGGCGCCGACGGCATCGTGTCGATCTATCCGTCCCAGGGCGGCACGCCAGGCCAGGAGTCGCTCAATGGCGGGTTGGCACATGAAGTCGGCCATATCGTCATGGGGCAGGATTTCAACTTCCTGGACACCATCGCCTGGTCCATGGCCATGGCGTCGGACGGCCAGTCGGTGTCGGATTACGCGGACAACTCGATCAAGGAAGACTTTGCCGAGAGCTACAAGCTGTACCTCTCGGTGGTCGGCACATCGGAGGAAGCGGCGGCGCGTGCGCAGTATCCCGAACGCTTCGAGATGCTCGACCGGATCACGGGCAATGACTGATCACGACGTTGCGCGGCCAGACAGCGATCGACGGCCGCGCCCCATGTCGATGCACGTGCGGCTGCGCAACTGGTGGGCCGGCATGTGCCGTCTTCCGCAATGGCTGCTGCCCATGTGCCTGCTCGCAGTCTCGGCATGTGCCACAACGCCCCCGCCTGCCGCGCCATCCGTTCCGGAGTCCTCGCCCATGACCGTGACCTCTCCCAAGACTGCGTCAGCAGGACCGGCCGGGCGTGCCTACGTCGGACGCATCGACGATCTGCATCAGAGCGTCTCCCTTCAGGTCCGCCCCGATGCCAGCGTGCGCCTGGTGCTGATGTATGCGCTGCACACGCCGCCCGCAATGGTCGAAGAATACGAAGGACAGATGGTCGAGCGAGAGAGCGGCTGGTGCCTGACGCCGGCGCCGAAGTCGTTCCAGCCCTGTTTCGACCTGACCGCGGAACAGGCCACGCTGACGCGTGTGTCTGGCGAGCGGGTCGATCTGCGCCACATCGAGCGCTGAGACGCATCGCGCGTCCCGGCATTGCGTTGCACGCAGTGTCGAGCGCCGGCGCGGGCCACGCCGGTCGATCCGCAGTGAATGCAGTCGCGTCGGCGCCGCAACAGCGCGCCGACGCAGGGTGCCTCAGAGGTTGATCGACACGGCCTGTGCGATCTGGCCCGGTGCCTGGAAGCCAGGCAGGCGCGCGGCCTCGGCGCCGTCCTTGAACAGCGCCAGCGTCGGCGTCTGGCGCAGGCCGAGCGTGCGGAAGAAGTCCTCGCCGATCGTTTCCATCTTCACCTTCAGCAGCGCGACGCCGGCGGCGTCCTCGCTCGCGGCGAACTTCGCCAGCGACATGTCGAGCATCTTGCAGCCCGGACAATCGTCCTTGTAGTAATCCACCAGCAGGCGCGGATGCGCGGCGAGGGCGGCGGCGTAGTCGTCAGGGGTGGAGGCGTGGAGCGTCTGCATGGGGGATGTTCTCGAACGGTGCGTTGGCTAAAGCAAGAATGGTGTCGGTCCAGCGTTGGATCGTGGCGGCGTCGCGCTCGCCGTGGGGCATCTGTTCGATCTCCAGCCGCGGGTAGGGCGTGTTGAAGAACGCGCCCATGCGCCGGGCCGCCCCGCAGTAGTACTCCTCGCCCCACTGCGTCTCGCCGGTGCCGAACACCGCGACCCGGTCCGGCTTGCCGACCGCGGCGACGAGGTCTTCGATGAAGCGCTTCATCTCCGGCGGCGTGCGCCCGGCATTGATGCTCCAGCTGCCGAGCACGTAGAGATCGTGTTCAGCGCCGTCGGGGCAGGCCTTGGCCAGCGTCTGGATATCGGCATCGATCCAGGTGACGGCATGGCCCAGTGCTTCGCACCGCGCGCAGATCGCACGCGCGACATCGCGGGTATTGCCGCTCAGCGATGTGTGGGCGAGGAGGATGCGCACGAATAATCAGCCGCCGAATTTTTCAAGCATTTTGAAAACGCGCTCCCCCACTTGGAGCAATCCGTTAGCCCGAATCGCTGAATCAGCCAGACGATTCATTCGGCCCCACATCTGGCTAAGCAATGCCGTAGCTTCGTTATTTGCTTCCAAGATCGGACCGCCAGCCAGCGCGATGTCACCGAATGCGTACTTCACTGCGTCCTTAAGAGAACTCGCGCCACGTATCGGATAGTCGGCAATGGCGATTTCAGCAATCTTTATGTGCTTTCGAATCAACGCGATTAGAGAGCTTGGAAGTGACGAATCGCTGAGAAGCAGTTCCAGATCGTTGATCAACGAAACCAGGCTAGAAAAATCTTCCTTGCTTATCGATTCTTCTTCGTCAGGCAGAAGGTCGCTGCAAAACACGAGGGCAGTGAAAACATCTGGAGTTAGATGTTGCTGCACGCTGGTGCAGTGTCCGGCAATTAGCAGAGGAGAGAGCGAGCTTCTAACTTTCTTAAGTGGAGGGCCGTATGTGGAACCAGACAAGCCTTTAACCACGAGCTGTTCCTGAAGAAGGTCGACTTCGGTCGCGAGCAGGTCAAGCGCATGGGCGATCGCGAGCTGAGCGACGATGCTCCGGTCGGATTCAATCTCAAGAACCCGTGCCCATCCGTTTAGTGCCAAGTCTCGTCCCGGAACGTCCCCCCAGCGACTAAGAGTCCGGTGGACTCGCCCAGCGATGTTGTTCTTCATCCGGTTTCAGTCCAATACGCTTGCGGCTGATAGCCTCAAAGATCATCAAACCCGTTATCCGAATTCGTCTTCTTGTACGACGCGTTCCGCATTTCAAAGAAGTCGGTCTTGGTCTCGGTGAAATTGTCGGCGTAGGCCTTGATCCACGGCATCACGTTGTCGGTGGTGTCGGAATACAGCTTCTCGATGCCGAGCATGCCGGCCATCTTGTTGGCGCGGTACTTCACGTAGCGCACCATCTCGTCGACGTCGATGCCGTCGATGCCGTCGAGCACCTCACTCGTCCAGCGCGTCTCGAGCTGGATCGCGTGTTCGAACGCATCGTGCACGTACTGGGTGAGCTGGTCGCCCTGCAGGGACTGGTTCTCGCCGACGATGGCGCGGATCAGTTCGCTGATGAACTTGCTGTGCGCCAGTTCGTCGCGGTTGATGAAGCTGATGATCTTGCCGGTGCCGGTCATCCGGTTCTGGCGGACCAGGTTGTAGAAGTACGCGAAGCCGGAATAGAAGTTGATGCCTTCGAGGATCGACGACTGCACCAGCGAGCGGATCAGGGTTTCGGCCGAGCGCTCACGCATGAAGTCGTTGTAGGACTCCATGATCGGCTGGTTGCGGGCGATGATCGTGGGATGCGTGCGCGCGAGTTCGAACACGCGGTTCTGGTCGGCGAGGCCGGTGATCGAGGCCAGCACGTAGCTGTAGCTCTCGTTGTGGATCACTTCCTGCTGGCCGATGATCGCGGCGTTCGCGTGCGCGGCCGGGTCGGTGATGTATTCGGCGACGTTGTAGATGTAGCGCGTCTGCGGCGAATCCAGCGTGGCTAGCAGGCCGATGATCGAATCGTAGGCGTTCTTCTCGCGCGCCGAGAGCTCGCCGTACTGCTTGGCGTCGCTCTTCATGTCGACCTCGTCCGGAATCCAGAAGTTGGTCGTGAGTTCCTTGTAGGCGCGATAGAACGACGGGTACGGAATGTCGTTCCAGTTGAGGATGCCGCTGGTCTGGCCGTTGATGATGCCGGTCGAACGGTTGGGGTGACGCGGCTCGAGGATCTTGATGCGGTCGAGCGGGGTGGACGTGGCGGCCATGTATGTCTTGTCTCGGAATTCGGTGTCGCGCCCCGAATCACGATGCGGCACGACGAATCACTCTGGAGGAAAGCCCCCCTGAGTCAGGGGGGCGCGCCAAGGGCGCGGGGGTCTGGGTGTTGGTAATGCAGGGTCCACGGTTCGCAACGCGAACCGTGGAAGCGAAGCGCGAATGCGCTTAGCTACTGCACCACTCGCATTCGGCGATATCGATATCGTTCGAACGCACGTAGTACGTGGTCTTCATGCCGAGATTCCACGCGGTCATATGCAGGTCGAGCAGGGTGCGCGCGGGGATGGTGCTGGGCACGTAGAAGTTGAAGCTGATCGCCTGGTCGACGTGGCGCTGGCGACGCGCGTTCTGGCGCACCGATGCGAACTGGTCGACCTTGTAGGCGCCCTTCTCGTAGTAGGGCCAGGTCTCCAGCGACAGGCCGGGGGCTGCGACCGGACGACGGTAGTCCTTCTTCTCTTCGTAATAGAACGCGGAGTAGATCGGGTCGATCGACGCGGTGGAGCCGGCGATCTGCGCGGTGGACATGTTCGGGGCGACCGCCATCAGCCAGCCGTTGCGCATGCCGTTGACGCCGACCTGCGCAGCCAGATCCATCCACTCGGGCGAGTTGTAGTTGCGGTCGCTGAAGTACGCGCCGGTGTGCCAGTCGCTGCCGGCGAACACCGGGTAGGCGCCCTTTTCCTTGGCGAGTTCCATGCTGGCCTGCACGGTCAGGAAGTTGATGCGCTCATACAGCGAATCGCTGAAGTCCTCGGCTTGCGCGTCGTTCCACTGGATGCCCTTCTGCGCCAGCAGGTGGTGCCAGCCGAAGGTGCCCAGACCGATCGCACGGTACTTCTGGTTGGTGATCGTCGCCTGTGGCACGGGCAGCATGTTGAGATCGATCACGTTGTCGAGCATGCGCACCTGGATCGGGATCAGGCGCTCGAGCACGTCGGTGATCAGATCGCTCTGGCCGGCCTGCGGCACGATCGCGCGGCCCAGGTTCACCGACGACAGATTGCAGACGACGAAGTCGCCGGCCTGCTTGGTGGTGACGATCTGATTGCCGGAGATGATCTCCTGCATCATCCGCGTCGGGCTCATGTTCTGCAGGATCTCGGTGCAGAGATTCGACGAGTACACGCGGCCGACGTGCTTATTCGGGTTTTTCCGGTTCACTTCGTCGCGGTAGAACATGAAGGGGTTGCCGGTCTCGAGCTGGCTCACCATCACGCGCTTGAAGATGTCGATCGCCTTGACGGTCTTGCGCGAGATGCGCTCGTCCGCCACGACTTCTTCGTACTTGCGGCGGAAGCTGCCGTTCGGGTCGCCCTTCTTCTCGTCGAAGAAATCCTGCAGGTAGAAGCCCTTGATCTTGTGGACCTCGTGCGGGTCGAACAGGTACCAGTCGCCCCGGCGGTCGACGGCTTCCATGAAGATGTCGGGGATGCAGATCGAGGTGAACACGTCGTGCGCGCGCAGGCGCTGGTCGCCGTTGTTGAGGCGCAGGTCGAGGAAGTTCTCGATGTCGCGGTGCCAGATGTCGAGATAGACCGCGACCGCGCCCTTGCGCTGGCCCAGCTGATCCACCGACACGGCGGTGTTGTTGAGCTGCTTGATCCACGGCACCACGCCGCCGGAGGAATTGGGCACGCCGCGGATGGCCGAGCCGCTGGAACGCACGTAACCCATGTACGCGCCCACGCCGCCGCCGCCCTTGGAGACGCGGGCGATGTCGGTGTTGGAGTCGTAGATGCCCTGCAGCGAATCGTCGACGGTGTCGATGAAGCACGACGACAGCTGGCCGCCGACCTTGCCGGCGTTCTGCAGCGTCGGGGTGGCGACGGTCATGTACAGGTTCGACAGCGCCCAGTAGGCCTCGCCGACGAGCTGCATGCGGCGCTCGCGGCCGCCCCTGGTCTCGTTCTGCATCAGGTACAGGGCGATGGTCAGCCAGCGCTCCTGCGGCAGCTCGAACACGGCGCGCGAGGTGTCGGTGGCGAGGTAGCGCGTGGCCAGCAGGTACAGGCCGTTGTAGGCGAACAGCTTGTCGCGCTCGGGCTCGATCATGCGGCCGGCTTCCTGCAGCTCTTCCTTGGAATAGGCGCGCAGGATGTCGTTGGAATAGATGGTGCGGTCGGCCAGCGATTCCTGCAGGCCGACGTAGGAGCCGTACTTCTGCTCGGCGTCGTAGAAGCGGTTGCGGCTGGCGCGCTTGTACAGGCGGTGCAGGTACAGGCGGGCGGCGAAGAATTCCCACTCCGGCGCGGTGACATCGACGCGGGCTTCGGCCTCGCGGATCAGATGGTCGGTGAGGTCGTCGGCGTTGACGGCTTCCTTGCGCTCGACGAAGCCGAACACGCTGCGCTTGTAGTCGACGATGTCGAGCTGCGGGAACTCGGCATGGGTGCGATCGATGCTGCGCTCCAGGCGCGCACGGTCGTACGGAATCCGGCGGTTGCCGGCTTCCTTGGTGATCCAGTTGGAGACGCCGGCATCGGCGTTGAAGACATCTGCAATTGCGGTGTTCATAACGGCACTCGGGGGTGGCGGCACCACGTCGTCGGGTTCGACGGCGGGCGGCGCAACGGGCATGGGGGATGGGGCGGGCGCGGTATCGGTGATCGGTGTGGCGTCTGCGGCGGCGGCCGGGGTCTCGGTCGCGAGGGTCTCGTGGCTGGTCATGCGTCCTCTCTATCTCTAGTGCATTCGCGCACACGACCGTCCCGCCCACGTCGGGTTCGGCGGCATTGGAGGGGGCCCAGGGTGATGGGGCGGCGTCGCAGGGATCGCGATCGGGCGCACAGCGCCATCGCCCCCACTCCGCAACCCGCCCCCCACGGGACGTCCGCAGCCGGCACCGCGCGTTGTGCTCCACGCGGCTGTCGGCAGGTCTTCGGACTCATGGGCACGAAGGCAGCGCCTTCTCCTCCCCCACCGCTTCCCGGATCGCTCCAGTGCATTGGCGGGTTTGTTCCCAATTACCGCTGCGGGGCAGTGCCGGAGTGGCGCAAGGCGTCACCGGCTTCCCGTTTTAATCCACATTCCCTTGTGGGTCTGCGGAACCGACCGACCCAAGATAGTGGGGTGCGTGTGCAGCGTCAACGCTAAATGTAGTGAACGGGCGGCAGGCCGCGTCGTGACGGGAATTGCCGTTCGTCAAGCCCCATGAGTGGGCCGGTGGATGCAGATCGGGGCGCGAAGGGCAAGTCCTTTGGGGTGGTTTTTCTGGATCCTTCTCGTCTGGGGGCGGCGCCGCGAGCGCCTGCCTCCGCGGCTTTCAACAGCCGAACGGCTGCTCTGGCGAGAGGATGCGGGCGCTCTTGGACGCCCTGTAGGGATCCGGCCATCACCTTTAAACGCGGAGGGCTCTGTCCTCAACCCTCCGGCCGAGAAGCGCGCTTCGAGCCCTCCCTCGCGCGGGGCATTGGGCCCTTTACGGGGCGAGGGGTGGTAGGGGCGAAGTGTCTGGTCGTGGTTCGGCTGGCGATCCAGAAAGCTTTGGATCCTTGAGCTCGATGTCCGTACGGCCTGACCGTTTGCCCCCACCCAACCCTCCCCCGTACACGGGGGAGGGCTCTGTCCCCAGCCCTCTGGCCGAAGCGGGCTTCAGGCACCCCCCTCGCGCGGGGGAAGGCTTTGTTCCCAGCCCTCTGAGCGAAGCGCGCTTCAAGCCCTCCCCCGCGCGCGGGGGAGGGTTGGGTGGGGGCGAAGGATCCAGGCGTGGTCCGGCTGGCGATCCCAGAGCTTTGGATCTTTGAGCTTGATGTCCGCACGGCCGGGCCGTTTGCCCCCATCCAATCCTCGACCCGTAAAGGACCCAATGCCCCGGACACGGGGGACGGCTTTGTCTCCGGCCCCTGGTAGACGCCTCACGCGGGGTCGAGTCCGCCTCCACTGTCAAAACCCCCAACCCCGCCACACACCCTGCACAATTTCCGGCGCAATCTGCGCCAACGCGCGGCCAGCCCGGCCGGCCTATCCGGAGGTGTCTCATGTCCAGCATCCGCCGCAGCGCACTGGCCGCTGCCACGCTTTCGCTGTCGTCCCTGTTCGCGCCGGCGCTGGTCGCCGCGCAGGACCCCGCGCCCGGGCTCGGCGATCTGCAGGGCCTCGACGACCGCGCCGCTTCGCGCACGCTGGGCGCGCGTGGGTATGTGCGGCAGTCGGGCTCGGGCGATTACGGCAGCTGGTGGAATGCGCGCGACCGGCGTTGCGTCATGGTGCGCAGCGACCGCGGCCGTGTGCTCTCGGTGGTGACCACGCCGGCGCCCGATTGCGGGCAGCAGGACGGCGGTGGACGCGAGGGCATGAGCGATGGCGCCAAGGCCGCTGTCGCGGCGGCCGCGATCCTCGGCATCGCCGCACTCGCGCACAACGCGCATCACCACGACGACGGCGACCACGACGACGATCCGCGCCACGAGGCCGATTACGAACGCGGCTACCGCGACGCGCTGCACGGCTACCGCGCCGACTCGGACCGTGGCGGCTACAGCGACGGTTACGGCGCCGGCATGCGCGAGCGCTCGGCGCAGGTGCCGTGGCAGTCGGGCAATACCGGCGGCTCGGGCAGCGTCCGGCTCGACGATCTGGTGGGTGCACGCGCGGCTGGTGCCGACACCGAACTGCGCGCGCGTGGTTTCGTCGATCGCGATGCGCAGCAGCGCGACGGCCGCTCCGTCGTGACCTGGTGGAACGCGCGCTCGCGCGAGTGTGTGCACGTGGCGACCGGCAACGGCCGCATCGAATCGATTCGCGGCGTCGACGCGTCCAACTGTCGCTGACGCGGCGCCCGGATCAGGTGCCCTCGGGCGCCGGCGGTGGCGGCGGATACACCGTCGCCGCCGCGTGCGCCAGGCCGATGCCGCGCGCGAGCAGTGCGTCGTAGAGGCGGCCGACGAGGGCACTGCGGATCGTGCCGGCGTCCTCGTATTCGTGGGTCCAGGCGCGCACCACGAATTCCATCGCCACGTTGCCCAGGCCGTCGAACAGCACCACCGGCGCAGGTGTGGCCGCGACACCGGGCGTGGCCGCGGCCACCTCCGCCAGCACCGCCTCCACGTCGCCGGGCGCGCTGCCGTAGGCCACGCCGACGCGGACTTCCAGCCGGCGGCTGCGGTCGCGCAGGGTCCAGTTGACCAGTTGCTGCGAGATCAGCTGCCCGTTCGGCACCACCACGCTGGCGCCATCGAAGGTCGAGACCCGGGTGGCGCGCATGCCGATGTCGCGCACGCGGCCCGTGGTGCCGCCCACCTCGACGACATCGCCGGGCTGGAACGGCCGCTCGAAGATCAGCACCAGCCCGGAGACGAAGTTGTTGACCACATTCTGCAGGCCCAGGCCGACGCCGACGCCGAGCGCGCCGAGCACGAAGGTCAGCTGGCTGGCCTTGAATCCGGCCGCCGACAACGCGCCGACCAGGCCCAGCAGCAGCACCGCGTAGTAACTCAGCGAGGCCACGCTGTTGGCGACGCCGTGCGGCAATGACATCCGTGGCAGCACTTCACCGTCGAGCACCAGGCGCACGGTCTTCGCCAGCCAGAACGCGATTACCACCGTCAGCACGAACAACAGCACGTGGCCCAGGCTCAGGCGCAGGTCCCCCAGCGCCCAGCTGTAGCCCAGCAGCGCCGACAGCGAGGCGTGCACCGGCGACAGCACGCGGAACCGGTCGAGCGTGTAGACGATCCAGCCGGCGACGGCGGCGACCGCCATCAGCTTGAGCAGCATCTGCACTGCCGGTCCCGCGTGTTCGCGCGCCAGCCGGAACTGCGACACGCCGGGTCGCTTGAGCAGCAGCTGGATCCACGTGGCCAGCACCGTCAGTCCCGCGGCGAGCAGCAGCGCGAAATACAGGCTGTCGATGACGCCCCCGGTCAGGGTTTCGGCCAGCGACACGTTGCCCAGTGCATTGGCGAGCAGGGCCACGAGCAGCAGCGCCGCACCGACGCGCACCCCGACGCGGAGTGCCTGTCCGATGCGTCCGGTGTGCGTCTCGTGGCCATAGCGATGCGCACGCCAGAGCAGCCAGCCGGCCGCGGCCAGACCCAACAGGGCGAGCGCGAAGATGTAGAGGCGATAGGCGACCGCGCTCGACAGGAACACGAACCCCAGCCGCAGCAGCAGGAACAGCGCGCTGGCGACATACGGCGCCATGCCCAGCAGGCGTCGCTGCGAGACCGGCAGCAGGCGTAACACCGGCACCACCGCGGCCAGCAGTGCGAACTGGTGGGTCAGCATCGGCGCGTCGGGCTGGAACGCGAACACGCCGATCACCACCAGCAGCAGCCAGCACGAGATGGGACGCGACAGCACCGTCGCCTCGGCGCGGCTGATCTGGCCGGCGCTGATCGGCGCGCGGCTCCGCCAGGCCAGCCACAGCAGCAGCGGCAGCGAGCAGACCAGCAGCGTCTGCAACGCACGCAGGCCGCCCATTGCATCGCCCTGGGCGTATTCCGCGGCGAAGCGTGTTTCGATCTGCAGACCGCTGCGGATCACGTCGCCGGTGTCGGCGTTGGGCGCCAGGCTCCGGGTGTTCAGGCGCCACAGCGGCGGCGTGTCGATGTGCAGCAGGCGTGCGTCGTACGCGGAGACCGCATCGGTCACCCGGCTGCGCGCGGCCGTGATGCCTGCGTCGACGGCATTGCCGCGCCGGCCGAGCGCGATCAGCCGCGCGAGCGGGTCCGACAGCGCGGTCTCGGCCTGACCGAGTTCGATGACCACCTCGTCCACCCGCTGGCGCAACGCGGCCGGCAGTTCCTGGCCCGCGGTGGCCGTGATCTCCCAGGCTTCGCGGCGCGCGGCCAGACCGGCCGCATCGCGGGCCTGGTGCGTGGTGGTCTGGCGCAGGTCGTCCTGCCACTGCGCCAACCGCCGTGCCTGGAAGGTCCAGTGCCGCGACAGGCTCTCCAGCCGCGGAATCGGCAGCGTTCGCAGTTCGGCCGAGGTGAAGCGCCAGAACGGATCCTCGACCGACGCCTCGATCGTCGCCAGCCGCCTGGCGTAGGCGTCCGCGGGTGTCGCGGCTCCGGCTTCGGCGGCCGCGGCCCGGATGCGCTCGGCCAGACGTTGGTCGACATCGGCCTGCGCGGGAATGTCGGCGACATCCACGGCCGCCGCCGCTGGCGTGGCAACGGCGTCGGCGGGCGCAGGATCGGGCGTGGTCGTCATCGCGGCGGCGCCGGCCAGCAGCGGCGTACGCGCGCCGACTGGCGGCGTCAGCGCGAGGCTCGCGAGCAGCACACACGCGAAGCGGAAAGCGAAGCTCATGGCGAGTCCGGAAGGCAGCCGGCAGATGTCTGCATGCTACCTGCCGCGCCGGCGCGGCGTGATGCGCGTGGCGCCGCAGCCGCGCGGCGTGGCCTCAGCCGCGGTGTTCGCGGGCCAGGTACTCGGCGCTGCGCATCTCGATCAGCCGCGAAGCGGTGCGCTCGAACGCGCCGGTCAGACGCTCCCCAGAATACAGCGCCGGGGGTTCGGCGGCGGCCGTGCAGACGAGGTTGACGTGGCGGTCGTAGAGCTCGTCGATCAGCGTGACGAAACGGCGCGCAGCGTCGTCTCGGGTGGCATCCATGTGCGGGATGTCGCCCAGCAGCACGGTGTGGAATTCGGTGGCCACCTGGATGTAGTCACTGGCGCCGCGCGGGCCTTCGCACAGCGCGTCGAAATCGAACCACGCCATGCCCGGCGTGCGTGCGCGCACGCAGATCCGACGGCCATCGATCTCGACACCGGCATCGCGGTGTTCGTCGTCACCGCCGAGCTCGTGCCAGCGCGTGTCGAGCCAGCTGTCGGCGTCCGCATCGAGCGGCGTGCGGTAGACCGGGGAGCGCGTCAAGGCACGCATGCGGTAGTCGGTGTCGCTTTCCAGATACACGACGCGGGTGTGGCGTTGCAGCAGCTCGATCGCCGGCATGAAGCGTGCGCGCTGCAGGCCGTCCTTGTAGAGATCCTTGGGGTCGACGTTGGAACTGGTCACCAGCACGATGCCGTCGGCGAACATGCGGTCGAGCAGGCGCGCGAGCAGCATCGCATCGCCGATGTCGCTGACGAAGAACTCGTCGAGCACCAGCACGCGCAGACCCGCATCGCGCCAGCCGCGCACGATCGCCGCCAGCGGATCGCGTTCGCCGCTGTGCGCGCGCAACGATTCGTGGACCTCGCGCATGAAGCGGTGGAAATGGGTGCGGCGTTTACGGCCGAGTTTCGGGTCGGGGGTCGCGTGGCGCGCGGGATCCTTCACTGGCGTTGCGGGCGTTGCGGGCGTCGCGGCATCCGACGCCGCGGGACGCATCGACTGCAGGGGAAGGCCATCGTGGAACAGATCGATCATGAAGGTCTTGCCGCGACCCACGCCGCCCCACAGGTACAGGCCGGCCGGCACATCGGGCGCATCGCCACCACCGAACAGGCGGCCGAGCATGCCGCGTCGCGCAGGCGGCTCGATCAGCGCGGCATGCAAGCGGTCGAGTTCGACCAGCGCCGGCTGCTGCGCGGGATCGGATTGCCAGCCGCCGCGGGCGACCCCGGCGGCGTAGCGTTCGGACGGTGTCGGCAGCGCGCTCATGCGCAGCGCGTCCGGCGCGCCTGCGCCCGGATCGGCCACACGCGCATCAACCCGCAGCCTGCGGCAGGTGCGGGCTGGCCCAGTGCCTTACCACGCCGCGCAGATCGATCATGCGGCGATGGAAGAAGTGGCTCGTCTCGGGCATGCGCACGAGTTCGGCCTGCGCGCCGCTGTCGTCGAGCCAATTGTAGACGGCCTGCGGATCGACGATCTCGTCGGCCTCGCCCTGGATCACCAGCCATGGGCAGGTCGGCAGCACGATCGATTCGAAATCCCAGCGTCCGGCCGGGGGTGCGACCGAGATCAGCACGTCAGGCTGCAGTGCATCGGCTGCACGCAACGAGACGTAGGCGCCAAAACTGAAACCGGCGAGCCACAGCGCGTGGCCGGGCCGCTCGCGGCGGACCCATTCGACCACCGCGGTGAGGTCGTCGATTTCGCCGACGCCATCGTCGTAGGTGCCGTCGGACGTACCGGTGCCGCGGAAGTTGAAACGCACCGTGGCCGCGCCGAGTTCGCGCAGCGTGCGCGCGACCATCGTGACGACCTTGTTGTGCATCGTGCCGCCCTCGGTGGGCAGCGGATGGCAGACCACGGCGACGAACGGCAATGCCGCGACATCGGCGTCGGGCAGATCGATCGCGGCTTCGAGGTTGCCGGCGGGACCGGACAGCAGCAGCGGCCCGGATTGCGTGGGGAACGTGGGGGACGTCATGCGCCCATGATAACGGGGCGGTTGGGATGGGGCTGTGGGTGGGATCGAACCGCCTCGCGAAATCAGCCCCTCCCCCGCTTGCGGGGGAGGTTGGGAGGGGGCAAACGTTCCGCTCGCCAGCTGACAGTCACACGCAAGAAGGCCAATGCGTTCGCTCGAACCGAACGCTCTCGACACCTGAAGGTTCGCCCCCATCCAACCTTCCCCCGCTTGCGGGGGAAGGCTTTGATCAAGCGTCAGAGGGCCTCTTTGGCTCAGCGCCCGCGCAGCCGCAACCCAACCACCAGCGGATCGTGATCCGAACTGCGCCACGGCCCGGCCGCTTCGCGCTCACGCGTGTCGACCGGTTCGTCGGCGTTGCTGTGCCATTTCGCCGCGCCCGCCACGCGCGCGGCGAGGGACGGGCCGAGCAGCAGGTGGTCGAGGCGACCGGCCTGGCCGTCGAACACGAAGCTGTAGTGCGCATCACCGTCGCCGCCGGCGAACGGGTCGCGCCAGCCGGCGTCGGTGAACACGCGCACCGGGTCTTCCATCGCATAGGCGTTGAAATCGCCGACCACCGCGACGCGATCCGCGGTGCCGGTCGGCGCAGTGGCCAGCCAGTCGCGCAGGCGCTGGGCGGCGTCGACGCGCGACGCGTTCCAGCAGGCCTGGCCATCGCGCTGATCCAGATTCAGGCCTTCGGCTTCGCCGCAGCCTTTGGACTTGAAGTGCACGGCGACGACGCTGAAATCGACGCCGTTCGCGCGTCCGTTGCGCAGCGGCACGAAGGCCTGCGCGAGCGGCACGCGGCTGAGTTCGGCGAACGGGCCGCCATCGAGTGTCGCCGGCTGACCCTTCGGGCGCACGCGCGTGTCGCGGTAGATCAGGCCGACCCGGATCGCATTCGTCCCCGGACCTTCGCCTGCATCGACGAAGCGCCAGTCATGCGCAGGGCCTTCGGCATTCAACGCGTCGACCAGCGCGGCGATGCTCGACTGGGCGTCGTAGCCGTCGTTCTCGAGTTCCATCAGCGCGGCGACATCGACATTGAGCGCGGCGATCGTCGCGACCAGCCCTTCGATCTGCCGCGTCAGTTCCTCGGGCGTGCGCGCACCACGCGGGGTCGGGAAGCCACCACCGCGGCCGTCGCCGTTGAACAGGTTCTGCAGATTGAACGCGGCGACGCGCACATCACCGCCGACCACCGGCGCCGCCGGGCGCGAGGCCGGCTGCGGTTGCAGCGGCGCGGTGAGCTGCAGGCGCCAGGCGCCGTGGCGATGGTCGACCACGCCTTCGATGCCGGTCAGCACGCTGCCGCTGCGCAGGGCCTGCGCGGTTTCGGGCAGGTACCAGAGTTGGCCGTCGGCCGGTGCGTCTTCGCGGCCGTCGTCGAGCAGCACGCGACGACGCGCATTGTCGGACGCGACGCGCGCGGCATCGGCGCCGGGGCGTGCGATCTCGGTCGGCGTAAACAGCCGGCCGTCGAAACTCGCGGCCAGCGTGCCGCGGCGCGCGCGCTCGTGCTGGCCGGTCAACGTCAGCGGCGCATCGATGCGCACCCAGGTGCCGGCGAGCGCAGACCAGTCGGCCGGCGGCGCGTCGAGCACAAACGGCGCGATCGCCGGCGCGGGTGTCGGCAGGACGTCCACGCGCTGGGCGCGCAGATGCACGATGTCGCCGTCTTCGCGCAGGCCGAGCGCGCGCACGTGCGCGCCCACGGCCGGGAGCGGGAGACCGGCCGGCACCTGCACGAACACGGCATCGGGCGTCGCTGCATCGCCGTCACCGGCGTCCTGCACGAAGAAGCCGCCCAGACCCTCGAAGCGTGCGGTCACGCGGCCTTCGACCTGCGCAGGTCCCGCTATCGGCACGCGGTGCAGTTCGCCGATGGTGATGGTGGCGCTGCCCGGTGCGGGCGCGGTGGACTGGCAGGCGGCGAGCAGCGCGACGGCGAGCAGGGCGGCGGTCGGTCGGAACATCGGAACTCCAGCGGCCACGGCAGGCCGGATGCGACGACGCCGCCCGGAGAGGCGGCGTCTGGGACAGGCAACGTACCCGGCCAACATTACTTGAGGTTGTCGACCATCCAGTCGACCGCGGCGTGCATCTGCTCGTCATTGAGCGCCGGATTGCCGCCGCGCGGCGGCATCACGCCCGCGGCGCCGGTGAAGCCTTCGATCGAGTGGCGGTACAGCGTCTCAGTGCCTTGGGCGATGCGGGCATCCCAGTGCTGGTGATCGAGCGTCGGCGCACCACCGGCGCCCGAGGTGTGACAGCCTGCGCACAGGTTCTGGTAGATCACCGAGCCATCGGTGGTGCCGCCGTAGGCGACCTGCGCTGCAGCGGCCGCCGCGGCTGCGGCAGTGGCCGCCGCCTGCGATGCGGCACCCGTTGCGCCCGCGTAGACCGCGCCTACCGGCGCGATACGCGCTTCGGTGCGCTTGGCGACATTCGGCGGGACGTCGGTCGGCAGCGAGTTGTGCAGATACCACGCGCCGAGCATCAGACCGAGCGTCACGATGGTCAGGAAACCCAACACCATCGAGAAGCGCTTGAGGAATTCGAGATCGTAATTACGCACGAAACACCCTTGGCAACATGGCCTCTGGCCACAGCTGCGCCCGAGTATACGGGCAGGTTTTCAAGAATGCTGCGTCCGGCCCAATCGGTTGAAGGCGCGGCCTGCCGAACGGCAAGCGCGTCGCGACGCCCATCAGACCCAAGACCCCGTTTTCGCGACGCCGCCAGGCAGGGCCGGCGTCTGCATGCGCGTGTGAGGCTGCGGGCGCATCATCCTGCGGATGTCGAGGGCTGGCCTCACATGCCCGCGTAGTTCGGACCGCCGCCGCCCTGCGGCGCGACCCAGACGATGTTCTGTGTCGGATCCTTGATGTCGCAGGTCTTGCAGTGCACGCAGTTCTGCGCGTTGATCCGCAGAAACGGGCCGTCCGGACCGTCGAGGTATTCGTAGACCGCGGCCGGGCAATAGCGCGCCTCGGGACCGGCGTAGGTCGCCAGGTTCACGTCCACGGGCACGGCCGCATCCTTGAGTGTCAGATGCGCCGGCTGGTCCTCGTCGTGGTTGGTGCTCGACAGGTACACCGAGCTCAGGCGGTCGAAGGTCAGCGCGCCGTCGGGCTTCGGGTACTCGATCTTCGTGTGCTGCGCGGCCGGTTCCAGGCAGGCGTAATCGGGCTTGTCGCGGTGGATCGTCCACGGCGGCACGCGCATGCCGAGCTTGGGCAGCAGCCACTGTTCGATGCCGGTCATCAGCGTCGCGGTGGTGCGGCCCTTCTTGAACCACTGCTTGAAGTTCTTCGACTGCGACAGCTCGGCATGCAGCCAGCTGGCTTCGAACGCGACCGGATATGCGGCCAGTTCGTCGCCACTGCGGTTCTCGCCGAGCGCGGCGAACGCGGCCTCGGCGGCGAGCATGCCGGTCTTGATCGCAGCGTGGCTGCCCTTGATGCGGCTGGCGTTGAGCGTGCCGGCCTCGCAGCCGACGAAGGCGCCGCCCGGGAACACGAGCTTCGGGATCGACAGCAGGCCACCGGCGGTGATCGAGCGCGCGCCGTAGCCGATGCGCTTGCCGCCTTCGAGATACTTGCGGATCGCCGGATGCGTCTTGAAGCGCTGGAATTCCTCGAACGGGCTCAGCCACGGATTGCGGTAGTCGAGCCCGACCACAAGACCGATCGCGAGCTTGCCGTCCTCGGCGTGATAGACGAACGAGCCGCCGTAGGTGTCGCCGTCGAGCGGCCAGCCGGCGGTGTGGACCACCAGGCCCGGCTCGTGCTTGGCCGGATCGATCTGCCACAGCTCCTTGATGCCCAGGCCATAACTCTGCGGATCGCGGCCCTCGTCCAGCGCGAACTTCGCGATCAGTTCGCGGCCGAGCTGGCCGCGCGAGCCTTCGGCGAAGATCGTGTACTTGGCGAGCAGTTCCATGCCGAGCTGGAATTCGCCGGTGGGTTGCCCGTCCTTGCCGATGCCGAGGTTGCCGGTCGCGACGCCGCGCACGTGGCCGTCGTCGGCATACAGCACTTCGGCCGCGGCGAATCCGGGGAAGATCTCCACGCCCAGCGCTTCGGCCTGCGTGGCCAGCCAGCGCACCAGCGCGCCGAGGCTGATGATGTAGTTGCCGTGGTTCTTGAAGCAGTCGGGCAGGAAGAAATCCGGCGTCGACTTCTGACCGGTCTCGTCGAGAAACAGGAATTCGTCGCGGGTGACCGCCTGCTTCAGCGGCGCGCCTTTCTCTTTCCAGTCCGGAATCAGTTCGGTCAGCGCGCGCGGGTCGATGATCGCGCCCGACAGGATGTGCGCGCCCGGCTCGGAGCCCTTCTCCAGCACACAGACCGACACTTCGCGGCCCGCTTCGGCGGCCAGTTGCTTGAGCCGGATCGCAGTCGCCAGTCCGCCGGGGCCTGCGCCCACGACGACGACGTCGTACTCCATCGATTCGCGTGGGCCGTGGGTGTCGAGCAGTGCCTGGGAAGTGGTCATCGTTGCCTTGGGCGGTGTGCCTGGGTGGCGGCGCGTGGGGCCAGCTTCGCAGCCGGCACGCGATGGCCGCGTGGGCAGGCGAGTGTAACGCGGTGCTTCGGACGGCCCGGTTCGCGCCGCGTGGACGGGTGATCGGGATGCCCGGTCATGCGTCCGTTGCGAACCGCGATTCGAAACAGACGATCTGCTTCATCCACGCGCGCATCGCACACCACAGCGCCCTCAGTATCCTTTGAGCCGCCGCAGCCGCTTGCCGATGGCATGTCGCGAGATCAGCGCGAACACCACGCCGAACAGGAAGCCGGCCAGATGCGCGGTCCACGCCACGGCGCCGAAGGCCGGGCCGATATACGCGAAGATCACCTGCAGCGCCGCCCACACGCCGATCAGCAGCGAGGCTGGCGCGCGCACGAATTCCAGGAACAGTCCCAGCGGCACCACCACGCCAAGCCGCGCGCGCGGGAACAACGCCAGATACGCGCCGATCAGGGCCGACACCGCGCCGCTCGCGCCGATGATCAAACGGTCCGGCGCACCGATCGCCAGCACCGCCGACAGATTCGCCAGTGCGCCACCGACGATGAAGAGCACCAGCAAGCGCCACGCGCCCATCAGCCGTTCGGCCGGCAAACCGAAGATCAGCAGGAACACCAGATTGCCGAGCAGGTGCGCCCAGTCCGCATGCAGGAACAGCGCGGTCACCAGGCGCAGCCAGGGCCCGGCGTAAAGCCAGTTCACCAGCGTGCCATCGGTGCTCACCGGGCCGCCGTACAGCGCACCCCAATCGAGCAGCAGCGTGTAGTGCTCGTTGGCCGAGCGCGTGCTCGCCCACAGGAACGCCAGCCACAGCAGCGCACACAGCATCGGCACCGCCCAACGGAAGGGGGTGCGCGCATGCCGGTTGGGGATCGAGATAAACATCGGGCGGCCATTGTCGAGGGCCGTCGCAGGGCCGGTAAAGCGCGGTGGAAACAGACGCCGGGAATGCCGCATCGCAGCAAGTTTTCCACACGCAATCGTACGGTATAGTGCGCCCGCTACGCGCGTTCGGGAGGGGAATTCCGACAGGTGGCGGCGGACGGAGGGGGCCCCCGTCCACGCCAGGCGCAGCATCACAACAACACCTGTTCGGGAGAGAACACGAGACATGGCTACCACCCCCCGCTACACGCGCAACACCGTCCTCGCCGTCGGCATCGCCGCCGCGCTGACGTTCGCAGGCCAGGCCAGTGCAGCCGGCTTCCAGCTCAAGGAAAACAGCGTCAAGTCGATGGGCAGCGCCTTCGCCGGCACCGCCGCGAAGACGGGCGACAGCTCGGTCGTGACCAACAATCCGGCGATGATGACCCAGTTCGAAGGCACCACGGTGCAGCTCGACCTGACCGTCATCGACCTCAACTACGAGTTCCAGGGCAGCGGCACCGACCCGCTCGGCCGTCCGCTGAGCGGCAGCAACGGCGGCAACGCCGGCGACGTGACCCCGGTTCCGGCGTTCTCGGTCGTGCACAAGCTCGACAACGGCGTCGCGCTCGGCGCGATGGTCAGCGCCCCGTTCGGTCTGAAGACCGAATACGACGCCGGCTGGGTCGGCCGTTACGCCGCCCAGAAGTCCGAAGTCGAAGTCATCGACTTCACGCTGTCGGGCGCCGTCGACATTACCGATCGCTTCTCGGTCGGCCTGGGCGTCATCGCTTCGCGCGCCGACGTCACCCTGTCGAAGGCAGTGGATTTCGGCTCGTTGCTGGCAGGCGCCGGCGCTCCCGGCTTCCTGCCGCAGAGCGCCGACGGTCTTGCCGAAGTGCAGGGCGACGACAACGGCTTCGGCTACATCCTCGGCGCGAACCTGCGTCCGACCGACAATGTGTCGATCGGCGTCAGCTACCGCTCCGAGATCGATTATGAGCTGACGGGCACCGCCGACTGGACCGTGCCGGGCAATGCCGCTGCCGTGTTCGGCCAGGTCCGTCCGGGCCTGTTCCTCGACGGCAATGTCACCGCCGAACTGACCACCCCGTCGATCCTCAACATCGGCGCCGCGTGGCAGGTCACCGACGCGCTGATGCTGTCGGCCACGTACGCCGAGACCAACTGGTCGTCGCTGCGCGAAGTCCGCATCCAGTTCGAGAACCCGGATCCGGATTCGGTCGAGCCCTTCGAGTGGAAGGACACGTATTTCGCGTCCGTCGGCGCCGAGTACAAGCTCAACGACAGCTGGAAGCTGCGTGGCGGCGTCGCGTACGACGAAACCCCGACCAGCCTCGAGCACCGCACCCCGCGCCTGCCCGATGCGAACCGCATCTTCTATTCGGTCGGTGCGACCTGGACGATGAGCGACGCGTTCGACCTGAACTTCGGTTACAGCCGCATCGAGCCGCGTGACCCGAAGATCGACACCACCAGCGGCGGCAGCCGCGTCGCCGGCGACTTCGACGGCAACGCCAACCTGTTCGGCGTCTCGGCGCAGTACCGCTTCTGATCCAGGCGACATCGTGACAAGAAAAAGCCCCGCTTCGGCGGGGCTTTTTTGTGCGCGTCCGATGTTCGTCGAGGACGGGTCGGCGCAGCGACACCATCATCCGGAACTCTCTAGACGAACCGCCCCAGCAGCCACGCCCACGCCGGCAACGTCACCAGTGACAGCAGGATCCCGTAGCCCACCAGCGCAGCGGCAAGGCGCGGCGCCAGGCCCGCTGCGATCGCCAGCGCGGCCGCGGTGATCATGCTCGGCATCGCCGACTCGAGCACGTTCGCCTGCAGCATCGTGCCGGACATGCCGAACAGCAGCGACAGCGGCAGCGCGATCGCCGGCATCACCAGCAGCTTCAGCACCAGTCCGGTCGCCAACGGGCGGATCTCGTCGCGTGGCATGCGCAGCTGGATCGACAGGCCCACCGCCAGCATCACCAGCGGCAGCAGCGCGCCGGCGAGATTCTCCAGCGCCGACGCGATCCACGCCGGCGGCGCGGCCGGCATCAAGATCAGCCCGAACAGCAGCGCCCACACCGGCGGAAACCGCACGATGCGCCGCGCGATGTCGCGCCAGCCCGGCGGCGTGTCGCCGCCGTAACGCGCGAGGATCGTCAGGCCGAACGTCGACAGCAGCACGAACGTGCCGAACTGGTCGTAGACCACCGCGTAGGCGACCGCGTCGTCACCGAGCAGCGCCGCGATCATCGGATAGCCGATGAAGCTGCTGTTGCACAGCGCCACGCACAGCAGCAGCACCGCGGTCTCGTCGCGCCGGAACTTCAACCAGCGCGCCACTGGCAACACCAGGATGAGCGTCGCGACCGCGAGCAGCCACGGCGTCGCGGCGACGCCGAGCAGCGACGCATCGAAACGCAGCTTCGGCACATGCACCAGCACCGCGGCCGGCAGGCAGACATAGAGCACGACGAGGTTGAGCACCTCGGCGGCATTGGCCGGCATCACCCGCAGGCGGGCGAACAGCATGCCCAGCGCGAGCATCGCCAGGATCAGGGCAAAGGCATCGAAGGCCATCGGGGCCGTGAGGGATGAAGTGGGGAATGCAGAATCTTAGCCGGCGCGTGCAAACGCGTCGGCCTCGCATCGTGCTTCAAGCCCCTCTACCCCCGGGGTGAGAAGGGACGCTTGCGCGCCACTGGCTCACGTGCCTTCGAACGCCCTCGTGATGGTGCGAGGGCAGGGGCGCGGAGCGGGAGTTGGGGTGAGGGCCGCTCGCGATCAGAACATTCTGCTGATCAAGAAATCTCACTCAGCGAGCAGCATTCCGGCCGAACGAATCGCGGCGGACGATCTGCCGCGACCAAAGCGCCTGCTGACCGCCGAAGCGCAGCGGGCACTCGTCATCGCGCGCGGCATGCCGCGCAAGCCGCGATTACTCGCCGAGCGTCAGCAGCGAGGCATTGCCGCCGGCGGCCGTGGTGTTGATGGTCACGGTCTTCTCGGTGGTGAAGCGCGGCAGGTAGTGCGAGCCGCCGGCCTTCGGGCCGGTGCCCGACAGGCGCTGGCCGCCGAAGGGCTGCACGCCGACGACGGCGCCGATCTGGTTGCGGTTGACGTAGACGTTGCCGACGCGGGCGCGCGCGCTGATCTTCTCGACGGTCTCGTCGATGCGCGAGTGGATGCCCAGCGTCAGGCCGTAACCGGTGTTGTTGATCGCGTCGATCACGGCGTCGAGCTGGTCCGCCTTCCAGCGGATCACGTGCAGCGCCGGTCCGAAGTTCTCGCGCTGCAGCTGGGTCAGCGACTGCAGTTCCCACGCGCGCGGCGCGAAGAAGGTGCCGTGGGCGACCTCGGGGCCGACCGGCGTGGTCGCGATCAGGCGCGCCTCGCTGGCCATGCGCTCGGCGTGCGCGTCGAGCATGCGCAGCGCGTCGGCATCGATCACCGGGCCGACATCGGTCGACAGCAGCGCCGGATCGCCGACGGTGAGTTCCTGCATCGCGCCGGCCAGCATGCCGATCACCTTGTCGGCGATGTCGTCCTGCACGAACAGCACGCGCGCGGCCGAGCAACGCTGTCCGGCCGAGGTGAACGCCGAACCCAGCGCGTCCTTGACCAGCTGTTCGGGCAGCGCCGAGGAGTCGGCGATCAGCGCGTTCTGGCCGCCGGTCTCGGCGATCAGCGTGCCGATCGCACCGTCACGCGCGGCGAGCGCGCGGTTGATCGCCAATGCGGTCGCATTGGAGCCGGTGAACACGACGCCGGCGACGCGCGGGTCGGCGGTCAGTGCGGCACCGACGCTCGCACCATCACCCGGCACGTACTGCAGTACATGCGCCGGCACGCCGGCTTCGTGCAGCAGCTTGATCGCGGCATGGCCGACCAACGTGGTCTGCTCGGCGGCCTTGGCGATCACGGTGTTGCCCGCGGCCAGCGCGGCGGCGATCTGGCCGGCGAAGATCGCCAGCGGGAAGTTCCACGGGCTGATGCACACGAACACGCCGCGGCCGGAGAGCTGCAGACTGTTGGATTCGCCGGTCGGGCCGGGCAGGGCCTCGACGACGAACAGGCGACGCGCTTCAGCGGCGTAATAACGCAGGAAGTCCACGGCCTCGCGGACTTCGGCCACGCCGTCGGGAATCGTCTTGCCGGCTTCGCGCGTGCACATCGCGATGTAGTCAGGCGTGCGCGATTCCAGCAGGTCGGCGGCGTGCTCGAGAATCGCCGCGCGCGACGCGGCCGGCACCGCATTCCAGTCCGCGTGTGCGTCGGTCGCATTGCGCAGCGCCTGCTCGACGGTCGCGCTGTCGGCGGCCTGCCACTGGCCCACGCGCACACGGCGGTCGGCGGGGCTGGTGACCTCGACGGTCGCGCCGGCGCTGGTCGCGCCCGGCACCAGCGGGCCCGCGGTCCACGGACCGGTCGCGGCCTGGATCTGCGCGGCCAGCGTGGCGAGCTGTGCGTCGTTGGCGAGATTGACGCCCATGGAATTGCTCCTGTCTTGGAACTGGCTGCGGAAGAGATCGACCGGCAGCGGAATACGGGGATGGGGAATGGATTCGAAACCGGCGACGACCTCGACCGGATCGCGGATCAGATCGTCGATGGCGACGTCCTCATCGCTGATGCGGTTGACGAAGCTGGAGTTGGCGCCGTTCTCGAGCAGGCGACGCACCAGATACGGCAGCAGGTCCTCGTGCGAACCGACCGGCGCATACACGCGGCACGGCACGTCGAGACGATCAGCCGGGATCACCTCGGCGTAGAGGTCGTCGCCCATGCCGTGCAGCTTCTGGAATTCGTAGGGCTTCGCGCCGCCGCCGTTGCGCAGCGTCATCCCCAGCCTGTGCACCGCCGCAATCGTGTGCGCGTTGTGCGTGGCGAACATCGGATAGATCGCATCGGTCGCCGACAGCAGGCGGCGCGCGTTGGCGAGATAGCTGACGTCGGTGTTCGGCTTGCGCGTGAACACCGGATAGCCCGGATGGCCTTCGACCTGGGCGCGCTTGACCTCGCTGTCCCAGTACGCGCCCTTGACCAGGCGCACCGGAATGCGACGGCCCTGCGCGCGGGCCAAAGCTGCGATCCAGTCGATCACGAACGGCGCGCGCTTCTGGTAGGCCTGCACGACGATACCGAAGCCGTGCCAGCCGGCCAGCGAGGCATCTGTAAGCGCGGCTTCGATGACGTCGAGCGACAGCTCCAGACGATCGGCTTCCTCGGCATCGACGGTCAGGCCGATGCGGTAGCCCTTCGCGCGCTGGGCGAGATCGAGCACGCGCGGTGCGAGTTCGGCCAGCACGCGTGCGTGCTTGGCGTGTTCATAGCGAGGATGCAGCGCCGACAGCTTGACCGAGATCGACGGCGCGGTGATTTCGTCTTCGAACGGGCCGGTGCGGCCGATCGCGTCGATCGCATCGCGGTAGGCCTTCAGATACCGGTCGGCGTCGTGCTGGGTCAGCGCGGCCTCGCCGAGCATGTCGAACGAATAGCGATACGCGGCGTTGTCGCCCTTGCGCGAGCGCGTCAGCGCTTCGCCGATCGTGCGGCCCATGACGAACTGGTGGCCCATGATCCGCATCGCCTGGCGCACCGCGAGGCGGATCACCGGCTCGCCGACGCGGCCGATCAGGCGCTGGAAGGCGTTGTGCACGTTGCGCTTGGTGTCGTCGGCCAGATCGACCAGACGGCCCGTCAGCATCAGGCCCCAGGTCGAGGCGTTGACCAGCACCGAATCGGACTGGCCCATGTGCTTGCGCCAGTTGGCTTCGCCCAGCTTGTCGCGGATCAGCGCATCGGCGGTGTCTTCGTCCGGGATGCGCAACAGCGCTTCGGCCACGCACATCAGCAGCACGCCTTCCTCGCTGCCGAGGTCGTACTGCTGCATGAAGGCTTCGATCGCGCCACGGTCCTGCGCGCGCAGGCGCACGCGGCGGACGAGATCGGCGGCCGTCGCCTGGATCGCGGCGCGGTCGGCATCGGGCTGGCGTGCTTCGGCCAGCAGCGCGTGGACGCGTTCGGTTTCATCGCCGGTCCAGGCGGCGGTGATCGCGTCGCGCTGCGGCTGAAGGGAGATCGCAGGGGCGGCGGGCGACAAACTGGCGTTCAAGGTGGGACGACCGGCTTAGGGCAGGAGCGGAATTCTAGCCTGCCGACCCGGTCCACCACTGTGCGAAACCCGCCCGAAGCCGGGCGGGATGTTCAGGAAATGACGGGCGCGTCGTAGGTCCGCATCGCAAAGCGCACACGTGCATGCGTGGCGGCCAGGGCGTGCAGCGGTTGCAGCAGGCGCGGCATGCAGGCCGCCAGCTCGACCATCGCTGCGCCATGCCGCGGCGGCAGCGTGCCGGCACGCGGATGCCACTGTCCGCTGCAGAACGTCTCGAGCGTTACGCTTTCGATCATCGGCGTATCGCCGTAGGGCTGTCGCCATTCGATCAGCAGGCCATTGCCGCGCGCGGCGCCGCTGCGATCGAGCGGGTCCAGATACAGGCGCGTGCGATGCAGGTCGGCCACCGATTCGGCTGCGGCCAGGCAGTGCGCGGCGGCTTCGGCGAAGCGACTTTCCAGCGCGCCGGGCAGGCGCAGGCGCGGGCCTTGCGCGTCATGCCGACGCGCATCGGCGCCGAGGATGTCCTCGGCGGTGAAGCTGGCGACGCGGCCGTCCGCGTCGCGCAGGTCCAGTCGAAGGCGCTGGCGGGTGGGCGACAGGCTGCCGAATCCGCGGCGGGTGGCGGTATTCGAGGCGCCCAGCGCTCGCAGAGTCTGCGAGCGGCGCGCGCCGCCGTCGACTGGCATCGGCGGAGAAACGGGAGAACGGTGGGCCATGGGGGTATCCTCGGGGCTGCGTACGACAGGCTATAGCCGGCTGTAGCGCCTCTCGACACCCGGGCCAACCCGAGGGGTCGCAGCGGTTGCGGCAGCGCGGCTTGCCCCTGCCGAACGCCGACAGCTACCATTCATGCGTTATTCGCAGCACGCCGCCGCTCCTGCGTATATCGCCCGGCACTCACCGCCGGGCGAGGACGGACGCGTTCCCGCCAGCACCAAGGCCAGCTCAGGTATGGGGTCCGATGTGAAGCAAGGCGCTTGTTCCAACAGGTACGCGTCCAAACTGTGGATGGGGGGCGCCGCTGCGCTTCTGGCATCCACGAACGTTTTGGCGCAGTCCGCTGACCCCAAGCCGTGGCAGCTCAACATGGGCCGCGGTGTCACCACATCCGCGCAGCACGCCTACGACGCGCACATGCTCGCGCTGTGGGTCTGCGTGGTGATCGGCGTGCTGGTGTTCGGCGCGATGGCGGTGGCGATGTTCCGCTTCCGCAAGTCGCGCGGGGTCACCGCGGCGCAGTTCACCCACAACACCACCGCCGAAGTCATCTGGACCGTCGTCCCGATCGTCATCCTGGTGCTGATGGCGGTGCCGGCCACGCAGAAGCTGATCGCCATGTACGACACGCGCGACGCGGCGATGACCGTCAAGGTCACCGGCGTGCAGTGGATGTGGAAGTACGAATACATGGGCGAGGACGTGATGCTGACCAGCCGCCTCGACCGCGAGAGCGACCGCCTGCGCCAGAGCCGCGACACCACGCGTGCCGAGCTCGACGCCCACGGCCACTACCTGCTCGATGTCGACAACCAGCTGGTGCTGCCCACCAACACCAAGATCCGCTTCGTCGTCACCGCCGACGACGTGATCCATTCCTGGTGGGTGCCGGCCTTCGGCTGGAAGCAGGACGCGATTCCGGGCCTGGTCAACGAGGCCTGGACCGAAATCCTCGAGCCGGGCGTGTACCGCGGCCAGTGCGCAGAGCTGTGCGGCAAGGACCACGGCTTCATGCCGATCGTCGTGCGCGCCGTGCCGCCGGAAGAGTTCCAGACCTGGCTCGCCGCCGAGAAGGCGAAGAACGCCCCGGCCATTCCCGCTCCGGGCGAACCCGGACCCGCCGACGCCGCACCCGCACCGTCGCCTGACGCCGCGCCCGCCGAGGCTGCCGCCTCCGCCACGCAGTCCCCGTCCGCCCCTGCCGCGCCCGCGGCCGGCTGATCGATCGAGGCACACCGCACATGTCGACGACGCACCCCGCCACCGCTGACGCGCACCACGACGATCACCACGCCCCGACGCAGGGGTTCGTCCAGCGCTGGTTCTTCTCCACGAACCACAAGGACATCGGCACGCTGTACCTGCTGTTCTCCTTCCTGATGTTCATCGTCGGCGCGGCGATGAGCGTGGTCATCCGCACCGAGCTCGCCGTCCCGGGCCTGCAGCACGTCAGCCCGCAGTTCTTCAACCAGATGACCACCATGCACGCGCTGGTGATGATCTTCGGCGGCGTGATGCCGGCCTTCGTGGGCCTTGCGAACTGGATGATCCCGCTGCAGATCGGCGCGCCGGACATGGCGCTGCCGCGCATGAACAACTGGTCGTTCTGGATCCTGCCGTTCGCGTTCACGCTGCTGCTGATGACGCTGCTGCTGCCCGGCGGTGGTCCGGCCGGTGGCTGGACGCTGTATCCGCCGCTGTCGCTGCAGGGTGGCAGCAGTGTGTCGCTGACGATCTTCGCCATCCACATGATGGGCATCAGCTCGATCATGGGCGCGATCAACGTCATCGCGACCATCCTCAACATGCGCGCCCCGGGCGTGGACCTGTTGAAGATGCCGATCTTCTGCTGGACCTGGCTGATCACCGCGTTCCTGCTGATCGCGGTGATGCCGGTGCTGGCCGGCGCGGTCACGATGCTGCTGACCGACAAGTTCTTCATGACCTCGTTCTTCAACGCGGCCGGCGGCGGCGACCCGGTGATGTACCAGCACATCTTCTGGTTCTTCGGGCATCCCGAGGTCTACATCATGATCCTGCCGGCATTCGGCGTGGTCTCGGAAATCCTGCCGACGTTCTCGCGCAAGCCGCTGTTCGGCTACCAGGCGATGGTCTACGCGACCGCGTCGATCGCCTTCCTGAGCTTCATCGTGTGGGCCCACCACATGTTCACCGTCGGCATGCCGCTGGGCGGCGAGATCTACTTCATGTTCGCGACGATGCTGATCGCGATTCCGACCGGCGTGAAGGTGTTCAACTGGGTGTCGACGATGTGGCGCGGCGCGATGACGTTCGAGGCGCCGATGCTGTGGGCGATCGCGTTCGTGATCCTGTTCACCATCGGTGGATTCTCGGGCCTGATGCTCGCGATCGTGCCGGCCGACTTCCAGTACCACGACACCTATTTCGTCGTCGCGCACTTCCACTACGTGCTGGTGACCGGCGCGCTGTTCTCGATCATCGCGGCCACGTACTACTGGTGGCCGAAGTGGACCGGGCGGATGTACAGCGAGTTCTGGGCGAAGGTGCATTTCTGGTGGACGATCGTCTTCGTCAACCTGCTGTTCTTCCCGCAGCACTTCCTCGGTCTGGCCGGCATGCCGCGCCGCATCCCCGACTACAACGTCGTGTTCGCGGACTGGAACCTGATCAGCTCGATCGGCGCGTTCGGCATGTTCGCCACGCCCTTCATGATGTTCGCGATCCTGCTGCACTCGAAGCTGCGCGGCGCGCCCGCTGCGGCGCGTTCGTGGGAAGGCGCACGCGGTCTGGAGTGGACGGTGCCGTCGCCGGCGCCGCACCACACCTTCGCCAAGCCGCCGGTGATCAAACCGGGTGATCTGGCTCACGACGACATCAGCCACTGATGCGCATTGCGATGACCACGCCTGATCCCGGTTCCGATCTCGCTGCCCGCCGCCGTCGCGCGCGGCGCACCGCGCTGGTCGTCGCCGCGGTCGCGGCGCTGGTCTACATCGGCTTCATCGCGCGCGGGGTGCTGCTGTCGTGAGCGACGACTTGCGCACGCTTGAGCCTGCCGCGCGGACCGACACCCGGCCGAAGTCGGCGACCGTCGGCATCGGCAAGCTGGTCGGCATCTCGATCGTCGCGTTCGCGTTCACGTTTTCGCTGGTGCCGCTGTATCGCATCGCCTGCGAAAAGGTGTTCGGCATCCGCCTCGAGAACAGCGCGGTCGCCGCGCCGGCGACGAGCGCGACACCGGCCGAGCGCTGGGTCACCGTCGAGTTCGACGCGACCGTGAACTCGCATCTGCCGTGGTCGTTCCGCCCCAACGAAACCCGCATGCGCGTGCGCGTCGGCGAGCAGTACGAGACCACGTACTACGCGCACAACGACAGCGTCGCGGCCGTCGTCGGCAGCGCCACGCCGTCGGTGGCGCCCGCACGCGCGTCGGGCTTCTTCCAGAAGACCGAGTGCTTCTGTTTCACCGCGCAGACGCTGCAGGCCGGCGAGACCCGCGATATGCCGGTGCGCTTCATCATCGACCCGTCGTTGCCGAAGGATGTCAACACGGTCACGCTGAGCTACACCTTCTTCAAGAACGACGTTCTCACGTCGCGTCTGACCGCCCATGCGGCGCCGGTACGCGGCAATCCGGGTGTGGTCGCGGCGCCCTGAGCCCGCACCCCGCCTTCCCGAACCACGCATCGACGATCCGGATATCGCCATGGCCCACGCCAAGACCGAGCAGGACCCCGACCTCTATTTCGTGCCCCACGACAGCAAGTGGCCGGTGTTCGCCTCGGTGGCGCTGTTCGCCACGATGCTGGGCCTGGCCAGCTGGTTCAACGAGCACAGCTGGGGCCGTCCGCTGTTCTTCGTCGGCATCGCGGTGCTGGCGCTGATCCTGTTCAAGTGGTTCGCCGATGTCGTGCTCGAGTCGGTGTCGGGCTACTACAACAAGCAGGTCGACCTGTCGTTCCGCATGGGGATGGTGTGGTTCATCTTCTCGGAAATCATGTTCTTCGCCGCGTTCTTCGGCGCGCTGTTCTACGCGCGCACGCTGTCGCTGCCGTGGCTGGGCGGCGAAGGCTCGGGCGCGATGACCAATGCGGTGTTGTGGGACGGCTACAGCGCGGCGTGGCCGTCGGCCGGCCCTGGTGATATCGGCGGCGCGTTCCAGACGATTCCGGCCTGGGGTCTGCCGCTGCTCAATACGCTGATCCTGTTGGCGTCGGGCATCACCATCACCATCGCTCACCACGCGCTGCGCGCCGCGCACCGCACCCAGCTGCTGGTGTTCCTCGGCGCGACGATCCTGCTCGGCTGCGTGTTCCTGTTCTTCCAGATCGAGGAGTACGTCCACGCCTACCGCGATCTCAACCTGACGATGGGCTCGGGCATTTACGGCTCGACGTTCTTCATGCTCACCGGCTTCCACGGCGCGCACGTCACGCTCGGCACGATCATGTTGATCGTGATCTGGCTGCGCTGTTATCGCGGCCACTTCACCAAGGAAAACCACTTCGCGTTCGAAGCGGTGGCCTGGTACTGGCACTTCGTGGACGTGGTCTGGCTGATCCTGTTCCTGTTCGTCTACGTCGTCTGACGACGCGTCGACGCCGGGCGGCGCTTGGTGGCCGCCCGCTTCCCACTTCCGGCCTCAGCCGTAAACGCCATGCGGCTTGATCCAGCCCATCCAGATCGCCAGCAGCACCAGCAGGATCAGCCCGACCGACAGGCCGATGCGGCGCGTGAGCGCTTTCACCGTGCGGTCGGTCGTGCCCTTGTCGGTCATCATGTAGAACAGCGCGCTGCCCAGATTCCACAGGATCAGCAGCACGAAGGCGATGATCAGCAGCAACTTCAGCGAATCGTTCATCACCATCGCAGGCTCCGGGACACTGGGTGTGTCGGTCGATTATTGCAGTCTGCGGAGCGCCGCGCATGAGTCCGCGCCACACCCGCATCATCGGCTGGACGCTGGCCGTGCTGACGATCGCGGCCTTCGTATCGCTGGGCCAGTGGCAGCTGTCGCGGATGAGCCAGAAGCAGGCGATGCTCGACGCCGTTGCAGCGACGCTCGAGGCCCGCACGCCCGTGTCGCTGGCCGCTGCCGGCGACGCCGCGCGCATCCGTGATTACGACTGGAGCGGCGGACGCGGACGTTTCGTCGACCGTCCGGCCTTCGTGCTCGACAACCAGATCCAGGCCGGCGTGCCGGGCCTGCGCGTGTATCGCCTGTTCGCCCCCGACGACGCACCGCCACTGCTGGTCGATCTCGGCTGGACCGCACTCGTCGATCGCACGACGCGGCTGCCCGATGCCGCCATCGTCCGCGGCGACGGCCTGCTCGGGCGCGACCTCGACCTGCGTGGTCTGCTCGCACCACCGCCGTCGGCCGGCCTCGCGCTCGGCCCTGCGCTGACGTCCGGCGATGCGGTGCTGATGACCCGCATCGACATCGCGGCGATCGCAGCCGAGACAGGCGTGCCGGCGTTGCCGCCGCGCGTGCTGCGGCTCGATCCGGCGCTCGACGTCGGTTATCTGCGCGATCTCGACGTCCTGCCCAACACGCTCACGCCCGACAAGCACCTCGGTTACGCGGTGCAATGGTTCGGGCTGGCCCTCGCGGTGCTCGTCATCGCCCTCGTGCTCACGTTCCGGACCCGCCGCCGATGAATCCGTCTCCCGCGCAGACGCTGCCGCCCGCGCAGCGCAACCGCAATCGCCTGCTGCTGGTGCTGATCGTGGTGCTGTTTCTCGGTAGCGCCGTCGTCGCCGGCGCGCTGCGGTTCTCGGGCTGGCGCCCGTCGGGCATGCAGAACAAGGGCGAGCTGCTCGATCCGCCCGGGGACCTGCGCACGCATCCGCTGCACCTGATCGATGGCGGCAGTTACGAGTGGCGCCCGGCCGAGCGGCGCTGGCGGATTCTCGTCGCGCCGCCGCGCGACTGCGCGCAGACCTGCGTCGAACTGTCGCGGCAGCTCGATCTGGTGTGGCAGCTGTTCGGCCGCAACGCCGACCACGTCGACATCCTGTGGGCGGGCGCGGTGCCCGACGGCGCGATCCGCAATCCGGCATGGCGGATCGTCGAAGCTGACCCGGCGCTGCGTGCGACATTACCGCGCGTCGACGGCGGGCCCGGCGAGGCGGACAATGGCGTCCCCGCCTATGTCGTGGACCCGAACGGGTTCGTCATCCTGCGCTACGCCCCGGGCTTCGATCCGGGCGATCTGCGCAGCGACATGGCCAAGCTGCTGAAACTCAAGTGATGACCCACACGCCCCCCGCGCGCGCGACATCGTTCCGTCCGTCGACCCACAAGCATTTCCACCGCATCGCCTGGCTCGCCACCGCGCTGACGCTGTGCGTGATCGTATTCGGCGCGTTCGTGCGTCTGTCCGATGCCGGCCTCAGCTGCCCCGACTGGCCCACGTGCTACGGCCGCGCGGCGTGGCCGCAGGCCGCCAGCGAAGTCGTCGACCACGCCGCCAGCGCGATCCGCGAGTTCGAATCGGACAAGGCCTGGCGCGAGCAGGTGCACCGCCACCTCGCGGCAACATTGGGCGTGCTGGTGCTGGGTCTGGCGCTGCTGGCTGCGCGCCGTCGCCGCTTCGGCATGCTGCAGATCATCGGTGCCTCGGCGTTGGTCGCGCTGGCGATTCCGCTGTACATGCAGGGCCACGTCATGGCCGCGCTCGGCATCGCCGCGCTCGGTGAAGCACTGCTGCTGATCGCGGCGCTGCGCTGGTCGAACATCGATCTCGCACGCGCCGCGGCCCTCACGCTGGCGGTGGTGATCTTCCAGGCGCTGCTCGGCAAATGGACGGTCACCATGCTGCTCAAGCCGGTGATCGTCATGGGCCATCTGCTCGGCGGCATGCTGACGTTCTCGCTGCTGCTGTGGATGGCCTGGCGCGCGACGGTGCAGCCGATCGTGCTGGTCGACGCACCCACGCTGCGACGCTGGACGCTCGGTGCGATCGGTCTGGTCGGCGTGCAGATCGCGCTCGGCGGCTGGGTCAGCGCGAACTACGCTGCGCTTGCCTGCGGCGCCGGTGGCTGGGTGACCGATGCGCACCATTACGTCGATTTCCCGAAGTGCGTCGGCGAATGGTGGCCGCAGGCCGACTTCCGCGAAGGCTTCGTGCTGTGGCGCGGTGTGGGCGTGGATTACGAAGGCGGTGTGCTCGACGGCGCGGCGCGCGTGGCGATCCAGCTGGCGCACCGGGTCATGGCGATCGCGGTGTTCGCGTATCTGATCGCATTCGCCGCGCGCCTGCTGCGCACGCCGGGCCTGCGCGGCTGGGCGGTCGCGCTCGCGCTGCTGACCTGCGCGCAGGTCGCGCTGGGCATCTTCAACGTCAAGCTCGCGCTGCCGTTGCCGGTCGCGGTGATGCACAACGGCGGCGCCGCGTTGCTGCTGTTCGTGCTGGTGTCGCTGCTCGCGCGCCTGAAGCGGCCGGACTGACATGGCGATCCAGGCACGCGACTACTGGGCGCTGACCAAACCCCGCGTGGTGGCACTGATCGTGTTTACAGCGCTGGTCGGCATGTTCCTCGCCGTGCCCGGCCTGCCGCCGTGGCAGGAAACGGTGTTCGGCCTGCTCGGCATCTGGCTGGCCGCGGCATCGGCGGCGGCGATCAACCATCTGATCGACCAGCGCATCGACAAGGTCATGGCGCGTACCGCGCATCGGCCACTCGCGACGGGCGCGCTGCGCCCGGTGCAGGTGCTGGTGTTCGCGCTGGCGCTGGGTGCGCTGTCGATGGCGATCCTGGTGCTGCTGGTCAACGTGCTGACCGCCGCGCTGACCTTCGCCTCGCTGATCGGCTATGCGGTGATCTACACCGGCTGGCTCAAGCGCGCGACGCCGCAGAACATCGTCATCGGCGGCATCGCCGGCGCGGCGCCGCCGCTGCTGGGCTGGGCCGCGGTGACCAACATGCAGGGCCAGTGGGACTGGGCGCACGCGCTGCTGCTGGTGCTGATCATCTTCGTGTGGACGCCGCCGCATTTCTGGGCGCTGGCGATCTTCCGCCGCGACGACTACGCGCGCGCGCTGGTGCCGATGCTGCCGGTCACGCACGGCGTGGCGTACACGCGCTGGCAGATCCTGATCTACACCGTGCTGCTGGTCGTGATCACGCTGTTGCCGGTCGCGATCGGCATGAGTGGCGTGTTCTATCTGGGCGGCGCCGTGGTGCTGGGCCTGGTGTTTCTCTGGTACGCGTGGCGTCTGCTCGATCCGCCGGACGAGTTCTTCGCGATGCGGATGTTCAACTATTCCGTCGTGTACCTGATGGCGCTGTTCGCGTTCCTGCTCGTCGACCACTGGCTGCTGCCGTGGTTGCCGGGCGCCGGCGCCGCGGTCGGCGGACTGGGTTTCGAGCGCATCGGCTGAGAATCGCCGCATCCGCTCCGGCGGGCGCAGGGCCCGCCGGAGCGGTGGACGTCAGGACTTCTTCGCGGCCTTCTCGGCCCGCTTTTCCTTGAGGGTCTTGACCGGCTTCTTCTTGGTCTCTTTCTTCTTGTCGAGGCTCTTGGCCATCGTCGCGCTCCGCTGGGATCTCTGGGGCGGCGACGGAATCGGGTTCCGTGCCGGATCTGATCCGGCATGCCGCCGCCGGACCACGACGCATCCTACGCCGAGTCGTTCAAGCCGCCCATCCCGGAGGTGTCCGGCCGCGGTCCCGCCGCGCCGGGCTGCGACCGGGTTGCGTGTCGGCACCGGATGGCGCCTCTGTTCGCCCAAGCGATGGAAACGGTTTCATGAATGCGGCAAGATAGCGCCCCGCCAGCCCCGGCCGATGTCGCCGGATGCCCGCATTCCATCTGTCCGAGCGTTCCGCCCACGTGCGCGACGCGGGCGTCCTCGTTGTCCAGGAGCTGTCATGACCCATCTTCAGGCGCTGCTACCGCAGCGCGATCTGCGTTTCACCCGCAACGTGCTCGGCATGGGGGGCGGTTATCTGCTGGCGTTGGTGCTGCTGGTACTGGCCGGGGCGCTGGCGTGGTGGCAGGCGCCCGGCCTGCTGCGTGACCAGCACATCCGCTCCAATCCGCTCGAGCTCGAGGACTACGCCCTGCGCGATGCGCGCTGCACCACGCGCAAGGCCGTGCTCACCGACTGCGAGGCGGATGTCGCCTACACCGTCGATGGCGTCGACTACGAAAAGCACATCAGCCTGATGTTCCTGTCAGCGTCGCGCGGCGACTACGAGGCGAGCCTGATCGTGGCCGCGGATGATCCGGAGCTGGCGACGCTGAGCATCGGTCTGGAGCGCTTCTGGAATCGGATGGCGTTCTTTCTGGTCGTGTTCGGCGCGTTCCTGGTGGGCGGCATCGTCTGCGTCGTCACCGCTGCAGGCAACGCGCGCATCAACCGGGCGTCGCGGCAGCCGCAGCGCTGGAGTCCCGAGCTGGTCGAGATCCGCGCGGCGCAGTCGTCCTTCGGCGGCACGCTGGTCACCTATGCCCACGGGCCTGGTGCAGGTCGACGCGCTCCCAAGGCGAACACACGCTTCCGCAAGCGGGAAGCACCGCTGCTGATCGAGTCCGCCGACGGCGCCTCGTATGCGGTCGCGCTGCGTCCAGCGGCGGGTGGTACGCCGCTGATGCTCGACGCTGCGTTGCAGCGTATCGACCTGACCGAGGCCGAGCGCTCGGCCGCGTTCTCGGCGCTCGAAGCGCTGGAAGTGACGCCCGCCTGAGCCCGGTGGGCCGGAGAGGCCGCTCGCCGGAATGCAGGTGGACCGCTTTGCCCGTTCCGGCGGCGGGCGTCTCCTGGCTGCACGGCGAGGCGAGACGGCGCCGTGCGCTTCTCCCACGTGTGCCATCCGCTTCAAAAGCGCAATGACAGGCCGTACAGCGCAGCCTGTCCGTTGCCCGTTGCGGTCTTCCATGACGCCGCGCCCCGGCAGTCCGATGCTGCGGGGATTGCGCGCGAAGCGGCTGCCAGCGGTTGAACAGGCGATCGGCAAGGCCGCATCCGTTTGACGGTGCGGCATTCCTGCCTCGGGCGTATCAGCCTGTCAGCCCGCACGTCCGCAGGAACCGGTCGGGGTCACACCGACGCGCGGGCCGGAACTTTCTGCCGGATCTCAGCCGCCCGCGATCACGGTCGAGGTCGGCGTGGCCTGCAGACAGGCATCCGGATCGCCGTCCAGACCGGCCGGCATTTCGCAGGCGCGCGGTTCGAAGTCGAGCGTGGCCTGCCAGCCCGCCTTGTTGCCGGGGGTCAACGCGACCTGCACGTCCACGTCGCGGATGGTGACGCGTGCGGTCTGCTGCGCACCGTCGCGCGCCGCCCAGCCGTCGAGCGTATGGGCCAGCGCCGGATCGAGCAGACGGTTGGTGTCGAGCAGCTCGCGGGTCTGGGCGAGCGCATCGGGGTGGTCGAGGGCGCCGCCGACAGGCTGGATGTGCACGCCGACCAGCAGGCCACCCTGCTGCTTGAACGCGACGCGATCGGCCGGCACGACGATCTGCTGCCCATTGGGCAGGCGCAGGGTGACATCGCGCGGCTGGGTGATCGTGTAGTCGGCGGCCAGGGCGCCCTCTTTCTGCGGCCAGGCAAGATCGACCTGTTCGGCGACGGGCGCAGCGAGATCGATGTGTAGCGGCTTGGAGGCCGTGGGCGCGGTGTCGATCTTGGCGCAGGCGCCTAGCAGCAGCGCAGCGGAGAGGGCGAGACCGGCGCCGAGGCCGGCGGGCGGAAGGTGGGGGGATCGGATCATGGTGACGACCTGTCGCGGTAAGGAAAAGGACGGGGCACCGCGCCGGACCCGTCTACGCGGACTCGGCGGACACTCGGTGTTGGACCGACAGGTTGTCCTGACGCAGCTGCGCCATGTCTTGACCGGTCGATCCCCCTGAAGGGATCAGATCAGCGTGAAGGTTAAGGAATCGTCACCGGGGCGTAAGCGCTATGTAGCTGAAAACGCTTACATTTCGGAATCAGCGGGCGCGCTGAAGCAGGAGTTCCCGCAGTGCCTGCTTGCCGACGGCGTCGAGCGTGCCCTCGCGCTGCTGGCCCAGCAGGTCGTCGATGCGCTGTTGCAGCACCTGGCGGTCGAGCTGCGCGATGGCGTCGCGCAGTTCCTGTTCCCACGAGGCCTCGTCGCCGGCGAGATCCTGGGTTGCGAGCTTGCGCAACGCCGGCGCTTCTTCGCGTTCTTCGAACTGTGACAGCAGCACGCCGGTGGTGATGTCCGGGCGGACGCTGCCAATCGCGATCAGCTCGGTCAGCAGTTCGACACCGGGCTGGCGCAGGGCGACGAAGGGATACGGCGGCGGCAGCTGCGCGGCCAGGCCGGGTTTCTGCAGCAGCAGGGCGATCGCGTGGCGCACCACGCTGCGCTTGGGTGGCGGCGCACCGCGACCGCCACGCAGCATGCGGCTGGGCGCAGCCTGCTGCGCCGGCGCTGCGCCGCCCAGCCCGGTGAGCTCGCTCAGGCGCTGGCGCATCAGATCAGCGAAGGCACCGTCTGGAATCTGCCCCAGCATCGGCTTGGCCCGCTCGGCCAGTCGGGCCTTGCCGTCCAGCGTCGACAGGTTGATGCCATCGCCCAGGGTGTCGAAGAAGAACGTCGACAGCGGCGTGGCCTGCGTCAGGCGGGCCTCGAAACCGGGCGCGCCCTCGGTGCGCACGATGGTGTCGGGATCTTCGCCGTCGGGCAGGAACAGGAAGAACGCCTGGCGGCCGTCGCGCATGCGCGGCAACACCGATTCCATCGCGCGCGTCGCGGCGCGTCGGCCGGCGGCGTCGCCGTCGAAGCAGAAGAACACGTCGGGCGCGTTGCGGAACAGCAGTTCGGCGTGGTCGGGCGTGGTGGCCGTGCCCAGCGTGGCGACCGCCTGCGGCACGCCGAACTGGAACAGCGAGACCACGTCCATGTAGCCCTCGACCACGACCAGGCGCTCGATCTTCTGGTTGGCCTGGCGCACCTGCCACAGGCCGTAGAGTTCGCGGCCCTTGTGGAACAGCGGCGTCTCGGGCGAGTTGAGGTACTTGGGCGAATCCTCGGGCTTGAGCACACGGCCGCCGAACGCGATCACGCGGCCGCGGCGGTCGTGGATCGGGAAGATCACCCGGTCGCGGAACTTGTCGTAGCTGTGGCCGCGGTCGTTCTTCGACAGCAGGCCCACCTTCTCCAGCACCGCAATGCGGCGTGCGTCGTCCTTGCCCAGTGCGTCTTTCAGCGCGGAGAAACCGTCGGGCGCGTAGCCGATCGCGAACTGCTCGCGAATCGAAGCGTCGACGTCGCGGCCATCGAGATAGCTGCGCGCGGCGTCGTTGCCGGCGAGTTCGCGGACGAAGAACCGCGACGCGGCATCGAGCGCGTCGTACATCGGCGCGCTGTCGGGCCGCGCCTCGCGCTGCTGGGTGTCGCGCGGAATCTCCATACCGGCGCGCTTGGCCAGCTCGTCGACCGCGTCGAGGAACTCGAGGCGGTCGTAATTCATCAGGAAGCTGATCGCGGTGCCGTGCGCCCCGCAGCCGAAGCAGTGATAGAACTGCTTGGTCGGCGAGACGGTGAAGCTCGCCGAGCGCTCGTCGTGGAACGGGCAGCGCGACGAATATTCCTTGCCCTGCCGCTTCAGCGGCACGCGCGCGTTGATCACCTCGACAATGTCGGTGCGCGCCAGCAGATCGTCGATGAACGCGTCGGGGATGCGTGCCATCAGTGCGTCCCACGCATGCGTGCGCACGCGGCGGCAGGGCGCACGTGGGGCAGGCAGGGCAGGGTAGGGGCGACGCGGATCATGCGGACGCTAGGATGCCACGCGCGGCGCGGATCGCCGCATCCGGTGCGCTTCTTTCAGACCGCGGGCGGCGGTCCCTTTGCGAGGGCCGCGGCCTGGCGCTCGGCGCGCTTGCGCAACGCACGGTCGACTGAACTGCGGCGCACGCGCTCGTCGATGACCGCGGTGATCAGCGCGCCGACGAAGAAGATCGTCGCCGCGTAGTACATCCAGACCAGCAGGATCACCAGTGTGCCGAACGAGCCGTAGGCGCTGCCGGGCGCGGCGTGGGTCATGTAGATGCCGATGCCCCAGCGTCCGATCACGAACAGCACCGAGGTCACCACGCCGCCGAACAGGGCCTGGCGCCAGCGGACGCGGCGGTCGGGCAGGTAGTGGTAGAGCACCGCGAACGCGAAGGAGTACAGCACCAGCATCAGCGAGTTGCCGACCAGCGGCAGAATCGACGGCACGTTGGCGAAGATGAACTCCACCGCTGTCGTCAGCAGCGTCGACACCAGCACCAGGAAGCCGAGCGCGAACACCACGCCGGCCGAAAACACGCGCTTGCGCAGGAACACCATCAATCCGCCCGGCAGGCGGTCGCCGTCGGTGCGGAAGATCAGGTTCAGCGTGCCTTGCAGCTGGGCGAACACCACCGTCGCACCGACGAACAGCAGCAGCGTGCTCCACAGGCCTGCCAGCGAGCCGATGTCGGGCCGTTCGGTGGCGTTCTGGATCACGGTGCCGGCGACATCGCGTGCGCCGTCACCGGCGAGCGCGCCGATCTGTCCCAGCAGCGCTTCCTGCGCGGACGGATACAGCGACGCCGTGATCCACAGCACCAGCACCAGCATCGGCGCCAGCGAGATCAGTGTGTAGAACGACAGCGACGCCGCCTGGGTCAGCAGATCGGCATCGACGAATCGCTTGACCAGTGCGGCAGGCAGGCTTTCTTCGAACTTGCTGACGCCCTTGTCGACGCGGGTGCGCAGGCGGCCCCAGCGCGTGTGGCGCACGGGTGCATCGGTGTGTTGGGTGTCCTGTGGCGACGTGCTCATGCGTGGCGATTCTTGAAGGCCGACGTGTGGAGCGCGTGCGTCCACTGCGGCGTTGCCGTCACCTTATGCACGAGGTCGTAGCAGCGCGTGAAGCGCCAGGCGTTTCAGCGCGTCGTCTTCGCGAGTGCGTGCAGGGCGTCGCCTTCGACGCGCTGCACGGTCCAGCCGTCCTGCGGCTGTGCACCGAGCGCACGATAGAAACCGATCGCCGGCGCATTCCAGTCGAGCACGGTCCACTCGAAACGGCCGCAGTCGCGCGCGACCGCGAGTGCAGCCAGATGCCGCATCAGCTGCGTGCCGATGCCGCGGCCGCGATACGCGGGCCGCACGAAGAGATCTTCCAGATACAGACCACGACGGCCGAGGAAGGTCGAGAACGTGTGGAAGAACAGTGCGAAGCCGGCGGGCATGCCGTCGACTTCGGCGATCACGACTTCGGCCGCGGGTGCATCGCCGAACAGGGCGTCGGCGAGCAGGGCCGCATCGGCGACGACGGCATCGGACAGGCGTTCGTAATCCGCCAGCTCGCGGATCAGCGCGAGCACCAGCGGCACGTCGCCCGGACGTGCCGGGCGCAGGACGATGCCGTCGCCGGCGGTCATCCGCCCAACGACTGCTTCACCAGGCGCGAGACCACGCCCATGTCGGCCTTGCCAGCCAGCATCGGCTTCAGCACACCCATCAGCTTGCCGATGTCGGCCGGGCTGGCGGCGCCGGTTTCGGCCTTGGCGCTGGCGATCGCGGCCAGGATCTCGTCTTCGCCGAGCTTCTCCGGCAGGTAGCGCTCGATGATGACGATCTCCTCGCGCTCGACCTGGGCCAGATCCTCGCGGCTCGCCGCTTCGAACTGGCTGACCGAATCGCGGCGCTGCTTGACCATCTTCTCCAGTGCGGTCAGCACGGCGGCGTCGTCGAGCTCGATGCGCTCGTCGACTTCGCGCTGCTTGATCGCGGCCAGCATCAGGCGGATCACGCCGAGTGCGTGCTTGTCGCCGCCCTTCATCGCGGCCTTCATGTCTTCGGTGAGTTGCTGCTTCAGGGTCATGGCGGGCTCCGGGTGCAACGGGTGCGGGACGTGCCGGGACCGGGCGGACCCACGGCGGAGACGACAAAAAGCCGGCGGCGCAATGCGCTGCCGGCTTTGTGCTTCATCGAACGGTCGAGCCGGGGAACCCCCGGCCCGGGCCGATCAATACAGGCGCTGGCGCTTGGTGACGTCGCGGGAAACGCGACGCGACTGACGCTTCACAGCAGCAGCTGCCTTGCGCTTGCGCTCCTGGGTCGGCTTCTCGTAAAACTCGCGCTTGCGGGTTTCAGCGAGCACACCGGCCTTCTCGCAGGTGCGCTTGAAACGACGCAGCGCAAACTCGAAGGGCTCGTTTTCGCGGACTTTGACGCTTGGCATGGAATCTCCGGGGATCTGATCGTCCGGTCCTGACGGCCGGCTCGAATCGAATTTCGAATGCGATACCACCGGGCTCAGGCCCGGCGAGCCGCGTATCATAGCGGTCCCCTGCAGCGGTGTGCAAGCCGTGGGGTCGCCGCGCCCGCCGCGGCCTTCCGTTTCCGCTTCAAAGGCAGTCCCCCGATGAAAGTCCTCGGCATCGAAACCTCCTGCGACGAAACCGGCGTCGCCGTGTACGACACCGCGATCGGAGGCGCCGACGGTCTGCGCGCGCATGCGGTCTACAGCCAGATCGCGCTGCACGCCGAATACGGCGGCGTGGTGCCCGAGCTCGCCAGCCGCGACCACGTGCGCAAACTGCTGCCCCTGGTGCGGCAGACGCTGGACGAAGCCGGCCTGTCGACCGGCGACATTGACGGGGTGGCGTATACCGCTGGGCCCGGCCTCGTGGGCGCGCTGCTGGTTGGCGCCGGCGTCGCGCGTGCGCTGGCCTGGGGTCTCGACGTGCCCGCGATCGGCGTGCACCACATGGAAGGCCATCTGCTGGCGCCGCTGATGGAAGACGATCCGCCGGCCGCGCCCTTCGTGGCGCTGCTGGTGTCGGGCGGACACACGCAGCTGGTCGCGGTCGACGCGATCGGCAGCTACCGCCTGCTCGGCGAGACGCTCGATGACGCCGCCGGCGAGGCCTTCGACAAGACCGCGAAGATGATGGGCCTGCCGTATCCCGGCGGTCCGCAGCTGGCGGCGCTGGCGGAACACGGCACGCCCGGCGCGTTCAAGTTCCCGCGGCCCATGACCACGCGCCCGGGTCTGGATTTCAGCTTCAGCGGACTCAAGACCCAGGTGCTGCTGGCCTGGCAGGCCAGCGACAAGACCGACACGACGAAGGCCGACATCGCCCGTGGCTTCGAAGATGCGGTGGTCGACACGCTGGCGATCAAATGCGCGCGCGCGATGGATGCCACGGGCTTCGACACATTGATCGTTGCCGGTGGCGTCGGCGCGAACACGCGTCTGCGCGAGAAGCTGCGTGCCGATGCGCAGCGTCGCGGCGGTCGCGTGTGCTTCCCGCGTCCGGCGCTGTGCACGGACAACGGCGCGATGATCGCGTTCGCTGGCGCGCTGCGTCTGGAAGCCGGCCAGCATGGCGATGCCGCGGTGCACGTGGTGCCGCGCTGGGATATGGCGTCGCTGCCGCCGCTGGCGGTGGTGCCGTAGTTGGTGATTCGACAGAGCGTGGTTGTCGCGAACGTGGCGGCCTCGTGACGCGCACTCGCTAAGCTGTCGCTGCTCCGAATCACCAATCACCAATCACCAATCACGGCCTCCCCATGGACAAAGTCTTCATCGAAGGCCTCGAGATCGAGGCGTTGATCGGCATCTACGACTGGGAGCGGCGCATCCGCCAGCCGCTGGTGTTCGACGTCGAAATGACGTTCGACAACCGCGTGCCCGCAGCCAGCGACGACATTGCCGACACGCTGAACTACAAGGCGGTCAGCAAGCGGCTGATCGACTACGTGTCCGCGTCGGAATTCGGTCTGGTCGAGACCTTGGCCGAGCACTGCGCGGCGATCGTGATCGATGAGTTCAAGGTCGCTTCGGTACGCTTGAAGCTCAGCAAGCCGGGTGCGGTGCGTGGCGCGCGCGCGGTTGGCGTGATCATCGAGCGCAACGCGCCCCCGAAATAAGAGGTCAATTGATGCAACAACAGCTGGAGAATCTGCAATCGGCGCTGGCGCCGTATCCCTTTGCGTACCCCCTGATCGTCATGAGCGGCATCCTGCTGGTCGCCTGGCTGGCGAACTGGCTGACCAAGCGCGTGCTGCTGCGCGGCCTGATGCGCGTGCTGCGCGCGACACCGCTCGGCGGACGCGAACACGACCACGACGTGCAGTTGCGCGTGATTCCGCGCCTGGCCAATGTGGTGCCCGCGCTGGTGATCTCCGCCGGTATCGCCTTCGTTCCCGATATGCCGCCCCAGCTGGTGACGATCGTGCGGGCGCTGTGCCAGGCCTTCATCGTGCTGACGGTCGCGCTGTCGGTCGCGCGCCTGCTCGATCTGATCAACGGTGCCTACGAGCGCCGGCCCGAGGCCCGCAGCAAGCCGATCAAGGGCTACTTCCAGATCGTCAAGATCATCATGTTCGTGCTGGTCGGTATTTCCGTGGTCGCCACGCTGATCGGTGCGGAGTTCCTGCACATCATCACCGGCCTCGGCGCGATGACCGCGGTGCTGATGCTGATCTTCCAGGACACCATTCTTTCGCTGGTCGCCAGCGTGCAGATCAGCAACGACGGCCGCGTACGCGTCGGTGACTGGATCGAGATGCCCGGCCAGAACGCAGATGGCGATGTCATCGATATCGCCCTGCACACGGTCACCGTGCAGAACTTCGATCGCACCGTGACCACGGTGCCGACCAAGAAGCTGGTCAGTGATTCGTTCAAGAACTGGCGGCACATGAGCGAGGGCGGTGGGCGCCGGATCAAGCGATCGCTGTACATCGACCAGCGCAGCGTGCGCTTCCTGGAGCGCGAGGACGTGCAGCGTCTGCACCGGTTCCAGATCATCGACGGATATCTCGACGAGAAACATCGTGAGCTGGACGACTGGAATGCGCGCCTCGACGGTGCCGACACGGTCAATACGCGTCGTGTGACCAACCTCGGCACGTTCCGCGCGTACATCGAGCACTACCTGCGCCACCATCCCGGCATCCACCAGGAGCTGACCCTGCTGGTGCGCCAGCTGCAGCCGACCGAAACCGGCCTGCCGCTGGAGATCTACGCGTTCACCTCGAACACCGCGTGGGCGGTCTACGAGGGCATCCAGTCGGACATCTTCGATCACCTGCTGGCGATCCTGCCGGAGTTCGGATTGCGCGTATTCCAGGCCCACAGCGATGCGCCGGTGGACGTGAATCTGCACCGGATGGACGCCGACGGCGCGGACGCCGATGCGCAGGGCCCGCGACCGCATGCCGACCGGTCGATGCCGGCACCCGACGCCGGCTGAGCGACGCCCCACGCCTCGCGCGAATGCGGGGCGATGGGCGATCATGGCGTCCCCACCGGAGCGCGCCATGCCCATCGCCCTGCTCAGCCTCGGCAGCAATGTCGATCCCGAGACCCATCTGCGCGCGGCGATCGCCGCGTTGCGGGCGCGCTTCGACGAGGTGGTGGTTTCGGCGGTCTACCGCTTTCCCGCGGTCGGCTACACCGGCCCGGATTTTCTCAATGCCGCGGCGACGGTGCGGACCGATCTCGCGCCCACAGCCTTGAACGACTGGCTGCACGCACTCGAAGACACACGCGGCCGCGATCGCAGTGGCCCGCGCTACAGCGATCGCACGCTCGACATCGACATCGTGCTGTTCGACGACGCGGTGCTGAGCGGCGCTGGCAATCTCCGTATCCCGCGTGACGAACTGCGCCACGCGTTCGTCCTGCGGCCCGCGGCGGAAATTGCGCCGCGATGGCGGCATCCCGTGGACGGCACGCCGCTCGCGCAGCTGTGGGACGCGCATGCGGATCGCGACACGGTGTTCGAGCGGGTGGACGGAGTCGACGCGGACGCGCCCGTCTGATGGACGCGCCTGCGGGCCTGCGCATTCTCGGCACCGGCTGCCATCACCCGGCGCAGCGCGTGGCGTCGACGGTGTTCGATACCCGGCTCGGGCTGGCGCCGGGCAGCAGCGAAGCCGCGACCGGCGTGGCGATGCGCGGCGTCGCTGGCAGTGACGAAACCGCGTCATGGATGGCGGCGCGTGCCGCCGAAGCGGCCCTGCAGGCAGCCGGCATCGACGGCAGCGCACTCGATGCGCTCGTCTCGACCTGCGCGGTCATGGAGCAGCCGATTCCCTGTCAGGCCGCGCTGGTGCAACGCGCGCTGGGCCTCGGAAGCTCCGGCATTCCGGCCTTCGATATCAATGCGACCTGCCTGGGATTTCTGGTCGCGCTGGATCTGATCGCCGCATCGATCGCGGCCGGCCGGTATCGACGCGTGCTCGTCGTCGCCAGCGAAGTCCCGTCGCGCGGCCTACGTGCCGACGATCCGGTCACCGCACCGTTGTTCGGCGATGGCGCCGCGGCGGTCGTGCTCGGTGCCGCCGCGCCTGATGAGAACTCGGCACTGCTAGCCTGGCGCATGGAGACCTTCGCCGACGGTGCGGATGCCTGCCGCATCCGCGGCGGCGGCACGCGCATCGCGCCGGGTGATCCGCGCCATGACGACCGCGATGCCTATCGCTTCGAGATGGACGGCCCGGCGACGTTCCGCATGGCCGGCCGTCGTCTGCCACGCCTGCTGACGCGCCTGCTCGAATCGGCCGGCCTCACGATCGATGCACTCGACTGCATTGTCCCGCATCAGGCCTCGGGCGGTGGACTCGATCGCATCGTGCAGGCGCTGCGTCTGCCGGAAGCACGCACGGTGCGCATCCTCGGCGCACACGGCAACCAGGTCGCGGCCTCGCTGCCGCACGCGTTGCATCACGCGATCGCTGCCGGCCGCCTGCAGCGCGGCCAGACTTGCCTGTTGCTGGGCACCGGCGCCGGCCTGTCGGTCGGCGGCGCGGCGCTGCGGTACTGACGTGCGCGTCGATCTGACCCTGTTCGATGTCGGCCGGTGCCGCCACTGCGAGCGCGTCACGCTGGCCGGCGGGCGCTGGGGCAACGTGACGTTTCCGTCGATGGTCGCGCTGATCGTGCATCCGACCGAAGGCGCGATCCTCTACGACACCGGTTACGCGCCGCATTTCATGGATGCGACCGCGGGATTCCCCGAGCGTCTGTACCGCTGGGCGACGCCCGTCGACCTGCCGCAGGCGCAGCGGCTCGAGGTACAGCTCGACGCGCACGGCCTGCGACCGTCCGACATCCGCTGGTGCCTGGTCTCGCATTTCCATGCCGACCACATCGCCGGCCTGCGCGATCTGCCGAACGCGCGCTTCATCTGCATGCGCGAGGATCTGGAGTCGATGCGCGCGATGTCGCGCGTACGCGGCCTGCGCAACGGCTGGTTGCCGGCCTTGTTGCCGAGCGATTTCTATACGCGCGTGCGCTACGCCGGCGATGGCATCGCGCGCGCGCTGCCGGTGCCGTGGGACACCTTGGGAGAAGGTGTCGACCTGTTCGGCGACGGCAGCCTGTTCGCGGTGCCGATGCCGGGCCACGCACCGCGGCAGATGGGCCTGTGTTTGCGCGATGCGCAGGACCGCGCGGTCCTGCTGTGCGCCGACGCGTGCTGGTCGCATCTCACGTTCCGCGAACGGCGTCTGCCGACCTGGCCGGCGCGGCTGGTGACGCACGACTGGACGGCTTACGTGCGCACGGTCGAGCGCCTGCACACGCTCGCGGTGAGCGCGCCCGATGTCGCGATCCTGCCGTCGCATTGCCAGGCCAGTCTCGACGCGTATCGCGCGGCGACATCCGCGCCCACACACGGAGGTATCGCATGCGCATCCTCGTGACCGGCGCGTCCGGCTTCGTCGGCGGCGCGTTCATGCGGCGTCATGCCGGGCGCGCCGATCTGCAGCTGACCGGCACCGGACGCCGCGCGACCAACCTGCCGGATTACGTGAGATGCGATCTCAGTCAGCCGTTCGACCTGCCGGTGCAGCCCGACGTCGTCATCCACGCCGCCGCGCGTTCGTCGCCCTGGGGCACACGCAGCGAGTACATCGCGCAGAACGTCGATGCGACGCGGCACGTCATCGACTTCTGCCGCCGCAACGGCCATCCGCGTCTGGTCTATCTGTCGTCGAGTTCGGTGTTCTACCGCGAAGCGCACCAGGTCGGCCTGCGCGAGGACAGCCCGGCCGGTCCGATGTTCGTCAACACCTACGCCGAAACCAAACATGCAGGCGAAATGCTGGTGCGCGACTATCCCGGCGAGCATGTGATCGTGCGGCCGCGCGCAGTGTTCGGCGTCGGCGACACGGTGCTGTTTCCGCGCATCCTCGAAGCCGCGCGTCGCGGTGCGTTGCCGTTGTTCACCGGGCAGGACCGGCCCGTGGTCGGCGATCTGATCCAGATCGACACGCTGTCGGATTACCTGCTGCGCGTCGCGACAATGGACCGCCCGGCCGACAGTTACAACCTGACCAACGCGCAGCCGGTCGACATCCAGGCCCTGCTGCTCGACGTGCTGGCGCGTCTGGAGCTGCCCGCGCCGACGCGCCGCGTGCGCATCGGCGCTGCCTTGCGTTTGGCGACTGTCGCAGAATGGCTGTGGCGCGGTCTGCGACTGCGCGGCGAGCCGCCGCTGACACGCTTCGGCGTCGGCGTGTTCGCGTATTCGAAGACCTTCGATCCGGCGCGCATGCTCGCCGACCTCGGCCCGCCGAGCGTGTCGATCGAAACCGGCATCGATGATTTCATCGCCTGGCAGCGGGCGCAGTGGGCGGCCTGATTTTCGCGGCGTTGCTCGCCTGCGCGTACGGCGCATTGCTGCTGTTGCGCGCGGTCGGTGCGTGGCGCGTGATCCGGGTGCAGGCAGCGACGCGATCGGCCAATACCGCATTCGCGATGCACGAGGTCGCGGTCCTGCAGCCGATCCTCGGTGGTGATCCGAAGCTGATCGAGGTACTGGGCGGCACGCTCGATGCACTTCCCGACGCACGCTTCCACTGGCTCATCGATGACGGCGATTCGCAGGCGCAGTCGGTGATCGCATCGCTGCAGGACGCGCATCCGCATGCCGCCATCATCGTGCACGTCAATCCCCCTGCGCCGGATGGCGTGAATCCCAAGAGCTTCAAGCTCGATCGCGCGTTGGCCGCGGTCGAAGCGCCGGTGTGTCTGGTGCTCGACGATGACGCCACATTGACCGCCGACGCGCTCGCACGTCTGGTCGCGGCGCTCGACAGCGCCGACATCGCGACCGCGCTGCCCGGCTACGTCGACGATGGCGAGCGCCTGCCGGGTCGACTGCTGGCGCAGTTCGTCAACGACAACGCGGCCCTGACCTATCTCGCGTCGCTGACGTGGGCGCCGCCGGTCTCGATCAACGGCATGTGCTACGCGTTGCGCACCGCACGCCTGCGCGCGCTGGGCGGATTCGCGCCACTGCTGCACGCACTGGCCGACGACCTGGCGATGGCCGACCGGGTGCGTGCGCAGGGCGGCCGCATCGCCCAGACCATCGCCCCCGTGCGCGTGCGCACCAGCATCGACGGCGCGGCACATTACCTGCGCCAGATGCATCGCTGGATGCTGTTCGCGACGCTGCTGCTGCGACGCCAGCCGATGCGGATGCGCGTCCTGATCGCGCTGCTGCATGGCTTGCCGCCACTGCTGCTGTGGGCGATGGGCGTGGCGCTGGCGGTGCAGCCCACGATGATGGGTGCGCTCTGCGTAATCGGCGTGTTCGTGCTGCGCGCCGCCGTGCCCGCCTGGCTGCAGCGCAGGCTCGGCGTCTCCGCACCGCAGCGCCCGCTGCTGTCGCTGCTGGCCGAACTTCTGCAGCCGCTGCACCTGTTGCATGCAATCTGCGTGCGCACGGTGCGCTGGCGCAGCCGACGCTATCGCGTGCATGCCGACGGCGGCTTCCATGTCGTCTGAGACCGCCACGCCGATCCGTATCGCGTTCCTGACCGGGCGCAGCGATCCGTCGCATTGCGGTCTGAGTCCGGAGCAGCACGCTTTTCTCGATGCGCTGTGCGCGCCGGGCCGGGCATGCATCCACTCCAATTTTCCTTATGTCGCGCCGACGTCCGGGTATGCGGGCGTGCCGTTGCCGCTCGCGGCGTGGCGCAATCTCGGCGATTACATCGGTGCGCGCCGTCCCACATTCGCGGTGCAACACCGCGGACCGGTGGCGGCGATGTTCGAAGGCGACGGCGCCGTCGTGCTGTTGGCCGGCAGTTGCGGGCTGGAGCTGCTGGCGAACCTGCACCTGGACGCATCGGTACGCGCGCGCCTGCATGTCTTCGCCTACGGACCGGTGGCACGACAGGCGCCGGACGTCGCCCGCCTGCTGTGCGTCCAGGGTCGTGGCGACTGGATTTCGCGTGCCGGCTGGCGCGGGCCGGTGCGCCGCGTCGAAGGCGGGCATATGGCGTACCTGCGGCAGCCCGACGTGCGGGCCCTGTGCGAAGACTTCATCGCGGCGACGCCATGCGCATCGACCTGATCGCGCCGCCCTACAGCGGTCACCTGCATCCGGTGCTCGCGATGGCCTGCGAACTCGCCACGCGTCACCAGGTGCGCGTGCTGTCGACGCCGTCGGCGATGGCACAGATTGCGCGCGCCGGTCTCGTCGGCGTGCCGCTGCTCGACGTCAACGCCGAACGCGCGCTCGATGCGATCTCCGACCCGCGCCATGCCGTGCGCAACCATCCGCTGCGCATGCACCGGCAACTGCGCGCCGCGCTTGATGTCATGGCGCGCTTCGCGCAGGCGTTGCGCGACACCTATGCGGATGCGGCGACGCGACCCGACCTGGTCATTGCCGATTTCACCGTGCCGGCCGCGGGCGCGGTTGCGCAGTCGCTCGGCATCCGCTGGTGGACCAGCCTGCCGTCGCCGTGCGTGCTCGAGTCACCCGATGGGCCGCCGGCCTACATGGGCGGCCTGTTGCCTGCCACGCATGCAGGCCAACGCGTCCGGCACGTGCTGGCACGGCTTGCAGTGCGTGGCTTCAAGCGCGGCGTGCATCGCGCGTACCGGCGGCGCATGACCGCGCTGGGTCTGCCGCAGCTCTACCGCGACGACGGTAGCGAGGCCGTCTACTCGCCCGAACGCATCCTCGCGCTCGGCATCGAGGCGCTGGAATTTCCGCGCACCTGGCCGGCGGTCTTGCGCTTCGTCGGGCCGCGACTGCCCGCGCCCGGCACCGGCACGCCATGGCTGGCACCACGCGCCGCGCCACGCTTCGTCGAAGGTCGCCGCCACGTGCTGGTGACGCTGGGCACGCATCTGCGCTGGGCCAAGGATGCGTTCGATGCGCGTCTGCGCGCGCTGGCCGCAGCGATGCCGGATGTCGAGTTCCATTTCACCGATGGCGATGCCGCGGCGACGCATCACGCGCACGCCGGCAACCATCAGCGGCTGGCCTACGTCGATTACGCGCGCTGGGTCGGTCGTTATGACCTCGTCGTGCATCACGGCGGCGCCGGCATCCTCTACCAATGCCTGGCAGCGGGACGCCCGGCGATCGTCTGCCCGCAGGATTACGACCAGTTCGACCACGCCGCGCGCCTGCAGCACGCGCGTGCGGCGCTGTGGCTGCGCGATCCTGCCGGGATCGAGGCCGCCGTGCGCCGCGCATTCGCCGAGCCGGCGCTCTTCGCGGGCCTGGCTGCGCTGCAGGCGGCGGTGCGCGCGACCACCGATGCGCATCCGCTGGTCACGTTGGTCGCCGACGACACGTCGTGGTAGTGCCCGACCGCCGAAGGTGACGTCTGTCACTGGGCAACGCGCCTGCCGGGCGACACCATCGCATCGACGCCTGCGTGCCGGCGTCGCGTACACACAGGGGAGACCGATCATGTTCGACAAGCTGTCGCGGAGCTGGGATCTGGTGAAGGCGAGCGCGGCCGTGCTGCGTTCGGACAAAGAACTGATGCTGTTCCCGATGCTGTCGGGACTCGCCACGCTGGCGGTGCTGGCGACCTTCGTGCTGCCGCTGTTCGCGCTGCGCGTCTTCGAGCACGGCATCGGTTTTGCCGGCCTGCTGCTCGCGTTCGTCTTCTACTTCTGTCAGTACACGGTGATCGTGTTCTTCAACTGCGCGCTGGTCGGCGCGGCGATGATCCGCCTCGACGGTGGCGATCCGACACTGTCCGATGGACTCGCCGCGGCGAGGCGCCGCTTGCCGGCGATCCTGGGTTACGCGGCCATCGCCGCGACCGTGGGCGTGCTGCTGCAGTCGCTCAAGCACAAGGACAACTTCTTGGTGCGGCTGCTCGGGAGCGGCCTCGGTGTGGCCTGGACGCTGGCGACCTTCCTGGTCGTGCCGGTGCTGGTCAGCCGCGACATCGGCCCGATCGACGCGCTCAAGCAGAGCGTGACCCTGCTCAAGCGCACCTGGGGCGAGAACGCGATCGGCAACGTCGGCATCGGCGCGGCCTTCGGTCTGCTGACCACGCTGGTCGCGATGATCGGTGTCGGCGTGACTTTCATCGCGCTGCAGAGTTCAGTCGTGCTGGGCGTGATTATCGGTGTGGTCTGCGCGCTGGGCGTGCTGCTGCTGGGCGTCTACCAGGCGGCGCTGACCGGCATCTATTCGGCGGCGCTGTATCGCTACGCGATGTCGCACGAAGTGCCGGACGGATTCTCCGGCGCGCAGCTCGAACACGCATTCGAGCCGAAGCGCTAGGCGTACGCCGCAGGCCCACTGTAGGAGCGCGCTTGCGCGCGATGCGGGATTTGCTGGAGAGCCTGTTCGCGCGCGAGCGCGCTCCTACAAAAGATGCCCGTGACGCAGATCGGGCGGAGGCTAGAGCGAACGCCCGCCGTCGAGCCGCAGCACCTCGCCAGTGGTGAAACCGCCACGCAGCAACCAGGCGACGGCGTCGGCGATTTCCGCCGCGCTGCCGAGCCGGGCCAGCGGTGTCGCCTCGAGAATGCGCGCCTGCTGCGTGGCATCCGCGCCGTCTTCCGGCCACAGGATCGCGCCGGGCGACACCGCATTGACCCGGACCTCCGGTGCCAGCGCGACGGCCAAGCCGCGTGTGAGACCCAGCAGCGCGGCCTTCGACGCCGCGTAGGCGACCAGATCGGCGCGCGGACGTTCGGCATACAGATCGCCGATGTTGACGATCGCCCCGCGCGTCGTGCGCAGATGCGGGGCGGCGGCCTGCGCGAGCAGAAACGGCGCGCGCGCATTGGTCGCCATCAGCGCGTCGAAAGCATCGGCACCCGTCGCATCGAACGCCGTCGGCGCGAAGGCCGCAGCGTTGTTGACCAGCGCATCGAGACGCCCGAAGTGCGCGACGGTGTCCTCGACCAGCTTCGGCAGCACGGTCGCATCGGCCAGATCGCCCTGCAGCACGTGCACGCTGCCGGCGCGTTGTGCGTCGAGTTCGGCAGCCAGCGCATCGGCGGTGCCGCGCGAGTGATTGCAGTGCAGGGCGACCGCGTAGCCATCTGCATGCAGGCGACGCACGATCGCCGCGCCGATGCGACGGGCAGCGCCGGTGACGAGGACGACGGGAGCGGATGCAGACATGCGTGGACATGCGGTGGCGATGGGTGGTCACCTTACGCCACCGGTCGGTCCCAGTCCCGTGGGCCGGAGGCGGTCATCGTCCCTCTCCCGCCGGGTGAGGGGTTGGGGCGAGAGAAGAAGCATCGCGACCGACCGCCATCGCGCACCGACGCCTTTTGCGTGCTGAAAGCGCGGGCGTGACGGCAGGCCGTCAGGTGGCCTCGCGTATCCTGATCCGTGACTGTTCCGGAACCCCTGCATGTCCAGCCAGCCCCACGCCCCGAGCGACGATGCGCTCGCCCACAGCGAGCGCCTGCGCGCCCTGATCCACGCTCAGATCGACGAAGCGGGCGGTGCGATTCCGTTCTGGAAATTCATGGAGCTGGCCCTGTACGCGCCGGGCCTGGGCTACTACAGCGCGGGCGCGGCGAAGTTCGGCGCTGCCGGCGATTTCGTCACCGCCCCCGAGCTGGGTCCGCTGTTCGCCGAATGCATCGCCGAGGCGTTCGCGCCGGTGCTGCGCGAGATCGGCGCGGATGCGCAGTTCTTCGAAATCGGCGGCGGCAGCGGCGCGTTCGCGGGTGATGCGCTGGCGCATCTGGCGGCGCTCGATGCGACGCCTGCGCGTTACGCGATCCTCGAACCCAGCGCGGATCTGCGCGAGCGCCAGCGTGCGCATCTGCAGCAGCGCCTGCCGGCGGAGCTGTTCGCGCGCGTGGAATGGGTCGACGGCCCGATGCCCGGCGACTGGCAGGGCGTGCTGTTCGCCAACGAGGTCGTCGATGCACTGCCAACGCCGCGCTTCGTCATCGGCGAAGGCGAGGTGTTCGAGGAGTACGTGACCCATGACGGCGACGGTTTCGGCCGCACCGTGCACCCGGCCGATGCGCTGCTCGGTTCGGCGGTGCGCCACGTCGAGCGTCAACGCGGCGGGCCGCTGCCCGATGGCTACCGCTCCGAACTGCTGCCGCAGCTGCCGTACTGGGTGCAGGCGGTCGCCGGTGGCCTGACCCGTGGCGCGATGCTGTTCGTCGACTACGGCTATGCGCGGCGCGAGTTCTACCGCGACGATCGCGACGCCGGCACCCTGCGCGCCTTCCATCGCCACCAGGTCACCGGCGATGTGTTCGCGCTGCCGGGCCTGCAGGATCTGACCGCGTCGGTCGATTTCACCGCACTGGCCGAGGCCGGTACGCATGCCGGCTTCGAGTTCGCCGGCTACTGCAACCAGACCTCGCTGCTGCTCGGCAACCGTCTGGAACAGCGGTTGGCCGCGCACGAGGCCCTGGCGACGGACGAGGCCGGTCGCTATGCGCTGCGCCAGCAGGCCAAGCGGCTCACGCTGCCGGGCGAAATGGGCGAGGCCTTCCAGGCGATCGGATTCGCGAAGGATGTCGAGTTCGACCACGCCTTCCTGATCGGCGACATGAGCCATCGTCTTTGAGCACGCACGCGTGAGCCGACGTCCGCGCTTCGGCCGTTCGTTCAAGCCGCTGCGTCGCCCGGCGCTGTGGGGCGGGCTGTGGATCGCGGCGATCGCGGCCGTCGTGGTGCTGTCGCTGGCGCCGTCGGTGCCGATGCCGGACGTGCCTGATGGCGACAAGCTCGGCCATTTCCTCGCCTATTTCACGCTGGCCGCGGCCGCTGTACAGCTCTACGCGCGCTGGCCGTCGTTGCTGGGCGCGGGCGTCGGACTGGTGCTGCTCGGCATCGGTCTCGAATACGCGCAGGGCGCGTTGACCCAGACCCGCATGCAGGATCCCGCCGATGCATTCGCCAACACGCTCGGCGTGATCGTCGGCCTGTCCACGCGGCTCACGCCGCTGCGCGATGTGCTGCTGCAGTTCGACGGCGGCGGTCCGGGATCGCGATAGCAAGGCGCTGTCCGCAGCGCCTTGGGGCGTCTACGCCGCAACCCGGGCCCTCGCGGGCTGTGCGCGGCCCGAGTCCATCGAACGGCAACCCCTTCGAAGTGTGGGGTCTCGCCCTCAGCGTGGCTGCAGCGTCACCGAATCGACCACCCACATTGTCGGCCGCGTGTCGCCGGTAAAGGTCAGGCACAGGTCGGTTGCGTTCCGCCCGGCAATCGCCGCTGTGTCGATCGGCGCATGCAGGGTGATGAAGCCGTCGACGTCAGGTTCGGCCGGCAGCGGCAGGGTCGCCAGCCGCGGTCCGGTGCAGCCTGCCGCCTGGATGTGCAGTTCACCGTAGGCACTTTCGGCTGGCAGGAACGTCCGGTGCGGTTCGTCATGCGCCAGCTGGAAGTAGTACGGCATGCGTCCGGCGCGGATCTCGATGCCGCCGATGCCGTCGAGGTCGGCATTCGGCCACAGCCAGCAGGGGTAGAAGATGGTCACGTCGAAGATCGCGCGGTCGCCGTGCAGCGGGCCGTCGTCCTCGAGACGCAGCAGCAGCTGGCCGGTGTCGGGGCAGGTCGACAGATGCGCATTGCGGCGGGTCAGCAGCGAGGTCGCGTCGAAGGCATGGCGGGTCGCGGTGGCAAGCGGGACACCGTTGGCGAACGCAGCGGCCCGCATGTCGGCCGGCAGGCGTACGTCGAAGGGGCCCGTGTAGCGCGGCGATGTCGCGACCGGTGTGCTGCCGTCGGTCGTGTAGTGCACTGGATAGCCGAGCGGGTTGCGCAAGGTGATCCGCGCGGTGCCGGCGCGGCGATCGTCGTCGATGTCGGCCAGCGCCTGAAAGGGCGTCTGCGCATAATCGATGCCCATCGCCCGATAGCGCTGCAGCTGCACCGGCAGACGTTGCAGGAAGTCGGCGTAGTCCCGGGTTTCGACCGGTGACCATGCACGTTCGGCCAGCGCAGCCAGACGCGGGAACATGTGGTGCTGCAGGCGCGCGAAGGTGCGAGTGTGTTCGGTCCACAGGTTGGCCTGCACGCCGAGGATGTGGTGGCGCTGGGCAGCCGGCAGGGCGGTGGGCACCGGTTCGAATTCGTAGACCTGCTGCAGCGTGACCATCGCCGGGCGGCCCGGTGGTTCGTCCGGTGCGTCGGTCTGCAGGTAGTCGAGGTAGAGATCGGACACCGGCGTCATCACCACGTCGTGGCCCTGACGCGCGGCTTCGAGCCCGCCTTCGATGCCGCGCCACGACATCACCGTGGCCTCGGGTGGCAGGCCGCCTTCGAGGATTTCGTCCCAGCCGATCAGGCGGCGGTCGTGCGCGACCAGAAAGCGCTCCATGCGTTTGATGAAGTGGCTCTGCAGCTCGGCCTCGTTGCGCACGCCGAGCTCGCGCATGCGCTGCTGGATGCGCGGTGACGCCTCCCACTGGTCCTTGACCGCCTCGTCCCCGCCGACATGCACGTAGGTGCCGGGGAACAGGTCGACGACTTCGGTCAGCACATTCTCGAGGAACGTGAACGTCGACTCCTCGACGTTGAACAGCGTCCGATTGACGCCCCACTCGTTGAGCACCGGCACCGGCGTGTCGAGCACGCCGAGTTCGGGATATGCGGCGACCGCGGCCTGCGCATGGCCCGGGCCATTGATTTCCGGCACCACGGTGATGTGTCGCGCCGCGGCGTAGGCGACGACGTCACGGACCTGGTCCTGGGTGTAGAAGCCGCAGTAGGGCGCCGGCGCGCCGGTCTGCGGATCGATGCCGCCGTCGCCGGCCGGAATCCGGCAGCCGCCTACTTCCGTCAGGCGCGGGTAGCGCTTGATCTCGATGCGCCAGCCCTGATCGTCGGTCAGGTGCCAGTGGAAGACGTTGAGCTTGTGCAGCGCCATCGCATCGAGCACCTGCTTGATCTCGTCGACGCTCTGGAAATGCCGGGCCGAGTCGAGCATGAAACCCCGCCAGCCGAACCGCGGTGCGTCCTCGATGCGTAGGGCCGGCAGCGTCAACGAAGTGCTGTCCGCCTGCGCGACCAGCTGCCACAAGGTGACCGCGCCGTAGAACAGGCCGCGCTCGTCGGATGCGCGGACCGAGATGCCGTCCGGGGTGATGTCGAGGACGTAACCTTCCGCGTGCTGCGGCGAGGCGGCGGCGTCGAGTGCGAACGTGATCGGGGGGGATGTGTCGTGGCCGGTAGTCCCCGTCTGCAGATGCAGTCCGTTCGATGTCGCGACGACACCGGCGAAGTGCTGTGCGACGCGACGTGCGACGTCGCCCTCGGCCTGCAGCGGCGTGGCGGGTGTGAGCGCGAATCCGCCGTCCCCCGCGACCAAGTGCGCCGGCGCCGGAATCAACGCCGGCGCGATGACGGCGGGCGGCGGTGCCTGCGCGCGCGGCGAGCAGGCCGCCAGCGCCATGAAGGCGACGAGGACCAGCGAGATGGCGGCAGTGGGACGGAAGGGACGATCACTCATGCGGACGACCTTGCAATGCGGCAACGGGCCGCGACCGGCGACCCGCGCACCGTGGCGCGGGTCGCGCGGACGCGCGAGGCGTGGTCATGCCCGGCATATGCACCGGGCACGGACACGCCGACGACGTGCTCAGAACTTGAAGCGGAAGTTGACGTAGTACTGCCGGCCGTTCGAATAGAACGCGTACGGCAGGAAGCCCGCGTCGGTCTCCGTGTAGTACTTGTGGTCGGGGTTGTTGAGGTTCAGGCCTTCCAGCGTCACGGTCAGCCAGTCAGTGGCCTTGTAGCCGAGCGACGCCGACAGGGTGCCGAAGTCGTCCTGGTAGAACGCGTCGGTGCGGCTGACGCCGGCGTAGAACGCGTCGCGGAACGTGTAGCTCAGGCGCGCATTGAACCGCTCGTTCTCGAAGTAGCCCGACAGGTTGTAGGTGTTCTCGGACGTGCCGTTCAAGGGTCGGCCGCCCTCGGCGCTGCCGTCGGCGTAGGTGTAGTTGGCCGCGATGCCGAAGTTCTCGCCGATCGGCTGCTCGTAGGTCAGCTCCACGCCCTGCACCTTGCCGTCGCTGTTGACCGGCGTGGAGACCTGGTACTCCGCGTAGACGTCCTGCCCGGCCTCGATGCTCGCGGCCTGGTCCTTGAACTGGATGACGGCGGTGCCGAAGTTGATGTAGTCGTCCAGCTCCATCCGGAACAGACTCGCCGCCAACAGCGCGCGCGGTGCGAAGTACCACTCCAGCGACACGTCGACGTTGGTCGAGACGATCGGGTCGAGGTACGGATTGCCGCCACTGCCGGTGTGGGTGAGGTCGTCGAGTGCCAGCGTGCCCGACAGCGCCGAGAAGTCCGGGCGGGTCATCGTCTGCGAAGCGCCGAACCGCGCGACCAGATCGTCACTGATGTCGAGCTTCAGATTCAGGCTCGGCAGCAGTTTGCTGTAGTTGTTCTCGTCCTGGACCGGCAGGTAGGCGCCGAAGTCCGAGCCGATGATCGCGCCCGGCACGTCGTCGGGCGCGGCGACGGCCTGGTTGTAGCGGACATCGGTATCGGTCTTGACGTAGCGCAGGCCGAGGTTGCCGCTCCAGCGGTCGCCGGCGAAGTTGGCCTGGACGTACGCGGCCGAGACCGCTTCTTTCACGCCGTAGACGCCGGAGAAATCGAAGCGTCCGACCGGGTCGCGGTTGGCGAACTGGTTGTTGAGCTCGGCCAGCTGCTCGGGGGTGTAGTACCAGATACCGCCCGGCACGCTGCCGCCGACGCCGTTACCAAAGTCACCGGGGAACTGTCCGCCGGGCGCGGGATAGGCGTCGATGTTCTGCCAGTCGCTGGCCCAGTTCGGCCCCTGGCCGATCTGCCGGTCGTTGCGACGCTCGTGTTCGGCGTAGCGCACGCCGACATCGAGCGTCGACAGCACGCCACCGAAATACAACTCGCCGTCGGCCGAGAACCAGTCCTCGTCGTCGCGCACGTCGATCGATTGCCCGCCGAAGATCCAGCCGAACTGCGGCAGATGCGCGCCGGCGCTGTTGTCGCCGCCGAGCGACCAGTTGATCGGCGAATCCAGTCCGCCCATCTGCCAGCTCGCGCCGGCGTTGCCGGCGACGCCGGTCTCGATCACGTCCTGGGTCGGGCTGGTGCCGCGGCCGCGGGTGCTGCCGGCCTGGAGTTTGACGCCGAAGGTGTCGCTGGCCTGCCAGTCGGCATCGAGCGTGACGAACTTCGATTCCGACCCGGCGCCCGGGCGCGAGATCATGTCGTAGACGCCGTACGGGGTGATGCTGTCGGCGCCGGTCACCGGCGCGTAGACCGCTTCGGTCAGCACGCCGTCGCGGACCACGTAGCCCGGCTGGGGCGCGCGATTGTTGACGAACTGGCTGCCCCACATCATGTAGTTGCGGTTGTAGTTGTCGGCTTCGAGCTTGGAATAGAACGCATTGAGGCCGAGCGTCAGGTTGTCGGTCGCGCGGACCTCGATGTCGAGCACGCCGCCCTTGCGCTCGCGTTCCTGCTCGAACAGCACCGCGCCCAGTAGGTTGGGATAGAGCACGCCCGCGAGGTCGGGATTGGTCGCCACAACCGGCGCATCGTCGGCGATGACGCCGTAGCCGCCGACCACTTCCTGTCCGTCGCGGCGCAGGTTCCGCTTCTGGTAGAAGCCTTGGACCATGACGCCGACATTGCCGGCGTCGTTCTTCCAGTTGAAGAGCGCGCTGACCTGCGGATCGGTTTCGCCGGGCAGGTCCGAATGCACCGCGCCGACCGAAGCCTCGGCCGTGAACGGCTCGGTGAACTGCAACGGGCTGCGGGTGACGATGTTGACCGAACCCGCGGTGCCGCCTTCGACCAGCTTGGCCTGGGAACTCTTGTAGACCACGACCTGGTCGACGATCTCGGCCGGCAGCAGCGAGTAGCTGACGCTGCGCCCGACGTTCGCCGTCTGGCTCAGCACGAACCAGTCGCCGGTACCGATGGTGTGGCCGTTGACGAGCGTCTGGGTCAGGCTCGGATTGGTGCCGCGCAGGCTGACGCGATCGGCCTCGTCGAAGCCGCCTTCGCTGGCGCTGGACGAGCTGATGTTGACGCCTGGCAGGCGCTGCAACGCATCGGCGACGTTCTTGGCGGGCAACTTGCCGATGTCTTCGGCCGAGACTGCCTCGACGTGGGATTCCGCTTCGCGCTTGGTGTCGAGCGACTTCTGCAGGCTGCCGCGGATGCCGGTCACGATGACGCGGTCGAGTTGCGTCGCGGCCTCGCCCTCGGGCGCGGCCTGTTGTGCCTGGGCCTGGAAGGAGACGCACAGACCGAGGGTGATTGCGGCCGAAAGCACTGATCTACGGGTGTTCATGGTGGTCCCCATCGCTGATGTAAGTGGCGCCGGGGCGGACCATGCCGCCGCGGCGTGCCTGTACCGGCGTCACCCGAACCGCGGTGTCGCTTGTCGCGTTGGCCAGCGCTGTCGCGCCATCCGCACGCAGGTCCTTCCCCGACCTTCCGCGCGCTGATGGCGCGTCAGTCGTGCTGGCCGAGATACCAGCTGGCGGCGCCGATGACGCCCAGCTGCCCGTGCTCGACCAGCCGCACGGGAATCCGCTCAAGCGCCTCGCGCATCGGTCCCTTGTTGAGGAACCGTGCGACGAAATCGCTCTGCATCAGGTAGTCGCGGATCTGCGGCAGGATGCCGCCCGCCAGATAGATGCCGCCGTGCACGCCGTAGAGCAGGGCCATATCGCCGACGGTGCTGCCGAGCAGGCCGCAGAACGCGTCCAGGCTCTCGCGCGCCAGGGCGTCGTCGCCGTGCATCGCCGCCGCCGTCACCTCGCCCGGTACGGCGTGCACCGGCGCCTGGCCGTGCAGCGCGCACACCGCGCGATAGAGGTTCATCAGGCCAGGACCCGACAGTGCATGTTCGATCGGCACGTGGCTGCGGCTGCGCTGCAATTCGCGCAGCAGCGCCATCTCGCGATCAGTGCCCGTGGTCAACGCGGCCTGGCCGGCTTCCGTCGCCAGCACCACCGGGCCGTGCGCAGTGGGGATACGCACCGCGGCGCCCAGTCCGGTGCCGGGACCGACGATCAGCATCGGGCCCGGCTGGACGATGTCCGGCCCGGTCAGACGCAGCACTTCGCTGCCGTCGACCTGCGCGGCGGCGTGGGCAACGGCTTCGAAATCGTTGACCAGGCGGAAGGTCCGGAAGCCGAGCCGCGCGCGGATCTCTTCCAGCGAGATCCGCCACGGCAGGTTCGCGGTGATGACCGTGCCGTCCTCCAGCGCGTAACCGGCGCTGGCGATCGCGCCGGCATCGACACGCGTGCCGGGCAGGGCGGCAAGGAAGTCCTCGATGATGTCGGCCAGGCCCGCGTGCTCGGCGCAGACGTACTTGCGGTACTCGAGCACCCGCACCGGATGCGCGGGATCGCCGGTGGCTTCGACCAGGCCGATGCGCACATGGGTGCCACCGACATCTGCGGCGATGAACGGCGCGGCCGGTGTCAGCGGGCGGGACTGCGTAAGAGAAGGTGCGACCACGGAATCTCCGGGAGGGAAGGGCGCCATACGATGACAGCCACCACCAGACGGTTCGACTCTCGGCGTTCAATGACAACGATGTCAACGCCAGGCCCGAAAATAATTGCAATCACCGCCGTATTCCTCACGCCAACGCAACAATCTGGCGTGAGGTGTCAAAATGAGCGATGAAATGCTGCTAATACGGGGCGTCCGACCAGGTCATGGCTATGTCGGTTCGGACTCGTTGCCGCGCTGCAGCAGGATTTACGCATCGAATCTGCGGCATGATCGGCGCGCCGGATGGTGTCCGGCGCAGTTCTATGACAACGTTGGTACCGGATGTCCGAACACGACATCCGCTGCAGGTTCCGTCTCTGACCGCACCACGGGAGCGCACCAGATGTCCGCGATCGCCACACCGCACGTCCGCCCGAGCCACGCGAGTTCGATCGCGATCATGGGCCTGCTGTTCTTCATCATCGGGTTCTTCACCTGGATCAACGGACCGCTGATCACCTTCGTGCAGCTCGCCTTCGAGCTCGACGAGGTCAACGCCTTCTTGGTGCTGATGGTGTTCTACCTCTCGTACTTCTTCCTCGCGTTGCCGTCGGCGTGGGTGCTGCGCCGCACCGGCATGAAGAAGGGGCTCGCACTGAGCCTGTTCGTGATGGCCTGCGGCGCGATGCTGTTCGGCGAATTTTCGACCCAGCGTTGGTATCCAGGCGCGCTGTCGGGCCTGTTCGTCATCGGCGGCGGCCTCGCGCTGCTGCAGACCGCGGTTAATCCCTACATCAGCATTCTCGGCTCGATCGACAGCGCCGCGCAGCGCATCGCGCTGATGGGCATCTGCAACAAATGCGCCGGCATCCTCGCGCCGATCGTGCTCGGCACGGTGGTGTTGCACGGCATCGGCGACCTCAGCGCTGAAGTCGCAGTTGCAGACGCGGCGCAGCGCGCGCAACTGCTGGATACGTTCGCAGCGAAGATCCACACGCCGTATCTGGTGATGGCGGGCGTGCTGATGCTGGTGGCGGTCGGCGTGTTGCTGTCGCCGCTGCCGGAACTGAAATCGGCCGAGGCCAATGCGTCGGACGAGACGGCGGGCGCGCCCGCCCGCGGCATCTTCCAGGTGCCACACCTGTGGCTGGGCGTCTTGTGCCTGTTCGTCTACGTCGGCGTGGAAGTGATGGCCGGTGATGCGATCGGCACGTACGGCAACGGCTTCGGCCTGCCGCTGGACCGCACCAAGTTCTTCACCTCGTTCACCCTGGGCGCGATGCTGCTCGGCTACGTCGTCGGCCTGGTCGCGATCCCGCGCTTCATCAGTCAGGAACGCTACCTCGGCATGTCGGCGGTGCTCGGCATCGTGTTCACCACCGGCGCCTTCCTGACCCACGGCTACGTGTCGGTCGGCTTCGTCGCCGCGCTCGGCTTCGCCAACGCGATGATGTGGCCGGCAATCTTCCCGCTGGCGATCAAGGGCCTGGGGCGACTGACCGAAACCGGCTCGGCGCTGCTGATCATGGGCATCGCTGGCGGTGCGATCATTCCGCAGGCGTTCGCGGTCCTGAAGCAGCACTACGACTTCCAGCTGGTGTTCCTGGCGCTGACGCTGCCCTGCTACCTCTACATCCTGTACTTCGGGCTGCGTGGGCATCGCGTCGGCCGCACACCGGCATGAACCGGGCGATCATGACCGTCTGAGCATCCGGAACCCGCCCCGTGCGCAAGCCCACCATCAAAGATGTCGCCGAGCGCGCGAAGGTCTCGCTGAAGACCGTCTCGCGCGTCATCAACAACGAGCCGTCGGTGCTGCAGGCGACGCGCGCGCGCGTGCTGCACGCGATCGACGAGCTCGACTATGAGCCCGACCCGTCGGCGCGCAACCTGCGCAGCGCGACTTCGTTCGTCATCGGCCTGATCTACGACAACCCGAATCCGTACCACATCATCGGCGTGCAGAACGGCGTGCTGGCTGCGTGCCGGGAGACCGGGTTCGGCCTGCAGATCCATCCCTGCGATGCGAGCTCGCCGCTGCTGGTCGAGGAACTGGTCGACTTCGTCCGCCGCTCGCGCCTCGCCGGTCTGGTGCTGACCGCGCCGATGTCCGAGCGTCGCGAACTCATCGATGCGCTCGCCGCGCGCGACATCCGCCTGGTGCGGATCATCGCCGCGACCGAGGATCCCGGCGACGGCCATCCCTGCGTCTTCGTCGACGATCGCGACGCGGCCTACGAGATCACCGAGCACCTGATCCAGCTCGGTCACCAGCGCATCGGATTTCTGTGGGGCGGGGCGCAGCACCATTCCAGCGGCGAGCGCCATGCGGGCTACGAGGCGGCGTTGAAGGACTACGGAATCACCCACGACAAGCACCTGGTGATTCCCGGCGATTACACCTTCGACGACGGCTTCCGCGGTGCGCGACGCCTGCTGGCGCTGCGCGATCCGCCGACCGCGATCTTCGGCTCCAACGACGAAATCGCGGCCGGTGTCCTCGCCGCGGCGAAATCTGCAGGCATGAACGTGCCCTACGACCTGTCGATCGCCGGCTTCGAGGACAGCCCGTTCTCGCGCCAGTCGTGGCCGGCGCTGACCACCGCCAAGCAGGCGACCGAAGACATCGCGCGACACGCGGCGCGGATGCTGATCGCCAGCCTGCGCGCGGAGACCGATCCGGTCTCCGCGCAGGCCACTCACAACCAGGGCTTCGTGCCGCAGCTGGTGGTCCGCGGCTCCACCGCGCCCGTGCGCCCACGCCCGCCCGCCCCGAGGAGCGACGATGCAGCAACCGGATGAGGCCGCGCGCGCGGCCGCCACGTGGATGTTCCGCGAAGCCGCCGAGGCGCCCGATGTGGTCGCCGCGCAACTGGCGCGCAACGCCGACGCCGTCGACGCACTGGTCCACGATCTGGTCGCGCGCCCGCCGCCGTTCGTCGTCACCTGCGCGCGTGGCAGTTCCGACCACGCCGCGACCTGCGCCAAATACCTGTTCGAGACCCGCCTCGGCGTGGTGACGACGTCGGCTTCGCCATCGGTCGGTTCCGTCTACGCGGTGCGGCAGCGTATGCGCGGCGCGCTGTTTCTCGCGATCTCGCAATCGGGCGAGAGCCCGGACCTGCTGCGCAACACCGAGGCTGCGCGCGAGGCCGGGGCGCGCATCGTCGCGCTGGTCAATGTCGAGACATCCCCGCTCGCGCAGCTGGCCGATGTCGTGTTGCCGCTCGGCGCCGGCCCGGAGCGCAGCGTCGCGGCGACCAAGAGCTATCTCGCGTCGCTGTCGGCTCTGCTGCAGCTGACCGCCGTGTGGCGCCGCGCGGACAGCGGCGATGGTGCGCTGGCCGATGCACTGCCCGCGCTGCCGGACGCGATGCGCGCGGCCTGGGCCTGCGACTGGTCACCGCTGGTCGACGGCCTCGCCGACGTGCGCAACCTGTTCGTGCTCGGCCGCGGCATCGGTCTGGGCATCGCGCAGGAAGCGGCGCTCAAGTGCAAGGAAACCAGCGGCCTGCACGCCGAGGCCTACAGCGCGGCCGAGGTCAAGCACGGCCCGATGGCGCTGGTCGGGCCGGGCTTTCCGGTGCTGGCGTTCGGCCAGCCGGACGCGACTGATGCCGGTACGCGCGCCGTCGTCGACGAATTCCGCGCGCGCGGCGCAGCGGTGTGGCTGGCCGCGCCGGGCGGCGAGCTGCCGGTCGCCGCCGCGCCGGATCCTGCGTTCGCACCGCTGCTCGCGGCGCAGTCCTTCTACCGCGCAGTCAATGCGCTGTCGCTGCGGCGCGGCTTCGATCCCGACCGCCCACCGCATCTCAACAAGGTCACGGAGACCGTCTGATGGCGACCGCCCTGGTCAACGGCCGCGTACTGACTGACGACGGCTTCCGCGACGATGTCGCCGTGCTCGTCGACAGCGGGCGCATCGTCGCGCTCACCGCGCTCGATGATCCGCGTGTGCGGGGGGCGCAACATCATGATCTCGGCGGTGATTGGCTCTTGCCGGGCTTCGTCGACGCGCAGGTCAACGGCGGCGGCGGTGTGCTGTTCAACAACGCGCCGACAGTCGATGCAATCCGCACGATCGCGGCCGCGCACCGCCGCTTCGGCACCACCGCGCTGCTGCCGACACTGATCAGCGACGATCTCGACGTGATGCGCGCGGCGATCGCCGCCGTGCGCGATGCGATCGACGCCGGCGTGCCCGGCATCGCCGGCATCCATCTAGAAGGCCCGTATCTAGCGCCCGCGCGCAAGGGCACGCACGACGCGGGCAAGTTCCGCGTGCCCGATGCCGACGAGGTCGCGCTCGCGACGTCACTGGGCAACGGCGTCACCCTGGTCACGCTCGCGCCCGAGCAGGTGCCGCTCGAGCGCATCCGCGCGCTGGTCGCGGGCGGCGCGATCGTCGCCGCCGGCCACACCGCCGGCAGCTACGAACAGATCCGCGACGGGCTCGAGTCCGGCATCCGCGGCTTCACCCATCTCTTCAACGCGATGTCGCCACTGCAGGGGCGCGCGCCTGGCGCGGTCGGGGCGGCGCTTGAAGACCGTGAGAGCTGGTGCGGGATCATCGTCGACGGCGCGCACGTGCACGCGGCCAGCCTGCGCGTCGCGCTGGCAGCCAAGCCGCGCGGCAAGATCTTCCTGGTCACCGATGCGATGCCGCCGGTCGGCAGCGACAGCGCCGACTACGTGCTCTACGGCGAGACGATCACCGCGATCGATGGCGTCGTGCGCAACGCGGCCGGTGCGCTGGCTGGCTCCGCGCTCGACATGATGACCGCGGTGCGCAACACAGTGCGCACGCTCGGCGTGCCGCTGGACGAAGCAGCGCGGATGGCATCGACCTATCCGGCGCAGTTCCTCGGACTCGACGGCGAACTCGGACGCATTGCGCCGGGTCTGCGCGCCGATTTCGTGGTCGTCGACGAGGCGCTGGCGCTGCAGGCGACGTGGATCGGTGGCGCGGCCGGCTGAGATGATGGCGTCGCGTCTGGCCTCGGTGGACGCGCTGCGCGGCATGACCGTCGCGGCGATGCTGCTGGTCAACACGCCTGGCGACTGGGCGCACGTCGCTGCGCCCCTGCGTCACGCCCCGTGGCACGGCTGCACGCTGGCGGATCTGGTGTTCCCGACCTTCCTGTTCGTTGTCGGCGTGTCGCTGGCGTTGTCGCTGGTGCCGCGCCGCGAGGCTGGTGCCGCGACCGCCGCACTGGCGCGCGGCGTGCTGTGGCGCGCGCTGCGGATCGTCGGCATCGGCTTGCTGCTGCATCTGCTCGCGTGGTGGGCGCTCGACCAGACGCACGTGCGGCCCTGGGGCGTGCTGCAGCGGATCGGCCTGTGCTTCGCGCTGGCCGGGCTGGCAGCGCTGACCCTGACCCCGCGCGTGCAATGGCTGCTGTGCGCCGGCCTGCTGCTCGGCAGCGCTATCGCGCTCATCGGGGGCGGCATGGCGCCAGGCGCCAATCCCTTCGACAGGTTCGATACGGCGCTGTTCGCGCCCTGGCTGTATCGCTACGACCCGACGACGGGCCTGGGCCATGATCCCGAAGGCCTGGCGAGCACGGCCGGTGCGCTGGCGACGACGCTGCTCGGCCTGCGCGCCGGGTCGTGGCTGCGCGCCGGTCGCGTACGCACGTTGGGCATCGCCGGACTGGTGTCGCTCGTCATCGGTGGCGCGTGGTCGTGGTGGCTGCCGCTCAACAAGCCGCTGTGGTCGCCGTCCTACGTGCTGTGGACCGGCGGTCTGGCGATGCTGGCGTTGGCCGCTCTGCATGTGCTGGTCGACCGGCGCGGCTGGCCTCCGTTCGGGCGCCGCTTCGGCGTCAACGCGATCGCGGTCTACGCCGGTTCGATCGCTGTCGTGCTGCTGGCGATCGCGCTGGACCTGTGGACGCCGCTGTACCGGCAGTTGTTCGAAGCGCCGCTCGCGCCGTGGATCGGACCGCAAGGCGCCTCGCTGGCGTTCGCACTGGTCTTCGTCGGCGCGTGGTGGGGCGTGGCGTGGGTGCTGGACCGGCGCGGCATCCACCTGAAGGTCTAGGCCGGTTCGGGACGCGCGCACGTCGATGCCGATGTCGCAAACGCAGGTTCCTGACGAAATCGCGACTTTGGCGACACGCATCCAGCTTGTACCCTGCGCGCTGCCGTTTTCCGGAATCTGCACGATGACCGTTCTCTCCGATGCCGCGCCCGTCGCCCGCGACGCCGAACGCGCGCGCGCGCGCCTGGCCTGGGCGCGCGCGACCACCGGCGATGCCGCGCTAGAGCTCGAGCGGGCGTCGATGGACGCGGGCTTCCGGAGCTACTGGCGCACGCACGGCGCGGGCGCGAGCCGCATCGTCATGGATTCGCCGCCCGACCTCGAGGACGTGCGCCCGTGGCTGCGCATCCGCATGCTGCTGCGCGACGCTGGCGTGCGCGTTCCCGAGGTGTGGGCCGAAGACGCCGACACCGGCTTCCTGTTGCTCGAAGATCTGGGTGCGAAGACCTGCCTTGATGTCGTCGACGACGGTTCCGCCGATGCGATGTTCGACGCCGCGTTCGACCAGCTGCTGCGCGTGCAGGCGATCGCGTGCCCCGACGATCTGCCGGTCTACGACGCGCCGATGCTGCAGCGCGAGCTCGACCTGTTCGAAGACTGGTTTCTCGGGCGCCATCTCGGCGTCACGCTCGACGCCGACGCGCGCGCTGGCCTGCAGGCGGTGCAGCAGACGCTGATCGACGCGGTGCTGTCGCAGCCGCAGGGCTTCGTGCACCGCGACTACATGCTGCGCAACCTGATGCCGCTGGATGCGGGCGCGGCGGTCATCGATTTCCAGGGCGCGGTGCGCGGACCGCTGGCTTACGATCCGGTCAGCCTGTTCCGCGATGCCTTCCACAGCTGGCCGGCCGCGCGCGTCGATACCTGGCTGGCGCGCTACCACGCACGCGCGATCGATGCCGGCCTGCCGTTGCGCGCGGAGCTTGCCGCGTTCCGGCGCGACGCGGATCTCGCCGGCATGCAGCGCCACCTGAAAATCCTCGGCCTGTTCGCACGCCTGCACTATCGCGACGGCAAGCCGAAATATCTCGCCGATGCGGCCCGCTTCGTCGTCTACCTCGACGACGTGCTCGCACGCGAACCGTCGCTGTCGCCGCTGGCGTCGATCCTCGATCGCCACGTGCGCCCGCGGCTTGCCGCCCGGGCTTCAGGAGAGCCGCGATGATCCAGACCGTGATCCCGCAACTGCGCATGACCGACGCCGAGCGCAGCCTGGGGTTCTACGCCGCACTCGGCTTCACCGTCGACTGGGAACATCGCTTCGACACCGGCATGCCGGTGTTCGCGCAGCTCACGCGCGAGGGCCAGACGATCTTTCTCAGCGGGCACGCCGGCGATTGCGCGGTCGGCGGTGCGATCTATTTCAAGGTGCGCGACGTCGACGCCTGCGCGCGCGCGTTCGCCGCCGCGGGCGTGCCGATCGTGACGGCGCCCTGGGACACGGACTGGAGCACGCGTGAGATGGTGCTCGTCGATCCCGACCACAATCGCCTGCGGTTCGCGCAGCACCCCGACTGATCGCGCTGCGGCGCGAGGAGATTCCGATGGACGACCTGTTCGCAGACGCACCCGTGCCCGTCCACGGCATCCGTACCGGCATCGGCGGCTGGACGTATCCGGAGTGGCGCGACAACTTCTATCCCAAGGGTCTCGTGCAGAAGCGCGAGCTCGAATACGCGAGTCGCCGGCTGACCGCGATCGAGATCAACGGCACGTTCTACGGCGCGCAGAAGCCGGCGACCTATGCGAAGTGGGGCAGCGAGACGCCACCGGGCTTCGTGTTCTCGCTCAAGGCGCCGCGTCACATCGTCGGTGCCCGTGCGCTGGCCGGCACGGGCAAGCAGATCGCGGGCTTCGTCGAAGGCGGCATTGCCGAGCTCGGCGAACATCTCGGTCCGTTGCTGTGGCAGTTCGCGCCGCAGCGGCGTTTCGATGCCGAGGATGTCGAAGCCTTCCTCGGCCTGCTGCCCGATGCGGTCGACGGTCTGCCGCTGCGCCATGCGGTCGAAGTGCGGCATCCCTCGTTCCAGAGCGAGGCCTGGCTGCGCCTCGCGCGTGCGCGCGGCGTGGCGACGGTGTTCACCGATTCCACCGAATACCCGTCGTTTGCCGATATCACCGGCGATTTCGTCTACGCCCGGCTGATGGCCAGCCGCGACACCAGCACCACTGGCTATCCCGGCCTGCAGCTCGACGCCTGGGCCAAGCGCGCGCTGCAATGGGCAAACGGCGAGGCGCCGGCCGATCTGCCGTATGCCGGGGCGCGCGATGCCGCACCGGTGGCCCCGCGCGACAGCTTCGTGTTCTTCATCTCGGCGGCGAAAGAACGCAACCCCGCTGCAGCGATGGCGTTGCAGCAGCGGCTTCAGGCCGCCGCGTAACTCAGCCGTCGGCGCGCTCAGCCTGCGCGCGACTGCGCGATCGCCGCGATCCGCGCCTTGCGCAGCGCGTCGCCGATCGCGGGACCGGTGATGCCCTCGGCGACGATGTCGCGGGCGTTGATCGCGAGCGCGGCGGCGTGCGCCCGGCGCAGGATGTCGGCCTGCGGATAGGCGTCGTCTGCACTGCCGAGCCGGCCGCGCTTGTCGCATTCGCAGACCAGCGCGAGCTGGTCGATACGCGCGGGCTTGCGGAACCCGTCGCAGCGGGCGATCAGGTCGTGCAGCGTGGCGTCGCGCAGTTCGGCGATGCGGTGCACGTTGAGGTGTTCGCGGCAGGCGACGATCGCGAGCTCGCGTTGCAGGGCCGGCACCTTGAGGCGCGCGCACAGCGCGTCGAGCGGCGCGAGTCCGGCGTGTTCGTGGCCGACGTGGCGCGGCAGCTTGTCCGCCGGCGTCAGCGCCTTGCCGAGGTCGTGGGTCAGCGCGGCGAAGCCGATCACCGCATCGCCGGGCGCGACCCGTGCGGCCATGTCGACGACCAGTTCGATGTGCACGCCGGTATCGACTTCGGGATGGAACTCGGCGCGCTGCGGCACGCCGTAGAGCGCATCGACCTCCGGCAGCACAACTGCGAGCGCGCCGCAGTCGTGCAGGGTGCGCAGGAACGCGGACGGACGCGCCGACGCCAGTGCCCGCGACAGCTCCTGCCACACGCGCTCGGGCGTCAGCGTTTCGAGTTCACCGGCCGCGACCATGCCGCGCATCAGCGCCATCGTCTCGTCGGCGACGGTGAAGCCGAGCGGGGCAAAGCGGGCCATGAAACGCGCGGCGCGCAGCACGCGCAGCGGATCTTCGGAGAACGCGTCTCCGACGTGCCGCAGCACGCGCGCTTCGATGTCACGCGCGCCACCGTAGGGATCGATCAGCGTGCCGTCCGGCGCTTCGGCGATCGCATTGATCGTGAAATCGCGGCGGCCGAGATCCTGCTCCAGCGTCACCGACGGATCGGCGTCGACGACGAAGCCGCGATACCCGCGACCGGACTTGCGTTCCGTGCGCGCGAGCGCGTGTTCTTCCTGGGTGTTGGGATGCAGGAACACCGGGAAATCACGGCCGATCGCGCGGAAACCTGCGGCTTCCATCGAGGCCTGGGTTTCGCCGACGACGACATGGTCGCGGTCGCCGGCCGGTTGCCCGAGCAGACGATCGCGGACCGCGCCGCCGACGAGATAGATCTCCATCGTTCTCAGCCCGGGCAGGCGAAACGCTTGTTGCGCTGCGCCTCGGCGCCACGCATACGCGGTTCCAGCGGCGCGGCCTGGCCGTACATGCGCCAGTCGTAGAGCACGCTGAAGGCGAGCACGCGCGCGACGTATTCGCGCGTTTCGCGATAGCTGATCGTCTCGATCCAGATATCCGGGTCCATGTCCGGGCGCTGCGCGAGCCAGCGGCCGGTCGGTGTCGGGCCCGCGTTGTACGCGGCGATGGCCACGTAGGGCAGCGTGTACATGTCCTTCTTCTCGCGCAGGTACGCGGTGCCGATCGCGACGTTCGTCGCCGGGTCGTACAGGCTGTCCGGGCCGCCGTAGGCGATGCCCAGGCGACGCGCGACCGCGGCGCCGGTGGCCGGCATCACCTGCATCAGACCGCGCGCATCGGCGGGCGAACGCGCATTGGGATTGAAGGTGCTCTCGGCGCGGATCTCGGCCGCGACCCATGCGGGATCGAGGCCCTGGCGCTGCGATTCGCGTTCGATCAGCGCCTGCTGGGTCAGCGGGAACCGTAGCGTGTAGAGACGCGTTTCTTCCGGCTGGCGACCGAGACCGAACACGCCGCGGTCGTACCAGCCGCTTTCCTGCGCGACCTGCACCGCGATGCGGCGCTGGCTGTCGTCGAAGTTGCGCAGCGCGGCGGTCCATTCGCGCGTGGCCCAGCCGGGGCGGTCGATGCGATACAGCGCGAGCGCACGCGTCAGGCCCGGATCGGCGGCGATCTTCGCGCGTGCATCGTTCGACGGCGAGAAGTCGAGCGGGCACAGCGCGTACGGCTGATCGACGCGATCGGCTGCGAGAAAGCCGTGGAAATCGGAATTCTTCGCCGCCTCGCGGAACAGCGGTGTCGCGCCGGCACGATCGCCGGTGAGTTCGGTCGTGCGCGCCTGGAACCAGGTCCAGCGCGACTGGCCGCGCTGGCTGGCGCCCATCCTCTTGATCGCCGTCAACGCGGCCGGCCAGTCCTTGCGCGCGAGTGCTTCGCGTACGCGCCATTCGTGCAGCCGGTCGTCATAGGCACTCTCGGGCACGCGGTTGAGCAGGCGCGCCGAGTCGGGCAGATACGACGCGACCGTCCACAGCGCGGCCTGGTACAGCACGCGGCCGTTCTCGGTCTCGCCGAAGCCGAGCGCATCGGCCAGCGCCGGCAGCTGGCGTTCGGCGGCCAGCGGATCGGACTTGGCGAACTTCGCCAGGCCGTGCGACGCGACGAGGCGGCTACGCGCGGTCTTCGGCCACTGCAGCGCGCGCGCATGCGGCGCGGTCATGTAGGCGGCGTAATCCTCGGCGAGTGCCTGCTGGCCCGTCGACAGACCACGCGCGACGGTGCGCATGACGCCGACATCCTGTTCGGCGACGGCGAGATCGAACCGTTCCCAGCGCAGGTCGTCGCCGAGACCGCCGCGCGTGGCCAGCGTCGCGAACGGCGCATCACATTCGTTCGGCAGCGAACTGCCGCTGCTGCGCCACAGCGCCTGCGCGTCGCGCGTCCACTGTGCATCGGTGGCGCCGGCGCGCGCGCGCGCGTCGAGCTCAATGCAGCGCAGCGTCGCGTTGGTCGTGCCGGGCACCCAGGCCTCGCGCACGGCCGCCCATTCCTGGCGCTTGGCCAGCGCGCGCAGCCAGCCCTCACGGAACACTTCGGCGACCGGCTCGCCCTGATGGCGCGTGATGAAATCCCGGCCTTGCGCGAGCGGCAGGGTGTCGAGATTGCGACGCAGCGCGGCGAGTTCCAGCCACGCGCCCGCGGGATGCGACTGCATCGCCGGTGCGACCGGCTGGCCGCGTTCGGCCGCCAGCATCGCAGCGCGGAATGCGGCGTCGTCGACGGTCTGCGCACAGGCCATGCCCGGCAGCGCAAGTGCGAGCGCAGGCAGCAGGACACGCAGCGCGCGAACGCGCAGCGGGCGGTGGGTCGGGGTCGTTTCGCGGCGGTTCGGCGGCATCGGCACAGGCATGTCGAGGGCGGCGGCCGACTATAGCGGAGGCGGGCTGAAGCGCCCTTCGCAGGCAGTGCTTGCGCGAGACGTGTTGCCGGTGCGGGAGAGCCGAGTCGGAGCCGCTGGCGGCGACGCTTTAGAATTGTCGTCCCCAACCGCTTCCCGGCCCGCGCACATGATCACTCTCGGCACGCCCCTGTCTCCCTCCGCCACCCGCGTGCTGCTGCTCGGCTCGGGCGAACTGGGCAAGGAGGTGGCGATCGAGCTGCAGCGCTTCGGCGTCGAAGTGATCGCCGCCGACCGCTACGCCGATGCGCCGGCGATGCAGGTCGCGCATCGCAGTCATGTGCTCGACATGCTCGATCCGGCCGCGCTGCGTGCGCTGATCGCCAAGGAGCAGCCGCACCTCGTGGTGCCCGAGATCGAGGCGATCCACACCGACACGCTGGTCGCGCTGGAGGGCGAAGGCCTCAAGGTCGTGCCGACCGCGCGCGCAACGCGCCTGACGATGGATCGCGAAGGCATCCGCCGTCTCGCTGCCGAAACGCTCGGCCTGCCGACGTCGCCGTACCGCTTCGTCGACACACGCGAGGAATACCGCGCTGCGATCGACACCGTCGGTCTGCCCTGCGTGGTCAAGCCGGTGATGTCGTCGTCGGGCAAGGGCCAGAGCACGGTGCGCAGCGAGGCCGACATCGATGCGGCGTGGGACTACGCGCAGACCGGCGGCCGCGCCGGTGCGGGCCGCTGCATCGTCGAAGGCTTCATCGATTTCGATTACGAGATCACCCTGCTGACCGTGCGCCACGCTGGCGGCACCGCGTTCTGTGCGCCGATCGGCCATGTGCAGATCGCCGGCGATTACCGCGAGAGCTGGCAGCCACAGCCGATGTCGCCGGCCGCCCTGCAGCGCGCGCGCGATGTGGCGCGTGCGGTCACCGACGATCTCGGCGGCCGCGGCGTGTTCGGTGTCGAACTCTTCGTCAAGGGCGATGAGGTGTGGTTCTCGGAAGTCTCGCCGCGTCCGCACGACACCGGTCTGGTGACGTTGGCCTCGCAGGATCTCAGCGAGTTCGCCCTGCATGCGCGCGCGATTCTCGGCCTGCCGATTCCGGTCGATGCGGATGATGTCGTGCAGCACGGCGTCGCCGCGTCCTGCGCGCTGTTGGCGCAGGGCACGGGCGTGCCTGTGTTTTCGAACATCGACGCCGCGCTGCAGTCGCCCGACAGCGCGCTGCGCCTGTTCGGCAAGCCGCGCGTCGAAGGCCAGCGCCGCGTCGGCGTGACGCTGGCGCGTGGCAGCGATGTGGATGCGGCGCGGGCGACGGCGCGTGAGGCGGCGGCTGCGATTGCGATCGAGTGGACCTGATCGGGCGCGTGATTCGGTCAGAGATCCCTACGCTCGCGAATTCCTGCTCCTTCCCCCGCATGCGGGGGAAGGCTGGGATGGGGGCGAACGATCCGTTTGCTGCTCTGCGTGATCCCAAGTCCGATTTACCGCTTGTGTGCGATTGCCGTAGCGATCTGACGGTTCGCCCCCACCCAACCCTCCCCCGCGCGCGGGAGAGGGCTCTTGAGCGCCGCGTTCGTTCCGCACCGCGTCCCGCCGCGCAAAGTGGTTTCCAGGCATGCTGACCTGGTCGATGCTCTGCTTCCCGCTGCTCGGTGCAGTCGCCGGCGTGCTCGCCGGTCTGCTCGGCATCGGCGGTGGGCTGGTGCTGGTGACCGCCCTGGTCTGGTTGCTGCCGCTCTACGGCGTGCCGCAGGACGCGGCGATGCACACCGCGCTCGCGACCGCACTGGCGAGCATCATCCTGACCGGACTGTCGTCGGCGCGCGCGCATCATCTGCGGCGCAGCGTGTTGTGGCGCACGGTCGCGTGGATGGTGCCCGGCGTGATGCTGGGCGGCTGGATCGGCAGTTGGCTCGCGGTGCTGCTCGACGGCGACGTGCTGCGCTACTGCGTCATCGCTTACTGCGGTGTTGTCGGCACGCAGTTGCTGCTGTCGCGCACGCCGCCACCCGGTGGCGATGCGGTGGTGCCGACCGGCGTCGGACTGTCGGGCGCGGGTGTCGGTATCGGCGCGCTGTCGTCGATCGTCGGCATCGGGGGTGGTGGCATGACCGTCCCGCTGCTGGTGTGGCGGGGCGTGTCGCCGGTGCGCGCGGTCGGCACGTCGTCGGCCTGCGGCGTTTTCATCGCCTTCGCCGCGGCCGCGGGTTACGCGCTGCAGGCGCCGGCGGATGTGCTGCCGGGCGTGTCCTGGGGGTATGTGTATCTGCCCGGCGCCATCGGCATCGCGCTCGCCTCGGTGATCGCCGCGCCGTATGGCACGCGGCTGGCGCATGCAATCAGCGGCGCCGCGCTCAAGCGCGTGTTCGCGGTGTTCCTGTACTGCATCGGCGCGAGCCTGCTGTTCCTGTGATTCCTCTTCCTTTTCCGTTGGACCGTCCATGACCACTGCCGTCCCCGCCATCCCAGACTCGATTGCCGCGCTGGCGCCGCAGATGACCGCGTGGCGCCACGAGATCCACGCGTGGCCGGAACTCGGTTTCGAGGAAGAGAAGACTTCGGCACTGGTCATCCGCGAGCTGCGCGCGCTCGGTCTCGACGTGCACACGGGCCTGGGCGGCACCGGCGTGGTCGCGGTGATCGACAGCGGCACTTCGGGCCTGTCGATCGGCCTGCGCGCGGACATGGATGCGCTGCCGATGGACGAAGTCGCCGACGAACGGGGCGAACTGCCGTACCGCTCGCAGCGCCCCGGTGTGGCGCATACCTGCGGGCACGACGGTCATACCTCCGCGTTGCTCGGTACCGCGCGACACCTGGTGGCGCATCCGCCGGCCAGCGGGCGCGTGGTGCTGATCTTCCAGCCGGCCGAAGAGGGCGGTCGTGGTGCGATCCGAATGATCGAGGACGGCCTGTTTGCGCGCTGGCCCTGCGACGAGGTCTACGCCTTCCACAACATGCCCGCGCTGAAGACCGGCGAGGCCAGCGTGCGCAGCGGTGCCACGCTGCAGTCGCTGGCGGTGTTCGAGATCGCGATCGAGGGCGTCGGTGGCCACGCCGCCGCGCCGCATCGTGCGAACGATCCGCTGCAGGTCGCGGCCCGTCTGGCCGTGGACATCGGCGCGATCGTCGGCCGCCATATCGATCCGATGGAAGCGGCGCTGATCAACGTCGGCTCGCTGCAGGCCGGCACCACGCACAACATCATTCCGTCGACCGCTACCCTCAGCGGCACGATCCGCTCGCTGTCGAAGGACGTGCACGACGAACTGCTCAAGCGCCTGCGCGCACTGTGCGAGGGCCATGCGCAGATCTCGGGCTGCAGCATTGCGCTGGAGATTCCACATTCCTGCCCGCCCTGCGTCAACGCACCCGAGCAGGCGGCGCTGGCGGCCGAGGCAATCGCCGACGTGCTCGGCGCGGACCACGTGAAAACCGATCTGCGCGCGTATCCGTTCTCCGACGACTTCTCGTACATGCTCGAACAGTGGCCCGGCGCCTATCTGTTCCTCGGCATGGACAGCGCGATGTGCCACCACCCGACCTTCCGCTTCGACGACGGCCTGCTGCCGGTCGCGGTCGCCGTGTTCGACCGCATCGTGCGGCGCCGTCTGGGCTGAGCCGGCGACGGCCGAGTCGTCGCCTTGTGTAGGAGCGCGCTTGCGCGCGAGACGCCTTCCCGCTGAAGCTCCATCGCGCGCAAGCGCGCTCCTACGGGGCGTCGTAAGCTGTGCGCCGCGCCGCAGACGCACCACGGCGCGCCGACGTCCACGCGAGTGCCCCATGTCCCAGCGCGACTGGGTGGCCCAGGCCATCCGCAAGATCGAAGCCGATTTCAACCGTTCGGCCGACACCCATCTGATTCCGCTGGCGCTGCCGGGCTTTCCGGGCATCGACGTCTATCTCAAGGACGAATCCAGCCATCCGACCGGCAGCCTCAAACACCGGCTCGCGCGCTCGCTGTTCCTCTACGCGCTGGCCAACGGCTGGCTGCATGCGGACAGCACGGTGGTGGAAGCGTCGAGCGGTTCGACCGCGGTTTCGGAAGCGTATTTCGCACGGCTGCTGGGCCTGCCCTTCGTCGCGGTGATGCCGGCGTCGACCTCGCCGGAGAAGATCGCCGCGATCGAATTCCACGGCGGCCGCTGCCATCTGGTCCCCAGCGCCTGCGGCATCGGTGAGGCGTCGGTGCAGCTCGCGCGCGAGACCGGCGGTCATTTCATGGACCAGTTCACCTATGCCGAACGTGCGACCGACTGGCGCGCGAACAACAACATCGCCGAGTCGATCTTCAAGCAGATGTCGCAGGAAGCGCACCCGGTCCCGCGCTGGATCGTCTGCAGCGCCGGCACTGGTGGCACCAGCGCGACGATCGGCCGCTACGCCAGCTACCGCGGCTACGACACGCGCGTGCTGTGCGCCGATCCGGAACATTCCGCGTTCTTCGCCCATTACGCGCGCTGCATCGATGGCGACACGTCCGGCCATGCCGACGCCGTCGCGCCGTCGTCGCGCATCGAAGGCATCGGTCGTCCGCGTGCGGAGGCCAGCTTCATTCCCGGCTGCGTCGACGCGATGCTGAAAGTGCCCGATGCCCTCAGCCTCGCGGCGATGCGCTGGACGAACACGCGTCTGGGCCGGCGCGTCGGCGGCTCGACCGGCACCAACGTCATCGGCGTGCTCCATGTCGCGCATGCGATGCGCGCGGCGGGTCGCAGCGGTTCGATCGTCAGCATCCTGTGCGACGGCGGCGAGCGCTACGCGCACAGCTACTACAACCCGGACTGGTACGTGGCGCACGGCTTCGACATGGACGCCGCGGATACGCTGGTGCGCGCAGTGGCCGAGCAGGCCGCGGCCTTGCCATCGCTCGCGACCGCCGGCGACGCTGTCGACTGAATGCTGCGCGTCAAGCTGGGGTTGACCCCGGGTGCGGTCAGGTTAAGGATTCGTTACAACAGATCGCCGGCGGCGCAGGGGCACCGGCTCGACCTTCCGCACCATTCGGAGTTGCACACATGACGATGCCTCGCCACCGCCTGGCCGCTGCAGTCCAGCTGTCGCTGCTGCTGGCCCTCCCGGCCGCCGCCAACGCCCAGACCTCCGCGCCGGAGCCCGAGGCGCGCACGCTCGATACCGTGCAGGTCACCGGCTCGCGCATCCGCAAGGCCGAGCTGGAAACCGCGGTGCCGGTGCAGGTCCTCACGCGCGAGGACATCGACCGCAGCGGTTTCACCTCGGTCGCCGACATCGTGCAGAACCTCACCGCCAGCGGCGCGGCGCTCAATACCAAGTTCAATTCCAGCGGCAACTTCGGCTTCCCGCCCGACGGCGGCGGCGTGGGCGCGGGCGCGGCGACGGTCGATCTGCGGCACCTGGGCGCCAAGCGCGTGCTGGTGCTGGTCGACGGCATCCGCTGGGTCAACGAATCCTCCGCCTCGGGCGTCGGCTCGGCGGTCGATCTCAATACGATTCCGCTCGCGCTGATCGACCGCATCGAAGTGCTGGAAGACGGCGCCTCGTCGATCTACGGCTCCGACGCGATCGCCGGCGTGGTCAACATCATCACCAAGCGCGATGCCGAAGGCGGCACGCTCGACCTGCATTACGGCGAGTACGACGATCTCGGCGGTGCGACCTGGGGCGCAGATCTGGGCTGGGGCGGCAGCAGCGAGCGCGCGCAGTGGTTCTTCGGCGCCTCGTATTACAAACAGCGCGAAATCGCCTCGACCAAGTTCGCCAATGCGAGCGTGCCGGTGCCCGGCACAGGTCTGTCCAACGGCAGCTCGGCAACGCCGGAAGGTCGCTTCATCTTCCAGGATCCGAACACCGGCGAGACCTTCGACCTGACGCCCAACGATGGCGCCACGTCGCCGGTCTACGACCCGACCCAGATCGACTGCGCACGCAGCGATGACTTCCACTGTTTCGGCACCGCGGACCGCTACAACTTCGCGCCGAACAACCTGCTGCTGACCCCGTCGGAACGCAAGTCGGTGTTCGGCCAGGCGCGCTTCGAGTTCACCCCGCAGGTCTCGGCCTATGCGCGCGTGCTCTACAACGAGCGCACCTCGGCCAACCAGGCCGCGCCCGAGCCGATCTTCCTCGGCACCGATGCCGGCGTGTACAACCCCTACGCGGAAAGCACGCTGACGATTTCCGCGCTGAATCCGTTCAACCCGTTCGGCTTCGACCTCACCACCGAGGGCGACAATCCGAACCTCTTCCTGCTCGCGCGTCGCCCGGTCGAAGGCGGCCCGCGGCGCTACCAGCAGGACGTCAAGACCTGGTACGCGGCCGGTGGCCTGGAAGGCACGTTCGGCGTCGGCGTGCGCACCTGGAACTGGGACGTGAATCTGGTCCGCAGCCAGAGCCGCGCCGAGCAGACCAATACCGGCAGCTACAACATCCGCCGCATCAACGAAGCGCTGGGCGATCCTGCCGCGTGCGCGGCAATCGCGGGCTGCACACCGCTCGATCTGTTCGGTGGCCCGGGCACGATCACCCCGCAGATGCTCGCCTTCATCCAGCCCGTGGTCCGCGATGAGAGCAGCAACACGCTCACCCTGGCCTCGGCCAACGTCACCGGCGACCTGTTCGAGATGTGGGCCGGTCCGCTGGCCTTCGCGGCGGGCGTGGAATACCGCAAGTACGAAGGCAGCTACACCCCCGATCCGATCACCGTTGCCGGCGAATACAACGGCGTGCCATCGGGCATCACCCGCGGCGATTACGACGTCAACGAGGCCTATGCGGAGTTCAGCGTGCCGCTGATGCGCGACACCGTGTTCGGCGAGACGCTCGACCTCAGCATCGCCGGCCGGTATTCGGACTACTCGACCTTCGGCGGCGAAACCACCGGCAAGGTTGGCCTGCGCTGGCAGCCGGTCGACGAACTGCTGTTCCGCATGAGCTACGCCGAAGGCTTCCGCGCGCCGTCGATCGGCGAGCTCTACGGCACGCTGAGCCGCTTCGACGCGACCCTGGTCGATCCGTGTTCGGGCGCCGCCACGCTGTCCCCAGCCTGCGCCGCGGACGGCGTGCCGGCTGGCTACGAGCAGACCAATTCGCAGATCTCGGTGGTGACCTCGGGCAATGCCGATCTCGAACCCGAGCGCAGCCGCAGCCTGATGGTCGGCTCGGTGTGGAGCCCGTCGTTCGCCGATGAAGTGTGGTGGTCGGACCGCGTCGATCTCGGCGTGACCTTCTACCGGCACCACATCGACGATGCGATCCAGGCGCCCGATGCACAGGCGATCCTCGAGCGCTGCATCGCCACGCGCGATGCGTTCTCCTGCGCGTCCTACGACCGCAGCGACCGTGGCCAGATCATCCGTTTCGACGACATCCTTGCCAACCTCGGCACGATCAAGACCGACGGCTGGGATTTCACCGCCGCGTGGACGCTGCCCGAGCGCGACTGGGGCCGCCTGCGCTTCGACGCCAAGACCACCTGGGTCACGCGCTACGAACTGGCGAACGAGACCGGTGAACTCGAACCGCGCCGTCCGGGCGTCGAGGTCAATAACAGCGCGATTCCCGAGTGGAGCGGCACCCTGGTCACCGACTGGACCCGCGGCCCGTGGTCGCTGGCGTGGACGGTGCGCTACATCGACAGCCTCGTCGAATCCTGCGGCGGCGCCAACGGTTTCCCGATCTGCGACGACAGCGACAACGATCTCAACGGCCTGGGTTCGACGACGTACCACGACCTGCAGCTGTCCTGGCGCAACACCGCCTGGCTCAAGGGCACGCGTCTGGCGCTGGGCGTCAACAACGTCACCGGCAAGGAACCTCCGGTGTGCCTGAGCTGCAGCCTCAACGGCTACGACGCCTCGACCTACGACCTGCCGGGCCGCTTCATCTACGCGCGGTTGGGCATCGATTTCTGAGGTCGCGTCAGGGTTGCTGAAACGAGTGATCCGGATTCAAGGCGATCGGATGATTCGCCCCCACCCAACCCTCCCCCGCGTCGCGGGGGAGGGCTAGAAGCGCGCGTGTCTCGCCCGATTGCAGACGACCAAAGCCCACCCCCGCTTGCGGGGGAGGGTTGGGTGGGGGCAATCGGTCCGTCCCGCGTGGTCCTGAATTAGGCGGCCATCACGGAAAGATCATCTCCGCAGCGCGGCCTCGGGCACGTGCAACTCGGTCGACAGCGCCAGATGGTCCGAGAACGCGGCCGGCAGCGCCTTCATGTCGGCGCACTTGAGATTGCCGGTGACCAGGATGTGGTCGATCGCGCGTTGCGGGCGCCAGCTGGGGAAGGTGTGCACTGCGCACTCAGGCGGCTGCAGGCCGGTCTGGCGGTAGAGCACCGACATCTCGGGCCGGTCGGAGGTGCAGTTGAAGTCGCCCATCAGCACCGCATGTGGGTGATCGGCCAGCACTTCGGCGATGAAGGACAGTTGCGACAGACGCGACTGCGCGCCCAGCGACAGATGCGCCACCGCGACCACCAGACCTTCGTCGCCGTCGCCGAAACGGCTCAGCAGCACGCCGCGGCCGGAGATGCGGCCGGGCAGAGCGTGGTTGACGACTTCGACCGGCTCCAGCCGGCTCAGCAGGCCATTGGCACTCGAGGCAACTGCACCCACGCGCCGGTTCGGCTGGTGGGTCCAGTACTCGAAGCCGCCGCGTTCGGCGAGGTAGTGCGTCTGGTTGGTGAAACCGGAACGCCAGCTGCCCGGATCTGCTTCCTGCAGACCCACGATGTCGTGGGTGCCGGCGAGCGTGGCGATGGCGTCGAGCGCCGTGCGCTTGCCGGCCGGCAACACATGGGACCAGCTGCGCGTCGCGTAGTCGCTGTAGCGACGCGTGCTGGAGCCGGCCTGGATGTTAGCGCTCAGCAGCTTGAGCGTGCGCGACGCCTCGGCGGCCTGCGGATCGGAGTTGTTCACAACGTCGGACGCTTACTGCGCCGCACGCTCCATCGCGACCAGGTGGTCGGTGATGCGCAGGATGTCTTCCAGCGACTTGCCGCCGATCACGCGGTACTTGCCGTTGACGACGATCGTCGGCGTGGCGTTGATACCGCTGCGCACGGCGAACTGGCGGGCGCGGCCGAGGTTGGCGTTGACCGCGAAGCTCTGCATCGTGCTGGTGAAGCGCTGCTGGTCGATGCCCAGCGTGCCGTAGAACGCGGCGATCGCAGCGGCGTCGGCGTTCGGGCGCAGCGTCTTCTCGATGTGGATCGCGTTGAACGTGGCGTCGTGGGTGCGCGGCAGCGTGCCCATCGTCTCGGACGCGAAGAACGCGCGCGGGAAGTTGTCGCTCTCGTCGAACACGGCCGGCAGCGCGACGAAGTTCACGTCGCCCGGCAGGCGCGCCTTCCACGCATTGACCAGCGGTTCGAACGCGGCGCAGTGACCGCACCAGTAGGCGAACACTTCGGCCACTTCGATTTCGCCCGAGGCGTTGGCGAACGGCTGGCCGCCCTGGATCTCGACGTAGTCGGTGCCGGCGACCGGGGCCGGACCCTGCGGTGCGACGACGGGATTGCTGTTGGCGGCGGGCGCCTCGGCCTGCGGATCGGTCGGCGCGGCAGCGTCGCCGACCGGCGCGGCATCCGCAGCGGGCGTCGCCGGCGCGGTCTGCGCCGGCGTCGCGGCCGTGGCAGCCGGCGTGGCAGCAGGATCGGGCTGCTGGCTGCAGGCCATGAGCAGGACGGGTGCGAGCATCAGGAGCAGGGTGTGGCGGATCTTCATGTTCATTCTCTCGAAGGAAATCGTTCGATGGGCGACGCGCGTCAGCGCTGGGCGCGTTCGCGTGCGATCAACTGGTCGGCAATCACGAGGATGTCCTCAAGCCGCCGTCCCATCACCCGGTAACGGCCGTTGATGATGAGCGTGGGCGTGCCTTCCACGCCACTGCGCACCGCGAACGCCCGCGCGGCGTTCAGTTTTTCGTCGGTCGTCGGGCTCGCCATCGCGTCTGCGAAACGGGCCTGCGAACGTGCGCCCTGCGTGGCGTAGAACGCCGCGATCGCCTCGATGCTCGCGCCGCTGCGCGGCAGCACGGATGTTTCGTGTACGGCCGAGAACACCGCGTGATGGCTGCGCGCATCGAGGCGCTGGGCCTGTGCGACGAAGAAGCCGCGGGCGAAGTTGTCGCCGGCCGAGAAGGCCGCCGGCAGATAGGTGAAACGCACGTCGGGTGGCGCCTTCGCGCGCCAGGTGTCGACCAGCTTCTGGAAGTGGAAGCAGTGCACGCAGCCGTAGGAAAAGATCTCCACGACCTCCATCTTGCCGTCGAGCGGCTGCCACGGCTGGCCGTCGGCGATCAGAGCGTAGTCAACGCCTTCGACGGGCGCAGCGGTCTGCGCGGCCGCCGGCAAGCATGCGGATGCGGCGAGCACGGCGATCGCGAGCAGATGGCGCCAGCTGCGGGTCAGGGACGACATCGTCGGGTCACTCCGGAATGCAGACGCCGTGCGCGCGTCGGCCCCTGCGCGCGGAGGCGCGAGGACCGGCATCGGCACGGCGTGGAAGGGGGATGTGCAGGTTCAAGTCGACAGGGTGCCGGAGTCCGGCACCGGGGAATGCATCACGGCGTTTCGGGCGCCGGTGCGGGCGCGGGCTCCGCGGCAGGCGCAGGCTCCGCAGCTTCGAGCGCGTCGTCGGCGGTCGCATCGGTCGCCGGGACCGCCTGTTCTTCGGCCGGCACCGCCGGCGCGGGCATCGACGCGGCCTGTGCCTCGATCGCGGCCAGCATTGTCGGGTCGGGGCGCGCATGCAGGCCCTGCATGTAGCTCGCCACCGCTTCGATCTCTTCGTCGGTCAGCGACTTGGCCACCGCGGCCATGACGTTGAACAGGTGCTTGTCGTCTTCACTGCTCTGGCCTTCGCGGTAGGCGTAGAGCCGCCCGGAGCTGTACCAGGCCTGCTGGCCGCCGACATGCGGATACGCCGGGCCTGGATTGCCGCTGCCCGCCGGGCCGTGGCAGGCCATGCAGGCCGGAATGCCGCGCTCGGTGTCGCCGCTGCGGAACAGTTTCTGGCCGACCTCGAAGAACTTCATGTCCTTGTACGGACCGGCCTCGACCACGGCATCGTCGGCAATGCCGGCGCCGCTGGTCTGCTGGGCGAAGTGCGCGCCGAGATCGCGCATGTCCTGCGCGCTGAGCGGCATCGCGAACGGCTGCATGATCGCGTTGACGCGCTCGCCGCTCTTGAACAGCGCCAGCTGGCGGGCCATGTAGCGCTCGCTCTGGCCAGCGATGCGCGGGTAGAGACTGGGGTCGGCTTCGGCATTGCCGTCCAGACCGTGGCACGCGGCGCAGGCGCCGGCGAGCTGGGCACCCTTCTGGGGATCCCCGTGCGTCGTCTTGGTGAGTTCGGCGACGGCGTTGTCGTCCAGATTCCGTGTTTCCACGGCCGGCGCGTCCGGCAACGGCTGCACGGAGGACTGCGCGAACGCGACTGCGCCCACGGCAATGACAACAAGACCGGCGATACCAATGACGCGAGCATGGCGCATTGCTGGGCTCCGAGATCGTTCAACGCCGGTCCGACAGGTGCCGGCCGCGAGTCTCCGGATTATGTTGGCCCGCACCGGGCGGGTCAAACCGCGCGGGCAAGGCGGCGTCTGTCGTGCCAAGCTATTGCGATGTCCAATCCCTTTGCACGCGCCAAATATCTGTTGGCCGCCCACACCCCGCAGCAGCTTCCGGCCGACGGCGGGTACGAGGTCGCATTCGCCGGCCGCTCCAATGCCGGCAAGTCCAGTGCGCTCAATGCGCTGTGCCAGCAGAACGCGCTCGCGCGCGTGTCCAAGACGCCGGGCCGCACCCAGCAGCTGGTGTTCTTCGATTTCCCGCCGCACGACAACCGCTTCCTCGTCGATCTGCCCGGCTACGGTTACGCCAAGGTGCCCCGTGACCTCAAGGCGCACTGGCAGGCGTTCCTGGCGCAGTACTTCCGGGAACGCCAGGCGCTCAAGGGTCTGGTCGTGGTGATGGACATCCGCCATCCGCTCAAGGAGTACGACCGCCAGATGATCGCCTTCGCGGTCGAGCACGGCATGCCGGCGCACGCCCTGCTGACCAAGGCCGACAAGCTGGGCCGCGGCGCGGCGGGCAACACCCTGCAGGCGGTCCGCAAGGAACTGCTGGCGCTGCACGGCGACAAGGTCAGCGTGCAGACGTTCTCCGGCGAAACCAACATCGGAATCGACGAGGCGCGGGGCGTGATCGCGCGCTGGATGGACATCGGCCCGCGGACCCCCGTACGCGCGTCCTGAGCGGACCGCGCGCCTCAGAGCGCGACGTGGAAGAGCCGGCCGATCAGGCTGGCCGCCGCCATCGCCAACGCGCCCCAGAAAAACACCCGCATAGCGCCGCGCGCGACCGGCGCGCCGCCGGCCCAGGCGGCCAGTGCGCCTGAGGCCAGCAGCGCGATCAGCGTGGTCGCCACGATCACCGGCTCGGCGTGGCCTGCGGGCGTCAGCAGCGCGGCCAGCATCGGCAGCGCGGCACCCACGCAGAATGCGGCGGCCGAAGCGCCGGCCGCCTGCAGCGGACGCGCGGTCAGGGTGTGACTGAACCCCAGTTCGTCGCGGGCATGGGCGCCGAGCGCGTCATGGGCGGTCAGCTGCACTGCGACCTGTTGCGCCAGGGCCGGATCGAGGCCCCGGGCGCGGTAGATCCCGGCAAGTTCCTCGAGTTCTTCGGCAGGCGTGTCGCGCAGCTCGGCGCGCTCTGCGGCCAGGTCGGCGTGTTCGGTGTCGAGCTGCGAACGCACCGACACGTACTCGCCCGCGGCCATCGACATCGCACCTGCCACGATGCCGGCCACGCCGGTCAGCAGCACAGTGGCGTGCGGGCTGCCGGCTGCGGCCACCCCGACAATCAGGCCCGAGATCGACACGATGCCGTCGTTGGCGCCGAGCACCGCCGCGCGCAGCCAGCCGACCCGCTCGCCGCGATGACGCTCGGGGCGCAGATGACGTTGCAAAGACGGCGCGCTGACCATGATCCGAGCATACGCCGCGGCGACGAGACACTGCGGCTCCATTGACGAGGCCGACAGCGCCGCACGGGACGCTTATAGTGCCGGCCTGCGGGCTCTGCCCGATCGCGAGTTGCCGCCTTGTCCAGTCCCAGCCACGTCGCAGACACCCCGATCACCGACCGCGCGCAGCTGGTCGAAGTGCTCGCATCCGGCGAGAAGCCGATCGAGGACTGGCGCATCGGCACCGAGCACGAGAAGTTCGGCTTCCGTCTCGACGATCTGCGCCCGCCGACCTTCGACGGCGCACGCGGCATCGAAGCGCTGCTCACCGGGCTGACCCGCTTCGGCTGGGCGCCGGTGGACGAAGGCGGCCGCACCGTCGCGCTGCTCAAGGACGGCGCCTCGGTGACGCTGGAGCCGGCCGGTCAGCTGGAGCTCTCCGGCGCACCGCTCGAACACATCCACCTGACCTGCAGCGAAGTCGAAAGCCATCTGCGCGAAGTCCGCGCGGTGGCGGATGGCTTGGGCCTCGGTTTCCTCGGCATGGGCTTCCAGCCCAAATGGTCGCGCGCCGACATGCCGTGGATGCCCAAGGGCCGCTACAAGATCATGCGCGACTACATGCCCAAGGTTGGCGATCTGGGCCTGGACATGATGACCCGCACCTGCACGGTGCAGGTCAACCTGGACTACGCGACCGAAGCCGACATGGTGAAGAAGTTCCGCGTGTCGCTCGCGCTGCAGCCGGTGGCCACGGCGCTGTTCGCCGATTCGCCGTTCGTCGAGGGCAAGCCCAATGGCTACCTCAGCTACCGCTCGCAGATCTGGACCGATACCGACGCCGACCGCACCGGCATGCTCGATTTCGTGTTCGAGGACGGTTTCGGCTACGAGCGCTACGTCGACTACCTGCTCGACGTGCCGATGTACTTCTCGTACCGCGACGACACGTATCACGACGCCAGCGGCCAGAGCTTCCGCGACTTCATGCGCGGCGAACTGCCCGTGTTGCCGGGCCAGCTGCCGACACTGCGCGACTGGAACGATCACATGACCACCGCATTTCCCGAAGTGCGGCTGAAGAAGTTCCTGGAAATGCGCGGCGCCGATGGCGGCCCCTGGAACCGGCTGTGCGCGTTGCCGGCGTTCTGGGTCGGCCTGCTGTACGACGACGCCTCGCTGGACGCGGCCTGGGATCTCGTTCGCGATTTCTCGATGGCCGAACGCAACGCGCTGCGCGACGACGTGCCGAAGTTTGCACTCAAGACGCCCTTCCGCGGTGGCACGCTGCGCGATCTGGCGGTCGAGGCGCTGAAGATTTCCGCCGCCGGCCTGCAGCGTCGCGCGCGCACCAATGCGCGCGGGCAGGACGAGCGCGTGTTCCTCGAGACATTGATCGAGATCGCCGAGTCCGGCGAAACGCCGGCCGAGCGCAAGCTCGCTCTGTATCACGGACCGTGGCAGGGCGACATCGACCGTGTGTTCCGCGAGTTCGCGTACTGACGCAGACGTTGCACGACAGTCACACGGGGCTTGTGTAACGTGGTCGGATGAACGCCCACGACGATCTGCCCCTACCGCTGCGCGAAGTCGGTTTCGCGAAGACCGATGTCCTGCTCCGCGATGACGTCCGCCGCCTGGGCGCGATGGTCGGCCATATGTTGTCCGAACAGGTGTCGCCTGCACTGCTCGACCAGGTGGAAGCGGTGCGTCGCGCGGCGATCGCACGACGCGAAACCGGCGCGCCGGTCGACACGCTCGCCGATGGTCTGGCCAATGTCTCGCTCGACGATGCCGATGCGCTGGTGCGCGCGTTCGCCGCGTACTTCGGCGCGATCAACCTCGCCGAACGCGTGCACCGCATCCGCCGACGCCGTGACTACCAGCGCACCGGCGACGCGCCGCAGCCCGGCGGCCTGGAAGCGGTGCTGCAGGAACTGAAAAGCGCCGGCGTCGAACTGCCGCAGCTCGAAGCCGCACTCGCGCGCCTGCACATCGAGCCGGTGTTCACCGCGCATCCCACTGAGGCCGTGCGCCGGGTGCTGCTGGAGAAAGAGCGCACGATCGTCGAACGGCTGATCGCCGACATCGACCGCGAGCGCACGCCGACCGAACGCCGCGCCGACGATGCACGCATCGTGCTCGCGCTGACGTCCGCGTGGCAGACCTCGGAATCGCCGGCGCACAAGCCGACTGTCGCCGATGAGGTCGAGCATGTCGGCTACTACCTGTCGAACGTGCTCTACCGCGTGCTGCCGGTGTTCTACGAGGCGCTGGGGGAGGCGATCGAATCCGTCTATGGCGCGCGTCCAGAGCTGCCGCAGGTGCTGCGTTTCGGCACCTGGGTCGGCGGCGACATGGATGGCAATCCAAACGTCAACGCCGACACCATGCGCGCCGCACTCGGCGCGCAGCGCAGCCAGGCGCTGGCGCAGTACCGCCGCGACCTGCGCGGGCTGGGCAATGTACTGACCCAGACCCTGGGCCGCGCGACGATCGACGAGACCATCTCCGCACGCGTCGACGATTACCGGCGCCGCCTGCCCGACGCCGATGCCGCGCTCAATCCGCGCCATGCCGACATGCCGTACCGGCGCCTGCTTGATCTGATGCAGCTGCGCCTGCGCCTGACCGACGCCGATCATCGCGCCGGTTACGCGGACGCCGACGCGTTCCGCGCCGACCTCGACCTGATGGACGACAGCCTGCGCACGAACCGCGGCGATCACGCCGGCCTGTTCGCGCTCGAACGCCTGCTGTGGCGTGCGCGCACGTTCGGCTTCCATCTCGCAGCGCTCGATCTGCGCCAGGATTCGGCGGTGCATGACGAGGTGCTCGGCCGCATCGACGGCAGCGACTGGGCCGCGCTGGCCGTCGACGCGCGCGTCGAGCGTCTGCACGCAATGCTCGATGCGCCGCCGAAGGCCAATGGCGCGCTGTCGAATGACAGCGTCGCCTCGACGCTCGGCGTGTTCGATGCGGTCACCGATCTGCGCCGCAGCCATGGCGCGTCCGCGACCGGCCTGTACATCATTTCGATGGCGCGCAGCGCCGCCGATGCGCTCGCGGTGCTGGCACTGGCGCGCATCGCCGGCTGTGTCGAAGACGCTCAGGTGCCGCTCGATGTGTCGCCGCTGTTCGAGACCGTCGACGATCTGCAGGCCGCGCCTGCGGTGATGCGCGCGCTGTTCGACGATCCGCGTTATCGCGCGCACCTCGCCTCGCGTGGCGAACGGCAGACGGTGATGCTCGGCTACTCCGACAGCGCGAAAGACGGCGGCCTGCTGGCCTCGCGCTGGGCGCTGCAGCGCACCCAAGTCGAACTGACCGCGCTCGCCCGCGATGCCGGCGTGCGCATCGTGTTCTTCCACGGCCGCGGCGGTTCGGTGAGTCGAGGTGGGGGCAAGACCGGGCGTGCGATCAACGCCGCGCCACGCGGTTCGGTCGATGGCAGCCTGCGCGTGACCGAGCAGGGCGAGGTCATCCACCGCAAGTACGGCATCCGTGCACTGGCGCTGCGCAATCTTGAACAGTCGACCGCAGCGGTGTTGCAGGCGACGCTGCGTCCGCGTGCGCCGGATCCGCGCGAGGACACCTGGCGCGCGATCGCCACCGATCTGGCCGACGTGTCGCGCGCGCACTACCGCGCGCTGGTGCACGAACGCGCCGACTTTCCCGACTATTTCCGCGCGGCCACGCCGATCGACGTCATCGAACGTCTGCAGATCGGTTCGCGCCCGTCGCGCCGGCGCGATGGCGGCATCTCGAACCTGCGCGCGATTCCGTGGGTGTTCGCCTGGGCCCAGAACCGCTCGGGCCTGACCGGCTGGTACGGCCTCGGCACCGCGCTGCAGCACGGCATCCAGACCTACGGCCAGCAGGCGATGACCGAAATGGCGCGCGACTGGCCGTTCTTCAGCGCCGCGCTCGACGATGTGGAGATGCTGCTCGCCAAGACCGACATCGCGATCTTCGAGCGCTACTCGCGACTCGCCGGCGACGCGCACGACGCGTTCTTCCCCGGCATTCTCGAAGAGTGCCTGCGCACCCGGGACGCGATCCTGTTGCTCAAGGAACAGGACGTGCTGCTGGCCGACGACTACCGCCTGCAGCTGTCGATCCGCCTGCGTAATCCGTACGTCGATCCGATCAGCCTGCTGCAGGTCGAACTGCTGCGCCGCTGGCGCGCGACGGACCGCGAGGACGATGCGCTGCTCAGCGCACTGGTGTCGACCGTCAACGGCATCGCGGCGGGCATCCAGAACACGGGTTGAGGTGCCGACTGGCGTCGTCCTGCTGTCTCGATGCCAAGCGCACACTCTGCTTTCCGTAACGGGAGAATTCTCATGGCTGCAGCCGAACTCGTCCTCTACACCAACCCGATGTCGCGCGGCCGCATCGCGCGCTGGATGCTCGAAGAAACCGGGCAGCCCTACCGGGTCGAGACGGTCGGTTTCGACGGCGGCAACCGCGCGCCGGACTTCCTCGCCGTCAATCCGATGGGCAAGGTGCCGACGCTGGTGCACGGCGGCGCCGTGGTGACCGAGGCTGCTGCGATCTGTGCGTATCTCGCGGATGCGTTTCCGCAGGCCGATCTGCTGCCGGACCCGACGCCGGCGTCGCGCGCTGCGTATTTCCGTTGGCTGTTCTTCGCGGCCGGTCCGGTCGAGGCCGCGGTCACGGCCAAGTCGCTCGGTCTGCTGGCGCCGCCCGAGCGTTCGATGATGGTCGGCTACGGCAGCTTCGAGCAGATGGTCGACGTGCTGGAGCAGGCCGCGGAATCCGCCGCGCCGTGGATCGCCGGCACGCGCTTCACCGCCGCCGATGTCTACGTCGGCAGCCAGATCGCCTGGGGCCTGATGTTCAAGTCGTTGCCGGCGCGTCCGGCCTTCGTTGCGTACGTCGAACGGCTGCAGGCGCGACCCGCGTGGCAGCGCGCCAGCGCGCTCGATGATGCGGCGATGCCGAAGCCTGCAGGCTGAGGGCAGGCCAGGGGCGGATCGCGCGCCGGCGCGCCGCTGTCATGCGTGGGGTGGCGTTTGCGGGCCGGTCGCGGGCTGTCAATGCCCGCGGCCGACTGCAGGTTCAGTCGCGGCCCGATATACTCCCCGGCAGTATCGAGACGCAGCTGCCATGCCCCATTCGCCGGACGAGAAAAAACGGGTGCTCACCCGCGTGCGTCGCATGCGCGGGCAGCTCGATGCGCTCGAGCGTGCGCTCGAAGCCGGCGCCGACTGCGGCCCCGTGCTGCAGCAGCTCGCCGCGCTGCGTGGTGCGGTCAACGGGCTGATGTCCGGCGTGCTCGAAAGTCACCTGCGCGAGGAACTCGGCCAGCCGGCCGACTCGCCCGAACACCGCCGCGCCAGCGTCGACGATGCCGTCGCCCTGGTGCGGACCTATCTCAAGTAACCATCGTTTTTTCGGGAGTCCATCATGAAATCACGTGCCGCCGTTGCGTTCGCCGCGGGCGAACCACTGCAGATCGTCGAGATCGACGTCGCACCGCCGCAGGCCGGCGAGGTGCTGGTCAAGATCACCCACACCGGTGTCTGCCACACCGACGCGTTCACGCTGTCGGGTGATGATCCGGAAGGCCTGTTCCCTGCGGTGCTCGGCCACGAAGGCGCGGGCATCGTGGTTGAAGTGGGCGCGGGCGTGACCTCGGTGAAGCCGGGCGATCACGTGATTCCGCTCTACACCGCCGAGTGCGGCGAATGCCTGTTCTGCAAGAGCGGCAAGACCAACCTGTGCGTCGCCGTGCGCGCCACGCAGGGCAAGGGCGTGATGCCCGACGGCACCACGCGCTTCTCCTACAACGGCGAGCCGGTCTATCACTACATGGGCTGCTCGACCTTCAGCGAATACACCGTCGTTGCCGAAGTCTCGCTGGCGAAGATCAATCCGGATGCGAATCCCGAACACGTGTGCCTGCTCGGCTGCGGCGTGACCACCGGCATCGGCGCGGTGCACAACACCGCCAAGGTGCAGGCGGGTGATTCGGTTGCCGTGTTCGGCCTGGGCGGCATCGGTCTGGCGGTGATCCAGGGCGCGCGCCAGGCCAAGGCCGGCCGCATCATCGCCGTCGACACCAATCCGTCGAAGTTCGAACTGGCCAAGGAATTTGGCGCCACCGACTGCATCAACCCGAAAGATTTCGACAAGCCGATCCAGCAGGTCATCGTCGAGATGACGGACTGGGGCGTCGACCATTCGTTCGAGTGCATCGGCAACGTCAACGTGATGCGCGCCGCGCTCGAATGCGCGCACCGCGGCTGGGGCCAGTCGGTGATCATCGGTGTCGCCGGCTCCGGTCAGGAAATCTCCACGCGCCCGTTCCAGCTGGTGACCGGCCGCAAGTGGCTCGGCACGGCGTTCGGTGGCGTCAAGGGCCGCACGCAGCTGCCGGGCATGGTCGAGGACGCGATGAAGGGCGACATCGAACTCGCGCCGTTCGTCACCCACACGATGGGACTCGATAAAATCAACGATGCCTTCGACCTGATGCACGCAGGCACATCCATCCGCTCCGTGGTGCACTACTGATGACTGATTTCATGGACACGATCGCGCTCGAAGCCGCGATCGAACATCTCGATCTCGAACAGGAACAGCGCGATGCGATCGCGCAGCTGGACGACGGCGATCTCGAACAGATCGACCAGGCCATCCTGTCGGCACTCGACAGCAGCTGGAAGAAGGCGGGCTTCATCGCCTCCGGCGTGATGATCGCCGCGCCCGACGAGCACGAGGAACTGCCGGAAGTGCTCTACACGCTCCGCATCCGCGCGCTGGTGCAGGCCGGTCGCATCGAGGGCAAGGGCGATCCGCAGGTGATGAAGACCTTCGAGATCCGGTTGCCGCAGGACGGTCGCTGACGTGGCGCTCGAGCGCATCGAGCACCGCGCCTGCTCCGGCGGCTGGCAGGACGTCTACGAACACGATTCGAAGACGCTCGGCTGCACGATGCGCTTCGCGGTGTACCTGCCACCGCAGGCCGGGACGGCGAAGCTGCCGGTGCTGTACTGGCTCTCGGGCCTGACCTGCAACGAGCAGAACTTCATCACCAAGGCCGGCGCGCAGCGCTACGCGGCCGAGCACGGCGTGATCCTCGTCGCGCCCGACACCAGTCCGCGCGGCGACGACGTGGCCGATGCCGACGGCTACGACCTCGGCAAGGGCGCGGGCTTCTACGTCGATGCGACGCAGCAGCCCTGGGCCACGCACTACCGGATGTACGACTACGTCGTGCACGAACTGCCGGCGCTGGTCGAGGCCGAACTGCCGGCGAACGGCGCGCGTGCGATCAGTGGCCATTCGATGGGCGGCCACGGCGCGCTGGTGATCGCGCTGAAGAATCCGGGCCGCTATCGCAGCGTGTCGGCGTTCTCGCCGATCGTCGCACCGAGCCAGGTGCCGTGGGGCGAGAAGGCCTTCGGTGCGTATCTGGGCGACGACCGCGCGGCATGGCATGCGTATGACGCGACTGCGCTCGTCGAGCACGCGACCGAACGCCTGCCGCTGCTGATCGACCAGGGCGATGCCGACGAGTTCCTCGACGGCCAGCTCAAGCCGCACCTGCTGCAGGCCGCGTGTGAGGCCGCCGGTCATCCGATCGAACTGCGTCTGCAGCCGGGTTACGACCACAGCTACTACTTCATCCAGAGCTTCATCGGCGCGCACATCGCGCATCACGCGCAGGCGCTGCACGCCCAGGGCTGAGGCAAAACGCGCTCGCAGGCGAGAGGCATCCGCCTGCGCGGCCTTGCGACGCGTGTGATGCGCATCGCGTGCTAGCGTCGAGTTCCACGCGTTCCGGGGAGAAGACGATGTCGATACGACGACAGTGGTGGCTGCTGTGCTGGCTGTGTCTGCTGTGCGCTCCATTGGCGGCAACCGCCGCGACATCGGTACCGTCCTGGGGTGCGCCGCAGTCGAGCGCGATCGACACGCCGCCCGAACAGCTGAAGCCGGGCGCCTGGATCTGGGCGGGCGACGATCCCGCGCTCGGCCCGATGGTCATGGTGGTGAGCCTCGACGAGCAGCGTGGTTACGTCTATCGCAATGGACTGCGGATCGCGGTGACCACGGTCAGCACCGGCAAGCCGGGCCATGCCACGCCGACTGGTGTGTTCACCATCCTGCAGAAGGATCGCGACCACCACTCGAACAAGTACAACAACGCCGCGATGCCCTACCAGGAGCGACTGACCTGGGACGGCGTCGCGCTGCATGCCGGCGGTCTACCAGGCTATCCGGAATCGCACGGCTGCGTGCATCTGCCGACCGAGTTCGCACGACGTCTGTTCGCCGCGACGACGCTCGGCATGACCGTCGTCATCGCGGAGGCCGGGCATGCGTCCGCCGATGCGGTACATCCCGGCCTGCTCGCGCCCGTCGATCCGGCCAGCGGCGCGTCGCTGGCCGCCTTGCCGCTTGACGATGGTCAGCCCTGGCGCTGGACGGGTGACGCGGCGGCGACGGGATCGCTGTCGCTGGTGCTCAGTCGCAGCGACCAGCGTCTGATCGCGCTTGCGGACGGCCGTGAGGTCGGCCGCGCGCGGATCGTCGTGCCCCCGGCGGTTACCCCACGCGGCACGCACGTCTATGTGATGGGCGCGGGCACCGTGCCGGTGCACGTGGACGGCGTCCCCGATGGGCAATGGCCACAGTGGCAGTCGATTGCGGTCCCCGGACGCGAAACAGATGCCGGCCAGACACTCGATCCGGCGCTGTTGGCCGGCGTGCAGGTGCCGCCCGGATTCGTCGAACGCGTGTTGCCGCAGCTGCGTTCGGGCACCGTACTGGTGGCGACCGATGCCCACGTGCTGCCGGAAACCACGGGCCACGGGCAGCGTGTGCTCGATGCGCTGCCGCCGGAGCACTGATCGCCGCAGCTCAGTCGCGCAGACGGAAATCGGTATAGGCGAAGCGCGCGTCGCGGAGCACGGTTTCGCCCTGCACCAGCGGGAGCGGCGCCGCGAACATTGGACCGTCGAACACGCAGGTATGGAACTCGCCATGCTCGCCGCAGGGATCGATCTGCGGGGGCAGAGTGTCCAGCAGCGTGGCGTCGAATACGTGGCCGGCGAAGCGCGCGTCGAGCTGGGTGGTGTCGACGCAGCACAGCGCCGCGCACAGGCCCCTCTCCTGCATCTCACGCGCGAGCGCGTGGGTGTCGCTACCGAACAGCGGGAACATCGCATCCCAGTCCACCGCCGCGCATTGCGCCTGCCGCCACGCGCGGATGTCGTCGAGGAACAGATCGCCGAACGCGATCGTGCGCAGTGCAGGCCAGCGTGTGCGCGCCACACGCAGCGCGTCCGCGAACGCGGCTGCGTAGATCGTGTTATCGGCGGCCTGCGGGATCCGCGCCTCGATCACCGGCAGGCCCGCGGCCCGCGCCTGCGCATGCAGCACGTCGACGCGGATGCCCTGCATCGAGATGCGCTCGAAACCCTCGGTGATCGTCGTGACCAGCCCGACGACTTCGACGTCATCGCGCTGTCGCAGGACGTGCAGTGTCCAGGCCGCATCCTTGCCGCCGCTCCAGGACAGGAGCACGGGCATGGGCGCTGCGGCCATCTCAGCCGGCGCGGACGTCGCGCAACTCCCAGGCGCTGCCCGCGAGCAGACCCAGGCGGTGCTTGAGGATGCTGCTGGAGATCGACGTGGTGACGACCAGATCGACACCGAGGTCGCGATCCTCGCCACTGACCTGCGCCTGCGGATCGGTCACGCCAAGCGCGGGATCAACTTCGTCGGGATCGGGCTGCTGATCGCGCCAGCGTGCGAACAGCGTGTCGTTCTGCAGCGCGGCCTGGACTTCGGCGGCAATGCCGTCGGCACCCTGCGATTGCAGGGCATGTGCGCCGGACGCGCGGGCCTTGGCGGTATCGGGCAATCGAATCAGGTAACGGGTGCTCATGCGGCGTCCATCCGGCAATATGAAGGCCGCCAGCCTAGCAACCGGATGCGTTAGAAATCTGTCATGTCGGCGCGCGGGCGGTGAGGCACGGCCGATCAGACGGCGCCACCCAGGGAGACGGGGCGATCGGGATGATCAGAAGCGGCTCTGCGCGCAATGTCACATCGCAGCAGTACAGATTCCTGCTTCGCCTGTGCCTGTTTCCGCCGTCACAGCGCGAATCCCGATCAGCTTGAAAGCGTCTACGCGAATGCGTGCGGCGGTGCCGCGAAGCCGAGCGTCAGCGAGCCGGCACCCACGTTGACCATGCCGGTCACGCTCATCACGGTCTCGAATCGCTCGACGTGGTGTTCCTCGCACGCGGCCACGAGCGCGGCGTAGCCGGTCAGGGCGCGCATCTGCGCGAGCTCACCGCCGTAGCTCAGACACAGCGTCGGGGTCAGCAGACCGGCGCGCACGCGCTCGGCGGCGAAGGCGAACAGTGTCTCGGCGGCGGGTTCGAAGCCGCGAACCTTGCCGACCGGGCCTGTGTCGCCGCGGTGGCAATGCAGGATCGGCTTGATGTCGAGCGCGCCGCCGATCAGCGCTGCCAGCAGGCTGACGCTCTTGTCGCCGCGATGCTTGATACGCGCGCGCAGATAGCCGAGGTCGCGCGGCACCATGTAGGCGTAGCTGCGTTCGGCGAGGAATTCGAGGCGGCTGCGAATTTCCGGTGCGCTGGCACCGGCATCGCGCAGGCGAACCGCTTCCACCGGCAGGATGCCCTGGCCGGCGAACACCTGTTGCGAATCGACGATGCGCAGCGCGAACGGCGTGGTGCGGCCGGCCTGCGCGCGGATCGGCTTGTACTCGTTGAGGATCGCGAAGCTGGCGAGCGTTGCGTTGTCGTGGATCTGGCTGCGATGGCGCGTGACCGTCAGGCAGAACACGTAGTCGTACTCGATGACCAGCTGTTCGAGGAACAGCGCCTTGATCTTGTCGGCGGGAAACGCCACGGTCTCGGCGGTGTGGCGCCCGGTGACATGGCTGTCGATGAAGTCCAGCGTCGCGCGCTCGTCGCGCAGGTCCACGAATTCGGACTGGCCGATCTTGACCGTGACCGGCAGCAGATGGATGCCGTGGGCGGCCAACCAGTCGGGCGGCAGGTCACAGGCCGAGTCGACGACGATTCCGATGCGCATGCGTGCTCCCCGTTGTGTATCACCGGCGCCCGTCTGTGCCGACGGATCGCGAATCGGGCGCGCGGCGCCCATTCGCACTCTACGCGATAGGCGCCTTGGCCCGCATGTCAGCTGCGCGCCGCATGTCCGGCGTGGCGCGCAGGTCGGGACCCTCAATCGCCGACAGCAGCGCTGCAAACAGGCCCGACGCCGGGCGGATGTCGCGCGTGGCGCGCAGGGACGCGAAGGGGGAGACGACGTGGAGGTCGCAGGCCTGACCGGCGCCGTCGGTGGGAGTGCTCTTGCCAATCCGCGGGTGCGCGGCGCATCGATCTCCCTGCGACGATGCTGCCGGCCGTGAGGCGCTTACTCCACGCCACCACCGATCCCGATCGCCACCATGTAGATGACGAGCGGCAGTACCACGATGGCAACCACCGCGCCGAACAGGAACACGCGGCGGCGCTTGGTCATGGGCGGCTTGGGAGTCTTCTCGTTGGAACGCATAGCGGGTATCCGGGCGGAACAGGGCTCACGATCCTAGGCATTCGCCTGTGAGGCCATTGAACACGCGCGTAAGGGCCTTGGCATGTTCTGTGTGACGTGCAGTCATACGGCGCAATCGCGACTCTCCCTTCAGGCGTCCGTGCGTCTGCTGGCGGCCATGCGCTGCGCGCCGAGGAAGGCACGCATCGAGGCTGGCTTCACCGGCTTGGTCAGCACGCGGTAGCCGCGGATACGTGCGGTCTGCTTGAGCGCATCGCTGCCGTCGGCGGTGAGCAGCGCGCCGGGCACGTCGGGCGAGATGCCGCGCAGCGTGTCGAGCGTGTCCAGTCCGTCCAGCCGGTCGTGCAGGTGGAAGTCGACCAGCATCACGTCGGGCGATTCGTCCATGCACGCGATCGCTTCGTCGATGGTCTTCGCACACAGCGGCTCCACGCCCCAACGGCGCAGCAGGGCGCGCATGCCGGCCAGGATGTCGTCGTCGTTGTCGACGCACAGCACGCGCAGGCCCTGCAGCGACGTGTCAGGCACCACGTTGGGCATCGGTGTCGGCAACAGCGGTCCTGTGCTGCGCGGCACATTGATCGAGAACATGCTGCCCTTGCCGACCAGAGCGCGCGCATCGAGCGTGTGCCCGAGCAGGCGCGAGATGCGCTGGCAGATCGACAGGCCCAGACCCAGGCCGCGACCATCCCAGTCGAAGGGCTGTTCGTAGCGATGGAACTCGTCGTAGATCTGCCGCATGTGGTGATCGGGAATGCCGGGGCCGGTATCCCAGACCTGCAGCGCGATGGTGTCGCCGCGCGTGCGGCAGGCCAGCACCACGCGGCCCGTGCGCGTATAGCGCAGCGCATTGGCGAGGAAGTTCTGCAGCACGCGGCGCAGCAGGCGACGGTCGCTGCGGACCGGCGTCGGCGGTGCGTGCAGGCGGATTTCCAGGTTGCGCGCGGCTGCCATCGGCGCGTACTGGCCCGCCAACTGGCGCAGCAGTTCGGCCGCGTCGAAATCGACGATCACCGGCCGCATGGCGCCCGCGTCGAGGCGCGACACGTCGAGCAGGCCGTCGAGCAATTCCTCGGCCGCGCGCAGTGACGTGTCCACGCGTTCGGCGAGATGCTTCTGCTCGGCGCCGTCCTGGGTTTCGCGCAGCGCAGAGGTGAACAGACGTGCGGCGTTGAGCGGTTGCAGCACGTCGTGGCTGACCGCGGTGAGGAAGCGTGAACGCGACTCCTGCGCGACTTCCGCATCGCGCGTGCGGTCGGCGACGCGCTGCTCCAGCGTTTCGTTGATGTCGCGCAGCTCCCGTTCCACGCGCTTGTAGTCGGTGACATCGCTGTAGCTGGTCGCGTACCCGCCGCCGGGCAAGGGCTGGCCGCGCAGTTCGATGACCTGGCCGTTGCCGAGCACGCGCTCGGACACGTGCGGCGAACCGGCGCGCATGTAGGCGATGCGCTTGTCGATTTCGGTGTCGATGTCGATGACATCGCGCGGACCGAGTTCGCCGCGCTCGGCGTTGTAGCGGATCAGATCGGCGACCGGGCGACCGACGTAGAGCATGTTGTCGGGATAGCCGAACAGGCGCTGGTAGCTGCGGTTCCAGGCCACCAGCCGCATGGTGCGATCGACCACGCTCACGCCGTGATCGATATTTTCCAGCGTCGACGACAGCACCTCGCGATTGAAGCGCAGTTCCTGGCCGGCCTCGTCGAGCATCGCGACGACCTCGTCGACCTCCATGCCCGAACCTTTGAGTGCGCTGGTCATCAGCAGGCGCGCCGACGACGCGCCGACTGCAGCGGCGAGCTGACGTTCGGTGAACTGCAGCCAGGTGCGGTCGGCCGATACGTTGAGCGCCAGGCCACGTCCCTGCACCAGCGCCTGTTCGTCGAACGCGCGTTGCGCGGTGCGGTCGCCGACGACGCGCCCGGTGAGCGTCAGCAGTTCGCCGACGCGCACATTGCCGTGCCAGTCCTCGGATGCCAGCGATCGGCGCTCCGCATAGGGATCGAGAAACGGCGCGGCGCGCAGGCGTTCGTCGAGCGAAGGCCGCCAGCGCGCCGAGACCAGCAGCATCGCGCCGACATTGAGCAGCAGGGACCAGAACGTCCCGTGGGTCAGCGCGTCCCAGCCATCCAGACCGAACAGCTGTCGCGGCTGCAGCCATCCGATACCGAGCGGACCGGTGCTCAGCCAGCCGGCATCGAGCCAGCCCGAGTCGGTCAGCGTGGGCAGCAGCAGGGTGTAGGTCCAGACGCCGAAGCCGATCAGCATGCCGACCTCGACGCCGCGCCGGCTGGCGCCACGCCAGTACAGGCCGCCGATCAGCGCCGGTGCGAACTGTGCGACCGCCACGAACGCCAGCAGTCCGTAGGCCGCCAGCGTGGTGTCCGATCCGCTGACCCGGTAGTAGCCATAGGCCAGTGCGGCCAGCCCGACGATTGCGACGCGGCGGACCCACAGCACGGCCGATGCGACGTTGCCGCCGTGACGTTCCGCATAGCCGCGGCGCAGCAGCAGCGGCATCACCAGATCGTTGCTGATCATCGTCGCCAGCGCGACGCTGGTGACGATGACCATGCCGGTCGCGGCCGAGAAGCCACCGATGTAGGCGAACAGCGCCAGCAGATCGGCGTTCTCCGCCATCGGCAGCGCCAGCACGAAGCTGTCCGGTGCCACCGGTCCGTCGCGACCGAACAGTGCCACGCCGGCGCTGGCGATCGGCAGCACCATCAAGCACACCAGCACCAGATAGCCGCCGAACAACCAGCGCGCGCGGCGGATGTCGCGCACGTCGCCGCATTCGACGATCGCCACGTGGAACTGGCGCGGCAGGCAGATCAGGGCGGCGAAGGCGAGCAGGGTCTGGGCGACGAAACTCGTCGGCGGCGCAGAGGCGATCAACGCGCGTGTGGCGTCGACCAGGTGCAGTTCGCGCGCATCGAGCCAGAAGATCGCGAACACGCCCACAGCCACCAGGGCGACCAGCTTGATCAGTGATTCCAGTGCGACCGCCAGCATCATGCCGGGGCGGTGCTCGGTGGCATCGACGGTCCGGGTGCCGAACAGGATCGCGAACAGCGCCATCAATGCGGCGACGTAGAACGCGGGGTCGCCGAACGGCGTGACCGGTGCGTCAGGCCCGCCCAGCACACCCAGGCTGATCGCCACCGCTTTGTATTGCAGCGCGAGGTAGGGCACCGCGGCCATCAGCGCGATGCCGGCGATCATGCCGGCCAGCCGCTGCGAGCGTCCGTAACGGCTGGCGATGAAGTCGGCGATCGAGACCGTGTTCTGCGACTGCGCGATCAGCGCCAGGCGTTCGAGGATGCGCCAGCCAAACAGCAGCAACAGCAGCGGCCCGAGATAGATCGGCAGATAGCCGATGCCGTAGCGCGCGGCCGTGCCGACCGCGCCGTAGAACGTCCACGACGAGCAGTACACCGCCAGCGCCAGGCTGTAGATCACCGGGCGCAGCCAAGGACGATCGGGGTACAGCGGGCGTCGATCGCCGTACCACGCCACGGCGAACAGCAGCGCGGCGTAGCTCAGCGACACCAGCAACAGTACCCAGCCCGGCAGCATTCCGTTTTCCGCGATGCGATCTGCGCAGTGTACGTGGCGGTGTCGCTACGAATACGCCGCGCGGCGCATGTCCGCGTGCCGCGTCGGGCTCAGCCCGGTGCGGCGAGGCTCCTGTCCTTGCCTTCGCGTTTGGCGCCGTACATCGCCAGATCCGCGCGCTTGAGCAGGGACTCGAACGTCTCGCCTGGCCGCTGCATCGCGATGCCGGCGCTGAAGGTCATCGAGATGCGGGCGTGCTCGTGCACCACCGGGCGGTGGTGCAACACCGTGCGCAGGCGAGCGAACGCGGCCAACGCATGCGGCAAGGTGGTCGCCGGCATCAGGATCACGAATTCCTCGCCGCCGAAACGGCCGACGACATCGTTGTCGCGCAGCGTCAACTTGGTCACGTCGGCGAAGTGGCGCAGCGCCGCGTCGCCGCCCAGATGGCCGTGCACTGCATTGAGGCGGCGGAAATCGTCGAGGTCGGCCAGCGCCATGCACAAGGGGCGGTCTTCGCGCATGCGCGCAGCCTCCCGCTCGAAGGCCTCGTCAAAACCGCGGCGGTTGAGGCAGCCGGTGAGCTCGTCCTCGCGCGCCAGGCCCGAGGCGTCGCTGAGTTTCTGTTCCAGCTGGTGGATGCGCCGCTCGCTTTCTTCCAGTTCGCGGCGCGCGGCCACCAGATCGTCACGCGCGCGGATCGCGCGGGCCTGGATACGTCCGGTGTCGTCGAGCACCGCGTCCAGCACGCCGTTGAATTCGGCGATGCTGCGCGACTCGCGGATCCGGCTTGCATGTCCGGCCAAACGGTCCTGGAACTCGCCGGTGTGCGTGGCCATGCTGTCGAGGCGTTCGACGAACGTGCCCATCATCGAGCGCATCGCCGTCCGCGACTCGTCGATGCCCGCCTTGAGCAAGGTCTGCCGGTACAGGACTTCGCGCAGGTTGGCGCGCGCTTCCTGCATGGTCGTTTTGTCCATCGGCCCGGCCAGCAGGCTGCGGATCTGGGCAACCTGGCCGTGCAGCCAGCTCTTCTCCTCCAGCAGCTCGCCGACATTCTCCAGCAGCAGGTCGAACAGGCCGATCAGCAGCGAGAGCTGTTCTTCGGTGTCCTGGGTGTGCACGCCGACCCGGTGGCACAGATCGGTCAGTCGTCGTGCGAGCCCCGTGAGGTCCTGGCCAGGCGTCCAGTTGCGGAATCCGGTGGCCAGTGAGAGCGCCTCGTCCGACAGCGCCGGATCGTTGCGCAGCAGTGCCGCAAGCGCCGCGCCCAGAGTGTGGCGCAGCAGGTCGCGCAGACGTTCGATTTCCGCGCCGCCCGGTGGCGGCGTCTCCAGTTCGACGTGACGGACGTACTTGTCGATCAGCTGGCGCATCGCGCGCCCGTAGGTCAGCCAATCGCCTGACTTGGATGCCGCCTGCAGATAGCGGCCCAGGTCGCCCAGCTCGTCATGCAGGCCAGCCATGCCATCGGCGAACGCGACCAGCAGGCGCTGTGGTTCATCGACGCCCGCGAACAGCGCCACCAGTGCCTCGGCGCCGATCGCACTGCCAGCATCACGCGCCCGCCCACGGAATGGGGGTTCGGCGGCGACGTTGGCGTCGGTCGGCTTGGGCATGGCACTCACGGCGTGAAGGCGATGGTCCGCGCGTGCGCGTCATCTCCCGGAATCGGTCATCCGCTATCGGCCGATCCACGCGCGACTTGAGCGCGCCGACGTGTAACGGGCAGCGCCGGACGCCCGACCTGCGACCCTTCACGGACAGTCGGGACGCGGCCACCCGGAACGGGTGACCGCATCGGGGACTCAGTACTTCGGCACGCCGCCGTCCACGCTATCGCTCCAGGCATCGATGCCGCCGGCGACGTTGTAGATGTGGGTGAACCCCTGGTTGCGGAAATGCTCGGCGGCCTGCTGGCTGCGGCCACCGTGGTGGCACAGGAACGCCAGCGGCGTGTCCTTGGGCAACTCTTGCAGGCGGGTGATCGCGTCGCCGTCGAGCACTTCGAACGGACGCGCGACGCTGGCGGTCGCGCGCTCGTCCGGCGGGCGCACGTCGACGAGGGTCAGCGTGCCGGCGGCGAGGCGGTCGTTGGCGTCGGCCGGGCTGATGTCCTGCACCGGCTTCGGCGCGTTCGGGTTGTCGATGACCAGACCGCGGCCGCGAATGTCGTCGGCGAAGTCGATCGTCATGCCCTCGGCGCGGCGTGCGCCGGCGAGGTCGAACTGCACGTCGATGCCGTCGGCCTGGGCGATGATCGCCGAGGCGCTGCGCGGTGCGAGCTGCAGGCGGGTGCGGAAGTTGCCGTCGATGTCGACCTGCAGCACGTAGTCGCCGCCGGCGTCGCCGACCGCCTTGGCGATCATCTCGCGCGCGGCCGGGGTGATCGAGATCGACGGCGGTGTGCGATCCGGCGGGGCGACGCCGAACAGGCCGTGCAGTTCACCGCTGCCGACCATCTGCTCGATGATGTCGCTGCCGCCGACGAGTTCTCCGTCGACATAAAGCTGCGGGATCGTCGGCCAGTCGCCGTAGGCCTTGATGCCTTCGCGGATCTCGCCGTCCTCGAGCACGTTGACGGTCGTGTACTCGATGCCCACCGCGTCCAGCGCGGAGATGGCCTTGGCGGAGAAGCCGCATTGTGGGGTCGTCGGCGAGCCCTTCATGAACAGCACGGCCCGGTTGCCCTGCAGCAGGGTGTCGATGCGGGTGCGGAGAGCGGGGTCGAGGGACATGGCAGACATCCGGAGTGCGGGAACGACCCACATGGTACCGCGCGGCCCCTGATGCAAGCCTGATGTGGCGGCGCGCGGCCCCGGAACGCCGCGTTGCGCGGCAGTGGCGATGGCATCATGCGCGCCATGTCCGTGCACCGCCCGCCCCGTCGCCCGCAGCTGTGGCTGCCGCTGCTGATCGCTTCGCAGCTGCTGATCGCGCTGGTCTGGTGGTGGCTGGGCTGGGCGATCGGCCTGCCGTTGCTGCTGGCCAGCCACGCGGTCTGCCTGTGGGGCGTGCTGGCGCCTGCATCGCGACTGTACGGGCCGGTGCTGACCCGGCTGCCGGGCGACGGCGTGTGGCTGACGATCGACGACGGCCCATCCGACGACACCCGCGCGATGCTCGATCTGCTTGATGCGCACGATGCGAAGGCGACGTTCTTCCTGGTGGGCGACCGCGCAACCGCGCGGCCGGAGCTCGTGCGCGAGATCGCCGCGCGCGGCCACGGCATCGGCAACCACAGCCAGACACATCCGCAGGCGGTGTTTTGGGCGCTCGGCCCGGCGCGGATGCGGCGCGAGATTCTCGACTGCCAGCGCACGCTGGCCGGGATCACCGGCCATGCACCGGTGTGGTTCCGCTCGGTCGTCGGTCATACGAATCCGTTCGTGCATGCGCCGCTGCGCGCTGCGGGCCTGGCGCGCGTCGGCTGGAACGCCCGCGGGTTCGACGCGGTGAAGGCGGATGTCGATGACGTGGTCGCGCGGATCGATGCCGACCTCGCACCCGGCGCGATCGTGCTGCTGCACGAAGGCGCGAAGCACGGCGCGAATGTCGCGATGGTCGAGGGCGTGCTTGCGCGGATGCGGGCGAAGGGATTGTGCGCGGTGCTGCCGGATCAGCTCTGACGATCAGGCCAAGCAGGCTGCAGTGATTGATGGGATTCGCTGCGCTCTACACATCCTGTGAATACCGCATCGTGCGGATCGAGCCCCTCTCCCTCAGGGAGAGGGGTTGGGGTGAGGGCAGCGCGCGCACGGCCGACGGATCGAAGATGGCTGTGTCGGACGGGTAGAGCGCAGCGACACCCATCGTGTGGCGTTCGCACATCCCGTCGACCCGTGCGAAACCCGGCTTACTCCGCGCGCAACCACGCCAGCGTCGCGTCGATATCGTCGGCTTCGAGCAGCAGTTCGGCCACCGCATGCTGTCCGGTCGCCGCCGCGGTCGCGGCCAGCGCGGCGATGCACATTAGCTCGCTCCAGTCGGGCGCTGCGACGAGGCCCGCCAGCAGCGGCAGTCGCGCCAGCGCGGTGACGTAGCCATCGATCAGGTGTTCGGGAATCTCCGCATCATGCGCGGCGCGCGCCAGTTCGATGCTGGCCGGCAGCACGAAATGGCTCGACGTCGCGCGTTCCGGCGCCTCGGCGAGTAGAGCCACGATGTGCGGCACGGCGGCGAACGAGGCGCTGTACACCGTGCCCTGATGACACAGCGCGGACCACAGCGCATTCCAGGGCTCGCTCTGCCAACCGTCCTCGCGCGCGCCGTCGAGCTGGGCCAGCAGCGCCGGGATCCCGCGCGCGTCGCCGTATGCGCATTGCAACGTGGTCCATGACGGATCGTCGAGCGCCAGCATCGGCGCATCCGGCAGGCCGTCGCGGGCGGTCACGTGCGGGTGCCGGTGATCAGCCAGTTGTTGAACGGCGTGTCGCCGTAGAGCGGGCGCAGCGTCGTCTGCAGGCCGGCGCCCTCGAGCTGGCTGCGCAGGCCGTCGGCGGTCGGGTAGCTCTTCGCGCGCTCCTGCATCCAGCCGGCGAAATTGGCGAGGCGGTCGGTGATGCGCGATGTGCGGCTGCGCGAGGTGTCGTCGGCGAGACCGCTGCGGATCACCAGCCGTGCCCCGGGCACCAGCATCGTGATCACGGTGTCGAGCAGTTCGCGTTGGCGCTCGGGCGACAGGTACTGCAGGACGTCGAGGATCGTGACGCTGCCCTGGTGCGCCGGCAGGCCGACGCCGAGATCGAGCACGTCGAGCTGCACGTCGGCGAGTCCGGTGCGCGCGGCGACTTCGCGGCCACGACGGATCTTGGCCGCGTCGATGTCGACACCGGTGAACGGCAGCGCCTGCCCGTCGGCGCGCAGTGCATGCGCGAGCAGGCCGAGGCCGCAGCCCAGATCGAGCACCGGCGCGGTTGTCGGACGCAGCGCCTGCAGCACGCCCGGATACAGCGGGTCGGTGCGCAGCTTGGTCAGCGTGTAGTAGTAGTCGTAGCGGTTGCCCAGCGCGTGCGTCGGCAGGAACGCGCGCGCGATGTTACGGGCGTCCTCGCGCGGATACGGTGCGGTGGAGAGCGGCGTGGTGTCGGAAGTGGTCGCAGTCATGCCCGGGACAATAAGCCGCGCGCGACCGGCAACGCCAGCTGCATCCATTCGGTATGCAGTGCGGCAGAAGGATGCAGGCCGTCATCGGCGAGCATTTCCGCCTCGCCGCCGTGGGCGCGACTAACTGGCGCGATGTCGACGAAGGCGACGCCGCGCGCGGCGCAGATCGTTGCGGCGGCGGCGTTGTAGGCGTCAAGTTCGCGCGCGATCGCGGCGACGTCGCGCCCCGAATGCGCACCGAACGGGGTGACGCCCCAGTCCGGAATCGCGAGCACGAGGACACGCGCTGCATCACCACCGGCGAAGCTGGTCGCACGGTCCAGCAGCGCCGAGAACGCCGGGCCGTAAAGCGCAACGTCGCGCCCGCGGTACTGGTCGTTGACGCCGATCAGCAGGCTCACCAGATCGAACGGGCCGACCGGCGCCGCGGCATCGATCGCCGCATCGAGTTCGTCGGTCGTCCAGCCGGTGGTCGCGATGATCTCGGGCGCATCGAGCGCGATGCCCTCGCTGCGCAATGCATCGGCCAGTTGTACTGGCCAGCGGTCTTCGGCGGCGATGCCTTCGCCGATCGTGTAGCTGTCGCCGAGTGCGAGGTAGCGTCGAGGTGCGGTCATCCGGCGGCGCGAGCCTGGCGCTTCGCGAGCGGCACGACCTTGCGCGCGTCGGTGATCTGCCGCTCCAGTACGCGATGGATGCGCGCGAAGACCTCGCGCAGCTGCGCGGGTTCCGGCAGCAGGGTCACGCGGAAATGGTTGCGATAGGGCACGTTGAAGCTGTTGCCCGGCACCACCAGCACGCCCTCGGCTTCCATCAGTTCCAGTGCGAACGCGTGGTCGTCGAAGCCCTGGCTGAATTCTTCGGCGATGCCCGGGAACGCGTACAGCGCACCGGCCGGCGCGACGAGTCGCAGATACGGGCTCGCATCGCAGGCCTCGACCACCGCGCGGCGTGCTTCATGCAAACGGCCACCGGGTGCACACAGGGCGCTGATCGTATCGATGCCGGTCAGTGCGGCTTCGATCGCGAACTGGCCCGGCACGTTCGCGCACAGGCGCAGCGCACCGAGCAGGTCCATCGCATTGCGGAAGTCGCGGCTGCGCGCCTCGTCGCCCGACAGCACCGCCCAGCCCACGCGCCAGCCGCAGGCGCGGTGCACTTTCGAGAGGCCGCCGAACGACACGCAGGGCACGTCGCCGGCGATCGGCGCGATCGGTTCGAACGGCGCGTCGTCGTAGGTGATGCCGTCGTAGATCTCGTCGCACAGCAGCAGCAGCTCGTGCTTGGCGGCGATCGCGACGATGCGCTCGAGCAGTGCACGCGGATACACCGCGCCGGTCGGATTGTTCGGATTGATCAGCACGATCGCGCGCGTGCGCGGCGAGACCAGTGCTTCGAGTTCGTCGGGATCGGGCAGGAAGCCGTTGCCTGCCTTGCACTGGTAGAACACCGGGCGGCCGTCGTTGAGGATCGTTGCCGCCGACCACAGCGGATAGTCGGGCGAGGGCACCAGCACTTCGTCGCCGGGATTGAGCAGGGCGCGCAGCGAGATATCGATCAGTTCGCTGACGCCGTTGCCGACGAACACGCGCTCGGCCGACACGTCCCGCGTGCCGCGCGCGGCGTGGAACGCGGCAATGGTCTCGCGCGCGGCCGGCAGGCCCTGCTGGTGCGTGTAGGGATCGGTATCGTGGATGCGCTCGGCGATCGCGCGCTGCAGATGATCCGGCGCGCGGAACCCGAACGCGCCGGGGTTGCCGATGTTGAGCTTGATCAGCGTGCGGCCCTGCGCCTCCAGTTCACGCGCTCGCCGCGCCAGCTCGCCGCGGATCTCGTAGCGGACTTCGGTCAGGCGTTCACGGGTCTTCAGGGGGGCGGACATCGGCGGCGCTCGGCGCAGGAATGTCGCGCGATGCTATCGGAAAAGCGGGGCGCATGCGGCCGCAGCCGGCGCGTGGCGCCGATTGCCGGTTCGCGCGTGCGCACCCGGCGCCCGTAGAATCCGCGGCATGACGACCGCCCGACCCAGCGCTTGAATCCCGCCGACCCGACTCCCGACGACAGCGCGCTGCGCGCGATCGGCTGGCCGTTCGACGGCGCTCCGTCAGGCCCCTGGGGCGAGATGATGGCTGCGCATCCGCAGGCGCAACCGATGCGCGTGGTCGAGCAGCACCGCTCCGGCTATCTGGTCGCCGGTGCGCCGGGCGAGGCGATCGCGGTCGAATCGCTGCCCGACTGGCTGCGCCGCAGCGGCTACCGCAAGGGCACGATCGCGCCGGAAGACCGCGCCGCGGTCGGCGACTGGGTGCTGGTCGAAGACGGCAAGCGCATCGTCGCGATGCTGCCCCGGCGCAGCGCGATCAAACGCGCCGCCGCCGGCGAGCATTACAAGCAACAACTGATCGCCGCGAACATCGACACCGTGCTGGTGGTCTGCGGCCTCGACGCCGACTTCAACCCGCGCCGCATCGAACGTTATCTGCTGCTGGTGCAGGGCGGTGGCACGCCGGTGATCGTGCTGACCAAGGCCGACAAGCCCGAGGCCGACATCGCCGCCGCCGTGGCCGCACTGACCGAGATCGCCGGGCTCGGCGTCGCGGTCGTGCCGGTCAACGCGCGCGACCATGACAGCGCGGCGGTGCTGCACCGCTGGCTCGGCCCCGGCATGACCGCGGTGCTCGTCGGCAGTTCCGGCGCGGGCAAATCCACGCTCACCAACAGTTTGCTCGGCACCGAGCGCATGAAGACCGCCGCGGTGCGCGAGACCGACGATCGTGGGCGCCACACCACGACGCATCGCGCGCTGATTCCGCTGCCGTCCGGCGCCTGCCTCATCGACACGCCCGGCATGCGCGAGCTCAAGCCGACCGGCGAAGAGGATCTGTCGGAAGGCGGATTCGCCGATGTCGAAGCGGTCGCGGCGCAATGCCGGTTTCGCGACTGCACCCATGGCGACGAGCCGGGCTGCGCGGTGTGGGAGGCGGTCGACGCGGGCACGCTGGATCCGGGGCGCCTGGGCAGTTACCTGAAGCTGCGCGACGAGCTCGCCGGCGCTGCGGGGCAGCTCGCAACGCGCATGGCGCAGAAGGTGGAGAGCCGGCCGTCCGGAAAAAAGCCGGCGGCGAAGACGGGTGGGCGCCCGGGTGTGAAGCCGGCGAAGCGCGGGTCGGACTGGACTAGGGAGGAGTAGGGCGTTTCGGCGCTCTGGTCGCTTCGTTTCTGAAGGGAGGCCAGTCGCAGGAACCGTCCGAAGCGCGGCGCTTTTGAACGTTCCCAGCGTGCGGTGCCTCTCGAAGCCGGCGCATACGCCACTTTGAGTCCCCCACCCCAATCCGCTAGCGTGACCACACCGCCCGCCGGAGTCCCCGATGCCCGACGCCATCGCCCATCACGCCGCACTCGATGCGCGCATGGTCGCGGCCGCGCGCGGGATCCGGGTGTTGAGCCTGGCGAGCTGGCCGCCCGATGCGCAGCAGCGGTTCCTGTCCGCGTTCGCGTGCGGGCGCAGGGACATGCCGGAGATCGCATACCCGGTTCTGGACTTCACCGAGACCCGCCGGGACCTCGCCTCGATCGGCGCCGCCGCAGATCCGGATCACCCGCTCGGCGTCTACATCCTCGAATCGACGCGCGCCTGGGACACGGCCGCGCAGCTGCTCGAATCGCTCGGCACCGCAGCGGCCAGCAGTCATGCGATCGCGCTCTACGGCCGTCCGGATGCGGCATTGCCCGGCGGCGCGCTGACGACCTGCGACGCGGCGCGGCACTTCATCCAGATCGCCGACGAACTCGATCCCGGGCTGCTCGCCGACGTCGAATATCCGACGCTCGATGCGGCCACTCTGCAGGCGCAATTGCAGGGTGATCTGGATGCCTACTTCGGCACGCGCGTGGTCGCGGTCGAACTCGATCCGGGCATGATCGCCAAGGCTGCGGCCGGTGCGTATCGACTGCGCTTGCGCAGCGATGCGCGCTACTCGATCCACGATCGCGAGCAGCTGCTGCAGCACGAAGCCTTCGTGCATTCGCTGACCGCGCTCAATGGCCGCGAACAGCCGGTGCTGCCGAGCCTGGCGATGTCGTCGCCGCGCACGACCTGCACGCAGGAAGGGCTGGCGGTGTTCGCCGAACAGATCACCGGCAGCATCGACATCGGCCGGATGAAACGCGTGAGCCTGCGTATCGAGGCGATCGCGCGCGCCCTCGACGGCGCGGACTTCCTGCAGGTGTTCGACTATTTCCATGACGCCGGGCAACCGGCCGCGGAAAGTTTCGCGTCCGCGCAGCGCGTGTTCCGCGGCGTGCCGCTGACCGGCGGTCATGCGTTCACCAAGGACGCGGTGTATCTGCGCGGCCTGATCGACGTGCACACCTTCTTCCGCCAGGCCCTGGCCGCGCAGCGCCTGCCGCTGTGCCGGCACCTGTTCGCCGGCAAGATGACGCTCGACGATGTGCGACGACTGTCGCCGCTGTTCGACGACGGCACGCTCGCACCGCCGCGCTGGTTGCCGCCGTGGCTGGAACGCGCCGGCGGGCTGGCCGGCATGCTGGCGTTTTCTCTGTTCGCGAACCGGATCCGGATCGATCAGCTGTAGGCGATCACATGCACGGATGGGTTTCGCTGCGCTCTACGGATTCGACGTCGTGTGTAGGCGCGCGCCTGCGGCAAGATCGAAGCGCGCGTCCGCGAAGCCACTGCAGGAGGGGTCGAGCGTAGCGACACCCGTCGGCAGAACGCCGATCAACGCTCGAAGCGCGGCGGCGTCATGGTCGAATGCAGCAGCCGCACCGCATTGCCCAGCATCACCGGATCGGCGCCCGACAGCAGCGCCTGCAGGCGCGGTCGGTCCGCGTCGAGACCCGGCAACAGGCCCACCCAGGCATCGCGGCCGGCATCCTTGGCGGCGTAGAGGCAACGGTCGGCGATCGCGATCGTCTGCTGCCAGTCGCCGAGCGTCGGCCACGCGGACGAGAACGGCCACGGCGCGAAGCCGATCGAGCAGGTCATGCGCAGCGAGGTGCCATGCGCAAGTGCGATCGGGGTGTCGGCGATGGTGCTGCGGATCCGCTCGGCCAGCCCGGCTGCGGCATCGGCATCGTCGAGGCGCGCGACGAGCATGAATTCCTCGCCGCCCCAGCGCAGCAGCAGGTCGCCGTCGCGGGTCAGTGCACGCATGCGCGCGGCGAACTGCACCAGCGCTTCGTCGCCGGCCTGGTGGCCGTGGCCATCGTTGATGCGCTTGAACGCATCGATATCGAGCATGAAGAAAAACAGTGCGTCCGAACCGCGACGACCGGGTGCATGTACGGCTTCGCGGCTGAGCCATTCCTGCAGCTCCCGGCGGTTCGGTACCTGGGTCAGCGGGTCGAGGCGCGTGGCCGCATCGAGCTGGGCGTTGCTCTGCTGCAGCTGCTGGTTGGCCTGTTCCAGCTGCGCGGTGCGCTCGGCGACGGTGCGGTTGAGCAGTTCGACGCGCTCGCGTTCGCGCTTCACCGCACGCCGCGTGCGCCGCACGAAGAACGCCACCGCCAGCGCGGCCAGTACGGCGTAGAGGATGTAGGCCAGTGGATGCCGCCACGGCGGCGGTGGCATCGCGATCGTCAGCACGCGCGACTCGCCGAACTGGCCGTCGCGGCCCGCAGCCTGCACTTCCAGCCGGTAGCGGCCGGCCGGCAGATGGTTGAGCGAGAACTCGGTGCGTGCCTGGTGCGGATAGATCCAGCCGGTGTGCAGGCCATCGACGCGATAGCGCAATTGCGCGGCCGCCGGGGCGAGGAAATCGATCGCCGTCATGCCGATCGTGAACACGCTGTCCTCGTCGCCCAGATCGATGCCGGGCGCGTAGACGATGTCGGTCTCGGCGCCATTGCGCGCGTCGGTGTCGGATTGGCGGCTCAACAACTGCAGGCTGGTCAGCACCGGATGCGCGGATGCGCTGCGCCTGGGCAGCTGCATCGGCGCCAGCACGTCCACGCCCATCGTGCCGCCGAAGTACAGCAGGCCGTCGCGGCCCTGGAACGCCGAGCCGCTGTTGTACTCCTGGTTGCGCAGGCCGTCGCGGCGGCCGAGGTTCTGCACGATGCCGCTGTCGGGGTCGTACACGCTCAGGCCGAGATTGGTGCTCAGCCACAGGCGCCCGTCACCGTCGGGCAGGATCCGGTAGACCACGTTGTTGGTCAGGCCATCGCGTTCGGTCAGCACGGTCGATGCGCCGCTCGCGCGGTCGATGCGGTAGAGACCGGCGGCGAACGCGCCGACCCAGATCGCGTCCGCGTCGCCGTAGATCGCCCAGACCGAGCGGTGCATGCCCGCCCCCGTGGGTGCGACCTGCGCGAGCACGCCATCGTGCAGGCGCCACAGACCACGCGTATTGGTACCCACCCACAGGCTGCCGTCCGCGTCGCGGTAAATCACGGTCACCATGTCACCGGCGATCGCGGCGAAACGCGGATCGGCTTCGAGGCGTCCATGACGCAGCTGCATCAACCCACTGCGCGTGCCGATCCACAACACGTCGTCTTCGGCCAGTAGGGCATCGATGCGCGAATCGGGGAGTCCGTCGAGCGTGTCTACGCGCGCGTCCGCATACAGCCGGTGCAGGCCGGCCTGCGTGCCGACCCACCAGCCGCCGCCGCGCGCCGGTTCGATCGCGCGGACCGACATGTCCGCCAGTCCCGGCACCGCGCGCCAGTCGGACCGCGCGCTGTCGCGCATGCGCAGGCCGCTGTCGGTGCCGATCAGCACGCGTGCGCCCTCCCGGTGGATCGCGCGGACGCTGTGGCTGGCCCAGTCGTCCATCGTGCCGACGCCCGCGCCGTCATGCCGGATGACCGAGGCCAGCGGCCGCACGCGGTACAGACCCGAGGTGTAGGTGCCGATCCACCACGCGCCTGTCTCGCCCTGATAGAAGCTGGTGATCGCGCTGCGCGGCGGATTGTCGAACCGGAGACGTCGCGGCCGGTCACTGCCGGGCGCGAGCTGCACCACTGCGCCACTGCCGTAGCCGATCAGCACGCGCCCATCCGCGAGCCGGATCATCGCGGTCGGATCGGTGCCGTTCACGCCGAGCGTCGCCAGCGGCCAGTGGCGCCGCAGGCGGCCGGCGGTATCGAGCCGGAACAGGCCGGCATCGGCGGTCAGCACCCAGAATCCTTCACGACCGGACTGCAGCGACACACAGCGCGTTGCGCCGGGCAGTGCCGGCAGCGGCACCAGTGCATCGGATTCAACCGACCATAGGCCGCAGTCAGCGTCCAGCGCGACGGGACGTCCGCGTGCAGCCGACCACGCCAGGTCCACGATCTGGCCGGTCGCGCCCAGGGTGCGTGCACTGCGGACCTCGGCATCGACATGGTCCACGCCGGCTTCGGTCCCCAGCCAGGCGCCGCCGGCGGGATCGAGCAGGATGCGCACCACGCGCGTATGCGACAGGCCGTCGGCAACGCCGAGCCGGCGCTGGGTCCAGGTCGGCAGATGTACGACCTCCAGGCCGGTATCGTTGCTGCCCAGCCACATCCGCGTGCGCTGCGGTTCGAAGGCCAGGCTGTCGATGCTGCTGCTGACCAGATTCGCGCCACCCACCGGCTGGTCGGGCGCGTTGCGATAGGCGCGGAACCGATGACCGTCGAAGCGGTTGAGGCCGTCCTGCGTGGCGACCCACAAAAAGCCCTGGTCGTCGCCGGTCATCGCCGACACCGTCAGCTGCGACAGGCCTTCGTCGAGGCCGTACATCTCCAGGCTCAGCGGCGGATCGTCGACCGGGTCAGGCACCTGCGCAGCTGCACTGATCGTCGCGCAGGCCAGCAACGCCGCACCCAGCGCACGCGTTGCGCGCCGCACACGGCCGAGCATGCCGACGCTGCACGCATCAACACGCACTGGCTGGCACCCGTGGCGCACGCTGGCGACGGCTTGGTTGCGCAATTGAGATTCCCCCTTTGCGTAGTGTGCCTGCGAATCCCGTGCCAGCGTGACCGACGTCGCATTCGGCCGTCCGTGCCAGACTGCACACAATGGACGCCGTGCCCACCATCCTCGTCGCCGACGACCACCCGCTGCTGCGCGCCGCCGTGCTGCATGCACTGCGCGACAGCCTCGGCCAGATCCGTGTCATCGAGGCCGCCACCGCATCGGCGCTCGAACCCGCGCTCGACGCGCACCCGGACATCGAACTGGTGCTGCTGGATCTGACGATGCCCGGTGCGCGCGGCCTGTCGTCGCTGGTCTGGCTGCGCGGCGAGCGTCCGGAACTGCCGGTCGTGGTGATCTCGTCCAACGACCACCCGCGCACCGTGCGCCGCGTGCAGCAGTTCGGCGCGTCGGGCTTCATTTCCAAATCGGCGCCGGCCGAGTCCATCGGCCAGGCAGTGTCGAACGTGCTCGACGGCGGCAGCTGGTTTCCGCCGTTGACCGCGGAGCGTTCGGAAGAAGACGCGCAGCTCGCCACGCGTCTGGCCCAGCTCACGCCGCAACAGTTCCGCGTGCTGCTGGGCATCGCCGACGGCCTGCTCAACAAGCAGATCGCGCATCAGCTCGGGTTGGCCGAGAACACCGTCAAGGTGCACGTCACCGCGATCCTCAAGAAGCTCGAATGCCACAGCCGCACGCAGGCGGCGGTACTGGTGAAGGCGTTGGAGCGGGAGGATGAGGCGTAGTCGCCTCAGGGATTCCAGATTCCGTCGCCCCGGCGAAAGCTGGGGCCCATTTTGATCGTTGCTGGAAAAGCCGGATCAAATGGATGACCAGCCATTCGGCTGTTGAAAAGCGTGTCCAGCGTCCGCTGGGATGACGAGCGGATCGACTTGGGGAAAGAATTGAGCTGAGGTTCGCTCCGCCAATGTAGAGAGCAGCTTCGCCTCAATACCCCCGCAACCGCATCTGCATCATCAGCGCCCGCAGGGCCGGCGGTCGCACCGGTTTCTGCAGGAATCCCTGACCCGCATCGCGTGCCTGCGCGCGCAGGGCCGGGTCGGATTCGCCGGTGACCAGGATCGCCAGCGGCACCGCGCTCCAGCGGTCGCACAAGGTGTCGAACAAGGTCGGCCCGTGGTGCTCGACCATACCCACATCGAGCAGCACGATGTCGGGCGCTTCGCCGCGCACGGCGGCGGCCAGCGCGGCGTGCGGGCCGTCGGCGAGGGTGACGTCGCAGTCCCAGCGCTCGAGCAGATGCCGGGTCGCGGCGCAGACCTGCGCGTCGTCGTCGATCACCCAGACGCGGCAGCCACGCAGCGGCGCATCGTCTTCGGCCGGCACGCTGGGCGGCGCGGCTTCGGCGACCGGCTGCGCCGGCGCGTCGGTCACGGGCACCGAGACGCGGAACACGCTCCCGGTGCCCGGGCGCGAGCGCAGGTCGATGCGATGGCCCAGCAGGCGGGCGATGCGATCGACGATCGCCAGCCCCAGACCCGCGCCGCGATCGCCGGCATTGCCGTCGTCGAGACGACGGAATTCCTCGAAGATCTCGCGCTGGCGGTTCGGCGGAATGCCCGGGCCGGTGTCGTGGACTTCGATCCACAGGCGATCACCATCGCGGCGCACGCCCAGCACGATGCGGCCGCGCGCGGTATAGCGCACCGCGTTCGACAGGAAGTTCTGCACCAGCCGCCGCAGCAGCGTGGCATCGCTGCGCACCCACGCGCGCGTCGCCACGTGATCGAAGCGCAGTCCGCGCGCCTGCGCGAGCACGCCGGTTTCGCGCGCCAGACCTTCGAGCAACGGCCCCAGCGCGACGGCGCGGATGTCGGTGCGCAAGGTCCCGGTCTCCAGCCGCGAGATGTCGAGCAGGCTGGCGAGGATGCCGTCCTGCGCCGACAGCGCGCCGTCGATGTTGTCGGCGATGCGTCGTGTTTCGTCGTCGCGCAGGCGCACGCGCAGGCCGGCGGCGAACATGCGCGCGGCGTTGAGCGGCTGCAGCAGGTCGTGCACCGCGGCGGCGGCGAACCGGCCCTTGTAGCGGTTCGCCGCCTCGGCTTCCGCGCGCGCCTGTTCGAGATCGGCAGTGCGTTCGGCGATGCGCTGTTCCAGCGCGTCCGCCAGCGTGCGCAGTTCGCGCGCGGTGGTCTTGTAGGTGGTGATGTCGGCGTAACTGGTGACGAAGCCGCCGTCGGGCAGCGGATTGCCGCGGATCTCGAGCACCGTACCGTCGTACTTCTCGCTCTCGCGCATGTGCGGCTTGCCGCTGCGCAGATGCCCCAGCCGGCGCTCGATCGCCTCTTCCACCGGACCCGGACCGAGCAGGCCGCGGCGCGCGTTGTAGCGGAAGATCTCCTCGATCGGCGTACCCACGCGCACCAGGTCCTGCGGAAACCGGAACAGTTCGATGTAGCGCGCATTCCACGCGACGATGCACAGCGATGCGTCGATGATCACCACGCCCTGTGGCAGGTGCGCCAGCCGCCGGCTCAGGCCGGTATCGGCTTCCTGCGCCGCAGCGACCAGTCCGTCGCGCGCGCTGCGCAGTTCTTCGGCGTGGTGGCGCACCAGGGTTTCCAGCTCATCGCGGCTGCGCCGGCGCAGCGCACCCAGGCGCACGCGCTGCTGCAGGAACAACGTCAGGAATACCAGGGCGGCCCACGATGCACCGGCGATCGTCGCCCACTCGCGGCCCGCCGCTGCAATCGGCGCAGCGTCGTGCAGCAGGTGCAGGGTCCAGTCGGTATCGGCGACCGGCGCGCGCTGCCACAGCCACGTGCCGGGCATCGCCGGCATGTCGACCCGCACCACCGCGCCATGTGCGCCGGCGTTGCGCAGCACCTGCCCGGCATACGCGCGCAGCTGTTCGCCTTCGTACTGGCGCGTCGCGACCAGTTCCCGACGTGCGTCCGCATCCAGCGGCGCGAGCACGCGATAGCGCCACGCCGCGCGGCTGGCCAGAAACACCACGTCGTGCGCGTCGCTGGCCAGCACCAGGTCACCGTCATCGGGCCAGGTGCGTTCGATCGCCGCCAGTTCGATCTTGATCACGATCACGCCGACCGCGCGGCCGGCATCGTCACGCAGGGCTTCGGACAGGAAATAGCCCGGCACCGACGTGGTCACGCCGATGCCGTAGAAGCGTCCGCGGCCATCGCGCAAGGCCTGCTGCACGTAGGGACGGAACGCGTAGTCCTCGCCGACATTGCTGCCGGCGTCGCGCCAGTTGCTCGCGGCGATCGCGATGCCGCGTGCATCGATCAGCGTCAGCGTCGACGCGCGCGTGGTGCGGTTGGCGTCTTCGAGGCGCTGGTTGAGGCGCGCCTGGGTGGCGGCATCGACCGGGGTGGCCACCGCGGCGCGCAGGTCGGGATCCAGCGCCAGCACCTGGGGCAGGGCGCGGTAGCGCTCGATGCGCTGGTTGAGCGCCTGCGCCTGCAGGTCGAGCTGCTGCGCGGCCTGCGTCGACTGCGTGTCGAGCGCACGCCGCGATCCTTCGCGGTAGCCGAGACCGGCGACCAGCACGAGGCCGCCGCAGGCGATCAGCACGGTCAGCAGCAGACGTCGCAGACGCGGGCGGGTACGCATTACGAGGTCCCCGGCGCGCGGCGGGAGGGCGCGCGTCCGCTGCGATGTGTCACGGCCGCGCGCAGCGCCGGGTCGCGACCTGGGCGCAGCAGTACAGGCTGAATCGGGCGGAATTGTGGGCGCAGACGCATCGCAGACAGTGTAGAGCGACGCCCTCGCGCGGGCACGGCAGGCTGCGCGCGCGCGTGCCGACATGTGCGCAGCGGATCGCGAACATCGCTGTGCGTCAGAGATACCGGCAGCCGCCTGCGCGCCCACCGGTCCGCAGCAATGATCCTGCAGCGCCGAGGCGCGCGTCAGGCCTCGGCGAGCACCGGCTGGCGGCGGGTCGCCGGCACCAGGCGGAACGTCGCGACCGCGCGCGTGAGCTGCTGCGCCTGATCAGCGAGGCTGCGCGCTGCAGCCGTGGCCTCCTCCACCAGCGCGGCATTCTGCTGGGTGGTTTCGTCGAGCTGGATCACGGTCTGGTTGACCTGGTCGATGCCCGAAGACTGCTCCTGCGACGCGGCGCTGATCTCGGCCATGATGTCGGTCACCCGGTCGACCGAGGTCAGCACCTGCGCCATCGTGGCACCGGCCACGGCGACCTGGCTGGACCCTTCGCGCACGCGCGTGACCGATTCGCCGATCAGCTGTTTGATCTCGCGCGCGGCCTCGGCCGAACGCTGCGCCAGCGTGCGCACCTCGCTGGCGACGACCGCGAAGCCACGACCCTGTTCGCCGGCGCGTGCGGCTTCGACCGCCGCATTGAGCGCGAGAATGTTGGTCTGGAACGCGATGCCGTCGATCACCCCGATGATCGCGCCGATGCGCGCCGACGCGGCATCGATCGAGGCCATCGTCGCCACGACCTCCTCGACCGCGCGGCCGCCCTGGCCGGCAACATCCGCGGCGCTGCGCGCCAGCTCGTTGGCCTGGCGCGCGTGATCGGCGTTCTGGCGCACGGTGGAGGTCAGTTCCTCCATCGAGGCGGCGGTCTCTTCGAGATTCGCGGCCTGGCTCTCGGTGCGGCGCGACAGGTCATCGTTGCCGGCTGCGATCTCACCGGCGGCCGTGTCGATCGAGACTGCCGACTGCTGGATGCCGCGCACGACACCGGCCAGCTGGGACGCGGTGCGGTTGGCGTCGTCGGCCAGCCGGCCGAACGCGCCCTGGTAACGCGCGTCGACGCGCTGCGACAGATCGCCATCGGCGATCGCGGCCATGATCCGGCCGACATCGGTCAGGCCGGCATCGGCCTGCTGCATCAACCGGTTCAGCGCCTCGATCATCTCGGCAAACGCGAAGCTGTAGCGGGACGCGTCACCGCGTGCGCCGAAGTCGCCGCGTGCGGCGGCTTCGGCCAACGTGGCGATTTCGCCATTGACCGCGCCCATGTTGGTCTTCACCGCGTCCAGCGCTTCGTGCAGGCGCGCGCGCTGACCGGGCAGGCGGCGCATGTCGCGGCTCAGGTCGCCCTGGCCGTACTCGTCCATGACTGCCATCGCATCGGCGATCGCGTCGAGGTGTTCGAACACCACCGTGTTCACGCCACGCGCCAGCGCGCCGTAATCGCCCGGGAAATCTTCCGGAATGCGGTGGCTGATGTCTTCGCCCTGCTGCAGGCGGATCATCGTGTTCATCTCACCGTTGAAGCGCTGCAGCTGGTCCTGCATCTGGCGCATGCTCGCCATCAGTTGCCCGGTCTCGTCGCGCGAAGTGATCGCGATCGGAGTGTCGAACCGCCCCGAGGCGATCGACTCCGCGGTGCGCGTCGCCGTCCGAAGCGGCGTCACGATGGCGCTGCCGATCAGCCACGACAGGCCGATCGCCGCCAGGATCACCAGGCCGCCGAACAGCGCCAGCAGGCGCGTGAATCCCATCGCCTGCTGCTGGATGTCGTCGGCGTATACGCCCATCGCCAGAATCCAGCCCCACTCGTCGAAGGCCTGGGCGTAGCTGATCTTCTCGAACTGGCCCTCATGGCCCGGCTTGGGGGCGCTGTAACCGGAGAACCCGTCGCCGTCCGTCACCGCAGCGAGGATGTCGCGGTAGACGAATTCGCCCGCCTCGCTCGTGTAGTCGCGCATGTCGGTGCCGACGGCGCGGGTGGGGTGGAGGACGATCTTCAGTTGCGGATCGGCGACGAAGTAGTAGTCAGTGCCGTCGTTGGTACGTATCGCACCCAGCGCGCCCAGTGCCAGCGTCTGCGCCTGCTCGGTCGTGATCCGGCCGGCCCGGGACTGGGCGGCATAGTGCTCGACGATGCTCATGCCGGTGTCGATCTGCGTCTTCACGCTCTGCTTGCGCGCGTCGACCAGTTCCACGTACTGCAGCCGGGCTGCCGACACGCTCAGGACCAGGATGCCCAGTGCCAGCACCGCGCACAGCAGGATGAACTTGCGGGCGACCGGAAGATCGGCAAGGCGACGCTGGAGCGGGGCGAACAGGGTCATGGCGGCGGAACCGGAGAGGCGAACTCGCGATATCGGCCGATCGACCGCACGCTGAAGCATGCGGTCGATGAAAGACGTGTGTATCCAGCGACGCCCGCCGTAGCGCGTGGGGTGCACGCGCATGGGGGCACGCGATCTGTGCGGACGGCAGCGCGCAGGACGCACGCCGCCGTGCACGCGGGACCCTATGACCCCGGCGGTCTCAGGACTGCCCGCGGGCGACGCCGCGTCCGCACACGATCAGAAGTGGACCTGTGCGCGCACTTCCACCGCGTCCGGGCGTGTGGTCACCCCGTTGCGGGTGGCGTTGAGGCGCACGTAGTTGGCCTGCAGCTTCACGTACGGGGTGAGGTACCAGTTCGCGCCGAAGGTCCAGTCGTGCTGGCGACCGCCGCCGACCGCGCCGTCGTCGAGATCCAGCGTGCTGTAGCGCGCCGCGAGTTCGACCGCGCCGTAGCCGTTCGCGGGCTTCGGGTTGGCGACATTGCCGGCCGAATACGCGCGGCTCTCGCCAGTCAGCAGCCAGCTCGCCGACAGGTAACCGCCATCAGCGCGATAGTCGCCCAGGCCGTCGTCGCGCGCGATGTCGGCGCGCAGCAGTTCGGACTGCAGCGAGACGGGGCCCTGGATCCAGATGCCTTCCAGGCCCGTGCGGCGGATGTGGCCCACCGGCGCGAGGTTGCCGGAATCGACCAGGCGCACATCGGTCAGGCCTGCGCCCGGACGTGCACGCAGACGTGCGTTCGCATCGAAATCCACGCCACGGCCATCGGTCCAGCCCTGCGGGTTCTCGCGCGAGGCGGCAATGCCCAGGTGCAGCACGTCGCCGGCGGACTTGCGCGGCGTCCACGCGGCGCGCGCCACATAGGTCTGGCCGGGGTTGTCGCCCTGCAGGTCCTGGCCGCCGTAGCCGCCGAGCTGGAACAGCGCCCTGTCCTGCTCGAGCGTCCATTCCACGCCGGTGCGGCGGCCCTGGTAGACCGCCTGGATCGGCGCCGCCAGTTCCATGAACGTGCCCGCGCGCGAGCTGGTCACGCCTTCCAGGCCGACCGGCACCTTCATGTAGCCGACGCGCAGCTTGCCGAGGTCACGGTCGAAGAAATGCTTGCTGTCGAAACGCACGAACACGTCGAGCCAGGCCTTGGATTCGAAGTCGAAATAGACCATCGCGTCCCAGATGCCGGCTTTCTTGACCGTCGCGCCGAACTCGCGGCGACGCATGCCGTTGTCGCTGCCGAGACGGGCATCGCCGCTGAAATCACTGTGATCCCAGGCGAAATTGCCGGTGAGCGAGACTTCGGTCTCGTCGGCGAAGGTGAATTTCGGTGGCCAGGCCTGCGCGCCTTCGGCGGCAGACGCGGACGTAGCGGCGGTGCAGGCGCACAGCAGCAGAAGCGGGGGTAGGAGGCGCATGGAATCCTTGGGGGAGGGCGGACGCGCGGGCGTCGGACGGCGGGTGGGGGCGTCGCGCGCACGCGCGCGGGACGGGCGGATTCTAGTGCGGCGCCGTCTCGCGGGCACGTGAGCTAATCCGAAAGGATTAGGAATAGGGGCGTTAACACCAATGCGCTATCGGCAGCGGCGCCGCGCACGCGTACAACGCATCGCCTGCATCCACATTCGATGGATGCGCACACCCGGTACGCACCCATGCACGCCATTCCGTCCAACGTTCCGGCCGCGCCGCGGCTGCCGTGGTACCGCCAGCTGTACGTGCAGGTGCTGATCGCGATCGCACTCGGCGCGCTGCTGGGCCATTTCGAGCCGGCGTTCGCCGAACAGCTCAAGCCGCTCGGCGATGCCTTCATCAAGCTGGTCAAGATGATCATCGCGCCGGTGATCTTCCTGACCATCGTCACCGGCATCGCCGGCATGACCCATCTGCGCACGGTCGGCCGCGTGTTCGCCAAGTCGATGGCGTACTTCCTGTTCTTCTCCACGCTGGCGCTGGTGATCGGCATGGTCGTCGCGCATGTCGTGCAGCCGGGCGTGGGCATGAACATCGATCCGGCCTCGCTGGACACCGCCGCGGTCGAGGGCTACGTGCAGAAGTCGCACGAGATGACGCTGACCGGATTCCTGCTCGACATCATTCCCGGCACGCTGGTCGGCGCGTTCGTCGACGGCAACATCCTGCAGGTGCTCTTCATCGCGGTGCTGTTCGGCATCGCGCTGGCGCTGGTCGGCGAGAAGGGCAGGCCGATCCTGTCGTTCCTCGAAACGCTGACCGTGCCAGTGTTCAAGCTGGTGCACATCCTGATGAAGGCCGCACCGATCGGCGCGTTCGGCGCGATCGCCTTCACCATCGGCAAATACGGCCTGTCGTCGCTGGCGAACCTGGCGTGGCTGGTTGGCACGTTCTATGTCAGCGCGGCGCTGTTCGTGCTCGTGATCCTGGGCGCGGTATCGCGCGCCTGCGGCTTCTCGATCTTCAAGCTGATTCGCTATCTGAAGGCCGAACTGCTGCTGGTGCTGGGCACGTCGTCGTCCGAATCCGCGCTGCCGTCGCTGATGGAGAAGATGGAAAAGGCCGGCTGCCAGAAGTCGGTCGTGGGTCTGGTCGTGCCGACCGGGTACTCGTTCAACCTCGACGGCACCAATCTCTACATGACGCTGGCCGCGCTGTTCATCGCCCAGGCGACGAACACCGAACTCACGCTGTGGCAGCAGATCACGTTGCTGCTGGTCGCGATGCTCAGCTCCAAGGGCGCCGCCGGCGTGACCGGCGCGGGCTTCATCACGCTGGCCGCGACGCTGTCGGTGGTGCCGACGGTGCCGGTCGCGGGCATGGCACTGATCCTCGGCATCGACCGCTTCATGAGCGAGTGCCGCTCGATCACTAATTTCATCGGCAATGCCGTCGCCACGGTTGTGGTCGCGCGCTGGGAAGGCGCACTCGACCGCGACCAGCTGGCCGCCGCGCTCGACGGCAAGCCACTGCCGGTGGCCGCCGCGCCCGATCCGGCTGCGGGCCCGGGCGACCGCAACGTGCTCGCGCTGGACTGAGGGCGCGCACGCGGCTTGAAACGATTCACACGCAACGCCCTGGGAGGGGACCCATGACGACACGACACCGCTGGGCCGGCCTGATCGCCGGCCTCCTGCTCACCTGCACCGGCCTGGCACATGCCCAGGCTGGCACGCAGACACTCAATCTATGGCCGGATGGCCATCTGCCGCAGATCGTCAGCGGCCCGGAACAGATCGGCAACGAAGGCAGCTCGATGGGCGCGGTCACCCGCGTCTCGCAACCGCGACTGGAGATCCATCGCCCGGCGAATCCGAACGGCACCGCGGTGCTGATCCTCGGCGGCGGCGGCTACTTCCGCATCCAGATCGGCACCGCCGCGCGCCCGATGGCGCAGTGGCTCGCGTCGATCGGCGTGACCACCGCGGTGCTGTACTACCGCATGCCGGTCGACGGTTGGCCGGCCTCCGCGCCGTTCGCCGACGGCCAGCGGGCGATGCGCCTGCTGCGTGCGAATGCCAGCGAGCTGGGCATCGACCCGACCAAGATCGGGGTCATGGGCTCGTCCGCCGGTGCCAATCTGGGCGGCATTCTCGCCACGCGTTTCGACCACGATTTCTACCCCGCGCTCGACGCCAGTGACCGCCTGCCGTCGCGTCCGGATTTCCTGGCGATGCTCTATCCGGTGGTCACGCTGAAGCCGCCGTACGACACCACGCGCAGCCGCCGCGAACTCGCCACGCAGGCCGACGCCGTCGAGGCGTATTCGGTCGAAGACCACGTGCGCAGCGACATGCCGCCGGTGTTCCTCGCCCATGCCGCCGATGACCGCATCGCCGACGTCAACCACAGCCTGCTGATGTTCCAGGCCGCGCGCGCGCAGAACGTGCCGGCGGAACTGCACGTCTTCGATCGCGGCGGCCACAGTTGGGGCCTCGGCAAGCCGGGCACGCAGGTCGCGCAATGGCCGCGCCTGTTCGTCACCTGGGCGCGCGCGAACGGCTTCATGGCCGCGCCGCCCGTGCGTCTGCAGCCGCTGACCGGCGAGACCGCGACGCTGCCGCCGCCGGTCGAAGACGACGACGCCGATTTCGAAGAAGACGGCGACTGAGCCGTCCACGCCTTGCACCCGTTTTAGGGAGAGAACACCGAATGAATCACACGCACACCCGCGCGCTGGCCGCCGGCGCCCTGCTGGGCCTGGCCGCGCTGCCCGCCCTCGCTGCCGACACCGCCACCGAAACCGAACTCCGTGAGCTGATCCGCCTGCAGGCCGCGCAGATCGAGCAGCAGTCCGCGCAGCTGCAGGCGCTCAACCAGCGTCTCGACGCGATGGGCGCACCGGCCGTCGCCGGCGCACCTGCGGCAGCGCCGGCCGATGGCGTGCAGGCGCAGATCGATGCCGCGGTCGCCGACACCCGCCAGGACGACATGGCGATCCTGCAGGCCCAGGTCGCGCAGCTCGCCGCCGGTGGTGGCGGTGGCGGTGGTGGCAACGTCAGCTGGCGCCGCGGCGGTCCCGAGTTCCGCAGCAGCGACCGCAGCTTCACCTTCAATCCGCGCGGCCGCGTGCTGGTGGACTTCTCGTCCACGCACGGCTCCAGCTTCGACGACCGCAACATCACCGGCACCAACCTGCGTCAGGCGCGTCTCGGCGCGCAGGGCAACATCGGCGCGCTGGGCTACAAGATCGACGCCGAACTCTCGGACAACACCGTCAGCCTGTCGGATGCCTACCTGAGCTGGGACACGATGCTGGGCAGCATTCCGACCGAGTTCTACGTCGGCAACAAGTTGAAAGACCGCGCCATCGATTCCAGCACCACGCTCACCCGCACGCCCTTCATGGAGCGCAATGCGGTCGCCAGCGTCGGCATGCCGGCCAGCGGCTACTTCGGCCTCGGCGTGCAGATGAAGATGATCGGTCAGAACTGGCACACCAGCTTCGGTGTGACCGGCGACGATGTGGGCAACACCGGCACCGAGACCGATTCGCTGACCTACTCGTTCCGCGGTCACGTGAACCCGATCAAGCGTCCGGCGGGTTTCCTGCATGTCGGTGGCTGGTACGTGCACGAGGACTACGGCATCGACACCAACCGCATCAACCGCACGCCGCGCGTGGCCTCGCGCTTCAACGACAACGTGCGCGTGTCGGCCAGCGCCATCAACGACGTCACCGGCGAGAAGGTCTGGGGCGCGGAACTGGGCGGCACCTTCCGCAACTTCTGGGCGTTCGCCGAAACGAGCGAAACCACGCTGCGCTCGACCTCGGTCGGCGATGTCGACCAGAAAGCGCATTCGGCGTACGCCGGCTGGCTGATCACCGGCGAGAAGCCCGGCTTCAGCGCCCGCTCGGGCGTGTGGGGCACCACCCGCGTCGCGCGTCCGGTCACCGACGGCGGCATCGGCGCGTGGGAGCTGGCGACGCGCTACGACAAGTACGACTTCACCGACGCGCGCCGCGGCGGCGAGGCCGATTCGTGGACGCTGGGCCTGAACTGGTACCTCAACAACTGGTCGCGCGTGATGTTCAACTACGTGCGCTGGAATACCGACAACCAGGTCGGCGCCTACGCGGGCCAGGATTCGGGCAATACCTTCAACATCCGCACCCAGGTCGTGTTCTGACCGGCCGGCCCGGTCGGATGTCCTGGCCGGGCCTTCGACAGCGGTCCTGAAGCGGACCACACGCCCCCGTCCAGGGGTTTGCGCGGGGCGGGGTTAGAATCCTGTCCCGCGTCATTTTTTTCCAGAGCAGATCCCCCGACGATGTCCAACGACGAATTCCGCCAGGCCGCCCTCGACTATCACCGCGCGTCGCCGCCCGGCAAGATCACGGTCAGCGCGACCAAGCCGATGCTGACCCAGCGCGATCTCGCCCTGGCGTATTCGCCGGGTGTCGCCTACGCCTGCGAGGAGATCGTCAAGGATCCCAACGCCGCCAGCGAACTCACCGCGCGCGGCAACCTCGTCGCGGTGATCTCCAACGGCACGGCGGTGCTGGGCCTGGGCAACATCGGCGCGCTGGCCGGCAAGCCCGTCATGGAAGGCAAGGGCGTGCTGTTCAAGAAGTTCGCCGGCATCGACGTGTTCGACATCGAAGTCGACGAGACCGATCCCGACAAGCTGGTCGACATCATCGCCAGCCTCGAGCCGACGTTCGGCGGCATCAACCTCGAAGACATCAAGGCACCGGAGTGCTTCATCGTCGAGCGCAAGCTGCGCGAGCGGATGAAGATCCCGGTGTTCCACGACGACCAGCACGGCACCGCGATCATCGTCGGCGCCGCGATCGTCAACGCGCTCGAAATCGCCGGCAAGCGCATCGAGGACGTCAAGTTCGCCACCACCGGTGCGGGCGCCGCGGGCATCGCGTGTTTGGACATGCTGGTCGCGCTGGGCCTCAAGCCCGAGAACATCCTCGCCTTCGACCGCGACGGCGTGATCCACACCGGCCGCGACAATCTCGACCCGGACAAGGCGCGTTACGCGCGCGACACCGACAAGCGCACGCTGACCGAGATCCTCGAAGGCGCGGACGTGTTCCTCGGCCTGTCGGCCGGCGGCATCCTCAAGCCGGAAATGGTCGAGGGCATGGCCCCGAATCCGGTGATCCTGGCGCTGGCCAATCCGTATCCGGAAATCATGCCGGAGGACGCCAAGCGTGTGCGCCCGGACGCGATCATCGCGACCGGCCGCAGCGACTACCCCAACCAGGTCAACAACGCGGTCTGTTTCCCGTACATCTTCCGCGGCGCGCTCGATGTCGGCGCGACCGGCATCAACGAGGCGATGAAGCTCGCCTGCGTGCACGCGATCGCGCAGCTGGCGAAGGAAGAAGCCAGCGATCTGGGCAGCGCCTACGGCGAAGAGATTCCGAGCTTCGGTCGCGAATACATCATTCCGCGCCCGTTCGACCCGCGCCTGCTGACCATCGTCGCCCCGGCCGTCGCGCAGGCCGCGATGGATTCGGGCATCGCGCTGCGTCCGATGGAGGACATGCGCGCCTACCGCGAGAAGCTGGGCCAGTTCATCCACCGCACGGGCCTGGCGATGAAGCCCGCCTACGACCGCGCACGCGCCGACCGCCAGCGCATCGTCTACGCCGAGGGCGAAGAGGAAGTGGTGCTGCGCGCCGTGCAGACCGTCGTCGATGAAGGGCTCGCGTTCCCGATCCTGATCGGCCGTCCCGACGTCATCGACATGCGCATCCAGCGCCTGGGCCTGCGCCTGGTCGCGGGTCGCGATTTCGAACTGACCAACATCAACGACGATCCCCGCTTCAACGAGTATTGGCAGCACTACCACGCGCTGACCGCGCGTCGCGGCGTGACCCCGGATTCGGCGAAGAACCTGCTGCGTTCGCGCCCCACGCTGATCGCCGCGATCATGGTCGACCGCGGCGAAGCCGACGCGATGATCACCGGCATCGTCGGCCGCTTCCACAAGAAGCTCGGCTACGTGCGCAGCGTGCTGGGTCTCGACCCGGGCCTGCAGAGCACGTCCGCGATGACCGGCGTGGTCAACGACCAGGGCCTGTGGTTCTTCGTCGACACCCACGTGCAGCCCGACCCGACCGCCGAGCAGATCGCCGAAAGCACCATCCAGGGCGCCTACCGCCTGAAGCTGTTCGGCATCGAGCCGAAGATCGCGCTGCTGTCGCATTCCAACTTCGGCAGCCACGACGATCCGAGCGCCCGCAAGATGCGCGAAGTGCGCGAGATCCTCGTGCGCCGCGCGCCGAAGCTGGAGTTCGACGGCGAGATGATGGGCGACACCGCATGGGACGAGTCCCTGCGTCGTCGCATGCTGCCCGACACCACGCTGAGCGGTCGCGCGAACCTGTTCGTGTTCCCGAACATCGACGCCGCCAACATCACCTACAACATGATCCGCGTGATGACCGGCGGCGCCGCACTCGGCCCGATCCTGATGGGCGTCAACAAGCCTGCGCACATCCTCACCCCGTCCGCCACCCCGCGCCGCGTCATCAACATGACCGCGATCGCCGCGGTGGATGCACAGATCCGCAAGGCGCAGCTGGCGGAAGCGGACGCTTGAGTCATGGGCGACGCGTCATTGCTTCGGTGATGACGCGTGGGATTGCAAGTGCATCACGCGGTGCATTCGACGCGTTCCACTTCGATTGAAGCATCGCCGCTTCGGTCGCCCTCACCCCAACCCCTCTCCCAGAGGGAGAGGGGCTAGCAGGCTGGCTCTCGCGAGTAATCGAGCCCCTCTCCCTCTGGGACAGCACGCTCGCATGACCGAGCCCCTCTCCCCCAGGGAGAGGGGTTGGGGTGAGGGAAACGCTCGCAGCCAACTCACTGAGCCCTCTCCCTCTGGGGTGAAGCGGCACGCTGGCGAGCCATCGGCTCGCGTGCCGATGAACGCCCCCGCGGAGACGCGAGGGCCGGGCGCGGAGCGAGAGGTGAGGGCAGGCGCCCGCAGCCATCCAGCCGCGAGCGCGCGGCCAACATTCCGTAGGTCAGAGCGCGAAGCGAAACCATCGCATCACCAGCGCCGTGAACCCAGCGACGCCACACAGGTCAGACGCGCATCACCACGCGCGTCCGCACTCGCCGATTACGGCGCGACCAGCCGCCGCACCACGTCCGGTAGCAATTCCAGCGTGTCCTTGAACACCAGGCCGTCGCCGACGGGCAACTCCTCGCCCGGTACGCCGATCTCCGAGCCGGTGAGAAACACCACCGGCACACCCGGCAGCAGTGCGCGCGACAGGCCCATCGCTTCCGCACCGGAGAAACCCGGCAGGTTCACATCCGACAACACCATCTGCGGTTTGAAATCGCGCAGCAGCTCGGTCAGGCCCGCCTCGCCGTAAGCGCGGCGGACCTCCACGTCGATACCCGCGTCGCGCAGGGCGAGCTCGGTCAGCTCGGCGTCGTCGCGTGAATCGTCGACGATCAGCACCCGCAGCGGCGTGGCCTCGACCATCACTCGTCGTCGGGCGTTTCGTTGAGCACGGCCCAGAACTTGCCCAGCGTGCGCACCGCTTCGAAGAACTGGTCCACGTCCACCGGCTTGACCACGTAGGCGTTCACGCCGAGGTCCCAGCTGCGCGCCAGGTCGCTCTCTTCGCGCGAGGACGACAGGATCACCACCGGCATGCGCTTGAGCGTCTCGTGCTCGCGCAGCTGCTTGAGCACTTCCAGGCCGTCGAGGCGCGGCATCTTGATGTCGAGCAGCAGCACCGCCGGATCACCCGGTGCGCGGTCGGCGTATTTGCCACGCTGCAGCAGATAGTCGAGCGCTTCCACGCCGTCTTCCACATGCACGATGGGGTTGGCGAGGTGGGCGTCGCGCAGGGCGTCGATCGCCATTTCCGCGTCGTGCGGGCTGTCCTCGGCGAGGAGGATTGTGCGGATTTCGCTCATGTCAGGCGTGTCCAGAAGAAGAAGACGGACCCGCCTCGGCAACCGAAGCGGGCAGGGTGAAGTGGAACGTGGCGCCCTTGCCGGGCTCGGCTTCGGCCCAGATGCGGCCACCGTGACGACCCAGCACGCGGCGCACGCTGGCCAGACCCACGCCGGTGCCCGGGAACTCGGTCGCCGAATGCAGGCGCTGGAACACGCCGAACAACTTGCCCGCGTACTGCATGTCGAAGCCGGCGCCATTATCGCGCACGCTGAACTGGTAACCGCCATCGGCGCCGCGGCGACAGTCCACCTCGATCTGCGCCGGCTCGCTGCCGGTGCTGTACTTGACCGCGTTGCCCAGCAGGTTGAGCCACACCTGCCGCAGCATGTTCTCGTCGCCGACGATGATCGGCAGCGGCGTGATCGTCCATTCGATGCGGTGACCGGGATGTTCGGACGCCGCGTTCGAATCCAGCATCGCGCGGGTGTCGGCGACCATCGACTGCAGGTCCACGCTCTGCAGGCGCAGCGCGCTGCGGCCCAGGCGCGAGTACACCAGCAGATCGTCGATCAGCGCCGACATGCGCCGCGCCGAGCCGCCGATGACGCCCAGGTAATGCGTGGTCTTCTCGTCGACCTCGGTGCCCAGATGCCGGCCCAGCTTGTCGGCGAAACCGGCGATATGGCGCAGCGGGGCGCGCAGATCGTGGGAGACCGAATAACTGAAGGCTTCCAGCTCGCGGTTGACGTCCGAGATCTGCTCCACCTTGCCTTCGAGCTGCTGGTTGAGCTCGCGGATCTGGCGCTCGCTCAAGGTCTGCGCGGTCACGTCGGAGGCCGTCACCAGCACCACCGCATCGTCGCGATCGGGCAGCGGCATGCGCCGCGCATTGATCAGCATGGTGCGTTCGATGCCGTCCACCGTGCTCTGGTTGAGGCGGTGGTCCCACAGCTCACGGTCGCGGGCGAGCACGTCGTGCAGCCGGCGCAGCGTTTCCGCGTGATCCCACGCGCCTTCGCCGATTTCCGCCAGCCGCTCGCCGCGGATCTCGCCGCCGCTCACGCCATAGAGTTCCGCGAACGCGGCGTTGTGCATGACCACGCGCTGGTCGCGGTCGATCAGCACGATCGGCTCGCGCACGCTGTCGAGCACCAGCGCCGAGCGATTGCTGGCGCGCGCGGCCAGTCCCTCGGCCTGCCGGCGTCCGCTCTGCTCGCGCAGTGCGAAGTAGCTCGCGCCCAGCAGCAGGGCCAGCTGCACCAGCATCGAGGTCCAGCGGGCGATGTCGGCATTGCGGTCCGCGCGGTAGGCGGCCGCACTGCGGTCGGCCAGCAACGACTGTTCCTCGCCGACGATCTCGTCGATCAGTCGCTGCAGCGGATACAGCACCAGCATGTCGTCGATATCGCGGGCGCTGGCCGCCTCGCCCGCACCGTAGACCGCGTCCACGCGCTGGAGTTTCTGTTCGATGTTGCCGCGCAGCGCGCCCAGGCGCGCCAGCTGTTCGGGGTTGTCGCGGGTCAGCTGCAGCACCGCGTCCACGCTCGGCAGCACCCGTGCGCGCGCTTCGTCGAAACGCTGGCGCAGCGCCGGCGTATTGATGCCGCGGGTGCGGATGACCGCCGCGCCTTCCAGGCTGCGCGTATCCGCCGCCACCGTCTGCATCAGCGATTCCACCTCGCGGGTGTGCAGCACCTTCTCGGTCGCGTAGTCCGCTTCGCTGATCGCCGACCGCATGATCAGGAACGGTCCCACCACAATCGCCACGATCGCAACGCCCAGGACAGGCAGGCGCCAGCGGCTCAGCAGGGAGGGGGCGGGTGTGGCGTGCGGCATCGGGCGGGTGTCTCGCGCGGGCGGAGCGGTCGCGCATGATGCCGCATCCACCCCTGAACACGGGATCATCGCCGAGGGGCCCGTGCGTGGCAACGCGCACCGTCCGCTGGCGTCCGGTGTCAGTCGCGCCGCCTGTTAGAATTCAGGGTCCGAACGACCCCCATGAGACGCGGGCATGCGCGCCGCGCTGGAGCACAGAATGAACTGGCTGAACGACGTCCTGCAGAACGACCCCGATCCGACCGAGACCCGCGAGTGGGTCGAGTCGCTCAAAGCGGTCATCGACGTCGGCGGTCCGGAACGCGCCCACCAGCTGCTGGAGAACATGGTCGAGCTGACGCGCCGCGCCGGTGCGCACCTGCCGTTCGCGCCGACCACCGAATACGTCAACACCATCCCCACGCATCTCGAGCCGAAGATGCCGGGCAATTCCGAGCTGGAATGGCGCATCCGCTCCATCATCCGCTGGAACGCGATGGCGATGGTCGTGCGTGCGAACCGCAAGCCCGGGGATCTGGGCGGCCACATCGCCAGCTTCGCCTCGTCGGCCACGCTGTATGACGTGGGCTTCAATCACTTCTTCCGCGCGCCGTCGGCCGATCACCCGGGTGACGTCATCGCCACCCAGGGCCACAGCTCGCCGGGCATCTACGCGCGCTCGTTCCTCGAAGGCCGCTTCACCGAAGCCCAGCTCGACCACTTCCGCATGGAAGTCGACGGCCAGGGCATCTCGTCCTATCCGCACCCCTGGCTGATGCCCGATTACTGGCAGGTGCCCACGGTCTCGATGGGCCTGGGCCCGATCGCCGCCATCTACCAGGCGCGCTACTGGAAGTACCTCGAAGCCCGCGGCCTGATGCCCAAGTCCGACCGCAAGGTGTGGTGCTTCATGGGCGACGGCGAGACGGACGAGCCGGAAAGCCTCGGCGCGATCTCGGTCGCCGGCCGCGAGGGCCTCGACAACCTGGTCTTCGTCATCAACTGCAACCTGCAGCGCCTCGACGGCCCGGTGCGCGGCAACGGCAAGATCATCCAGGAACTGGAAGGCGGCTTCCGCGGCGCCGGCTGGAACGTCGTCAAGACCGTCTGGGGCAGCTACTGGGATCCGCTCCTTGCCAAGGACAAGGACGGCATGCTCAAGAAGCTGATGATGGAGACCGTCGACGGCGAGTACCAGAACTGCAAGGCGTTCGGCGGCGCATACACGCGCGAGAACTTCTTCGGCAAGTACGACGAAACCGCGAACCTCGTCGCCAACCTCAGCGACGACGACATCTGGCGCCTCAACCGCGGCGGCCACGATCCGCACAAGGTCTTCGCCGCCTACCAGAACGCGATGGACACCAAGGGCCAGCCCACGGTCATCCTCGCCAAGACGGTCAAGGGCTACGGCCTGGGCAGCGCCGGCGAGGCGCTCAACCCGACCCACAACACCAAGAAGCTCGACGACGAAGCCGTGCGCACCTTCCGCGACCGCTTCAAGATTCCGGTGTCCGACGCCGCGCTCAAGGACGGCGAAATCCCGTTCTATCACCCGGGCAAGGATTCCGAGGAAGTGCAGTACATGCTCGAGCGCCGCCAGGCGCTGGGCGGCTTCCTGCCGCAGCGTCGCCGCAAGAGCACCGAGACCCTCAAGGCGCCCGAGCTCAAGGTGTTCGACCGCCTGCTGCAGGACACCGGCGAGCGTTCCATCAGCACCACCATGGCGTTCGTGCAGTCGCTGTCGATCATCCTGCGCGACAAGCAGGTGGGCCCGCGCGTGGTGCCGATCGTGGCGGATGAGGCCCGCACCTTCGGTATGGAAGGCCTGTTCCGCCAGCTGGGCATCTATGCCCCGCAGGGCCAGAAGTACAAGCCGGTCGACCGTGACCAGCTTTCGTACTACCGCGAAGACGCGGCCGGCCAGGTGCTGGAAGAAGGCATCACCGAAGCCGGCGCGTTCTCCAGCTGGATGGCGGCCGCGACGAGCTACAGCACCAACGACGTGCCGATGCTGCCGTTCTACATCTACTACTCGATGTTCGGCTTCCAGCGCATCGGCGATTCGGCCTGGCAGGCCGCCGACATGCGCGCCCGCGGCTTCCTGCTCGGCGCCACAGCGGGGCGCACCACGCTCAACGGCGAAGGCCTGCAGCACGAAGACGGCCACAGCCACCTGCTGGCCGGCGCCATCCCGAACTGCCGCGCCTACGACCCCACCTTCGCCGGCGAAGTGGCCGTGATCCTGCACTACGGCATGCAGCGCATGCTCGACCAGCAGGAAGACGAGTTCTTCTATCTCACCCTGATGAACGAGAACTACAGCCACCCGGCGCTGCCCGAAGGCGCGGCCGAGGGCGTCATCAAGGGCATGTACCTGCTCAAGGATGCCGGCAAGGCCAAGAAGGGCGAGCTGCGCGTGCAGCTGCTGGGCTCGGGCACCATCCTGCGCGAAGCCATCGCCGCCGCCGAGCTGCTGGACAAGGACTTCGGCGTCACCGCCGACATCTGGTCCTGCCCCAGCTTCACCGAGCTGCGTCGTGATGGTTGGGATGCGGAGCGCTGGAACCGCTTCAACCCCGAAGCCAAGACCCCGCGCAAAGCCTACGTCACCCAGCTGCTCGAAGGCCGCCAGGGCCCGGTCATCGCCGCGACGGATTACGTCCGCGCGTTCGCCGACCAGATCCGCGCCTTCGTCCCGGCCACGTACACCGTGCTCGGCACCGACGGTTTCGGCCGCTCCGACACCCGCGCCAACCTGCGCCGTCACTTCGAGGTCGATCGTTACTACATCGCCCAGGCCGCTATCGAGGGCCTGATGAAGGACGGCAAGATGACCGGCAAGGATGTCGCCCGGGCGATCAAGCTCTACAAGATCGATCCGGAGAAGGCGAATCCGGTCGGGGTCTAAGATCGTCGTTGTTTTGATATATAGAGAAGGCGGCCATTGGCCGCCTTCTTAATTTTCGGGATAGGAGTTGAGACATGAGTTCTCTCCGAGCTGACTGGGGCGATGCTTCGGAAAAATTTGATCCGATCAAAAATTTTGTCGGAGAAAAAGACCTCACTGGCATAAACGAAGCTCAAACTCGCTACGACGTTATTGATCGGCTCGTAAGAGAAGTGCTCGGATGGCCAAATGGTATGGTCAGAGTGGAGGAGCATTCCGCGGGTCAACGGTCCGGATTCGTGGACTACTTACTTCGTGCGGGAGACTTCTCGATAGTCGTCGAAGCTAAGAAAGTGGGCGCGGCGTTTCCGTCGCCAACAGACAAGACCAGGCTAAAATTTAACGGCTCAGTACTTTCTACCAAAGAAATTTCAGACGCCATAGAGCAAGCCAAAGCGTATGCAAAAGTAAAAAAGGCAAAGGTTGTCGTAGTCACTAACGGATTTTGTTGGTGCTACTTCAATCTTGAGAAGTCGGATGGCGACAGCTACGCCAATCTCCTTTTTCCCTTCTCTAAGGATGGCCACGCAGAGCGTCTTTTCGATATTTTTGCATGCAGCAACGTCGCTTTAGGCAGCTTATCTAAAGTTACAAATGACGAGGTTGTGCCTGAGGAAAGGCTGCTCACCGCCTTTCGAGCGGCGGATGATCGAGTTGATCGGAATAATATTGCTGACCATATAGCGCCTGCACTAGATCAGGCGCTTTACTCAGAGTCATTGCTTGTAAATGTTGAAGCACTTAAAAGGTGCTTTGTTACGACCGAAGCGCGCACCAAGTTTGATGCAATGCTTGGAATGCATTTGGGAGACCCTAAGCCGAATTCTGTGGCGCCTGCGAAGCGGATTAATCGCGGAAAAAGCGGTGATCACCTTGAAACAATCCTAAAATCCTCCAGTCCAAGCTACGCTCCGCCCGTTACGCTGATTATTGGAACTGTCGGTGCGGGTAAATCAACGTACCTAAAGCATTTCGAATTGGTTGCGGGTCGAAATGCGCTGTCGGCCAAGAAAGCCCACTGGATTTACGTTGACTTGGAAGGCTTGGGTGTAGGCGGTGATCCAAGAAAGTTTATCTATGAGAAAATCCAGAAGTACTTAAATGCAGTTATTTCAAGCCCGGGCGGCCACGAGAAGTATGTGAAACCCGCCTATGCACAGGATATAGAGGCTTGGAAGTCGGGCCCGCTCGCAATGATGGCCGGCGACTCCAATGAGATAAATAAAATCTTATCGCGAAAGATTTTTGAGGACTACGAAAAGATCGAGCCATACGTTGACAAAGTATTAGGTCACATGGCGAGTAATTCACTCGCGGTCATTGTTTTAGATAACGTGGACCTGTACGAGGACGATTCGCTGGAGACTCGAGTTTTTGCCGAAGGCCTCGCGCTGTCGAAACGAGTTTTCTGCCATGTGATGGTCAGTATTCGAGACACAACGTTCGTGAGGCACAAGACGGACTCTGCATTTGATGCTTATGAGCTACGCAAGCTGTGGCTGGATCCGCCGCCGCTAAAAGCAGTTATTTCCGCACGACTTTCGTATTCCAAGAAGATACTTGAGAAGAAATCGGCGACGATTGACCTTCCTAATAATAAATATCTTAGTGTTCCTGATATGAGTTTCTTTTTTGATATAGTTCAACAGAGCATACTGAGGGGTGAGGCTGGGGACTATATCGAAGCTATATCCGACCTAAATGTACGAAAAGGTATATCCCTGGTGAAAAACTTTCTTACTTCGGGGCATATCGAGGCCGATCGGGCTCTCCAGCAGTATTTGGCCGGAAACGTTACCTACTACTTTCCTTTTCACGAAGTTTTCAAGGGTTCCATGCTCGGGCAGTGGCTTCATTTTAGTGAGTCCCGTGCGGAAGGTATAAATATTTTCGACTCAAGGCTCGGTTCGAGGCGTCTTCGTCTCTTGCGCTGCTTCGTGCTTCAGTTCCTTTTGCAGCGCGCAAGGTTCGATCACTCCATGGAGGTTAAAGTTTCGGAGTGTTACGAAATTTTCGCTGGAGCGGGAGCTACCGAAGATAACGTCCGGGATTGTCTTGCAACGCTTCACAATCACAGATTGATCAAGACGGTCGACTCCGCCGATGTGTCTAGCTCATCGTCTGTAATGGTGACTCGATCCGGTGGCTTCTACGTAAAAATTCTTTCCCGTAAATTCGTATATGTAGAAGAGTGCATGTACGACACGGCTATCGATAGCTCGGTTTGGCAACGAGTGCATGATCTCACTGCAGAAATTCTTGTCGAAAGTAATCCCGTCGTCAAAATGCGATTGAGGAAGAACAGGATGATGGTTTTCTTGCAGTATTTGTCTGACATTGAAAAGGAGGCGTCGGCGGATGATCCTCGCCTTGACGGTTACAGGACTATTGAATTTATTAGGACTGCTGTCTTGGACAATGTCGATGAAGCAATAAGGAAGATTAAGTCTAATACGCCGAAGAGAAACTGGGGCAGAAGTGTGTAACTTCAGCAAACGGTGCAGCAAACGGGATCAGGTTCACTTATCAGTTCGACTACGGCGACACTCAAGGAAGAAGTGCTTGTGCGGATTTCGGTGAGAATAGTGGCGCTGCAGTTGTGCCTCGCAACGCCGGCCTTCGCCCGGCCACCTGCCGAGATGGCCTTCTACGAGTTGTTGGATGCATTCAACCGCAACGATCGCACCGCGCTGACGGAGTTCAACAAGCGACGCTTCGGCGAGCCCGAGCACAACATCGGAGTAACGGGGTCAGGTTCACTTTCCGGATTACGAGGTAGGCGCCTTGCGCCGCTAACGGGGCTAGCTTCACTTATTATCCGCGCCGGCAGGCGGGGTGATGTCGCAGACGCCGTTGATCCTTTTGATCCACGCTTCGCCGACCTTGGCCGCCGCCTTCTCAGCCTCTCCGTGCCACAGGCTGATAAACGCGCAAGAAATCATGACGGCGGCAAAGATCGAAATGACCCACTGGGTGAGGCCGCTGATGTGCGCTGCGTAGTACGCGGCGCCGGCACCACTGAAGGCGAACAAGAAATATCGAATGAGCGGCCAGTAGCGTAGAAGTCCGCGCGTGGTCTGGTTGCGATGTATTGAGTACTGCCAGCTGACCGTCCGTGTGTCAGCGTCGTAGCTGAGAAATGCCCAGATTTCGGACAGATCACTCAACGCTTGGCTTGCGTGCGGATGTGCAAGCGCGGCGCGAATGACATGTGCGGGGAGATTCGTGCCGTACAGGTGGCGGATCGTCACCTCCAGCCACAGATCGTCGTCAATTCGCTTCGGATCCCATCGCTCCAAGAACTCGTTCCGGCTTTGATTGCGTCTGCCGTGCAGGCCGAACAAGCCGCGCGCAGCGTAGAGCACCAATCCGAACAACACGACAGGAATGAGCAAGCCGGGACCGCCAGCGCCTAGGACGTCCTTGATCAAGTGCATGCCCTCCCTGGGCGATCGCGTGGAAATGAATTAACGGGCCAAGAGCGTTGCACGAAAGCTGACCGGATCTAGACGGCAATGCGTGCCTACCGCGCCCGGCAGCATGAACATCCGCGGCGACTGCCGGAAGTCGAACAGGCGATAGAGGTGGAACTGTTCGGCGTGCGTGTCCGAGAACGCCGCCTCGTTTGGCGAGATGAAGAAGGGGGTCTCGGCCAGGTACGCCGTGGTCTTGACCTCGATGAAGCGCTCGCGCCCATCTTGTTCGAACGACAGCACGTCGTGGCCCAAGCCATCGCCACGCGTTTGCGACACATGTTCGATGCGCTCGGCCAGTGTTCGGGCTCCTAGGCTGTGCAAGCGTCGGGCTTCGTACTCCATGACGAGTCGTTCGCCGGCGAGTCCGAGGGAGCGATTGAGTGCCTCGCGGTGCAGGTAGTCGCGCTTGATCGGCACGACGGTCGACCAGTCCTTTCGTGGCTCGCGGATTTTGCGGCTTGCCCGCGCGGGGGCATCGACCACAAACGTGTCGTAGCTTTCGAGCAGCGGGGTTTCCACCGCGCTCTGCACGTTGCGAAGTGCCGCCTCATCCAGCACACGGTCGGCTGCGAGCGCGTGGCCGACCGGGATCACGAGATCGCTCTGATAGTTGAAGCGGGGCAGGTAGCCGCGCAGCTGCGGCGCGTCATAGACCTCCATGAGTACCGCACTGATGTTAGCGTGCTTGAACTCGATGGCACCCCGGCTGCGCGCAGGTATGCACGCCTGCAGGCGGCGGTTGTGTTCCGCCTTGTTGAGCGCCTGACCCAGCTCCTGCGTCCTCAACATCTGGAAATAGGTGGCGACCGTCGCTTCGATCTCCGCGTCGGTCCAAGGGGCTCCGGTTTCGCCTTCCATGATGTCCAATGCGCGCGCTCCTGCGGGGTCGTACCAGGATAGCGGGACGCTTCGTCGCATGGCTCGCCGAGGATGCGCTTCCCAGCTTCCCGCTGCTTCGACGACGCGGCAGAATCGGGCCAACGGGGGAGGGCGCATGGACAAGCCGTATTACCTGATCGATTTCGAGAACGTGCAGCCCAAGGCGCTCGACTGCCTCAAGCCGGGCACGTCGTGCGTCAAGGTCTTTGTGGGCGCACAGCAGACCAAGGTGATGCTGGATCTGGCGCGGGCACTGCAGCCGTTCGGCACGGACGCGGAGTACATCCAGATCACCGGTAGCGGGCCGGATGCTGTGGATTTCCACATCGCCTATTACATCGGATGCCTGTCCGCTCATGAGCCGAACGCCAGGTTCCGGATCGTCTCGAAGGACACAGGCTTCGATCCGTTGGTGCGCCACCTGGTGGCAAAGGGGGTCGACTGCAGGCGAATCCCGGAGCTCGGTCCAGTCACGAAACCGACCAAGGCGGCGACAGGCGTCCAGAAGACAAGCGCCACGAAGGCCGCGCCCGTCGAACCTGCATCCGCACCCGCTGCAGCCAAGCCGGCCGTCGCGAAGTCCGTAAAGACAGCGAGCATCAAGATCGTCGTCAGTCCACCGACTTCCGCGTCTGCGCCCAAAGTGCAGACGCGTTCCAGTGCCGCACACGCCGAGTCCGTACTCGCACTGCTGGCCAAGTCCACGAAGCCGGGCACAGTGTCGGGCCTACGGGCCTCGATCAAATCGTGGCTCAGGCCTGCACTGGACGAGAAGGCCATCGATGCAGTGCTTCAGAGCCTCAAGGACACACATCGCATCGTGATCGAAGGGACAAAAGTGAGATATCCGCCGCGTTGATTCTCGCAAGTAGCGGGGTCAGTTTTACTAAAACAGCTCGAATGAGACGACACTTGCTGCTGGGTGACCGGCAAGGATGAAATGCTTATGCGGATCTCGTTGAGGGCGGTCGCGTTGCTGCTATGCATCGTTACGCCGGTTTTGGCCAAACCGCCTGCCGAGACAGCATTCGACGAATGGCTGGACGCATTCAACCGCAACGACCGCGCCGCGCTGACCGAGTTCAACGCACGGCGATTCGGCGAACCCGAGCACAACATCGAGTACCTGCTCGACAGCCGCGAAGAGACCGGCGGCCTGGATGTGGTTGCCGTCGAACGCAACGATTCCTTGGAGTTCGTCGCGTTGACGCAGGAGCGCAGCTTTCCGGTCCAGCGACGCATCACCGTGACAGTCGAAGACGCAGCGTCGGGCCTTCTTGACCACATCACGCAGGAGCCACTCCAGATTCCGCAGTCCGGATAACGGGGTCAGGTTCACTTCCACGTTCTGTGAGCTCTCGGTGAGAGCAGGTTACAACCGAGGCTGCAAGGAGAGCGCGCGATGGATGCAGCGACCCTAGGGGTTCTGATCGGAGGTTTCGTGCTTGGTGCAGGCTTTTATTGGGCGTGGACTCCCACTGCGCCCCTTGGTGTGATGGAGCCTTATCTGGGGCATGAGAGCTTTCAGCGCATGCGCGTGTGGGTCTGGGTCAAGTTTCTAGTGATGTTCCTGCCTTTAGCGATTTTTTTTCCAGAGGCAGACCCCGACTACCCGTTGGCGCAGAAAGCTTGGGCTGCACTCCTCGTTGGGTTCGCCACCTTGCACGCACGTTTCCTTGCGACAAGCGAGGCGCGGTGGGACATGAGAGCGGGCGTGAGACCGTTCCCAACCGATAGCTAGGGTTCCAAACTTCTCGGCTCGATTAGGGACACACTTGCTGCTCCGGTGACCAACAAGCAGGGATGCTCATGAGGATCTCGTTGAATGCGGCAGTTTTGCTGTGTTGCCTCGCAATGCCGGCATTGGCCAAGCCACCAGCTGAGACAGCTTTCGACGAATGGCTGGACGCATTCAACCGCAATGAACGCGCTGCGCTGACCGTGTTCAACGCACGGCGATTCGGAGAGCCCGAGCACAACATCGAGTACCTGCTCGACAGCCGCGAAGAGACCGGCGGTCTGGATGTGGTGGCGGTTGAACGCAGCGAACCATTGGAGTTCGTCGCGTTGACGCAGGAACGCAGCTTTCCCGTCCAGCGACGCATCACCGTGCAAGTCGAGGACGCAGCGTCGGGGCGTCTCGACCACATCACGCAAGAGCCGCTGCCGATTTCGCAGGCGAACGCGCTGGAGGCATTCGACGCTTTCGCCACGCAACTGGCGGCAGGGGATCGCTTCTCGGGCGTGCTGGTCATCGAACAGAACGGCCAGCGTCTCTACGCAAAGCCCTTCGGGCTCGCCAACCGCGAAAACGACACGCCGGTGCAGCTGGACACGCCGTTCCTGTTCGCCTCGCAAGGCAAGATGTTCACCGCCGTGGCGGTGCTGCAGCTGGTCGCGGCCGGGAAGCTCGGCCTGGATGATCCGCTCGGCAAGCACCTAACCGACTACCCCAATAAGGCGATGGCAGCCGTCACCATCCGGCAGTTGCTCGCACACCAGGGCGGCACCGGCGACATCGGCGTGCTGCAGCCGGACGAAGCCGCAAACCGCGCCTGGGTGCGCTCGATCGCCGATCTGATCAAGCTCAATGGCGACCGCGCACCGGTGTTCCCGCCGGGAACGGACTTCGAGTATTCGAACTACGGCTTCCTGCTGCTCGGCGCCGTGGTCGAGGCGGTCAGCGGACAGAGCTACTACGACTACGTGGCCGAACACGTCTTCACGCTGGCCGGCATGACCGCCACGCGCTTCCCGACGCTGGAAGAAATGGATGGCGTCGCACGCGGCTACACGCAGGCCGACGACGGCACGCTGGTGCCCAGTACCGATCAACTCCCATGGCGTGGCACACCAGCAGGCGGCGGCGTCACCACGGCCGATGACGAGGTGCGGTTTGTCGAGGCACTCAAAGCCGGCAAGCTGATCCCGCTGCCGCTGCTGGAAGACGCGATCAAGCAGCAGACCGACTGGTACGGCTACGGCTTCATCTCGTCGGGCCCGCCCGAGTTTCCGCACTGGGGCCACGGCGGCGGCGCACCCGGCAACAGCGCTGCCTTGTCGATCTATCCGACCAACGACATGACCATGGTCTGCCTCAGCAACCGCGACCCGCCGGTCTGCGACCGCCTGCTGACGCGGCTGCATTGGCATCTGTCGCCGCCGCCAGCACCCAGTGACGCCTTGGGGCGGTAATGCTGCAGCGCGTTCACCCGAAGCCGCGTAATGGCCGGCGGTTTGCGTACCAAGAAGATTTGATATAAATATCTATCAAATTTATAGAAAACTGATAGTTCGCCATGAAGCTACCGGTCAAGGCACCGCAACTCACTGATTTTTTTGGAAAGGGCGGCGCTGACGTTGCGACGCTGCTGCGCCACGGGATCGGCGCGGAGGTCAACGGCGTCTACGACCATTGGGACCATGTCAGGCATCTGACGCCACCTGCTGGGCTGAGCGCCGAGAGCTGGTGGGCCGGCATCAAATTGGCCCGCGCAGGTCTGGAGCGGCCTGTCGCTTTGGCCGACAAGGCGGGGCAGCCGTTCAACGTGTCGCTGACCAGCAACATGCAGCGGCAATTGCATTTTCTGGACCGCGAGGCAGCCGGTGCAATCCAGGCCAGTGGTCTGGTGGATGAGGACACGACGCGAAAGCACTATCTGATGCGTTCGCTGATCGAGGAAGCGATGACCTCATCGCAACTGGAAGGCGCCTCCACCACGCGGCAGATCGCCAAGGAAATGCTCAGCACCGGGCGTGCGCCCCGCGATCGCAGCGAACGGATGATCCACAACAACTACGCGATGATGCAGTCGTTGCGGCGGCGGCAGGCGGATCCCCTCACCATCGATTCCATTCTCGAGATCCATCGCGAGTTGATGGATGACGCAATGGATGATCCATCGCAGGCGGGACGTTTGCGCACTGCCGAAGACAATGTTGTCGTCCAGGACCGGCTCGACCCTGAGATCGTCCTGCATGTGCCGCCGCGTGCTGCGGAACTTTCGCGACGGCTGCAGGCGCTCTGCGACTTCGCGAATGCCAAGGACGAGGGCGAGTTTCTGCATCCGATCGTCCGTGCGATCGCGATCCATTTCCAGATCGGCTACGACCACCCGTTCTGCGATGGCAACGGCCGCACCGCTCGCGCCTTGTTTTACTGGTCAATGCTGCGGTCGGGATACTGGTTGAGCGAGTACATCTCCATCTCCAGCGTGCTGAAGAAGGCGCCGGCGCCTTATATCCGCGCTTACCTCTACACCGAGAGCGATGGCACCGACCTGACCTACTTCGTCGCGCACCAGTTGAACGTCATCATCGATGCTGTCGAGGGCTTGCGTGGCTACCTCGCGAGAAAGGCACGGGAGCGCAGCCAGGCCGAAACACTGTTGCGCCCCGGTTCTCCATTGGGCGCGCTGCTGAACCACCGTCAGCGTGCGCTGCTGCTGCACGCCATCCGCAACCCCGAAAGCGCCTACGAGATCGCCGGTCACCAGGCGGCCCATCGGGTCACCTATCCAACCGCTCGCGCGGATCTCTTGGGCCTGGTCAAGCTGCGGCTGCTCGATCAAGGGCGCAGCGGAAAGGCGTTCGTGTTCACACCTGCGGAAGAGATGTCCAAGCGTCTGCAGCGTTGAGGTGCAGGAGGAAGACCCAAGCAGGGGACGGGAACGTCGGACGCGGGGACGAGCCAGTTTGCGGACTGGTGAAAAAGTCACTTTCTGCTTCATGCTGCGCTACCGATTCCGACGCGCTAAAGCGATCGGATGACGAGGGGTAACGGTGCCGGGTTCACGTACTTAGCGGGCTGACGCCTCCGGCCGTCGTCTTCACTGTGCGTCGAGCCACTCCTCCAGCAACGATTCGGGCATGGGGCGCGCAAACAGATAGCCCTGGAAATGGTCGCAGCCCATCCCGATCAGCAGATCGCGCTGCGTAACGGACTCGACACCTTCGGCGAGCGCGCTCATGTGCATCACTTGGGAGATCTCGATGATCTTGCCGAGCAGGCGCTGTGCGCTGTCCTGGGCGGTGGCTTCCTGCACGAACTGGCGGTCGATCTTCAGCTTCCGCACCGGCAATTGGCGCAGCGTCGCCAGGGACGAATAGCCGGTGCCGAAGTCATCCAGTGCCCAGGTGATTCCCAACGTCTCGATGGCCCGCATCTTGTCGACGATCGCCGATGTGTCGGTGGACAACGCGGACTCGGTGAGCTCCAGTTCCAGCAGGGCAGGGTCAATGCCCGTCTGGCGGATGACGGCGGTCAGGGACGGCGTGAAATCCTCGTCCATCAGCTGGATCGGGCTGACGTTGACGGCAATGCGGAGATGACGGGTGCGCGTCCCCTCGGACCATGCCCGAAGCTTCTCGCAGGCCTGGCGCAAGACTTCCAGGCCGATGTCGCTGATCAGCGTGCTTTCTTCGGCGACGGGGATGAACACGTCGGGTGACAGCAGGGTGCCCGACGGGTGGCGCCAACGCGCCAGCGCTTCCACGCCCGTGACCGTGCCATCGCCCCGTACCTGCGGCTGATAGCGCAATTCGATCTCGCCGTTGCGCACGGCCCGGCCCAGTTGGCGCTCGAGACGCAGGCGCTTGCCGACGTCTGCCCGATAGATCCTGAAGATGGCCGCCAGCAGCGCGATGGCAATGAGGATGTTGGATCGTGCGCCCCACTCCCGCACCTCCAGGGGCGGCGAAATCTGCGGCGCCAGTGGATCCAGTGCACCGGCCGCGAACGCGGCGAACGCGGCCAGGCAGATCAACGGGAAGACCAGGGAGCCGTAGCGCTCGCGCGCTTCGAACGTGAAGGCCGCCCCGGCGGCGAGCGGGAGCAGGAACATGTGCGTCGATCGCGGCACCCACTCGATGGGCGCGTCGATCAGCGAGATCGCGCACACCGCGGCGAGGATGCCGTGCGCGACGAACAGAATCGACCTGCCATCGCTGCGCTTGCTGCGGGCCAGTGCCAGTACGCCAACGACCATGACGCCCACGAACAGCACCGACAGTCCCGCGCGGTCGAAATACCAGTAGCACAGCGCCCACGCCAGCCCGAGAACCACGCATGCCACGCCTGTCAGCGACAGGAGGGCGGCCACCTTCTCGCGACGCGCCGTGGTCTGGAATTTCAGCATTCCGTGCTGATCGCGCCCATCGATGTCCGTCATTCTGTTGATCGTTCTTTCAGCGTTGGCGCGACGCGGCTACATCAATGCGTCTTCCCGTAAGAAGGCTGATTGGGCAAGGTCATTCGGGGGGGTGTTCTGGTGCAGCGGATGCGGCTTCGAGGCCGCGCCGATCGGGTGCGGATGATGCCGGTTCCGTGTTCATCTTTGGGCCGCCACGTGCGACTGACATCACCAAGTGCGAACGCTGTCACAGCGCTTGGCTCCGATGTGCTGCCGCGTGCGCAGCGCGTCCCGTCACGTCCCTGCATGTCGTCGCCGCCGCGCTGACGATCAACGATGGAATCCATGGCAGAAGCTCGAAGCCGGCACTGGTGCAGAGCGCCGAGCGACCGCCATGGCGCGGCACGCCTGCAGGCGGCGGCGTGACCACGGCCGATGAAGCGCTGCGATTCGTCGAAGCGCTCAGAGCCGGCACGCTGATCCCACTGCCGCTACTGGAGGAGGCGATCAAGCGGCAGACCGACTGGTACCGCTACGGCTCTCTCGTCGGCCCGACCGAGTTTCCGCATTGGGGCCACGGTGGCGGCGCGCCCGGCAACCGCGCCGCGCTGTCGAACTATCCGACCCGCGACATGACCCTGAGGTGCCTCAGCAACCGCGATCCGCCTGTCTGCGATCGTCTGCTGACACGACTGCATTGGCATCTGTCGCCGCCGGTGGTGTCACCCGGGGCCACTGGGGATGGATCCACTCGCGATGCGGGCCCACAGGCCACGTCTTCGTGAAGCGCCTCACCAGCTCAGGGTGTAGTGCGCGACGAAGCCGCCCTCGCGCTCCCATGCACCCGTGCAACCGACTCGCCCCATGGCAGCCATTGCCTCGTGGAGCGCGTCGTCGCTGAGCCCGCCGACGTTGACGCTCCAGGCCAGCTCACTGCACCCCATTGCCTTCTGCCTTCGTACATGAGCTTTCAGTTCGGCCACCACGGCATGCATCGTGCGGCGAGGCAGCGTGGTGACAGCGAAATCGTGCGCATACGCGAGACGCGCCATCGCAACTCTCCAGAATGTGAGCAGCAGCTTGGAGAGATAGATACGAGTGGAAAGCGGAGTGCGGATGCAGATTTCGGCGAATCCCTGAGCAGGAACAGGGTCAGAGTGCTACTTCCGGGTGGTCAGGAGAGCGCTCTCTGCAGCCCCCTTGCTACGAAGGCGCCAGCTGCATCGCAGCTGGCGCGTTGCTGTCGGGCTAAACGGTGGGCATCGGCCGCATTACGGTGTCCGCGGCGTCAGATAGCCCGTCCACGTTTTGCTGGCGATCATCCACTCGCCTTCGACCTTGATCAGCACGACGTAGTCCACGCCGCGCCAGCCGGGGTAATCCAGATCCACGCGGACCGCAGCGAGGTCCCGAGCCACGTCCACGATTTCATAGCTGCGTTTGCGCTGGTCTTCGTTGGCGGCGGGTTTGCCGTCGAAGCCTTCGGCGAACTGCGCGCCGGTGCGCTGGGCGAGCGCGGGACCGCGGTTCGCCGAGGTGCCGATCATGACGCCGTCGCTTCGGAAGACTTCTTTCGCCAGCGCGTTGTCGGCGGTCGTGTACGCGCGCATGAAGGTCTGCATGACGCGATCCACGGCGTCTCTGTCGCTTGTCTGGGCCATCGCGGCGGCGGGCAGCAGGAAGAACAGGGCGGCTGCGAAGGCGGTGGTGCGGTGTGAGGTGTGCATGGGTCTGTCCTGGTGATGGTTGGGTGGGTGGGGCGTACAGCAGCGCCGCCTGGCGATGGCGCTGATGGGGGCTTCAGCGTTGCGCTGTGTCGGCGCGGGGCGGTTGCGCCGCAAGCCCGCGCAGCACGTCGACGACGGCTTCGGCCACTGGCGCTGCGGAGGCGTAGTTCTGCCCGGTGACGACGCGGCCGTCGACTTCGATGTACGGCGCTGGGCTGTCCACCATGTGGAAGGCGCCGCCGCGGGCTTCGACCGTCTGCCGGATCAGGAACGGGAATTGCCTGAAGTACGCGGCGTCCTGGTCTTCATGCTCTTCGGGGTAGCCGCTGATGCGCTTGCCCGCGACGAGGTATCGGCCGTTGCCGAGCCGGATGTGCGCGATGCCCGCGGTGCCGTGGCACACGGCCGAGATCACGCCGCCATTGCGCTCGTAGACATGCGTGGCGATGCGTTGCAGAACGGGATGCTCGGGCACGCCGTACATGGCGTTGCTGCCGCCGACGTAATACACGGCGCGGTAGCGGTCGGGATCGATCTGCGCGGGCGTCGCGGTGTTGCGCAGGCCACGCATGATGCGGGCGTCTTCAAGGCGCGGCGCCACGTCGTCGTCGACGTAGGCATCGAGGATCGGCACATCGCCACCGTCGGGCGTCACGAAGTCGATCGCATAGCCCGCGGCGTGGAACGTATCCCAGGCATGCACCACCTCGCCGAAGCTGATGCTGGCGGGGATCGTCGAGCTGCCGTGGACCCGGGCGCTGGCGAGGATGAAGAGGATGCGGGCCTGATCAATGCTGGCGGGCGTGTTGAGATCAGCGGGTGCGGTGGTCGCGATCGTGCTGGCCGACGCCGGGGACGCGGTCGTCAGGGTGCTCTCGACACCGGTGCGCGCGGAGATCGTTTCGGCGGCATGGGCCTTGGACCCACCGCATGGCCAGGGCGACAGGACGAGAAGCAGGAGCGCGATGAGAAAGCGGATGGCAGGCATGCGGCGGGCTCGCAGGAAGGAGCCCGTACGCTAGGCGAATCGCTTTCGAATCAATGCATTGCAATCTGTTCCAGGAGTGCTGGAATCGATTCTAGGAGTCGGCGTGCGCCGCGCGGAACGCGGCCGGGGTGGCGCCTTCCTGTTTCTTGAAGGCGCTGTAGAAGGTCGACATCGACTGGAAGCCGGCTTCTTCGGCCACCACTTCAAGCGGCTTCGCCGGTGTCTGCCGCAGCAGCGCCTTGGCCTCGATCACGCGCAGCTGCGCCAGGTACTGCTTGAACGAGGTCTGGTTGTTCTGGTTCAACAACTGCGACAGCCGCGCGGCGGGCATGCCGAGTCGGCGTGCGAGACGGGGCAGGGTCAGCGCCGGGTCCAAATGCAGACGCTCGCGCGCCATCAGCTCGGCCAATTTCTGCAACTGCGCAGTGGCCTCGGTTTCGGGAATCCGACGGTCCTGATACGGCTCGATTGCCGCGTGACCGGCGCGCATGCGCAGATAGACCAGCACGCTCGCCGCGAGCACGAAGGTGAAGGACAGCGCGCCGACGATGTAGGCGGTGTAGCCCGCGGTGTAGTACGCGGTCCAGATGAGCCAGATCCCGGCCAGCGCACCCAGCAGCAGCGTGCCGGATGGCGTGCCTTGAAGTCGCGCGCGATGGCGGTACAGCTGCGCGCTGGCGAGCAGCAGATAGCCCAGCCACGCGTAGTTGATGCCCGGCGTGATCACGCCGCGCCACAGCGCGACGTGGTCGTCATAGGGAAACAGCAGATTCACGCCCGCCGCGATGACCAGCAGCGCGGCGATGTGCCACCGGTCCGCCGCGCCCGGTCCGGGCGTATCGCCCTGGCTCGATCGCACCAGAAAGAACAGGCAGGGCCCGATGAGGAAACACGCGGTCAGTCCGATCTGCAGCACGACCAGCGGAATCTCCGGCCAGACATGGAAGGCCGCCGACTTCCCGGTGCGCACGCTGACCATCAGGAGCAGCAGCGCCAGCCATCGCTGCGTCGGCTGACCTTTCGCGCGCCACCACAGGAACGACGCCACGCCGATTCCATTGAAGGCGCCGAGCATGGCGAAGAAGAACAGGAAGTGTTGGCTCAGCATGGTCGGAGCATTCGGGAATTCGGCTTTGTGAATAGAGTAACGGGACCACGACCGACGAAGTCAGGCTCACGTCCTGGCCTCGAGTGGCGCCAGGATCCACTGCTCGTAGAGCGCGTGCGATCGCGTGGTCAGGGTAATTTAGGGGTGCGTCCGGATTCGTTCCGGTCCTGCAAGCTCGAGCGGTCCGTTCGCTCTCCCGGCATCGAGGTAGAGGATGCTCTGGAGATGGCGGAGCGGACGGTGGCGTGGACTTGGCGTGTCCGTTCGACGCGAGGTGCATCGACGGCGGCTTCCAGTCGAATGTCTGCGTCCTGCCACTTGGATTCCGATCGCTGAGCACGGATTGATGCCAAGGAATGCAGGTGCGACAAACGGTCGCGTGGTGGCCCTTTCAGACAGGTCTAAGATGCCATTCGACAATGGCCGGCGCAAAGAATGAAGCTGCTCGCGCAGCCGAGTGAGGCAATGCGTGCGCCTCACGACACGTGGTGTCGAGTGACCACCCGGAAGTAAACAGACATGTACGATTGGTTCCCGATAGTCTTTATCGTGTTCAAGGTGGTCGTGCTTGGCACGGGCATGTTCTTCGCGATCAAGTGGCATCACGATCAAGCCAAGAGAGAAACGCAGGAAAAGAAGGACGCGCAAGCGAGACAGGACGCGCAAGAGATGAAGCGCAGGAACGAATCCAGCGACCCGTAAGCGCCTGGCGCACACGCGTCGTTGAATGATTCGGCAGTGGCGCCCGGCTCGTGGCGACCGTCGAGCGCACTTTTGAGCGGGACGAACGAGGCAGGCGTCAGAGCGCAATTGAACGGCGCCCCCCGCATCGCAGTGCGGCACCCGCGCGTTTGCGGCCCGTGCGCTCACTTCTGTGTCCGAAGACGCGGACTTGACCGGTCGACGCGGGCCGCGGGCACAGGTCGCGTGGACCTGCCGCTTGCCGGTCGATGCACCCGGTCTTGCCAGCACGGTCGCTAGACTCGGCCGATCTCACTGCGCTGGAGCATCGTGGACACCGAAGCGGACGTCGGACGCCTGAACATCGTGGAGCGCACGGGCCTGGCGTTTCTGCGCCGTGGTTGTCGTCGCGACGACAGCGAGATCAATGCGTGGCAGGACGAGGATCGGACGCGCATCCAACGGTTGCAGTGGTGGGCGGTCGGCCTGTGCGCGCTGGCCGGTGCCGTCTCCGCGGCGTTGATCGGTGCTGCGGATGTCGGGCTCCGCGAGGCGCTGGGCACGAGTGCCGAGCCGTCTCTGTTTTCCCCGGCGCGTGACCTCGCGTATTGGGCGTGGTACGGCGGGATCGCGCTGCTGGTGAGCCTGCTGGAAATACTGGCGGTGTACTGGGTGCTGCTGCGCAGTGTTGCGGGCATTGCGGATGCGGCTGGCGTATCGGTGTCGCGCGGTGACGCTGACGATGTGCTGGTGACGGGCCTGTCGCGCGCGGCGCTCGATATTCCGAATCCGCGCCGTTCGCTGCACGGTCTCGATCCCTACGTGCGGACCTCGCGCTTGAGGATGCTGGCGTACACCGTGCTGTACCGCGTCAAGATCGGCGCGACCAGTTTCGTGGTGCGGATCCTTGCCCGCCGCGTGCTCGCGCGCAGCAGCTTGCGCGTGCTGCTGCCGTTCGCAGCAGTGCCCGTGTTTGCCGGCTGGAACGCGCTGATCGCATGGTGGGTGATCCGTGAGGCGCGCGTGCGTGCGGCCGGTCCGCTGGTCGTCCGCGACGCCGTCGTGGCGCTTGAGCGTGCGCAGCTGGACGACGATGGCCGGCGCCTGGCGCTGGACGCCGTTGCGGAACTCATCGTCGCGGCCGAGGACGCGCATCCCAATTACGACCTGCTGCTCGCGCGCCTGTGCGAGACGCTCGGCATCGAGGCGCGCATTCCCGAGTGGACGGACGTGCGCACCCGCCTCGCGCGTGCCGATGCGCCCACGCAGCAGGCAGTGCTGGCGCTGTCGACGACGACCATCGCCCTGCGCGGACGCAGCAGCCGTCGACAGCGACGCGTGCTCGCATCCGCCTACGCGGCTTGCGGCGCGTCCCTCGGCGACGCGCTGCGTACGGCACGGCGACGTGTCATCGAAGGGCGATGCGCGCCCGATCCGTCAGGCATGCGTGCCTGATCGACTCGTTACTCGGGCGTCGGCTCACTGCAGGACGGCGTCAGGTCCACGCCACTAAGAAACGTGGTGCTCGCCGCGATACAACAGGTCGGCGCGACGAAGGCCAACATGTGCGCGCCTTGTTCGACGGTCGTCATCTCGATTCGCCCGGCTTCGCGCAGTGTGGACACGTGGGCCAGCGCGCCCGCGTACGGCGTGTTCGGATCGAGCGTGCCATGGACGACGAGCGTGCGAGGCAGACGCGCCGGGGCGCCGCCAAAAAAACGGTCGCGTGGATACAGAGGCAACGGCGTGTCGGCCAGGACGCCGGGGAGGGGACTCTTGAACAGCGCATCCCGCGCTTCGGCATCCACGGTGGCGCGGTCGAGGTCGCGCCGGTCGTTGTTTTCCGAGTCAGAGATCGACATCACCAGCGGCAACGACGGTGGCGAGAATGGATCGGCGTTCAACGCGGCGTGGATGACTTGCAGATCCTTGAGGGCGAGCTGCAATGGCGCTGCGTCATCGTCGGCCAGGGCATCGACGATCGCGGGAATGCGCGCGCGAAGGCTGGGAAAGTTGATCAGCATGCCGAGCGTGCAGCGCAGGTCACCGCCGGGCACGTGCGCGCGCCAGGGGGCGTTTTTGTCCGTCTCTAGCAGGGTGCGGTAGGCAATGACGTCATCGGGACCGAGCAACGCCCGCCCGACTCCATCCACGACTGTGGTGCGATGTCCCAAATCCCATTGCGCGGCTGACTCGGGGGGCACCAGCCCATCGAGCACCAGGCCGTCGAGTGGCTGCGGCGCGACCTGCAGCATGCGCAGCGCGAGCTGGGTGCCATAGGACACGGCGTACAGGCGCACTTCGCCATCGCGCCGATGGCGCGCGATCAGCGTCGACAGTCCTGCGCCGCCTCGGTGATGTTGAAGGCTGCGGTGCGCGCTGCATTCGCGTGCAGCGCCCCGATACACCGTCCCCATTCCTCGCCAGCAAGCGCCACGCCATCGGCGCTCTCGGGCGATGCCTGCTCGGCGCACAGCCGCGTCGAACGCCCTGTGTCGCGATGATCGGGCAGGACGAGATCATGCTCGGCAGCCGAGGCGACACCCGTCGTGCAGGTGGTCAGCACGAGAAGCATGAGGACGGACAGGCGCATCGGCGTGGCTCCAAAGTCGGCATTCGAACGGAGCAGCCGCCATCACGTGGACACGTGCGCCGAAAGTCATGCGCGTGCGTTCGTGATCGATGTGGAATGTCTGCAGTCGATCACGGTCTGCGAGCGCGCTGAGCGCGCGTCCGCGGAGGCAGGTGTCGTCATGGACCTGTGACGGTTCGTTGCCTGACGGTGGGCAATCAAGTGTCGGCAAACGATCCGTCTGGGCGCGTAACGCCTGCGCGCGTACGCGCTCCGCGCAGACGGCAGCCATCTGCCGGGATCTCGGAACCGGACGACTGCATCGATTTGCTATCTTCGCGGCGCCTACAAAAGAGGCGTGCGGAGCCGAGGCGATGCGAGCGTGAGTGAAGTCGACCAACCGATGGTGGCGGTCGTCGAGGACGACGACGCGCTGCGCGAGCAGATCCTGCTGCCATTACTGCGTGCGTCGGGTTTCAGGGCAACCGGGTTGGCGAGCGCGCTTGCGCTGTATCGCGATCTCGTCGCCAATCGCTACGACCTGGTGCTGCTCGATGTCGGTCTTCCGGACGAGGATGGCGTCGAGGTCGCCCGCCATCTGCGCAAGGCGGCGCCGGCAACGGGCCTGGTGATGCTGAGCGGGTACATCTCCGACCGCGATCGCCTGCGCGGCCTCGAGGCTGGTGTGGATGCGTACCTCAACAAGCCCGTCGAGTCCGAGACCTTGGTCGCCACCCTGCGCAACGTGTCCCGCCGTGTGGGAGTGGGCGCCGGTGAGGCCGCCGGGCGCTGGCGGCTGGATACCGCGGGCTGGCGCATCCTGCTGCCCGATGGTCGCGCGGTCGCGATGTCGCTGCCGGAACAGCAGATCATGCGGCTGCTTGCCGCAGTGCCCGGCACGCCTGTCCGCCGCGACAGATTGATGGCCAGCCTGTCCGACGATTTGCAGAGCTTCGACCCACACCGGCTGGAAATGCTGGTGTACCGCCTGCGTCGCAAGTGCCAGGACGCGACCGGTGTGTGCCTTCCGCTCCAGACGGTGCGCGGCGTGGGTTACGTCCTCGCCTGGTAGCGCTTGTGGCCCGCAAGTCGCATCTGGCCCGAGGAATCGGGCCGTCTTCCAGGGCGGCGTGCGGTCCCGATGGACGACCCTCGCTTCTCTAACCCTACGTCTGCCTGCGGATCACCGGGCTCCCTCACATGAGGTGAGGCTCGGCAACACAAGGTGGGTGATTCTGGGGCGCGCATCACATATAGTGCGCGCCGCACGTCTCATCAGTCCGCGGCATCGCGGTCCGGTCGAGACGTCCGGGGGAGGCGCGTGTTGGGCAACGCGCCGAAGCAGTGAAGACAGAGGCGCCACATTGGCGCCAGAACGCATGCGCTGTTTTTAACGGCGCAAAGGGGCAGCTACGTGTTCGAAACATCGCTTTCCGGCCGGGCGCGGACGACCGCGTCCGGTTTTCTGCTGGCACTGGCCTTCACGCTGATCGCGGGCGTCTCGCATCTGGCGATCGCGCAGTCCTCGACGGTGACCAATGTCGCGACCGTCACTGCTCCTGCCGGCCGGAACGATGTCGACCCGGCCAGCAACACCGACAGTGCCACGGTGGCGATCGGCGCGAGCGGCCCGGACTTCTGCGCCACAGGGGATGTGTTCAACATCGTCAACGGCGTGGGTATCTACCAGTATCCACCGGGCTCGCCTAGCGACAATCGTGTCACCAGCCTGGATCTGACGCTCGCCCCCAACGTCAACGCGTTGATGGTGGATCCCGGGGCTGGCGGCGAGCGCAACCGCCTGCTGTTCCATGACGGAGGCTCCGGCAGCATCTGGGCCTACGACCCGACCAATCCGACGAATCCCGGCTGGTACCAGACGGGTGCAGTCGTCAGTCCGAATCTGCCGCGCGCGGGCATGACCGCCGAGGGCGTGGGTTATCTGATCACCGCGGCCAGCCAGGTCGGCGCCGGCGCGACCGCGCAGATGTATCGGCTGGTGCGCAGCAGTGCCTACGGCTACACCGTGGGCGCGCCGACCACGCTGGTCTACGACGTGGCGCCGAGCGACGTGGGCTCTGGCGACATCGCGTTCGACGACCAGGGCTTCGGCTGGCTGGTCGCGGGTTCCGATCTGTACAAGGTCGATGTCGCAGCCGCAACCGCCACCCGGCAGCAGGCCTTCACGGGTGCCCCGGCTGGCAACGTGGTCTATGCCGGCGCGGCTTTCGGCGGCGATGGCCTGCTGTACGTGGTGAACAACAGCTCGGGCGTGTACTACGCGATGAATCTGGGCACGGGCACGATGACGCAGGTCGCGACATCGGTCAGCACCGGCAGCAACAATCGTGGGCGTGACCTTGCGTCCTGCAGCTTTCCGACGATCACGCCGGCTGAGCTCCAGGTGACAAAGTCCCTGGCCTCGATCACCCGCGATGGCGCAGCCGTTCCCATGGGCGAACCGGCGGCGCCGGGCGATGTCCTGACCTACGACATCCGGATCGAACACATCGGCGGCACCCAGGCCGCGACCCTGTTTGCCGGCGATATCGTCGAAACCGTGCCAGCGAACACCTCGCGCACCGGAACGACGGACGCCTTCAGCTGCACCGCCGACGTCTGCACCAACACCAGCCCGGTCAACATCGCGGTGGGCCAGAGCGTCACCCTGCAGTTCGTGGTGCAGATCGATGTCGATCTCGCCGATACCGTCAGCCAGATCTCCAACAGCGTCGTCGTCAACGGCACACCGGGCATCGACTGCGCCGTCGGTGGCAACGACTGCACGGAGGACACGCCGGTCGAGGTCGAGCCCGCGCTCACTTCCGCCAAGGCGCTGACGGCGGTCAACGGGGTTCCCGTCACCGTGGCCGCACCCGTCGCCCTCGGCGATGTGCTGACCTACACGATCACGGCGACCAATACCGGCAACGTCGTGCTGCCGACGGTGACGCTCACCGACGCCCGCATCACGCCGACCTCCATCACCTGCGCGCCCCTCGCGGCGGCTGCGGTCTGCACGCTGACGGGCACGTATACCGTGACCGCGGCCGACATCGTCGCGGGCGCCGTGTCGAACACCGCGGTCATCACCACGCCGGACACGCCCGGGCTCTGCCCGGTCGGTTCGACCGACGTGGTCTGCCGTCCGAGTCTCGATGTGCCGACTGTCGCCCCCGCGCCGGCGCTGACCGTGGTCAAGACCGCCGGCACGCCGACCGGTGCCATCGCCGGCAGCACGATCGCGTACGCGTTCCTGGTGACCAACACCGGCAACGTGCCGCTCGCCGATCTCGCGATCGACGACGACCGGCTCGACGCCCCGGCGGCCTGTCCGGTCACCACGCTGGCACCCGCGGCGTCGACGACCTGTACCGGCACGCACACGATCACCCAGGCCGAAGTGGACGCGGGCGAGGTGCTGAACACCGCGACCGCGACCGGCACGCCGCCGGGTGGTGGCACGACGACCAGTCCGCCGGACGATGACGACGTGACGCTGGCGGCGACGCCGTCGCTGACCGTCGTCAAGACGGCGGGCACGCCGAGCGGCAATGCGGTCGGCAGCACGATCGGCTACACGTTCCTCGTCACCAATACCGGCAACGTCACGCTGACGGGCCTCGCGATCGACGATGCCCAGCTCGATGCCGCCGCCGCTTGCCCGGTCACCACGCTGGCGCCCGCCGCGTCGACGACCTGCACCGGTACGCACACGATCACCCAGGCCGAAGTGGATGCGGGCGAGGTACTGAACACCGCGACGGCGACCGGCACGCCGCCGGGTGGCGGCACGACGACCAGCCCGCCGGACGACGCCGACGTGGACATCGTCCGCAGTCCCGGGCTTGCGACCAACAAGGCGCTGGGCGCGAACGCCGACGAGGATGGCAGTGGCACGGTCACGCTCGGCGATACGCTGACCTACACCGTCACCGCGACCAACACCGGCACGGTGACGCTGGCCGATGTCGACGTGCGCGACGATCGCATCACGCCCGACCGCATCGTCTGCGCCAGCCTCGCGCCGGGCGCGAGCTGCGTGCTCACCGGCACGTATGTGGTGACGCAGGCCGACGTCAATGCCGGCCAGCTGGTCAACACCGCCACCATCGCCACGGGCGAGCCCGGCGTCTGTCCTGCAGGCAGCACGTCCGCCGCGTGCAGCCCGACCGTCACTGTCGGCATCACGCCCTACGAGATCGCCGCCAACGACGACAGCTTCGGCCCGGTCAACGGTACGGACGGTGATCCGTCGGTCGGCAACGTGCTCGACAACGACACGCTTAATGGCGTGCCGGCGACCCCGGGCACGGTGACGATCACGCCCGGCACGGTGCCGCCTGGTCTCGCGCTGGATTCGACCACGGGCGTCGTCAGTGTCGCGCCGGGTACGCCGGCGGGCAGCTACACGTTCGACTACACGATCTGCGAGACGGCGAATCCGGCGAACTGCGACACCGCCACGGTGACTGTCGTGGTCGAGGCGGCCGAGATCGTCGCCAGCGACGACAGCTTCGGCCCGGTCAACGGCACCGACGGTGCCCCGTCGGTCGGCAACGTGCTCGACAACGACACGCTCAACGGTGCGCCGGCGACTCCGGGCACGGTCACGATCACCACGGGCGCGTTGCCCAATGGCGTCACCGTCGATACGACGACGGGCGTCGTCGGCGTCGAGCCGGGCACGCCAGCGGGCAGTTACACGTTCGAATACACGATCTGCGAGACCTTGAATCCGGCCAACTGCGACACCGCGACGGTGACCATCGTGGTCGAGGCGGCCGAGATCGTCGCCAGCGACGACAGCTTCGGCCCCGTCAGCGGCGCCGATGGCGATCCCTCGGTCGGCAACGTGCTCGACAACGACACGCGCAACGGTGTGCCGGCAACGCCGGACACGGTGACGATCACGACCGGCGCGCTGCCGCCCGGTGTCACGGTCGATACGACGACGGGTGTCGTCGGTGTCGAGCCGGGTACGCCGGCGGGCAGCTACACCTTCGAATACACGATCTGCGAGACGCTCAACCCGGACAACTGCGACACCGCAACCGTGACGGTCGTGGTCGAGGCCCCGGCGATCGACGCGGTCGATGATGGTGCGACGACCGACCAGAACACGCCGGTCACGATGCCGGTGCTCGACAACGACACCCTCAACGGCATCCCGGTCGATCCGGATGCGGTCACGGTCATCGAAGTGACGCCGCCCGCCAACGGCCGCATCACGATCAATCCGGACGGCACGATCACCTACACGCCCAACCCCGGCTTCTCGGGCGACGACGTGTTCGAGTACCAGATCTGCGAGATCACCAATCCGTCGAACTGCGCCACCGCGACGGTCACGGTCACAGTGATGCCGAACATCGTCGAAGCGATCGACGACGACGCGGGCACGGTCGAATCCGGCGTGCCCACGCCCGTCCTCGTCGTCGGCAACGACACCAGCACGGGTGCGCCCCTGGACCCCGGCTCGCTGACGATCCTGACGCCGCCCGGCCACGGCGTCGTGGAGTGTGCGAACGGCATCTGCACCTACACGCCCGAATTCGGCTACACCGGCGAGGACAGCTTCGTCTATCGCGTCTGCGATACCTCGTACCCGTCGCCGGTCTGCGATACCGCGACGGTGCTCGTCCGCGTCGAAGGCGTGGCGCCGCTGCGCGTGACCAAGACCGCCGCCGTGCGCGAGGTCAAGGTCGGCGATCTGGTGCGCTACACGGTGACGGTCGAGAACATCGGCAATGCCGTGGTCTCGGGCGCCAGCGTGGTCGACACGCCGCCGGCGGGCTTCAGCTACGTCGACGGGTCGCTGGCCGCCAGCGATGGCCGTGCGCTGTCGGTAACGGGCGCACGTCCGATCCGCATCGCCAGCCTCGATCTCGCGCCGGGCGACAGTCTGACGATGAGCTACCTGCTGCGCGTGGGTGCCGGCATCCGCGCCGGTGGTCACGTCAACCAGGTGCAGGCGCAGGGCGCAGGCGGCATCGCGCTGTCCAACGTCGCGACTGCGCAGGTACAGACCGCGTTCGATCCGCTGCTCGACGACAGCCTGGTGTTCGGCACCGTGTTCGACGATCGCAACGGCGATGGCTGGCAGGCGAGTGCTGCGCTGCGCGATGTGCGCGTGCAGGGCGGCTTCGCGCCGGGTGCCTACATCGCGGGTTCGACGACGATCGATCATGGCGACGGCCCGCAGCCGCTCGCCGACGCCAGCGCGCCGCTGGTGCACGGTGTGGTGCTCGACACGATCGCCGGTCGCCAGTCGGTGGCCGATCCGGTCGAGGCGAACCAGGTCGTGATCCGCCAGCGTCTACGCAGTGCGGACTTCACCGGTGACTTCGTGCTCACCAGCGGCGACGGCGCGACGCTGCGCATGTCGGCCGACGGCAGCACGCGCCTGGAGCGCAGTGGCGACGTGGCGAAGGGCCTGTCCGCTGCCGAGCCGGTGGTGACCCGTCGCGTCTCGCAGGACGGCGAAGGCGTGCTGGTCGAGTACGTGATCGGCAATGTCGGCATCGACGAGCGCGGCATTCCGGGCGTGCGCATTGCGTCGGTCGAAGGTCTGCTGATCGAGACCGACCAGTACGGCCGCTACCACCTGGTCGACGTGCCGGGCGGCACCGCCGCGCATGGCCGCAACTTCATCCTCAAGGTCGATCCCGCGACGCTGCCGCCGGGCACCACGTTCACCACGGCCAATCCGCTGGTGCGTCGCGTGACCGCCGGTCTGCCGGTGCGCTTCGATTTCGGCGTGCGTCTGCCGGTGGTCGAGCTGCAGGCACCGGGCGAGACCGTCGAAATGACGCTGGGCGAAGTGATGTTCGATCCCGACAGCAGCGCGCTGCGCGCGGACATGCTGCCGGCGATCGAAGCGATGGCGCGCGAGGTCGACCGCCACGGCGGCGGCAGCATCGTCATCACCGGCGAAGGTGGGCAGGAAGCGCTGGCGTTCGCGCGTGCGGCTTCGGTGCGCGACGCGCTGCAGGGCAAGGTCTCGCCAGCGGCCGTGCAGGCGCTGCAGGTCGAACTGCGCACGCGGGTCGAGGATCCGCATGCGCTGGTGGCCGGTGTCGGCAACGGCGACGTGCTGCTCGGCACGGTGCTGTTCGAGACCGATCGCGCGACGATCCGGCCCGAATTCGCAGCGCTGCTCGATGCAGTGGCCGCGCGTCTGGAAACGCTGGGCGGCGGCGTGGTCGGCATCGTCGGACACACCGACGTGCGCGGCGCGCATGCCTACAACGTCGGTCTGGGCCTGCGCCGTGCGCGGGCTGTCTACGACGCACTCGCAGGACGCCTGAGTCCGGGGGCGCGTGCGAATACACGGGTCGAGGCCACGCGCGATCCGGCTGCACCGGTCGGGGAGGTGCGCAAGTGAACGGGAACCGCCACATGAAGATGAAACTGCTCGACGCCACCCTGCTGGGCATCCTGGCCAGCATGGCGTCGGCAGCCGCGACGGCGCAGGACGCTGTCGCGACGGAAGCCGCGACTGCAGCGCCGACCGGCAGCTCGATCGATTGCGACGCGTCGGGTTGCCGCGACGGCGATGCGACGCTGTTCCAGCTGCGCACGCGCAGCTTCGACCAGCCGGTGACCACGGGCACGTCCGCGCGCTCGTCGTCGGCCGCGCTGCAGCCCGATCGCCGCGTCAGCGTGGCGCTGGAGCAGCCGGGACGCGCGACCGCGCTCGGTCGTTTCTCGGTGCAGCTGCCCGGTGGCGGTGCGATCTGGGCGACCGAAGATCCCGATCTCGGCCAGCCCGAGCTGTCGGTGTCCGGCCCGTCGCTGGCGCCGTTCGAAGCCGGTCGCATCACGCGTCCGGTGCGCTTCTACGCGCGCAGCAACTACGTCGACTTCATCGATCGCCTGGAGCTCACGCTGTATCGCGCGAGCGATGTCGATCTGATCGAACCGATCGCGCAGTTCGATCTGCCGCACGCGGCCGTCGCCGACGCCGAGTGGGACGGCACCTTGCCCGCCGGCCGCCAGTTCCGTCCCGGCGACGAGCTGGTCTACGTGCTGCGCGCCTACGACGCGCAAGGCCACTTCGACGAGACGTATACGCATCGCCTGCAGCTGGTCACGCCGGCCGAGGCCGATCGCGGCGACCAGATGCTGCGCTCCGGCACCGAGCGTGCGCTCGGCACCGCGCTGACCACGGACCAGGCGGCCACGCAGTCGCTGGTCGATGCCGTGTTCTCCGGCAACGGCCTGCGCCAGCAGAACATTCCGGTGTACGGCTCGCGCGTGCGCATCCAGGGCCGCAACCTGGCCGAAGGCCAGACGCTGCTGATCAACGGCGACAGCTATCCGGTCGATCTGGAACTCAAGTTCGTCGCCGAATACCTGATGCCCGTCGGCCAGCACCGGTTCGACATCGGCCTGAAGAACCGCAACGGCGACACCGCGCAGCACGCGCTGGATGTCGACGTCAGCGGCCGCTACTTCTTCGGCGTCGGCATTGCCGATGTCACCGTGTTCCAGAACAAGGCCAGCGGCCCCGGCCGCGAACTGGCACTGGCCGGCCGCGAAGACGACATCCTCAGCGACGGCCGCCTGGCGTTCTACGGCAAGGGCAAGATCGGTGGCAAATATCTGATCACCGCGCAGGCCGACACGCAGAACCGCCCGCTCGGCGATCTGTTCGACGGCTTCACCGCCGCCGATCCGCAGGACATCTTCCGCCGCGTCGATCCGGACCTGTACTACCCGAGCTACGGCGACGATTCCACGACGTACCGCGACGTCGACACCATGGGCCGCTTCTACGTGCGCATGGACTGGGACAAGAACCAGGCGCTGTGGGGCAACTTCTCGACCGGTTTCACCGGCACCGAGTACGGCCAGTACCAGCGTGCGCTCTACGGCGCGGCGCTGGCCTGGCGTTCGCGCGCGGCCAACGTCTGGGGCGACCCGGTCAGCGAACTGCGTGCGTTCGGATCCGAGGCGCAGACCGCGCCGGGCCACAGCGAGTTCGTCGGCACCGGCGGCAGCCTGTACTACCTGCGCCACACCGACGTGTTGCCGGGGTCGGAACAGGTGGTCGTGGAAACGCGCGACCCGACGACGGGCCGTGTCGAAGCGCGCGCCGTGCTGCTGCGCGGCGCCGACTACGAGATCGACGAGCTGCAGGGCCGCATCATCCTGACGCGCCCGCTGATGCCGGTGTCGCGCGACAACGTGCCCACGATCACCCGTGACGCACCGCTCGATGGTTTCGAGCAGCGCCTGATCGTCGACTACGAATGGGTGCCGGCGGGCTTCGACCCCGACGAAATCGCCGCCGGCGTGCGCGCCAAGCAGTGGTTCGGCGATCACGTCGGCCTCGGCGCGACCTGGGTCGACGAAAACCGCGCGGGCGAGGATTACACGCTGATGTCGGCCGACCTGACCTTGCAGGCCGGCAAGGGCACCTACCTCAAGCTCGAGCACAGCCGCACCGAGTCCACCGGCGCGCCGGTGTTCTTCTCCGACAACGGCGGTTTCACCTTCACCCAGCTCAACCCGGTCGGTCCGCGCGAAGGCGAGGCGAGTGCGGTCGAACTGCGCGCGAACTTCCGCGAGCTCGGCTGGACCACGCAGGACTGGAGCACGGGTGCATGGTGGCGTCGCGTCGATGCCGGTTTCTCGGTCGCACGTTTCGACACGGGCGCCGACATCGAGGAATACGGCGCCGAAGTGCTGGGCGAGTTCACGTCCGACATCGGCTTCTACGCGCGCTACAGCCGCGCCGAACGCGGCGTCGATGCGCTGGTGCAGGCGCAGGCGACGACCGAGTGGCGCTTCTCCGACGTCTCCGCGCTCGCTGCCGAACTGCGTCGCGTGCAGGAAGAGCGCGCAGCAATGGCCGACATCGCCGGCACGCTCGGCGCGTTGCGCTACACGCATCGCTTCGGCACCTCGCTCGACGTCTACGGCGTCGCGCAGCTGACGCTCGACGATGACGATGGTCGTTACGCGGACAATGATGCGTTCACGCTCGGCGGCCGCTACAACTTCGCCAACCTCTCGACGCTGGGCGGTGAAGTCACGACCGGCGATCGCGGCGACGCGGCACAGGTTAACGGTGAGTACCGTCTTTCGTCGCAGCACGCGCTGTATGGCGCCTACACCTACTCGACCGACACCACCGAGTACGACCCGCTGTTCAACCCGACCCGCCAGAACGGCTGGACGCTCGGCCAGCGCTGGCGCCTGTCGAACCAGGTCAACATCTTCAACGAGAGCCAGTTCCTCAAGAGCCGGCAGGAGTCGGGCCTCGCACATACCTACGGCATGGATTTCTATCCGGGCGTGGGCTGGAACCTCGGCTTCACGCTGTCGGACGGCGAGTTGACCACGCGCGATGGCGGCCAGGTCGACCGGCGCGCGATCAGCGTCTCGGGCGGTCGCACGTCCAACGTCACCGACTGGCAGAGCAAGATCGAGTGGCGCGAGGACACTGGCGCGGAACGTCGCACGCAGTGGATCACCACCAACCGCGTGCAGCATCGCCTCAACGAAAGCTGGCGCGTCGCCGCGCGGTTCAACTACGCCGACACCCAGGACGATCTCGATCCGCGCGCCAGCGCGAAGTTCATCGAGAGCAACCTCGGTTTCGCGTACCGCCCGTGGGATGGATCGCGCTGGGGCGTGTTCGGCCGTTACACCTATCTGTACGACCTGGCGACGCTGGGCCAGCTGGGCGGCGCGGATTACGACCAGAAGTCGCAGGTGCTGTCGCTTGAAGGCGTGTACCGCATCGACGATCGCTGGGAAGTCGCCGGCAAGCTCGCACGCCGCGAAGGCGAAGCGCGCTACGGCCGCGGCACCGGCGCATGGTTCGACTCGGCGACGACATTCGCCGCCAGCCAGCTGCGTTACGAACTGCTGCATAAGTGGCACGCGCTTGCAGAGTACCGCTGGCTCGACGTCGACGACGGCGGCACGCGCCAAGGCTGGATGGCCGGCGTGGATCGCGACATTGGCCGCAACTTCCGCGTGGGCGTGGGCTACAACTTCACCGATTTCAGTGACGACCTCACCGATCTCGACTACGACCACCGCGGGTTCTACATCAACTTCGTCGGCAGCTACTGACGCCGCTCCGGTAACGCAAAGGCTTCGCTCATGATCGATCATCGCCCCGCTTCCGCCCGTCGCCGCGCCGCGCTTTCCGTGGCGACCGCATTGGCGCTCACCGCTGCTGCAGGCGGCGCGTCCGCGCAGGTCGGCGTCGCGGCCGTGCAGCGCAGCTTCATCAATCTCAGCTTCGAGCAGCCGAACCTGCAGACGGTGGGGTGTCGCGTCTATATCGCCGAGCAGTACGTGCCCGGCTGGACCACCACGCACAGTGCGCAGCCGCAGGAGAATTCCGGAGGCTGCATAACGCCGCCCGGTTTCGTCGTCGGCGCGACGGCGCCGATCATCGAGCTGTGGCGCACGCCGCGCACGAACGGCGGCTTGACCGTGAACGCACGCAATGGTGCCCAGCTGGCCGAGTTGAACGCCTCCGAGCTGTCGCGGATCTCGCAGAACGTGTGTCTCGTGCCGGGGGACGAGGTGCGCTGGCGCTTCAGTCACAAGGGACGTGGCAGTGCCACCGTTCCGGACCAGATGCAGTTTCTGCTCGGCACCGCACCCATCGTGCAGGTGGGCACCACCAATACCGGCGACGGCGGCGTGACCTCCACGTTCATCGGCACTGCGGGGTCCAGTGCAGGCCCCGACGGCTGGCGCGACTACGACGGCGAGTTCGCCTATGCAGGCGCTGGCGGTGTCACCAACATCGGCTTCGAAGCGCTCTCGGGCACCGCGACGACCGGCAATTTCCTCGACGAGATCCAGGTGGTCCTCAAGCCCTTCATCGAACTGGCCGGCGCCGGCTTCGAAACGGTCGAGGGCGCGGGTGCAGGCGCACCGTCCCTGCGCATCGTGGGCACGCTGGAGGCTGATCTGACCATCGATGTCGCCATCACCGGCGGGAGCGCGGTGCTCGCCACCGATTACACGACACCGTCAGGCGGCACGAGTTTCAGCGTCGTGATTCCTGCCGGCACCTACGAGGGGGATGTGCTCCTTCCTCTCGGACTCACGTCGATCGGCAACGCCATCATCGATGGCACACGCACCGTGGAACTCGCACTGGCACCGAGCCCCGACGATTTCCTGCTGAGCTCGACCGAGGCGTGCGGCGGTACCGCCAACGCGGCCACCACGTGGACCCTGCTGGATGACGATCTCGACCTGCAGATCCAGAAGACCGCGTCCGCGGCCAACGCCGCCGTCGGTGATCCCGTCACGTTCAATCTGCTCGTCACACACGCCGGTGGCGCCGATGCCGACGGCGCCGTGGTGCGCGATCCGGCGGTCGCGGGTCTCGACTGCAGCGCGGCCGTGCCCACGTGCAGCGCTAGTGCAGGCGCGGTCTGTCCGGCATCGCCGACGATGGCCGCCCTGCAGGGTGCGGGACTGGTCATCCCGACCTGGCCGGCTGGCGGCACGATCGAGATCGGGTTCACCTGCGAAGCGACCGGCACGCCCTGATGTGATGCCCGCACGCAGGCGAGCGCGTCGACGCTAGGCCGCGACCTGGTCGGTCGCGAGTGGCAGGCGCAGGCGAAAGCGCGTTCCCTGGCCGGGGGTGCTGTCGACGGTCAATGTGCCACCCGCATCCTCGACGAGGCCCGCGACCACGGCCAGGCCCAGCCCGGTGCCCTCGCCTGCCGGTCGGGTCGTGAAGAACGGTTCGAAGATCCGCGCCTGCAGGTCGGGTGGAATGCCGTGTCCGGTATCGACGAGATCGAGCTGCATCTCGCCGTCTGCATCCGACGCGCTCAGGTGGATGCCGAAACGGCCGCCATAGGGCATCGCTTGCGCGGCGTTGGCGGTCAGGTTGAGCACCGCGAGGGCGAACTGCCCCCGGTCGAAGAGAATCGGGCCAGCGGTCTCCGCCAGATTCAGATCCAGCGCGATGCGCGGACCCAGCGTCTGCTGCAGCATCGGCACGGTCTCCCGCAGCGCTTCCGCCGCGTCGAAATATTCCGGATGGCTCGCATCGTTGCGTGCGAAATGCAGCAGCTTGTGGGTGATCGCAGTGGCCCGACGCACGGCCACGTCGAGTCCGCTCAGCACGGCATCGATCTCGTGCGGGTCGCTGCTGCGACGTCCCCGCTCGACGTATCCGAGCATCAGCGTCAGCAGATGATTGAAGTCATGGGCCACGCCACTCGCCATGCGGCCGATGGATTCGACCTTCTGCGCATGCAGCAGCTGGGTCTGTGCGCGTTCGCGCGCGGTCATCTCTTCCGACAGCTGCGCATTCGCCTCCGCCAGCGCCGTGGCCTGCCGGGTGGCCTCGGCCAGGCTGCTGCGCAGGGCTGTCGACGTGCGGTCAACGACGATGGTGATCAACAGGAACATCACCGAGCGCACGCCCACGTCGGCGAACGTCGGGAGGAGAGGCTCGCCGGTCCGAGTGGCGTCGGTATAACCACCTGCCACCATGGCGATGACCAGGACGACGTACATCGCCCACAGCGCGCCACGGCCGATCATCATGCCCGCCACCAGGAGCCACATCACCTGGATCGGCTGCTCGAAGGTGTGCGACATCAAGCCGGCCATCGCGTATGAGACGAGCATCATGCTGGCGACGACTACCAGAAGTTGCCGGATCGCCCACTGAAAGCGTCCGCGACGGATCAGCATCAACGACCAGGCGGCAACCGCGCTGATGACCAGACTGGTGATCAGCGAGGCGGTCTCGCCCGGTTGCCACGGAAGTCCGCTTCCGAAGACCCGGTATAGCCAAAGCAGCGGCGGAATGGTGCCGAGCACCCCGAGGACGATCTGCAACATGGGCGCGTTGCGGCGATCGACGGGCTCCAGGATCGCAGGCACATCGAGCCATCGGGAGACGAAATGCATGCTGAAGACCTTCGTGAGCGTGAGATCCAGTGATCCACAGCGTTGGCTGAGAATACGCAAGAGTGGTGCTTTGCTACCGCGTGCGCCGCGTGCGCCGCGTCGGCGAGAATGCGCCCGGGTCCTGAAAAGATCGCAACAAACCTGTGGCACGGCAAGCGCGACCGCGCCGTGTGATGGTGTGCGATACGGACATCGTGTTTCGCGGCGTCTGCGCGGGTCGCGGATCACACGCTGCAGTGACGGGAAGGCCGCAAGTGCGATGTCGTCGTTGCCCTGAGTCGGTATCCAGGCGCCTACTTGGACTCACACCCCACACCATCGTTGTCCCGATCCAGATGGGGGCCATAACCCGGATCACCGCGATGTACCGGGGCTGCACCGGCGCCGCGTGCGTCCGCGCAGTTGCGATAGGTGCGTTGCATTGCTGCCGGTTGTACGCCGGAACCAGTCGGCCGCTGCTGCGCCTCCGGAGTGGTGCGTGGTGCCAATGGATGCACGGAATGCGCAGCAGCGGGACCGCGATGGCAGTGGTAGCCACCGGTCTTCCGGTCGTTGTGGCATCCATCCCGGTTGAGGCCGCCGCCGTGGGCGTGCGCGACCCCAACGCCGAGTGTGCAGAGCAGCGCGATCAGGCGGCAGGACGGTCGAGGCATTCTGGCGTCGCGGTCATGAAGTCGCTGACAGCTTGCGCCTTCCGCGCCACGTTGCCTGATGCCGTAACCATTCGACGCCCGTGCGTGCGAACGCCAGGCGTCTCACTCGGTGACCCGGCGGCCGATCACCATGCGCCCATGGAATGGCAGACCAACCCCTTGCTGCGGGAAGAGATCGGCGTGGCCCGTCGGCCGCTGCGCTCGATCCCGCTGCTCTACGAATGGCGCGCATGCGCCGGCGTCATGATGCTGATGTGGAAGGGCAAAGCGGTGGGGGCGGTGTATCCGGGCGGGCGCTACTGGCTGAAGTGGCGCCGGCGGGAGTATGCCGGGACGGCAGCTTCGCCGGCGCAGGCCAGGCGGTTCATGGCGCGCTGGATCGGGGCGCGCCGCAATGCTGCGCCGCTGCTGGACGCGGATCTGCCGCCGAAGGCGCTGATGCCGCTGGAGGCGTTTCTGCGGGAGTACGAAGCGCAGGGCGATTGATTGCGATGCGGCGTGGCCTGGGTGTCCGCCGATACCGATGCCGCGGTGCTGACCGCGCGTGCGCGGCAAGTCGCCTCAACCTGCGGATGCGACGAGCGGTGCCTCCGACTTCGCCGGATAGCTCAGCAGCCAGAGCAGCACCAGAATGCCGCCGACCGGTGCCAGGCTGATGAGCTGCCACCAGGGATTGAAGCCGGCATCGCGCAGGCGCCGGGTGCAGGCGGTGACCCACGGCAGCAGCACGATCAGCGATGCGATCTGTAGTGGCAGCGGGCCGGCCGCCTCGGCGAGCAGGCTGGCCAGCGCCAGCACCATCGCCACCGCGAGCGCGAACCACCAGAAGTCCGCGCGTCGGGTGGTGCCCGTGAACTCCAGGCCGCGCAGCACGCCGTCGCGCATCGCTGCGAGCGCCGGCTGGCTGGGTGCCGGCGCGCCCAGCAACAGCTGCTCGGCCGGCACCTCGAAGACGGCGGCCAGGGCACGCAGGGATTCGATCGAGATTTTCGCCCCGGATTCGAGACGCTGGATGGTTCGCAGATTGAGGCCGCTGAGCTCGGCCAGTTGCTCCTGCGACCAACGCTGGGCGGTCCGCAGCTCACGGAGATAGACGCTGTTGATGTGCATGAGGTGCCTCGGCAATCTGTTACGAATTCCGGTCATCATCCTGCCGCACGCCGGCCCAGCGCTACGACTTGTACCCGACACGGGCACGACATGCGGCTGACAGCACATTCCGATGCACCGGAGTGCAATCAAGCCTCGGTTGGAACCCGGGCCCTTGCGCCCACGTTGTGCACGCCTTGGCTTTCTCGACGTGCGCCAGCGTCGCACTTCGTCCATGCGTCATCCGTTGGGCGGTCCGATCGCGCGCGCGGTACTGTGCGCCGCTTTTGGGCGTACTGTGCTGAACGAGTGCTCGACGCATCCGCGGGATGTGCTTGTTACGCCTCGAGGGAACGTGAGGTGGGCCGATGACCCTGCAGATGTTCAGACCTGTGCGGCCAACGGGGTCGCAACTGGAGGAGGCCAACGCGGGCGAGCGCTTCACGCGCGCGCTGGTCGCGCTGACACGCACGGTCTGGAGTCCGGACTGCACGTTCGAGACGGCCATCGCATCGATCTGCCAGACGGCTGCTACCGCGTTGCAGATCGAACGCGTCAGCGTGTGGAATTACGAACCTGCCGCGTTCTGTCTGCGCTGTCTGCACGCCTACGACGCCATCACCGCACAGAGCATGCCGCCCGAGCATCTGGAAACGCTGCCGCTGGATGAGGACGATTACATCGCTTCGTTCGACGACGTGCGCACATTGGAAATGGACGAGCTGCAGCGCGATGCGTTGATGGCCCGTTCCCATCTGGCGTTGCGCGATTATCTGCAACGCCATCGCATCCACGGAATGCTCGATGCGCCGGCGTTCGTCGGCGGCGAGTTGCAGGGTCTCATCTGTCACGAAAGTCTCGCCGCTGCGCGGGTCTGGTCGCGCGAGGAAACCACCTTTGCCGCGAGCATGGGCGATTACGTGGCCATGGCGTTCGAGATCGCCCGGCGGCGTCGGGCCGAGGCCGAAGTCGAGCATCTGCGCCTGCACGACACCGCCACCGGCCTGCCGAATCGTGACTACATGACAGAGCTGATCCGTCAGCGTTTCCTGGGTGGACCGTCCCGTAAGTACGATGTTCTGGCGGTCGTCCATCTGCAGGTGGATGTCAGCGGCGGTGCGGTCTGGTCGGCGGGTGCGCCCAGTGTCGATACCGTGATGGGGCGCATCGCCCAGGTCCTGCGCCCTTTGATGGGCGGTGACACCGAGCTTGCGCGCACTGGCGTCGATGGCTTCAGTTTTCTGGTGGCGACCCATCCCGGCAAGCGCTCGGTCATCCGCCTGGCCGAAGCGATCCTCAGCGTGCTCGAATCGATGGACTGGCAACACGTGGACGTCGACCCGGGCGCGAGCATCGGCATTTCGGTGGCCGGGCATGCCGGCGGTCAGAACCCGTTGCTGCTGTTGCAGCAAGGCGAAGAGGCCGCCGCGCAGGCACGCGCTGCGGGACGGTTCGGCTACGCGATCTACGACACCGAACACCACGTGGCGCTGCTGGAGGCACTGCGCTTCGAGCGCGCGCTGCGCGATGGATTCTCCAGAGGGGAATTCGAGTTGCATTACCAGCCCGAGTACGACGCAGAGCGCGGGCGCTGGGCGGCGGCAGAAGCCCTGCTGCGTTGGCGGGTGGGGGATGAGCTGCGGACTGCAGGCGAATTCATCGGCGTGCTGGAGCCGTCGCGGTTGATGCCGGCGGTCGGACGCTGGGTATTGCGTCAGGCCTGCCAGGATGCGGCGACCTGGCCGGCGCGCCCGGGCGAGCAGGCGCCGGGCGTGCGGGTGAATGTCTCGGCGCGTCAGTTCGACGAAACCGGTCTGGTGGAAGACGTACAGGCCGCGCTGGATGCCTCGGGGCTCGATCCCACGCGTCTGAGCCTGGAGCTCACCGAAACCACGCTGATGCGCGATGTCGACCGCGCGCTCGAGATCCTGCGTCCGCTGCGGGCCATGGGCGTGCAGGTGGCGATCGATGATTTCGGCACGGGCTATGCGTCGCTGGTCTATCTCAAGTGCCTGCCGGTAGATGCCCTGAAGATCGATCGCAGCTTCGTGCAGGGACTGCCCGACAGCGCTGCGGACCTGGCGATCGTGCGGGCGGTGGTGGGGCTGGCCGCGGCGTTCGAGATCGAAATCATTGCAGAAGGCGTGGAGACCCGCGCGCAGGCCGCCTCGCTCGCTGCGGCCGGCGTGCATCGGCTGCAGGGTTGGCTGTATGGGAAGGCGATGCCCAGCGCGGACCTGTGCCGTGTACTCGAAGCGCCCGTGGAGTCGCAGGCGCCGTTTTCGCACTGAGCTCGTTGGACCCTGCGATGCGGGATGTGCGCCGTCGCAGTGATCCGCGAGTTGCAGGCGGTGATCCGGCCGCGCGCAACGCACTCTCGATCCATCGCGTATGCGGCACAGCAACAAGCGAGACCGTCCGGAGAGACGGAATGTGTCCTTTGACGGCCACCAAGGCCGTTCTACCGAAGTCCGGGCACTGCTGTGCCCAGGTGCGACGCTGCAGGTGATGCCATGCCCAACACATACAACTGGCTGCTGGACATCCCGTTCTGGGAGGAGAGCGCCATCGGCCAGGAGTCGAAAGTCTTCGCGCTGGAGGACTTTCTGGCGCGCAGCAATCGACCCGGCGCCCGCGTCTGGTGCGTGCATTTCAGGCGCTGGTGTCGCGTGCGACGCGCCGACACGGCGGAACTCTACGACGCGCGCTCGATCGGCCCGGTTCACGGTGTCGAGATGCTGGTCGTCACGCGGTATCGCGCGCATCGCACGATCAACGCCGGACAGGCGATCAACTGACGTGCGCGGGCATTGCGTGGTGCGGCAACACTTGATCGCAACACACGCGCCTTTAGGGTGATGCCCTCTGCGAGCCATGCTCGCGACCGCAGGACAGTGCCATGCCAGAGCAGACCATGACCGCCATCGCCATCCGCGGTGGCACGGGCGATGCCGATGCGCTGCATCCGGTGCAGGTGCCGCGGCCGGTGCCCAAGGACGGCGAAGTCCTGATCCGCGTGCGCGCGGCGGGCGTCAATCGACCGGACATCGCCCAGCGCGGCGGCACGTATCCGCCGCCGCCCGGTGCACCCGAGACGCTGGGCCTCGAAGTCGCGGGAGAAATTGTGCGTGGTGCGGGACGCTGGAAGGAAGGCGATCGCGTCTGCGCGCTTCTGGGAGGGGGCGGCTATGCCGAATACGCCGTGGCGGATGCGCGGCATGTGCTGCCGATCCCGGACGGTCTCGACTGGGCGCACGCGGCGGCGCTGCCGGAAACAGTGTTCACCGTCTACGCCAACGTGTTCGAACACGGTGCGCTGCAACCGGGCGAATGGCTGCTGGTGCATGGCGCGACCTCCGGCATCGGCGTCGCTGCGATCCAGATGGCCAAGGCCACCGGCGCGCATGTGCTGGCGAGCAGCCGCGGCGCGGACAAGGCCGCGCGCACCCACGCACTGGGCGCGGACGTCTCGATCGACACCTCGACGATGGATTTCGGCGCGATTGCGAAGGAACACGGGGGCATCGACGTGGCGCTGGACATGGTCGGCGCACCGACGTTCGACGCCACCCTGGACGCGTTGAACCCGAAGGGCCGCATCGTCTACATCGCGACGCTCGGTGGACCGACGCTGCAGGTGCCGGTGATGAAGGTCATGCAGAAGCAGGCGGTGATCACCGGGTCCACCTTGCGCCCGCGCAGCGCCGACGAGAAAGCGCGCCTGGCCGTTGCTGTCGAGCGCATCGTCTGGCCATGGATCGCCGAAGGACGCGTCAACGCGATCATCGATCGCAGATTTCCGCTGACCGAAGCCGCCGCCGCGCATGCGTATCTCGAAAGCGGCGAGCACTTCGGCAAGGTCGTGCTGGAGGTTGCATGAGCGCGACGCCTGCCGTGTTTCCTGTCGGCGCGATTGACGCGCACTGGATCACCCTCGACGACGATGTGATGGGTGGACACTCCCGCAGCCGCGTCGCCGTGTGCGATGGCGTGCTGCACTTCAGCGGCGCTACATCGCTGGACGACAACGGCGGCTTCGCCTCGATCCGCGCACGCAGTGCCTTCAATCTCGATGGTGCGACTGCGATGCGCCTGCGCGTCCGCGGTGATGGACGCGCCTATCAGCTGCGCATCGCCACGGACGCACGGCATCGCGGTTCGAACGTCTCCTGGCGTGGTGACTTCGAAACCCGCGCCGGCGAGTGGATCGAAGTGACCGTCGAGTTCGCCGGCATGCAGCCGACGTATCGCGGCACCGTGCTCGATGGCCCGACGCTGGACCTGTCGAAGGTCGAAGAAATCGGACTGCTGATCGGTGATGGCGATGCCGGCGAATTCGGGCTGGAAGTCGACTGGATCAGGCCGCTGGCGCGATAGCACTGTTACGGACTGGCTGCGATCGCAGCGGCGCTCATCATCAATCGCGAATTGCGAGTTGTCGCAGCGAATCAGGTGCGCAGCCGCGACTGCTTTGCATACCAGCCCGCATACGGTGAATTCCTGACCAGATACCGGTTGTAGTCCGGCGTGCCATCGGTCCACCACACGGGGCCGCGTTCGCCGAGTGCGTGCTTCGCGGTATCGACATCGCGGCGGGCTTGCGCGAGGGCGTCTGCATCATCGGCGTGCTTGGCGTGCTTCACCGCGCGGCGTGCATCCATCAATGCGTCGACGAGGCGCTGACGCTCTGCGTCCGGCAGCCCGGGATTGCTCGTGCGCCACAGTCGACCGCGCACGATCAGATAGCGGCCGTCAGGTGTGAGCAGTTCCGGCATGCGGTGTGCGCGATGGGATGTGGTGGCAGGCGAGTCTAGGCACGAACATCGTGTGCTGAACGCATACGCGACGCGATGCGCACTTCACGGCATGCGAAGGCGTGCGCGGCGAGGATCGGTGCTCCGGGCCGCCGATGTGAAGCGCGGCCGCCACGTATGAGGTCTGCATGTCCCAGACGAAATCCGCTGCGCTTGAACCCTCTTCCATCGCGAAGGCGCTGGCCATCGCGGTGTTCTCGACCGCATTGCTCGCCGCGTGTTCGCCCGCCGGCGACGCCGCCGAACCGGCTGCCGATTCACCTGCGATCGCGCCGACACCGACCGCTGCCGACGAAGTCGCGCCCGAGCCTGCCGCACCTGCACCGGTGGCTGCGAGCGGCACCGTGGGGGGTGATGGATCGGAGATCGTGCTCGATACCTTGAGCGAGGCCGATCTGACCGGCGCGAATCTGTCGGGCGAACTGGCCTGCAGTTTTTCGGCGGACGGCCAGCAGCCGTTGCTCCACGCGATGGGCGTCGTCGGCTCGCAGGATCCCGCGTTGGGCATCGTGAAGGTTGCCGGGTATGTCGAGCCGGTGCGTGCACCGGGCGGGTTTGACGGCATGACCCAGAACCCGACGTTCACCGGACAGGGCAAGACGATCCGCATCGAAGAAACGGGCGCAGCGATCGGCGGTGGCGAATCGCCGCCGCGTCCGGCGACGTTGACCTATCTGCGCGCTGACGGCGCAAGCCGCACGATCGAAGGTCGCTGGCAGTGCGGGCCCTGATGCGGCTGTAGCGGCGCCGCAGAATTCATCCAGCACATCAGGGCAGCCTCGGTTGCCCTGATCGGTATCAGTGCTTCTGACGCAGGCAGAACGCAAGGATCAGCGCGGATGCATCGGGCCCCTTGGCATCGGTGTGGCTGCCTGACGGATCGCCGCCGCTCCACGTATGACCGGCGCCGGCAATCAGCACGTGCTCCACGCGGACGCGGCCTTCTGCATCGACAAACGCGGTGTGCGTGCATTCGCGACCGTTGATCTTCGTGGTGCCGGACATCTCTGCGCGCAACGGCGCGACCGTCGTGTTGCCGGACGTGGCATCGGCCACGATCGCGCTGCCGTTCTCCGGTCGCACGGTGTGATCGGCGGTACCGTGTACGACGATCGTCGGCACGCGCTGCGCATCGTTCCCGGGCAATGTTTCGGGCCGCTTGCTGCGACCCTGCATCGCAGCGAATGCGCCGGGTACGTCGGTGGCCGCGGCAAAGGGCAGACCCGAATGCGCGCCGACGGCGGCGAATTTGTCTGGATACGTGCGGCCGAGGATCACCGCCATTGCCGCGCCGGCGGACAGGCCGGCGACGTAGACGCGGCGCGCGTCCACGCGGTGATGGCCGGCGATGTCGTCGACGATGCCGGCGAGGATCGCGGGCTCGCCGGCGTCACGCGTCTGGTCTTCGCTGCGGAACCAGTTCCAGCATTTCTGGCCGTTGTCGCGTGCGGTTTGCGCGGGGTACACCACGATCACACCGTGCGCATCCGCGACGGCGTTCATGCGCGTGCCGGCCGCGAAGTCCGCAGGCGTCTGCGTGCAGCCGTGCAGCATCATCATCAGTGGCGCGGCGGCGGCATCGTGCGCATCGAGTCCCGGCGGCACATACAGCGTGTAGCTGCGCGTGCCGGCGTGGTTGCTGTAGCTGTGTTCGGTGGTCGTACCGTGTGCGGTGCGTGTCGTCGGCTCGGCACCACGCAGGCGAGCACTCGTGTCCTGCGTCGATCCGGTGCCTCGGGGCGCTGCGTCATCTGCGGACGTGGTCTGCGCAGGCGCGTCCTGCACCCCCAGAAGACCGGCCTGCTGCAGCGCGTCCTGGATCGTCTTCTGTACACCGGTCGCATTGCCATCGGCGCGGATGCCCGCGGACGACCACGCATCCTGGATAGTGGTCTGGATCTGCTGCGCACCTGCGGTGCCGCGGTCCAGCATGGATTTGGGAACCAGTGCGGTCATCGCCGGCGCGTGCCGGCGGAACAGGGAACTGAAGGATTTCAAGAGAGGCGCCAGGCGGAGCGGGGGAGTCCGCTCGCCGAGCCTACGATCGAGCATGTGAGCGTAATGACGCGGTGCAACAAAGGCGCCTGAACGGTTATGGCGGCGTTCCCGATGGCATGGGCGCGAGACGGGGCGATGCGCCCCGCCTCGCACCGGTCGTTCAGGGCGAGACGCGGCCTTCGATCGAATCGTCGAGCGTCTTGCCGATCGCGGCACCGACGACCATCTTCGACGCGGCGACGAAATCGCCGTGCTTGTTGTCCCAGTAATAGCCACCGGTCGGCTTGACCTGGATCACGGTGATGCGAGGGTCGTCCTTGCCCTCGGTGAACCAGGTTTTCATGATCGGGTTCCACAGGTCCTCGATGCGCTGGCGATCACGGCTGATCGTCGCGTGGCCGTCGAGGGCGAGGAAGCCCGAGTGCTTCGATCCCTGAAAATACAGGCGCACGGCGGGATCGGCTTCGATCTCCGCATTCTTGTGACTGTCGGACGCGCTGAGGAACCACAGCGCGCCGGATTCGTCGGCCTCTTCGATCGACATCGGCCGCGTGCCGCCGGTCTCGCTACCGGACAGCGGCGTGGTGCAGAAGAAGCATGATTCGGCGTCCTTGGTCATGTCGCGAATGCGCGCAGCGGCGTCGGTGCCGGCGAGGTCTTCGCGGTTGTGTTCGGGCTGGTTGCGGTTGATCGAGTCCATCAGTGTCTCCGGAAGATGTGTTGCGAAGCCGCGCGCGTTGCCGTCGTCGGCGCGGCGCGCAGTAGACGGAAACGTCAGTGCGCGCTGGCGCCCGGCGTCGATGTCGCGTCTTCATAGGACGCGCGGTTGGCGTCGTCGGAGACGTTGGTGACCAGCGAGCGGTCTGTGCGCGCCGGTGCGTCTTCTTCGATTTCGAGTGCGGCGGTCGAGCGGCGCTGCCAGGCCTGATACGCGAAGTAGCCGAGTGCGCCGGCGGCGGCAATTCTGAGAAGTCCCATGGGTATTCCTGTGTTTGAAAGGGGAGCGGGGAAAGACGCGTCGCGGATCATGCTGGCGCGCGGTGTGGTGGAGCAGGTGCTGAAACCTGGACGGCTGGAGCGCGGCTGCTCTCTGGCGCGTCGGGGTGCGGCGTCCGGATTCCGGCAGGCGCCGCGTCGTCTTGGCGCTGCAAATGGGCAGGCGCTTGCTCTGGATCTCGATCACGTCGGATCGGTGTGCGGCGCATGGTCGATTCGTCGCGTTCGAGGGAAGCGCGACGCTGCACTGGACGGTGTGAATCCCGGGCGATTCCGTGGCATTCATCTGCGCGTGTGGCGGGCGTGGACAGGCGGGCTTCACCTGCGCGGGTGGCGTGTGGTGGTGGGGCACCACCGCGCAGCGGACAACACAGGGCATGCGTTTCGCCGGCCTCGACCGGTCGCGGATGCACATTGCGTTTGACTGGCAGACCGGTACGGAGGCTCGCGGAGGCGCGTATGCAAGACGACTTGCAGATTGAAGTGCGTCGGAAGCCGGAGTCGCTGCTCCATGTCCATGTGCGCGGCAGGAACACATTCGCCCACACGATGCAGTACTGGCATGCGATTGCGGACGAGGTCGAACTGCAGCCGGCGCAGGCACTGCTGCTGGTGGACGAGCTGGTCGGTCCGGGTCTGACCGCGGCGGAGTGGCTCTACCTGGTCCGTGAAGTGGGCCCGCGACTCGGACGCCTGCGGATCGCGCATGTGAAACCGCATGGCCTCGACACCGTCGAGTACTGCGTGCTGTCAGCGATGGGCGCGGGCCTGGATGCGCGCGTGTTCGAGGATGCCCGCATGGCCAGCCTGTGGCTGCGCTACGGGCCTGTCGATACCTGATTGGTGACGTCGCGCGCACAGCGCGTCGACGCGCGCGGCTGCCTCAGCCGTAGCGCGCCAGGAACATGTCGACCGCGCCTTCGGCGACCTGACGCTGCTGCGCGGGATCGAGCGACGGTTGGCCCATCGACATCTGCGGCCAGAACGCGAAGCCCTTTATCAGTGACTGCAGCTGATGCGAGGCGAACAGCGGGTCGTCGATCTTCAGACGGCCATCTTTGGCAGCGGCGCGGACCCAGGTGGTGATGCCTTCCTCGCGATCGCCGAGGCGTTCGAGCATCTGCCGCGCCAGTTCGGGCGAATGCAGGCCGGCTGCGATGGCGACGCGGGCGAGATCGACGAAATGCGGGTCGTCGAGCAGGCGCAGTTTCTGGTCGACCAGTTCGAACAGCTGCGCGCGCAGCGGCCGGTCGGCGCGGTAGGCGAGATCGGGGCCGCCGACGCCACGCGCGAACATCTCTTCGAGGATGCGCAGGAACAGCGCGTCCTTGCTCGGGAAGTGGTTGTAGACGGTGCGCTTGGACACGCCGGCGGCCGCGGCGATGCGGTCCATCGTGGTCGCCTCGAAACCGGCGGCGCGGAATTCGGCCACGGCGGCATCGAGGATGGCCGCGTGTTTGCGGTCGGTCAGGCGGGTCGTCGCGGGATCGGATCCGGGCATCGGCCAAGTTTACACCGAGGGGTTTACTTTTCCGATTCGATAACTACACTGCACGGTGTAGTTCCTGACCATGGATCCCCGAATGCCCGCGTCCGCCCCCGCCAAGCCACGCCGCCGGATCCTGCGTCGCCTGGTCCTGTCGACCCTGTTCGTCTTTGGAGTCCTCGCCGTGAGTGCCTGCACCCTGTCGTTCGTCCGTACCAGCCAGCCCGTCGCCGATCACGCCGCCTCGCCGCAGTCGGCGGACGGCCGGTTCCGCAATCCGCTGCCGCGCCCGCCGAACGGTTTCGTGAGTGGCGCGAAGCTGGGATGGGACTTCATGTTCAACAAGCCAGGCGGGACCACACCGCCCCTGCCGACGCCCGTGCTGCCGATGACGCGCGCCGCGCTCGATGCCGCACCAGACCGGAGCCTGTATCGCCTCGGCCATTCGACGTTGCTGATCAAGCTGCGCGGTGGGTTCTGGATCACCGATCCGGTGTTCGCCGAACGCGCGTCACCGGTCTCGTTCGCCGGCCCGAAGCGCTGGCACGCACCGCCGATCGCGCTCGAGGATCTGCCGCCGCTGCGTGGCGTGGTGCTGTCGCATGACCACTACGATCACCTCGATCGCGAGACCGTCGTCGCGCTGGCGCAGCGCACCGAGGTCTTCCTCGCACCGCTCGGCGTCGGCGATCGCCTCATCGCATGGGGCGTGCCGCAGGCCAAGGTGCGGCAGTTCGACTGGTGGCAGTCGGCGGAGATCGACGGCCTGCGCTTCACCGCGACGCCGGCGCAGCATTTCTCCGGCCGCGGCCTGTTCGATTCCGATCGCACGCTGTGGGCGTCGTGGGTGATCGAAGATCCATCGCAGGGATCGGATGATGCCGGAATGAAACTCTTCTTCAGCGGCGACACCGGTTACTTCGACGGCTTCGCCGAGATCGGCCGCCGCTTCGGACCCTTCGATGTCGCGGCGCTTGAAACCGGCGCCTACGACCGTCGCTGGGCGTTCGTGCACATGCAGCCCGAGCAGACCGTGCAGGCGCATCTCGACCTGCAGGCACGCGTGCTGTTGCCGGTGCACAACGGCACCTTCGATCTGGCGATGCACGCCTGGGATGACCCGTTCGAACGCGTCAGCTTGATCGCGGCCGAGCAAGGTGTGCGCCTCGCGACGCCACGCATGGGCGAGCGTGTCGATCTGACCGCGCCGCAGCCGGGCAGCGCCTGGTGGCGGGAGATGCGGCGCGAGCCGGCCGGGTCTAGCGAGGCCGCACTCCCCTGATCCGAGTAAGTCACGCACGCGACGTGGTGTTCGGTCGCGTCACGCGTCTCGGATGGAATACGCCCGTCGGGCGCTGGAGCCGGTATGTTCCAGCGCCCATCGAACAGCGGGCATCCGCCATCGCGCGCGGGATGCCCGGTTTCGTGGATCGCTTACGGCGCGCCGAATCCGGGACTCGAGTGCGAGGTACTGCGCGGCACCGACGTGTCGAGGTCTTCGTCCGCGATCAGCGGATCGCCGTGCGGTGCGGTGCGCGCGCCTGTGTCCGGCAGCGATCGCAGGTCCTGCTGCGGCAGTACAGTCTGTGCATCACGCTTGCGCTTCCACGCGCGGAACGCGAAATAGCTGGCCGCGCCAGCGGCAACGATCCTCAACATCTTCATGGCGGCTCCATCGATCGGGTGGGGATCGACAGGGTGGCGAGCACGCGGTGAGCCGCACGTGACCTGTCGAGGGTCGCGTTCGAGGTGGTGCGTGCGATGCGATCGGGGCCTACTGCGTTCGCCGACGGCAGGAATACGTCAGTCTACGTGCCGCAACGCATCGATCAGCGCCCGCAACGCCGGCGGTGTCTGACGGCGACTCGGGTGATAGAGGTGGTAGCCGGGGAACGTTGGGCACCACGCATCGAGCACCTGCACCAGACGCCCGGCGGCGAGATCGTCGGCGACCTCGTGGTCCATCACGTACCCCAGGCCCACGCCGGCGCGCACGGCGGCAAGCGTCAGCGGCACTTCGTCGACGACCAGCGGGCCCTGGGTGCGCACGTTGTAATCGCGTCCGTCGCGTTCGAACTCCCATGGCAACAGACCGCCGGTGCTCTTGAGCCGGTAGCCGATACAGGCGTGGCGATCGAGATCCCCGGGCGACACCGGCGGTGCATGGCGGGCGAAGTAGTCCGGCGTGCCGACGACGATCGTGCGCAGGTCGGGACCGACGCGCACGGCGATCATGTCGCGGTCGACGTGTTCGCCGAATCGGATGCCCGCGTCGAAGCCTTCGCCGACGAGATCGCTCAGGCCGTTGTCGATGCTCACTTCCACGCGCACGTCGGGATTGGCCAGCAGGAACGCCGGCAGTTTCGGTTCGAGCACCATCTGCGCGGCATAGGCGAACGTCGTGATGCGGACCGTGCCCGACGGTGCATCGCGCCAGTCGCCCAGCGCCAGCAGTCCGTGCTCGATCTCCGCGAGCGCGGGTGTCAGCGAACGCAGCAGCCGCTCGCCGGCCTCGGTCGGGGCGACGCTACGCGTGGTGCGTGCGAGCAGGCGCACGCCGAGCCGCGTTTCGAGTCCGCGCATCGCGTGGCTCAGCGCCGAGGGCGACATGCCCAGCGCCCCGGCCGCCTTCGTGAAGCTGCGCGCGCGGGCCACGGCCGCAAAGGCCAGCAGATCGTTGAGTTCGCCTCGTTGCATTGCTGCAGTGTGCTCACAAGCCCATGCGGCCGGCAACGGCTAATCCTGCCCGGCCATCGCGCCTAGCCTGTATGCAGAGCGCCACCCCCGCGGCGACACGACTGGAGATCTCCATGGACCTGACCCATTACCGCAGCATCGGCCGCTCCGGCCTACTGGTGAGCCCGCTCGCGCTGGGCGCGATGACCTTCGGGACCGAACGCTGGGGCACCGATGCCACCGCGTCGCGCGCCGTGTTCGATGCCTATGTCGAGGCGGGTGGCAACTTCGTCGACACCGCGGATCTGTACGCGGGCGGACGCAGCGAGGAGATGCTGGGCGGCTTCATCGCCGATGCCGGCCTGCGCGATCGCATCGTGCTGGCGACCAAGTCCGGTTTCCCGCGCATGCAGGGCAACGCACACGGTGGAGGCAACGGCGCGAAGAACATCCGCACCGCGCTCGATGGTTCCCTCAAGCGCCTACGCACCGACTACATCGACCTGTACTGGATGCACGTCTGGGACCGGCTGACGCCGCCTGAAGAAGTGCTGCAGACGATGACCGATGCGGTCCGGTCCGGCCGCATCCTGCATTACGGCTTCTCGAACACGCCGGCCTGGTACGTCGCGCGGGTGGCGACGCTGGGGCAGGCACATGGTCTGCCGGTGCCGATCGGCCTGCAGTACCAGTACTCGCTGCTCGATCGCGGCGTCGAACTCGAGATCCTGCCGGCGGGCGATGCGCTCGGTCTTGGTCTGGTGCCGTGGAGCCCGCTCGGTGGCGGACTGCTGACCGGCAAATACGGTCGCGAAAAACTCGCCGACGCAGCGCGTGCATCCCGATTGCCCGGTGATGCGAGCGGCGCCAACGGCCCACGCGGCGATGACGACGGCCGCCTCGACGGCGACAACCCGTTCGGCGGCATGTTGTTCACCGAACACAACTTCGACATCGTCGACGTGGTGCGCGCGGTCGCCGAGGAGATCGGCCGTTCGATGGCCGAGGTCGCACTCGCGTGGACGGCGCGTCGGCCTGGCGTGTCGTCGGTGCTGGTCGGTGCGAGCCGCCTCGAACAACTGCATCAGAACATCGCGTCGCTTGATATCGAATTCACCGCGGCGCAGCAGGCGCGACTCGACGCTGCGAGCGTGCCGCCATCAATCAATCCCTATTTCATTTTCCAGTTGCCGCCGCAGATGCTGTTCGGTGTCGAGCACGCGACCGGGTGGGCCGCGCGCTGACGTTCGATCGCGGGTTCAATGCGGGGTCTGCGCTGCCTTGCGGTCGAGCAGGTCGGCCTCGGCGCGCAGGAACACCATGCCGGTGTGCTCGCTCGCCGCGCCCTGCGTGGTGCCGGTGAGGAAACGTAGGCCGTGCGCAGCGGCGCGCGTGGCGATCTCGGTCTGCAGGCGTTCGAGCGTGCGCGGGGCATCGGCGCCGTGCAGTACCGCGACGTACTCGCCGCTGCCGCTGCTGCGGTTCACCGCATCGGTACCGCCAGATGGCAAGGCCGATTCGAGCGCGGCGTCGAGCGCCTGCAACAGTTTCTCGGTGCCCCGTTCGCCCAGACGCGCGACAGCACCGGCAAGGTCCTGCAACTCAATCAGCGCCAGCGTGTAGCCGGGATCTTCCAAGGCGACGCCGGTGTGGGCGGGTGCCGGCGCAGGTGCGGCGGTCGCGACGAAGGCTTCGAGTTCCAGCGTGCGTTCGCGTGCGCGGGCATCGAGCAACGTCATCGTCAGCCGCGCGAGCGACTGCAATGCCGCGCGCTGCGCCTCGGTCAGATGGCGTGGCATATCGTCAAGCACGCAGACCGTGCCGATCGCCGCGCCGTCCGGCGTGACCAGCGGCATGCCGGCGTAGAAACGCGCATCGCCCTGTTCGCCGTTGACGAAAGGATTCGCAGCGAAGCGCGCGTCGTGCGCGAGGTCTGGGATTTCCATCAGCGTGTCGGGCGCGCGGATCGCGTGATCGCAGACGGCGGCGCTGCGGTCGGTCTGCGTATCGTCGAATCCCGTGCGCGCCTTGAACCATTGACGATCGCGATCGATCAGCGTGATCAGCGCGGTCGGTGTGCCGCAGAGCGTGGCGGCCAGTTGCACGATGTCGTCGAAAGCGCCTTCCGGCAGGCTGTCGAGGACATGATAGCCATCGAGCGCGCGCTGGCGCGTGGCTTCGTCGAGGGGCGGCGTGGGATTGGCCGTCATGGTCTCGCGTCGTGGATGCGGGACGAAAATCCTAAGCAGAGCCGCGTTAAAAATGGGCATCGAGAAGCATCACGCGACGACGCGCCATTACACTGCGACGCCCCACTCACGGAACGCCGCATGCCGCCTCGTCCGCTGTCCACCACCGGCCGCATCTTCGCCGCCGCGGCACTCTTCGAAGCGCTCACCTGGGCTGGTCTGTTGATCGGCATGCTGCTCAAGTACGGCACGCAGACCACCGAACTCGGCGTGTGGTTCTTCGGGCGACTGCACGGCGTCGCGTTCCTGGTCTATCTCGCGGTCAGCCTGTTCACGTGGATCCGTCTGCGCTGGCCGCTGTGGGCGGTGCTGGTCGCGCTGCTCGCCGCGATCCCGCCGCTGGTGACCATTCCAGTAGAGATGTGGTTCCGGCGCCGCGGATTGCTGTCAGCGTCACGCGACTGAGCGTGGCCAGCCTCAGCGCTTGACTGCCAGCACGCCGTCGAGCGCGAGTTCGGTTTTCAAACCCGACTTTTCCAGTCGCCGCGCGACTTCGCGCGGGACGTCGCGGCCGCTGGTCAGGCGGTTCGGTGCGCCGGTGTAATGGAACAGGCGGCCGCCACGACGCAGCACTCGCGCGAGGTGGTCGTAGAACACCTGCGAATAGAGTTCGCCGGCGATGCCGAAACGCGGCGGGTCGTGCAGCACCGCGTCGACGCTCGCGTCGGCGATGTCGACGATCGCCTGCGAGATGTCGGCGTGCGCGAGGTGCAGGCGGCCGCCGGTGTCCGGCGCGTCGGGATCGGGCGACCACGGGTTGAGCGTGCGCAGCCACAACACGTCTTCGTTCTTCTCGAATGAGCGGATCTGCGCGACGCCCGATTCGAGGCAGCATGCGGCGAAGTAGCCGAGGCCGCCGCAGGTGTCGAGCACGGTCTTGCCGCGCGGCGCGACGAGCGCGACCTTCTGCCGCGCGTCCTCGATCGGCGAGATGCGCGCCGACACCAGCATCTTGATGCCGTCGATCTCGAACGTCGGCGGGCCCCAGTCGGTCGGCACCAGCTTGATCAGCGCGCGCCCGAAGCGGGACACCGCGGTCCAGTCGTCGCCGTCCAATACGTAGAGCGTGCGGTCCTTCAATGTGCCCGGCCACGGATACGCACGGCCGCGCCACGACCAGTGGTCGCCTTCGAAGGTCACGGTGTCGACATTGCGACCCAGATCGAGCGAGCCCGTCCAGTTGTCCGCGCCAGCGCGTCGCGCGGCCAGCATCGCGTCGGCGGAGTCGCGGGTCAGCAGGGGGCCGGTGGCGTGGGGCATCGCGGGATCGGGTCGCGGATCGGGCGGGCATCGTAACCGGTCCGCGTTTCGCCCCTGTCCGATTGCCCGCGCTTCGACGAGAATCGCGACTCCGGACGGATCCCGTCCCCTCATCGGAAGTCGTCGCATGCGCGTTGCCGCTTTGAGCCTGGCCGTCTCGGCCGGATTGCTGCTGTCGGGGTGTGGATTCAACGTGTCGGGAAGCGGTGATGGCGACGGCGCCGCGTCGACCGCGAGGACGGACGACAGCGCGACGGCGCTGGCGCTCGACGGCGAGGTGTCCGGCGAAATCACCTCGTCGAGTGGCATCAACTACAGCGACGGCAGCCGCTACCAGCGCTTCTCGCTGCCGCTGACCGAAGGTCAGGCGGTGTCGCTGACGCTGGAAGGCGCGCTGCCCGGCACGTTGGCGGTGTTCAACGGTGATCAGCTGATCGCGCAAGGCGAGGGTCCGGGTCTCGCGTTCCGTGCGAAGTCGGCGGGAGACTATCTGGTCGCGGTCAGCGGTCGTGGCGCCGAAGCGTTCGGCCCGTTCCGTCTGGGTGCGAAGACCATCGCGGTCTACGACGGCAAGCCGCTGGCGGGCGAGGGCGAAGTCATCGACTGGCTGACCGGCAGTGCGCAGGACTACACGCTGCAGGTCGAGCGCCCGGGTCTGTACACGATTACGCTCGCGTCGAGCGCGTTCGATCCTGTGCTGCGCGTGCGTGGTCCGAACGTCGAGGCCGAGAACGACGACAGCGGTGGCGGCACCGATTCCATGCTGCGTCTGTTCCTCGAACCCGGCACCTACACCTTGAACGCAGCCGCGCTCGAAGACGCAGGTCGCGGCGATTTCAATCTGGCCGTGCGCTATGCGCCGCTGCCCGGCGGCATGGTGACGCGTGACGGCACGTCGCTGGTCTCGGGCCAGGTCGCGGTCGCGCGCGTCGAGGGCGGCAGTGGGCGTCGCTTCGTGCTCGATGTGCCGAATGCGGCGCAGGTAACACTCGAAGCACGTTCCGACGAGTTCGACACCGTGCTGCATGTCGACGGTCCGGGCGGCACCTTCGAGGATGACGATGGCGGTTCGGGCACCAACTCGCGCCTGTCGACGCAGCTCGCCGCCGGACGTTACGAGGTGCGTGTCGAAAGCCTGGGCGGCGGATCCGGCATGTTCGAAGTCGAAGCGCGCATTGACGGTGTGGACGCACCGGTCGTGGAAGCGGTGACTGCACCCTGAATTTCGGCAAGGCATCAGGTACGCGGCATGCGGATTCGCATGCCGCGACCTTTTTTACGGCGCCCGGTTCCTCATTGCCGTAAACGGAACTTGAACGTATCGGTGCCGAATCCGTGCAGGACGCGTGAAGGTTTGTGTGCGCTTCAGCCTTGAAGGTCTCTACTGCGGCCCGCGACGCCCCTTTGGCGTTGCGGAATTTCCCCCGCAGACGCGCGATCGACTGATCGATCGAGCGCGTCCAAGACCAAGAAAGGATGGCCCCGATGAAGAAGCTCCTGATTCCCGCCGCGATCGCGGCCGCGCTGTGCGCTCCCACTGCCTTCGCCCAGAGCGCCGGCGGCGACACCTACCGTCCTGACCTGCAGGTCGGCCAGGGCAATGCTTTCGTGGCCGGTAACGTCGGCCGCACCGACGGCGGCACCGCCGGCCGTTTCGGTACCGGTGATTTCAACGTGTTCGAAAGCCGCGACGGCCGCAAGACCGGCTATGGCCTGGTCGGCGGTTACCGCTGGAAAGTCGCGCAGAACTTCGGCCTCGGTCTCGAGGGTGGTTACACCGATCTGGGCAATATCGTCGTCAAGAATGCGTTCAACGACAACGACGTGAATCAGCGTGATGACGAGAATGCGCTGCGCGGCTGGATCGTCGGTGGCAACGCGCGTTTGAACATCACGCCTGCCTGGTATGTCGGTGCCCGCGGCGGTTACTTCCGCGCCTCGGACAACAATGTCGACTACTACAACAGCGTCGGCGAGAACCTCGGCCTGGAAAGCGGCGGTAGCGATGGCCGTAACAGCTGGTATGCCGGCGTCGGCACCGGCTGGAACGCGACGCAGAACTTCAGCGTCGGTCTGCATTACGACTACTTCCGCGCCAAGTCCGGCGACCTGCGCGAGCCGGTCACGGGCGCAACGTTCGAAGGTCCGAAGCGCTCGACGGCGCTGCTGGGTCTGACTGCCGAGTACGCGTTCTGATCAGGCTGCACTGATCGCGACACGAAGAACGGGTGCCCTTGGGCGCCCGTTTTTTTTTGGATGCGCGCCTGGTTGTTGCCTCGCCTGACGATGCCGGCGCATGCATGCAGGCGATTCATGTGTGCCGCGACCGGACCGGCACATCGCCACACGCTGGCTGACTGTCCGGTGCCTGTCCGGGCGGGCTTCACGGGCGCGCCATGGCGCGCCGGGCCTGATGGCCGCCCAACCTACGCACTGGAATCACCCATGTCTTCAGTCAACGCCACGCCCCGCGTCCGCCTGCATATCGACGACACCGGAGGCGATGGCCGCCCGGTCGTGCTGATCCACGGCTGGCCGCTGTCCGCCGAATCGTGGAAGGCGCAGACCGGCCCGTTGCGCGATGCCGGCTATCGCGTCGTGGCCTATGACCGCCGTGGTTTCGGCCGCTCGGAAAAGCCGCCGACCGGCTACGAGTACGACACGCTCGCCGCCGATCTCGCCGGCGTGCTCGACGATCTCGATCTGCGCGATGTCACTCTCGTCGGCTTCTCGATGGGCGGTGGCGAAGTGGCACGCTATATCGCCAACCACGGCGAAGATCGCCTGCACAGCGTCGTGTTCGCCGCGGCCGTGCCGCCGTACATGCTCAAGACGTCCGATAACCCCGACGGTCCGTTGACCGAAGACAAGGCCAAGGACATGGAAGACGGCCTCAAGCAGGACCGTGACACCTTCTTCGACGGCTTTACCAAGGATTTCTTCAGTGCCAATGGCGAACTGAAGGTCGACGAGAAGACGCGCCAGGAGGCGATCGCGCTGTGCAAGCAGTCCGACCAGACGGCCGCACTCGGTTGCATGCAGGCCTTCGGCACCACCGATTTCCGCCAGGATCTGGAGAAGGTCACGGTGCCGACGCTGGTGATGCACGGCGACAGCGACGGCACCGTGCCGTACGAGGGTTCGGGCAAGCGCACGCACGCCGCGATCGCTGGCAGTGAGGCTGTCGTGGTGCCGGATGCGCCGCACGGCTTCAACGCCAGCCATGCAGATGCGTTCAACCGCGCGCTGATCGCGTTCCTGCAGAAGTAAGGCGTCAACCACCAAGACCGACTTTGAAGGCCGCGTCCATCTCGACGTGGCCTTCTTCTGTTTGCCTCACTGAATCGCGCACGCTGGTGGGCCCATGGCCGGTCCGAATCGACGAACGCGTCATGCCAACGCCCGCACTTTGAACCCAGCCCCCGAGCCGGAAGCCACGCCATGTCCGTTCCGACCCCCGACACCTTCGCCCGTTACGACGAGCGCCTCGCCACCCCCGGCCCCGACGAGGCGGAGCTGGCGGCCGATCTGGTCGAGGTGCTGCAGTCGATCCAGCAGATCACCCTGGAGGACGAAGGCCATGGCCTGCGCGCTGTCCATGCCAAAAGCCACGGCCTGCTCGAAGCCACGCTGCACATCGACGACGGCCTGGCGCCGGAACTCGCGCAGGGCCTGTTCGCACAGCCTGGGCGCTACAGCGCGGTGCTGCGCCTGTCGACGACGCCGGGCGATCTGCTGTCGGATCGCGTGTCCACGCCGCGCGGTGTCGCGATGCGGATCTGCAGCGTCGAAGGCGCGCGTCTCGAAGGCAGCGAAGACATGGCCGTGCAGGAGTTCATTCTGGTCAACGGGCCGACCTTCAACTCGCCCAACGGCAAGTCCTTCCTGCGCAATCTCAAGCTGCTGGCCAAGACCACCGATCGGATGGACCGCACCAAGCGTGTGATCTCGGCGATCCTGCGCGGCACCGAGCGTGGCCTCGAGGCGATGGGCGGCGAGAGCGCCACGCTCAAGTCGATGGGGGGCGAGCCGCCGAACCATATTCTCGGCGAAACTTTCTTCACCCAGTTGCCGATCCGGCATGGCGACTACATCGCCAAATACCAGCTGGTGCCGGTGTCCACATCGCTGCGCGCGCTGACCGACGTCCGCCTCGACCTCAAGGACGACGACGCGATCCGCGATGCGGTGGTCGCGTTCTTCGGCGCCAACACCGCCGAGTGGGAATTGCGCGCGCAGCTATCGACGTCGCTGGCCGACATGCCGGTCGACGATGCATCGGCGGAGTGGGACGAGGCGCGCAGCCCGTTCCGCACCGTGGCGCGTCTGGTGGCCGGACCGCAGGCGGCGTGGACGCAGGCATTGAGCCGCGAGATCGACGACGGCGTGGGTTTCAGCCCGTGGCACGGCCTGGCCGCGCATCGCCCGCTGGGCGAGATCATGCGTCTGCGCAAGCCGGCGTACGAGGCCTCGCACCGGTTCCGTGCGCAGCACAACGGACAGCCGCTGCAACGGGGATGTCCGTTCGCGGGCGCTGGTTCGCACACGTGATGTGTTGCGCTTGCGCTTGATCGGCACTGCGTCGTGGTGCGCATGACGCAGTGCCGATGCCGTGCGCGCGCTGGCATCATGCGGCGATGCCGCCGCTGACCCTCGACCATCTGCGCCGCCATGCGGTGGCGCGATCCCTGTTCAAGCCGACCACGCTGATGCGCGCGGTCGGCAGGCTCGGTTTCGTGCAGGCCGATCCGATCCGTGCACCGGCGCGCGCGCAGGACCTGACACTGCGCCATCGCGTACTCGACTACCGCGCCGGCGATCTGGAGCGCCGCTATCCGCGACTGGCGCTCGAAGAGGATTTCTTCGTCAACTACGGCTTCCTGCCTCGGGCGACGCAGGCGCTGATGCATCCGCGCATCGCGCGCGAGACCTGGACGCCCGCGCGCTGGCGGCAGGCGCAGGCGGTGCGCGCCTTCATCGCCGAACGCGGCGCCGTGCATCCACGCGAGGTCGATGCGCACTTCGCCCACGGCAAGGTCACCAACTGGTTCGGGGGCTCGTCGAATGCCAGCACCCAGCTGCTCGATGGCATGCACTACCGCGGCCTGCTGCGCGTCGCCCGCCGTGATGGCGGCACGCGGGTGTATGCGCTGCGCGAGCCGGATGCGGCGCAACTCGATGCGGACGAGATCGACCGGCGCCTGGACCGGATGCTCGATCTGCTGGTGCACAAGTACGCGCCGTTGCCCGAGGCCAGCCTGCGCCAGTTGATGTCGTATCTCGGACGCGGTGTGCCGCAGTGGCACGCCGCGCGCGCTGTGACATTGGCGCGTTCACGTGCACGCCTCGGTGGTGCACGCATCGATGGCATCGACTGGGTCTGGCCCGCCGACGAATCACCGCAGAGCCGGCGCTGGCGGCCCGATCCCGGTGTCCGGCTGCTGACGCCGTTCGATCCCGTGGTCTGGGATCGGCGTCGTTTCGAACTGCTCTGGGACTGGCGTTACCGCTTCGAGGCCTATACGCCGGCACCGAAACGCCAGCTCGGCTATTACGCATTGCCACTGCTGTGGGGCGACCGCGTGATCGGCTGGGGCAACGTATCGGTCGTCGATGGCGGGTTGAACGCGCGCTTCGGCTATGTCGACGGCGCGGCGCCGCGCGACGCGGCGTTCCGCGACGCGCTCGATGCCGAACTCGAACGCATGCGGGTGTTCCTCGGTCTCGCGTGACGCGTGCGACGCAGCCCGAGCCGCGTCGCACGCACATAGCGGCTTACTGGATCAGATTCACCTGCAGCACCGCGGTGTCGGTCAACAGGCCGAAGTGTCCGGTCGCGAGCGTGTGGCTCGCGGTCTCGCCCGGCAGCGTGGAGCTGTGCACGCCGGCGACGGTGCAGACGCCGCCGTAGCAGACGATCTGGTCGATCCAGGATTTGATCGAGTAGGTCTGCATGCCGAGCGGCTTGCCGGCCAGCGATGCCAGCAGTGGACTGTTGATCGACAGACCCTGCGCGCCGCAGGTCGAGGTGACGACATTCCACGGATACGTGCCGCAACTCCACAGGCCGCGATACGCACCGGCGATGCCGACGAAGGTCGCGACATCATTGGCGAGGCCGTAGTTGACGATCTGTTTCGCCGCCAAGGTGACGCCCATCGAGTGGCCGATGACGTCGATCTTGCCGGTGCACGAGCGCGCGATCGCCTCGACCAGCGCATCGAGCACCGGCGTCTCCTCGCTGCCGCTGTGGTCGTTGCACGCGGCGCAGGTCTTGCTGCCCCAGTTCGGCCGCAGGATCTCGAAATCGGTCCAGCCGCGGGCGCGCAGTTCCACGTAGGTATTGTCGAAGTGCGCGGGCGTGCCGGCGTTGCCGTGCACCAGCACCACGGCGTCGCGGCACACGGCCTGCGCAGTCGAGGCGAATGTGGCGACCAGCAGAATCAGCAGCAGTCGCAACAGCCGCGTGTCGCGGCGATCGAAGGATCGGAGCATCGGACATCTCCCACGGCCCGCAGGCCGCACGCAGGTGGCGCGGCCGACGGCGTCGGTCGCGAGCCGGCCATGTGGGGGAGAGGGCCAGTGGCCGGATGTCAGCACGCGCGCATGGCATGCGGCATTGGACCTTCGGCCAGTCGTGACGGTGTGCGCGTTTGCGGCGTCAGGGCTTCTCGCCGACCCAGACCTGCATCTCGACCGTCTGCAGCAGGCCGTAGTTGGTCAGGAACGCCACGTCTGCCGCGTCGCGTCCGTAGGCGACGACGATGCGCCCGCCGCGCGGCGCCGACTGCGTCGCATCAAAGGTGTACCAGCGGCCGTCGAGATAGGCCTCGAACCAGGCGTGCAGGTCCATCGGTTCCAGACCATGCAGATAGCCGACCACCATGCGCGCGGGAATCCGCAGGCTGCGGCACAGGGTGATGCCGACATGCGCGTAGTCACGACAGACGCCGGCGCCGTGCCCCATCGTGTCGAGTGCATCGGTGGTCGCATCGCTGACGCCGTAGCGGTATTCGATGTGGCGACGGATCCACGCGACGATCGCGCCGACCTGGCCGGCGCGCGGGCCGGCCTCATCGACGATCTCCAACGCACGCTCGAACGTCCGGTCGCTCGGGCAGTAGCGGCTCGGCAGCAGGTATTGCAGCGTATGGTCGGGCAGGGCGGCCGGTGGCATCGGTGCGGTCCATGGCGCGACCGCGATGTCCCGTTCGGTCTCGACTTCCAGCTCGGTGCGGATGCGCATCCGCCCGCTGTGCACCACGAAGCGCTGACACAGATTGCCGAACGAATCGACGAACTCCGTGGGCCGCACATCGGGATCGAACGCGTAGTGCTCGCTGACCAGCCACTGGGCATCGCCGCTGCGGGGACGGAGCATGGCGACGACGGCGCAGTCCACCTCCGCTTCGACGACGAGTTCGCAACCGGCCAGCAGGCGCATCGTGCATCCAGGAGGGGGAAAGACGCAGCGTGGGCGCCGCCGCGTGTAGCGGGCGTCGCGGTTCGGCAGACGCCTCGCTGGCGGCGCCGGACCCGGCCGCGTAGGCTGGCGGCCAATTCCGTCTGCCGCCCGTTCCCATGCACGCACAGACACAGGTGCAGCGCGATCTCGAAGCCGTCGCCCGCATCGCTGCCGTTCCGAAGATTCTCGAGGTCATCACCCGGACAACGGGCTTGCGTTTCGCCGCGGTCGCGCGCGTGACCGATACCCGCTGGACCGCCTGCGCGGTGCGCGACGAGATCGCATTCGGCCTGCAGCCCGGTGGCGAGCTGGAGCTGCGGACGACGATCTGCGACGAGATCCGCCAGCATCGCCAGCCCGTCGTGTTCGGCCACGCCAGCGCGAATCCCGAGTTTGCCGAACACCAGACGCCGCGCCTGTACGGGCTTGAGAGTTACATCTCGGTGCCGATCCTGCGCGCCAGCGGTGAGTTCTTCGGCACCCTGTGTGCGATCGATCCGCTGCCTTCCAGAGTGGAGGCGCCGGAAACGCTACAGATGATGGAGCTGTTCGCCGAACTGATCGGCGCGCAGCTCGAGAGCGACGAGCGGACCGCGCTGAGCCAGGCCGCGCTGCACACCGCGCTGGATGTCGCCAAGTTGCGCGAGCGTTTCATCAACGAGGTCAGTGATGATCTGAAAGCACCGATCCAGGCGCTGGTCATGGATGCCTATCTGATCAGGACCACGCCCGGACTCGACGCGACAACGCGTGCGCGCGTCGTCGACATGGAGGCCAGCCTGTGGCGCATGGCGTCGGTGGTCGACGGGATCTTCGATTTCGCGCACGACAAGCTGGTCGCCAGCGCACCGTTGACGCGGACGCCGCCGGGGGCGCTGACAGTCGAGCTGCAGCGTGTGCTGTCGCAGGTCGTCAGTGCACATCCGCACCGTGCGCTGGCGACATCGGTCCGGATCGATGCCGAAGTCGACTGCGATCCTGCACGCCTTGGTCAACTGCTGGTGCACCTGGCGCTCAATGTGCTGCGACACGTGGGCGAGCGCGAGACCGTGTCGATCGACGTGGTGACCACCGGCGATGCCCTGGTGCTCGGCGTGCAGGCGCCAGGGCTGGCGCTGTCCGGCGACGAACTCGATACCGTCGCCGGTCCCCTGGCCTCGCGCACTGTTGCAGGCGATGGCGCGCGTGCCTGGGACTTCTTCATTCCTGGCGAGATCGCACGTGCCCATGCCGGCCGGATCGAGGTGACACCGGCGGTCGGTGGCACGCGCCTGTCGTTCGTGATGCCGCTGCAGGCCGCGTCCGACGTGGTGGCGTAGGGATTCACGGGCATTCGACGGGTGCAGCGCGAGCGTGGCAGGCCCCGCACAGGAGCACCCACCATGAGCCAGCCCGCGCAGCAACAGGACGTCCCCGGCGTCGAAACGAAACTCGATCCGCCTGCCGACCACGGTGAAGCCAGCTATCGCGGCAGCGGTCGGCTTGCAGGCAAGGTCGCGATCATCACCGGCGGTGACAGCGGCATCGGTCGCGCGGTCGCGCTCGCTTACGCGCGCGAGGGCGCCGACGTCCTGGTCAGCTATCTCAACGAAGACGAGGACGCGCGTGCAACGCAGCGCCTGGTCGAGGACGCCGGCCAACGCTGCACGCTCGTGCCCGGGGACATCGCGGATCCCGCGCATTGCCGCGCGATCGTGCAGAAGGCAGTCGACGTGTTCGGCCGCCTCGACATTCTCGTCAACAACGCCGCCTACCAGATGAGCTACGACTCGCTCGACGAGATTCCCGATGACATGTGGGACTACACCTTCCAGGTCAACGTCAGCGCGATGTTCCACCTGTGCAAGGCCGCGGTGCCGCACATGCAGCCCGGCGCGTCGATCATCAACACCAGCTCGATCAACTCCGACAAGCCCAAGGCGACGTTGCTGCCCTACGCGGCGACGAAGGGCGCGATCGCGAACTTCAGTGCGGGTCTGGCGCAGCTGCTGGCCGACAAGGGCATCCGCGTGAACTCGGTCGCGCCGGGGCCGATCTGGACGCCGCTGATTCCGTCGACGATGCCGCCGGACGAAGTGGCGTCGTTCGGCTCGCAGGTCCCGCTCAAGCGGCCTGGCCAGCCGGCCGAATGCGCACCGATCTATGTGCTGCTGGCGTCGGACGAGGCGAGCTACATGAGTGGCGGACGGTATGCAGTGACCGGTGGCGCGCCGATCCTGTGATGCAGCTGAGCCGTTCCGTAATGACGCGCGGCGCTGTGCAATTTCTTCACCCCGGCATTGCGGTGCGCGGCGCATATCGTTTCCACCCTGCAATCCAGCAGGCCGGAGACATCCACGTGGACAAGAATCGCAGCGAAGGCATCAAGAACCAGGTCAAGGGCACCGCGAAGGAAGTGGTCGGCAAGGTCACCGGCAACACCTCCAAGGAAGTGGCCGGCAAGGCGCAGAAGACCGCCGGCAAGGTCCAGAGCGCGGTCGGCAAGGCCAACGACGACGCGCGCAAGGGCCGTTGAAGCGGCGGCAGGTGTCACGGATGGGCGGCTTCGGCCGCCCTTTTCGTGTGTGCGGTCTGGAGTGCCGCTGTTGCGGGATGACCAACCACCGCTCGATACGGGCGTCACTGTTCAGATCGCGAGATACGAGCACGTCTCCCTCAGGGAGAGAGCCTGCCCCGGACCTGATCCGGGGTCGACGCGCGAAGCGCGTCGGGTGAGGGCCCGTCCCCCGCGCGAAACAATTCCGAGAAAGCGTGTGCGTCGTTAGACGTGCCTGTCCGCGCTCAAGGCGCCGTCACCCGCTCGAGCGCTTCGAGCATCGCGAACGCAGCAACACGCGAACTCCCGCACATCTCCAGCGCAGGCCGCAGCGATCCGCAGAACTCCGGCCGCTCCGGACGCCCGAACAGGCGACACCGCAGACGATCATCCAGCTGCACACACGCCACGCCGGCCGGCTTGCCATCGGGCATGCCCGGAATCGGCGAGGTGATCGAAGGCGCGATGCAGCAGGCCGCGCAGCCGTCCCGGCACTGCACGACGAATCAGCGCGCGCCGCGCACGATCGCAAGGGCCAGCAGCACCAGCCCGGCTGCATCGAGCAGCGCCAGCGGCACCGCCAGCAGCGCGAACGTCATCTGCACCTGCGTCGCCGACATCGCCGCACCCATGACGTACATCTGCAGCAGCGGCCAGCCGAGCATGGCCAGCACATTCGTGAGCAGTAGCAGCCCGAAGCCGAGCAGGCCTGCCCGGCGCGATGCGGGCGCCAGCGTGCGCCGCTGCGTGACCAGCACCAGACCGACGACCAGCGCGATCAGGATCGGCAGCCGGCCCGGCAACTGGCTGCCGATCATCAACAGGAGTTCGCGTAGGTCCATAACCGGACTCAGTCCGCGTTGACCAGCAGCGTGTTCCGCGACTGCAGGGATTCGAACACCGCTGAGGTGTCGGGCCGCAGGCCATGCCACAGCGCGAAGCTCTCTGCCGCCTGTTCGACCAGCATGCCGAGGCCGTCGATCGTGTCGCGGCAGCCGTGTGCACGCGCCCAGGCCAGGAACGGCACCGAGGCTTCGGCATAGCTCAGGTCGACCGCTGCGGTGCGTACGCCGACCAGCGAGCGCGGCAACGACAGCATCGCGCCGCCGCGTCCGGCCGAGGTCGCATTGACGATCAGTTCGAACTCACCCAGTTCGCCGAGCTGCTCGAGATAACGCGGATGCACGCGTCCGGGCTCACCGAGTGCATCGGCGAGTGCGTCCGTGCGCGATGCCGTGCGATTGACCACATAGAGTTCGCTGATGCCGGCTTCCAGCAGCGCCGGCGCGACGCCGCGTGCCGCGCCCCCCGCGCCGACCAGCAGCGTGCGACGACCACGCAGGTCGAGCCCGTGGCGTTCGGTCAGATCGCGGACGAGACCCGCGCCGTCGGTGTTGTCGCCATGCCAGGCGTCGCCTTGGCGTACCAGCGTGTTGACCGCGCCCGCGCGTGTCGCCCGCTCGCTGCGCGTCGATGCCAGTCCATGCGCGAGCTCCTTCAACGGCAGCGTCACGTTCGCCCCGATGCCCCCGGAAGCAGCAAACGCCGCCAGCGCATCGGCGAATGCTGCGGGCGCCGTATCGATGGCCGTGTAGTCGATCGCGATCCCGGTCTGCGCGCCGAACGCGGCATGTATATGGGGCGACAGTGAATGCGCGACGGGATGACCGAACACGGCAAGACGGGCAGGGGGCATGGAAAGCCTCTGGATGCGGCACGCCGGGCTGGCGTCGGCGCAGTCTAGCCGTGCGACGCGATTCCAGCGTCACGATGCGAGGCCCCGACCCGATGCTCGGCTTGCAGAAAAAATGGCAGAAACATGCCCGGTGGGTCAAAAAGTTGTATACAACGTCACATGCTGATGGGGTGGTATGGCAGGGGGCTTGCCCGCCGTCGGAAGGAAGGATGTCGATGCAGTCGGCAGTCGGACGGCATCGTCGTTTGGGTCTGGCAGGTTCCATCACTAGGGGATACATCCGCATGTCACGCATTCGAAAGGTCGGGGTGGCTTCGGCCCTGCTCGGCCTCGCCGTCGTCGCGGTCGCGAGTACCGCACTTCCGTCCCGTGTCCCGGTCATCGGGAACGCGGTCGATTCCGCCAAAGCGAGCGTCGGTTCGCTGTTCGGCGCCACGTCGTCCAATGCGTCCGTCGCGACCGCCACCGGCGGCCGTGCGGCCACGCCCGCAGCGCCGGCGGCACTGTCGTCCGGCACGCCCGAGCGCTACATCGTCGTCTTCGAAGAGCCCGCGCTCGCCGGCTACAAGGGTGAGATCAGCGGCCTCGCGGCGCCCGCCCGACGCACCGATGCGCGCGGCAAGTCGCGCCTCGACGTCAAGAGCGCGACTGCACGCAATTACGTCAACTATCTGCAGGGCCGGCAGTCCGATCTCGTCGGCGCCATGGCGTTGCGCGTCGGTCGTCCGATCGATGTCGAGTACCGCATGCAGCACGCGCTCAACGGTGTGGTGGTCGAGCTGACCACGGCCGAAGCGGCGCGCATCGAGCAGTTGCCCGATGTGCAGCTGGTCGAGGCCTATCGCGAGTACGTGCTCGACACCGACACCGGTCCCCGGCTGATCGGTTCCGAGGCCGTGTGGACCGGCACGTGGTCCGGTGCGACCGGCCAGTTCCAGGGCGAGGGCATCGTCTACGGCATTCTCGATTCGGGCATCAACTTCGGTGCGCCGTCGTTCACGGCGGTCGATCCGATCGACGGCTACCAGCACATCAATCCGCTGGGCGCCGGCAACTACCTCGGCACCTGCCAGACGGGTCAGGTCGACGCCGGTCGTTGCAACGACAAGCTGATCGGTGGCTACAACTTCGTCTGCGGCGCGCCGGGTAACCAGTGCGGCCTGCCGAACATCCGCGAAGAGCCCGGTTTCGGCGACACCAACGGCCACGGCAGCCATGTGGCCTCCACGGTCGCCGGCAATCGCCGTGACGCCCTGTTCCGTGGCAATACGCGCCGGATATCCGGTGTCGCGCCACGCGGCAACATCGTCGCCTACGACATCTGCTACACCAACACCGCGACCGGCCAAGGCCTGTGTCCGAACAACTCGGCTGTCGCGGGCGTCAACCAGGCCATCGCCGACGGCATCATCGACGTACTGAATTACTCGATCGGCGGCGGCGCGGCACCGTGGAGCGAAGCGGTGTCGCTGGCGTTTCTCAACGCCGTCGATGCGGGCATCTTCGTGGCCTCGTCGGCCGGCAACAGCGGCCCGGGCCCGAACACCATGGGTCACCTGGAGCCGTGGGTGTCGTCGACAGCCGCTGCCCAGCACGGTCGCGGTTCCTTCGCACTCGCGCTCGACGTGACCGGCCCCGGCAATGTGCCCGAGCCGCTGCGCCCGGTGCTGGTGGAAGAAGGCACCGGCGGCGTCGCGTTCAACGCCACGATTCCGGGCACCACCCCGTTGCGCGTCAGCGCCCGGATCGACGCGGCCGACGACGGCTGTGCAGCCTTCCCGGCCAACAGCTTCCAGGGCGCGATCGCTGTGGTCCGTCGCGGTACCTGCTCGTTCACCATCAAGGCCGATTTCGCCAAGGCCGCCGGTGCGGTCGCCGTGGTGATCGCCAACAACGCGGCGGGCGGCATCATCCCGTCGGTGCCGGGCGCCACCATCCCGGTCTTCGGCATGCCGCAGGCCGATGCCAACCTGCTGCGTGATTTCGTCGCCGCCAATCCGACTGCGACCGCCGGCGTGCAATACCCGCCGCTGGTGCTGCCGAATGTCGCCGATGCCCTCGGTGCCTTCAGCTCGCGTGGTCCGGCGGGTACGTTCGACCTGGTCAAGCCGGACGTCACTGCGCCCGGCGTGAGCATCCTCGCCGTCATCGCCGGCACCACGATCACCGGCTTCGAAAACGCGGTCGATCTCTACAACGGCACCTCGATGGCATCGCCGCACCAGGCGGGTGCTGCAGGCCTGATCCGCCAGGCGCGTCCGACGTGGTCGGTGCCCGAGATCAAGTCGGCCCTCGCGCTGACCGCCAAGACCGAAGTGTTCAAGGAAGACCAGGTCACGTTGGGCACGCCGTTCGACAAGGGCAGTGGCCGCATCCAGGTCGACCGGGCGATCAACGCCGGCCTCGTGATGCACGAAACCAAGGCGAACTACCTCGCGGCCGATCCGGCGCTGGGTGGTGATGTGTCGGCCCTCAACCAGCCGAGCCTCGGCAAGCGCAACTGCTACTCGAGCTGCAGCTTCGTGCGGACGTTCCGCAATCCGCACGGCAGTGCGTCGAGCTGGCGCATCCGCTTCACGGGCGTCAACGCGACGGCAGTGCCGTCGACACTGAAGGTGCCGGCCGGTGGCACGGCGTCGGTGCGCATCACCGTCAACACCCGTGCACAGGCAGCCAATGGCGTCTTCAGCTTCGGCGAAATGCGTCTGGAGTCGACCGGTCCGATCCTGGGTGTGCAGCGCGCGCCGCTGACGCTGCCGATCGCGGTCGCGATCCAGGCGCCGGTGGTCAAGCTGCCGGAATCGATCACGCTGGCACTGGCGGCCGGTCGCAGCGGCACCGCCGTTGGCTCGGTCGGCAATACGGGCGGCTCGCCGCTGACCTACACGGTGGCCAATACCGGCAGCGGTGCGCTCAAGGTCGACGAGCGTCTCCGCGGCGCGGTCAGCAACGGCTTCCGCAGCGTGCACCGCACCGACGCGGGGGCGCCGCTCGCCCAGTTCGCTGCGGACGACTTCGTGCTGCAGTCCGAGACCCGCATCACCGCGCTGTTCAATGAAGGCTTCGCGGTGGGTGGAACCTCGACGAGCACCAGTCTGGGCTGGGCGATCTATCCGGACGTCAACGGACTGCCGGCAGGTAATCCGATCACGGCACCGGGCGCGGCAGCCTGGCAGTACACCAGTGCCCTCACCGGCGCCGGTGTCAGCGTGTCGGGCACCAACTACGGTCTGAACCTGGCCGCGGCCGGTCAGAACGTGGTGCTGCCGGCGGGTCGCTATTGGCTCGTGACCTACGCACGTGGTCCTTACGCGACGAGCTGGGCGTGGTTCGCAACCGCTGAAGGCGACAGCCGCTTCATGACGCTGTCCGCCACCAATGCCACCACGGCCACCGCCTGGACGCCGAACAATTCGTTCGGTGGCCTGTCCCTGCGCATCGTGGGGGAAGTCACCTGTGGCGCGCCGTGGCTCGGTGCGGTCACGCCGGCCTCGGGCACGGTGCAGGCGGGCGCGAGCCAGGCCAACCGTCTGGCGGTCAACGCGGCCGGTCTGGGCGCGGGTCGCCATGTCGGCCACCTGTGCGTGAGCAGCAACGATCCGGCGACGCCGAAGGCAGCCGCTCCGGTGGTGCTGACGGTCAACTGATCGATCGCTTCAAGCGTCACGAGAACGCCCGGGCTTGCCCGGGCGTTTTCTTTGAAGATCTTCAACCGGGACGAGATGTCGCGCGTCGTGGGTGCGGTCGTCGCGCGCGGCGTTCGATACCGCGTGTCCGGTCATCAAGCGGGCACACACAACAGAACGCCCGGCGATGCCGGGCGTTTTTCATTCACGGGCGGCGTCGCGCGGGTGCGGCTCAGTCCTCGCGCAGCCAGCGCGCGGCATCGAGCGCGAAGTACGTCAGCACGCCGTCGGCGCCGGCCCGCTTGAAACCCAGCAGGGCTTCGAGCGCGCACTTGCGCTCGTCGAGCCAACCGTTCGCGGCGGCCGCTTTCAGCATCGCGTACTCGCCGCTGACCTGGTAGGCGAACACCGGGACGCCGAACTCGTCCTTGGCGCGGCGCACGATGTCGAGATACGGCATGCCCGGTTTGACCATGACCATGTCGGCGCCTTCGTCGAGATCCTGCGCGATCTCGCGCATCGCCTCGTCCGAATTGCCCGGGTCCATCTGGTAGGTCGACTTGTCGGCCTTGCCGAGCGCGCCGGACGAACCCACCGCATCGCGGAACGGCCCGTAGAACGCACTGGCGTACTTGGCCGCGTAGCTGAGGATGCGCGTGTGCACATGGCCGTCGGCCTCGAGCGCGTCGCGGATCGCGCCGATGCGGCCGTCCATCATGTCGCTGGGCGCGACCACGTCGGCGCCGGCGCGGGCATGCGACAGCGCCTGCTGCACGAGCGCATCCACGGTGATGTCGTTGACCACGTAGCCGCCGGCATCGGTGATGCCGTCCTGGCCGTGCGAGGTGTAGGGATCGAGCGCGACATCGGTGATGACGCCGAGTTCCGGGAAGCGCGACTTCAGCGCGCGGATCGCGCGTTGGCAGAGGCCGTTGTCGTCCCACGCCGCCACCGCGTCGAGCGACTTGGCCTCGGGCGCGGTGACCGGGAACAGCGCGAGCGCCGGAATGCGCAGTTCGCTCGCGGTCTCGGCGACGTGCAGGAGTGCTTCGATCGACAGGCGCTCGACGCCCGGCATCGACGGAATTGCGACACGGCCGTCGGCTTCATGCACGAAGACCGGATAGATCAGGTCGTCGGCGGTCAGCGTGGATTCGCGCATCAGCCGGCGCGAGAAGTCGTCGCGGCGCATCCGCCGCATGCGGGTATCGAGTCGGGTCATGGCGCGGATTCTACGCGTGCGCCCGGCGGACGGCCTGCGACGCCGGGTCGCAGCGCAAACGGGGCTGGCCCGCTGGCGCTCGGGGCGCGACGCGACGCGTCGCCGGATCAGCCGGCGTCGTGGACGCCGTCGATTTCCAGCGCCAGCTCGCGGCGGCAGATCGCCGCATGCAGCACCACACGCGGCAGGCGGTCGCCGAAACGCGCATCGAAGGCATCGGAGACGGCCTGCAGGTCGGCGGCATCGCGCACATAGATTTTCAGCCGCGAGCCGGGGCCGAACCCGGTAGGCAGCTCGGGGCGGTGCGTGCGCGCCGACGCGATCAGCGCATCGAAATTCGCGAAGGTCTCGTCGAGCTGGGCCAGCAGTTCGCCTTCGTGCTGCGAGGCGTGGCCGACGACGCTGGCCGTGCCCGAGAGCATCAGCGGAATCGCGCTGCCGGCCGGCGGCAGCATTGCGCGGGCGAAGCTCGGCGCCTGCGGGCCGTACTGGCGCGGATACTGGTACGCGCTGACCTGGCGCGGGTTCTCGACCGGAATGCCCGGCACGCGCGCGGCGAGCCAGTAGACCTGGATCGTGCGCGCGTCGTCGCAGCGGCCGATCGCCGTGGCCGCTGGCAGCTGCGAGGGATCGAACGTACCGAGACCGCGCGCGCGGCCCACGCAGAACTGGCGGTAGCGTTCGGTGTCGCCGTCGCCGTGGGTGATCGCGTCGAGGTAATTCCAGATGCGCAGCAGGTGCGGAAATTCGCTGTCGCCGATAAAGCGCGTGAGTTCGCGATACGCGTGTTCGGCGGCCAGCAGGATGCCGCTGTGGTCGCCTTCGCCGGTGTGGCCTTCGGGCTCGTCGACTTCGATCGCGCCGAACATCAGATGTCCGTCGGTCGACCAGGCGATCTCGCCATCGCGGCCCGAATGCACCGGCGCGCGGCCGCGCCAGACTTCCAGCGGCGCCGCGCCGTAGGGCTGCAGCGGCACGCGCAGCCAGCGCGGATCGTCGATGACGGGCGCGGCATCGCCGAAACCGAACACGGCCAGCACATCGGATTGTGCGAGCAGATCGGCCGGCGCGGTGTCGTCGACGTAATCGACGCGCAGACGCGGTGACGGTTGTGGGTGCATCGGTGCGGGTCGGCTCATGGATTGCCCTCGTGCAGGGTGTCGCCGCGGAACTGTTCGCGGACCTGGCGGCGACGCGCGAACCAGCCGCGCAACGCAGCGGGCGCGATCGCGATCGCGTTCACCGCATAGATCAGGCGGAACAGCCGCAGGCGGCGCAACACCGCGGGATTATCGAACACATCGCCGGCGAGCATCGAGATCACCGCCTGCTCAAGCTGCCAGTCGTTGCGCGGCGCGGCGAACAGACGCTGCATCACCGGCGTCGTGAAGCGGTGGATGAACCAGCTGAAATGACGCAGGCCACGGCGCAGACGCTTGTCCATCGCCCGCTGCAGCGCACGTTCCGTGGACGGATCGCGCAGCGCACCGTCGACGACATCGGCTGCGTGCTCGGCACTGTTCATGCCCAGATACACGCCCGACGAGAACACCGGGTCGATGAACGCATACGCGTCGCCGGCCATGACCCAGCCCGGTCCTGTCATGCGCTTGCACGCGTAGGAGTAGTTGCCGGTCGCGTGCACCGGCGCAACGCGCTCGGCATCAGCCATGCGCGTCGCCACCGACGGCGTGCCCAGCAACGTGCGCATCAGGAACGCCGCGTTGTCGAGGCCCTGGCGCTGCTTGAGGTATTCGGGGAAACACACCGCGCCGACGCTCATGACGTCGTCGCCCAACGGAATCAGCCAGTACCAGCCGTGTTCGAAACGGTCGATGGTGATGTTGCCGGCGTCGTCTCCCTCGCGGCGCTGCACACCGCGGAAGTGACTGAAGATCGCCGCCGACTGGTGCTTCGTGCTCTTGCGCTTGAGCTTGAGCTTGCTGCCCAGGAACGTGTCGCGTCCGCTGGCATCGACGAGATAGCGCATCGACACATCCAGCCGGCCACCTTCGGCATCGCGCGCGACCGCGCCCGTGGGGCGTCCGTCGGCATCGTGGACCAACGATTCGACCTTGACCCGCATGCGCGCATCGACGCCGTTGGCGCGCGCGTTGTCGAACAGCAATGCGTCGAACTCCGAGCGGCGTACCTGGAAGGCATAGCCGAACTTCGGATCGAGCGCGCGATCGAAGCGGAACACGTGGGTGGTGTCGTGCCCATCGTGCACCGGGAAATCGGCGCCGAGCTTGAGTGTGCCGATCTCGCGCACCTGCTCCAGCACGCCGAGGCGTTCGAGGATCGGCAGGTTCATCGGCAGCAGCGATTCGCCGATGTGGAAACGCGGGTGCACGTCCTTTTCCAGCAGCAGCACCTTCCAGCCGCGGCGCGCGAGCGTCGTGGCCGCGGTGGTGCCGGCCGGGCCGCCCCCGATGACCAGGACGTCGACGTCGAGCCGGGCGGACTCGGAAGTGGCAACGGCGGTCGCGATCGGGTTCATCCTGAATCTGGGGGTGGTTCGGGCGGTCGCGCATCATAACGGGAAGCCCTCACGGCGGCCCGGAGTGCTTGCACGCGCCGGTCCGATGCCGGATCGTGGCAGCCCTGCCAACCCACGGAAGTCCCGATGTCCGCCCAAACCGAAGCCGAACGCGCGCTCGCCGACCTGCTGGTCGAGAGCCTGAACCTGGAGGACGTCCAGGCGGCCGACATCGATCCCGAGGCGCCGTTGTTCAACGCTGGCCTGGGTCTGGATTCGATCGACGCGCTCGAACTCGCGCTGGCGGTCAGCAAGCGCTACGGCTTCCAGCTGCGTTCGGACAACGACGAGAACCGGCAGATCTTCGCCTCGCTGCGCGCGTTGTCTGCGCACATCGAGCAGCACCGCACCACTTGATCCTGCTGCTGCAATTGCTGCTGGGGCTGGGGTATACGGCCCTGGCGCATCTCGCCAGCCGCTGGCACCACGACGGCCTCGCGCTGGGCGCGCTGGTGTTGCTGATCGCGATGGTGGTCATCGAGCCGCTGCTGGCGCGTCGCCCGTGGGCGTTCATCGCCACGCCGCTGCTGGCCTGGGGCGCGTGGGCGCTGTACGCCGCCGGGCACGCTGCGCTGCCGCTGTTGCTGGTGCCGGTGGTGTTCGTGGTCGCGATCGCCTGGCTGTTCGCACGCACGCTGCGCGCCGGCTCGGTGCCGCTGATCACCCGCATCGTGCTGGGCATCGAAGGTGGCGATGGTCCCGAAGCACTGGGCCCGGATCTGCGCCGCTACACGCGCAATCTGACCGCCGCATGGGCGGGTGTGCTGCTGCTGATGGCCGGCGCAAACCTGCTGCTCGCGCTGATTGCCAGCCCTGCTGGGCTGCTGGAAAGCATCGGCGTGGCATCGCCGTGGCCGATCACCCAGGAGCAGTGGTCGCTGTGGGCGAACCTGCTGAACTACAGCGTGATCGGCGGTTTCTTCGTCATCGAATTCGCGTTCCGCAAGCGGCGCTTCCCGGGCCGCTACAGCGGATTCTTCGATTTCCTGCGCAAGCTGGCCGGTCTGGGCCCGATGTTCTGGCGCGATCTCCTGCGCTGACGCGGTATTCGCTGAACGCATTTCGCGCGATGCGCAGCTGTCACACGGGATATCCTATCGACTCATGGAATACCGACAGACCCGTGCCGCACCCGGGGCCGTGGCGTTCGCGGCCTTGTCCGCACGCGCGATCAACGTCCTGGAGTGCCTGTACACCCTGCTATGGACGGCGGGCTGGATCAGCGTGTCGCTGATCCGCCAGGCGGTGACGGGCCGGCGTGAGCTGGCGCTGGACATGGCGCGTACGCACTGGGCGCCGGGTCTGGTCCGTCCCGCCGGTGGATTGACTGTCGAAGGCGCGGATGCGATCGACTGGAACCGCCCGTATCTGGTGGTGGCCAACCACGAATCCCTGCTCGACATCTGCGTGCTGTTCATGGCCGTGCCGGTACCGCTGCGCTTTCTGCTGAAACAGGAAATGTGCCGCGTGCCGCTCCTGTGTACCTACGCGCGCGCCACCGGCATGCTCTTCATCAGTCGCGAAGACCGCCGCGCCGGCCCGCTGCTGCGGCGCCAGGTCGCCGGATTGCTGGACGCGGGCCATTCGCTGTGCCTGTTCCCCGAAGGCACGCGATCACGTGACGGCCGAATGGGCGAGTTCAAGTCGGGTTCGTTCCAGGCCGCGATCGATGCCGGTGTCGACGTGTTGCCGATCGCGCTGCACGGCACCGGCAAGGTGCTGCCGCCGACCGGGTTCTTCCGCACCTGCCGCGGTCCGATGCGCGCCACCGTGGGCACGCCGATCCGTGTCGAAGGCCGTGTCGGCGCCACCGGTCGCCAGGCGGTCGCGCGCGAAGCGCAGGACGCCGTGGCTGCGATGCTCGGCAGGCGCTGAGCGATGGCGTCGCATACGTTCGTCATCGATGCCACGCATCCCTGCCTGCCGGGACACTTTCCGGGTCAGCCACTGGTGCCGGGCGTGGTGATCCTCGATCGCGTGGTCGCGGCAGTCGAAGCCGCGCACGGCCCGCAGGGCGCATTGCGGCTGCCGCAGGTGAAGTTCGTGCAGCCGCTGCTGCCGGGCGAGCGGGCCGAGATCGCACTCGAGGACGCCAGCCGCGACGGCGTATCGCGGTGGCGCTTCCGGGTGGAACGCGCGAGCGTGCTGCTCGCCAGCGGCGAACTCGTCGCCGACGGTCCCGCGCTGGCATGACCAGCGCGTGGAAGGCGCGCCGCGAGGGCGGCGGGCGGCTCGCGTTGCGCACGTTGCTGGTGTTCGCATCGAACTTCGGACGCGCGCCAGCGCGCGCGTTGCTGCATCCGATCGCGCTGTATTTCATGCTCCGCCGCGGCCCCGAGCGTCGCGATTCGCGCCGGTATCTGGCGCGGATGTTCGGCCGTCCGGCGACGCTGCGCGAGGTCGCGCGGCATTTCCGCACCTTCGCCGCGACCATCCTCGACCGGCTGTTTCTGCTCAGCGAGAACACCCGCCGTTTCGACGTGCACACGCAGGGACTCGAGGTGCTGCACGGGCATCTCGACGCCGGCCAGGGCGTGCTGCTGTTCGGCTCGCACCTGGGCAGTTTCGAAGTGCTGCGCGTGCTCGCCACCCAGCGGCCCGAATACAAGATCCGCGTGGTGCTCGACCGTGCACACGGCCAGGCGATGACCGAGCTGCTGGAAGCGCTGAACCCTGCAGTCGCGGCGACGGTGATCGATGCAGGCGAGAGCGGACCCGCGGTCGCGCTGGCGATCCAGGAAGGGCTGGCGCAGGGCGCCATGGTCGCGCTGCTGGTCGATCGCAGCCAGGAAGGCGGCGCGACGATGCCGGTGCCGTTCCTCGGCGCCCCGGCGCCGTTCCCGGTCGCGCCATGGCTGCTGGCCTCCGTGCTCAAGGCGCCGGTGATGCTGGCCTTCGGCCTGTACCGTGGCGGCAATCGCTATGACCTGCTGTTCGAATCCTTCAGCGATGGCATCGACCTGCCGCGCCGCGAACGGCAGGCCGGTGTGACCGCGCTCATCCACCGTTACGCCGCGCGGCTGGAACATCACGCGCGCAGTGCCCCCTACAACTGGTTCAATTTCTATGACTTCTGGACAGGCGCCGATGACAAGCGCGACGACCTTTCGCCCGCGGCCGGCAATCCGCCTGCTGCTGGCGATGCTGCTCGCAGTGCCGACATGGGCCGCAGCGCAGACCGCTGAGACGCCGCGCGCGAACCAGTCACGCGACCGCGTGCCCGCACCGGTCACCGCGACCGGTCGCAGTGTCGATGCCGACTGGATCCTGCAGCGCCTGACCCAGCACGGCGCGAGCGCCACGCCGTTCGTCGAGCTGCGTGTCTCCTCGATGCTCAAGCGGCCGCTGCTGCTGTCGGGCGAATACCGCCGCCCCGACACCGACACGCTGGTACGCGAAGTGCGCGCCCCCTACGTCGAGACCACGACGATCCGTGGCGGTGAAGCGACGATCGCCCGCGAGGGCCGCAACCCGCGCACATTCTCGCTGTCGCGCGTGCCCGAACTCGCCGCGCTGCAGGGCAGCTTCGGCGCGCTGCTCGCCGGTGACCGCAAGGCGCTGGAAACGGTCTACGCGCTCGAAGCCGACGGTGTGCCGGCCGACTGGACCTTGACCCTGACGCCGCGCGATCCACGCGTCGCCGCCCGGGTCACCGGCATCGTGCTGCGCGGTCGTGATGCGGAACTGCGCTGCATCGAGACGCGACCGAAGCAGGGCGATGCGCAGCCGACCTTGCTCGGCAGCGCCGCCACCGCCGCGGCCAACGTGGATTCGCTCGAAGCCGCGCGGCGGCTGTGCCACGACGTTCCGCGTTGAGCGGGCGCCGCGGATTCCGCGACACGCTGCTGCAGCGTCCTGGGCTGCGGCTGACGCTGGCCGTCGCGTGGCTGCTGGCGCTGCTCGCGCTGGGCTGGATGGCATCGGCGAAACTGGAATTCAGCGGCGACTTGCGCCGCTTCCTGCCGGACGCGCGCACGCCCGAGCAGCGCCTGCTGATGGAGGAACTTGGCGACGGGCCCGGTTCGCGTCTGCTGATGCTGGCGATCTCCGGCGACACACCCGAAGGACTCGCCGAACGTTCGCGCGAGCTGCATGACGCACTGGCCGGCGATCCGCGCTACACGTTGGTCACCAACGGCGGCGAAGCCGGACTCGATGCGTTTCCGCAGGATCTGCTGCCCTACCGCTATCTGCTGACATCGTCCTTCGACGCCGCGCCGCTCGATGCCGACACGCTTCGCGATGCGCTCGACGCGCGTCTGCAGGATCTCGGCTCGCCCGCCGCCGGCATGGTGGAACCGCTGATTCCGTCCGACCCCACGCTGGAAGTGCTCGCGCTCGCTGAAGCCTGGCAGCCCGCGGGCGCGCCGCAGCGACTGCATGACGTGTGGTTCGACCAGGCGGGCACGCAGGCGCTGCTGCTGGTGGAAACGCGCGCGGCGGGTTTCGATCCGACCGGCCAGCTCGATGCCGTCGGCACGATCCGCGACACCTTCGCGCAGCAGGTGGGCGAGGGCGATGCGACGCTCGAAGTCGTCGGCCCGGGCGCGTTCTCGGTCGATATCGGCGGTCGCACGCAGGGCGAAGCGCAACGCATCGGCATGGTCGACACCATCGGCCTGATCCTGCTGCTGCTCGTCGCCTACCGCAGCTGGAAGATGCCGCTGCTGGGCGTGCTGCCCCTCGCGAGTGCGGGTATCGCGGGACTCACTGCCGTGGCGCTGCTGTTTCCGGGCGGCGTGCACGGCATCACCATCGCGTTCGGCTTCACCTTGATCGGCGTGGTGCAGGACTATCCGATCCACTTCTTCAGTCACCAGCGCGCCGGCCTGTCGCCGTGGAAGAACGTGCGCGGACTGTGGCCGGCGTTGTCGACCGGCGTCGTCGCGACCTGTATCGCCTACGCGACGTTCCTGTTCTCGGGCGTCGACGGCCTGCGCCAGCTCGCGGTGTTCACGATCGCAGCCCTCGGTGTCGCCGCGCTGACCACCCGCTATCTGCTGCCGGGTCTGGTCGATCCGTCGCCACCGGATCTCGCCGAATCGCCGCGTCTGCAGCGCCTGTGGCACCGGATCGAATCGCTGCCGCGACCGAAGTGGTCGCTGGCCGTGCTGGCGCTCGCCGCCGTTGCCGCGATCAGTTTCAGTCCCGGCGCGTTCTGGCAGAACGATCTGTCGAAGCTGACCCCGGTCGATCCCGATTCGATGCAGCGCGATACCGAACTGCGTGCCGAACTCGGGGCGCCCGACGTGCGCTACGTGCTGGTCGCGCAGTCGGCCGACAGCGATGCAGCGCTCGGTGCGACCGCCGCGCTGCAGCCCGCGCTCGATGCGCTGGTCGCCGACGGTCACCTCGACGGTTACGACATGGCCGCGCGGTATCTGCCCGGCGCCGACACGCAACGCGCGCGCCAGGCCGCGCTGCCCGACAGCACCGCGCTGCGCGCGATGCTCGCCGACGCGTTGACGGACTCCGCGTTCAACGACGACGCGTTCGAACCGTTCGTCGAAGACGTCGCGCGCGCCAAGGCTGCCCAGCCGTTGACGCGTGCCGATCTCGAAGGCTCGCCGCTGGCGACCGCGGTGTCCGGCCTGCTGCTCGAAAGCGAAGGCCGATCGACCGCACTGGTGTCGCTCAGCGGCCTCGACGATCCGGCCGACGTCATCGCGCTCGCGTCGCAGGCGGGTGCGCCCGGCGTCGACGTGCGCCTGCTCGACATGAAGGATGCGTCCGAATCGCTGGTCATCGAATACCGCGGTCGCGTGCTCGCGGCGATGGCGGTCGCGCTGGTGCTGCTCATCGGCACCGTGTGGATCGCGCTGCGCAGTCCGCGCCGGGTCTGGCGCGTGCTGCTGCCGACGCTGCTGACCTTGCTGGTCGTCGTTGCGGTGCTGCGACTGGCGGGCGTCGAACTGACGCTGTTCCATCTCGTCGCGCTGATCCTCGCCGCCGGTCTCGGACTCGATTACGCGCTGTTCTTCGAACACGCCGGCGACGACCGCCAGGATCAGATCCGCACGCTGCACGCGATCCTCGTCTGCAGCCTGATGACGCTGCTGGTCTTCAGCCTGCTCGCGCTGTCGTCGATTCCGGTGCTGCGCGCGATCGGCAGCACGGTCGCGCTCGGCGTGGTCTTCAATTTCGTACTGTCGCTGCTGGTCGCGCGCCAACGCGCAGCGATCGACGCGGCACGCACCGAACCGGAGCCGGTGGCATGAACCACGTCGATCGCGACACCATCCTGTCGTTGATTCCGCACCAGGGCGCGATGTGCCTGTGGGATGCGGTCACGGCTTGGGACGACGCCAGCGTGACCCTGCGCAGCGCCAGCCATCGCGATCCGGCCAACCCGTTGCGCAGCGACGAGCAGCTGCGCGCGTTGCATCTGTGCGAATACGGCGCGCAGGCGATGGCGGTGCACGGCGGTCTGCGTGCACGCGAGAGCGGCTCGTCGGTACGCCCTGGCATGCTGGTCGCATTGCGCGGGGTGCAATTGCATGCAGCGCGCATCGACGATCTCGCCGGTGATCTCGAATGCATCGCCGAGGTGCTGGTCGAGGCCGGCGACAGCCAGCAGTACGCGTTCCGCATCCAGTGCGATGGCGTCCTGCTCGCCGAAGGGCGCGCGGCCGTGATGCTCGGGCCGGCGCGGGACGCTGCGTGAGCTGAGGCTTCCCGTTGTCTGTGGACAGGCGGCGAAATCATCGATCCGCATCCAGGGTGACCGTCTCGCGTCGCCCGCTACAATCGCCGCATGACCAATTCCGCATCCACCACACCCGTGCGCCGCGCGCTCGTCACCGGCGGCAGCGGCGACATCGGCGGCGCGATCTGCCGTCGTCTCGCGGCCGACGGTTTGCATGTGATCGTCCATGCCAACGGCAATCTGGCGCGTGCAGAAGCCGTCGTCTCCGAGATCGTCGCCGCAGGCGGCAGCGCCGAGGCGATCGCGTTCGATGTCGCCGACGGTGCGGTCACGCGACGCGCGCTCGACGGGCTGCTCGAAGCGGGGCCGATCCAGGTGATCGTCAACAACGCCGGCATCCACGACGACGCGCCAATGGCCGGCATGTCGGAGGCGCAGTGGAAGCGCGTCATCGACGTGTCGCTGCACGGCTTCTTCCACGTCACCCAGCCGCTGCTGCTGCCGATGGCGCGCAAGCGCTGGGGCCGCATCGTCAGCGTGTCGTCCGTCGCAGCGGTGACCGGCAATCGCGGGCAGACCAATTACGCGGCGGCGAAGGCCGCGTTGCACGGCGCATCGAAATCGCTGGCCCGCGAGATGGCGAGCCGCGGCATCAGCGTCAACGTGGTCGCGCCCGGGGTGATCGCCGGCAGCATGGCCGACGACGCGTTCCCCGACGAGATGATCAAGCAGATCGTCCCGGCCGCGCGCGCAGGCACGCCGGATGAGGTCGCGTCGCTGGTCGCGTTCCTGTGTTCGGAGCCGGCGGGCTACATCAATGGCCAGGTCATCGGCATCAATGGCGGCATGGGCTGATCGCGGCAGACTTGCGGAAAGCCGCCCTTCAGCGCCATGAATCCGGATTCACGCCCGCAGTCGCATGATCCCTGCACCCGCCACGAGGACTGCCCGATGCGCGTTTCCCGCCTGCTTCCGTTGTTGCTCGGCGTCAGCCTGCTGGCCGGCTGCGCGAGTTCCCATGTCCTGACCGGTACGCCGCGCGCGCCGATCGATCCGGCGCAGGTGCGCATCTACCACGGACCGCCGCCGGGCCAGTACGAGGAGATCGCGATCCTCAACACCAGCAGCGGTGCGCTGACCTACGGCGAGCAGAACAAGGTCGACTCGGTGCTGCAGAAGCTGCGCAACGAGGCCGCCAAGCTCGGTGCCAACGGCGTGCTGTTCCAGGGCACTGCGGACGGCTATCGCAATGGCGGCGTCAGTGTCGGCGGTGGCGTGGGACGCGGCGGCGGCCGCTCGTTCTCGTCGGCCGGCGTGGGTGTCGATATCAGCCCGCAGCAGAAGTACGCCAGCGGCGTTGCGATCTGGGTGGCGAATCCGCCGCCGCTGGACGCACCGCAGACGCCGCCGGTGCTGCCGACGTCGCCTGCGAACTAGACGGTACCCGTGCGCCCTCGTCTGGGGCGCACGTAGATCGGCCTGCACACACCGCTGCCGCGATCCCCGGGTCGCGGCAGCGGCGTTTGAGCAGGCGCAACGGTCGTTTGTCGACGTCGCCGCGTCCGTGCGCCGTCGAGCGCGCGGCACGGATCCCGACGATCAGGCTGCGTCGGCGTACCAAGTGTCCGACAGCGACGCGAGCTTGTGCGGATCGGCGTTCGCCAGCAATGCATCGAGGCCCGCATCGTCGATGTCAGGGTGCGCCGTACGCGCGTGCTGCAGGATCTCCATGCCCAGCCACTGCATCCGCGCGACGTTGTCGCCGATCCGTGCAACCAGCGCATCGTCATCGAGGACATCGTTGAGCGCACCGTTCATCTCGCGGAACCAGTCGATCCGCGACTGGTCGAGCATCCGCGCACCCGGAACGCCAGCGTCCCGGTTACGGCGTCCCCAGTCACCCAGCAACGTCTGCATGCCCAGGTTCAACGCGCTCGCGCAGGTGAACATCGGCCGCAGGCGGCCCAGCACCGACATGCTGGTCAGGCGATCGGCGAAGAACAGCGGTGCCAGCAGCGCCCAGTAATAAGTGTAGTCCCAGATCACCTTGACCGGCATGACCTGCTCGTCGCCGAACAGCGGGTACTGGTCCTGGTAGAGCGTGAGTGTGTTCTCGTAGAACGAGGCATACAGCTGCTGGTACAGCGCGACATACGGCCGGAAATCGGTGCCCGCCCTGTCCTTGTCGATGAGGTCGCAGATGTAGGTGTTGGAAATCGCGATGAAGTCGGTGCCCGGCGAATAGAACGGGTCGAGGAACAGCCCGGCTTCGCCGGTGAGCGCCCAGCGCTCGCGCGAGAACACCTGCTTGCAGCCGTAGGAAAAGTGCCGCAGGAACAGGAAGTCCTGCAGCCCGTGTTCGCTGCGCTCGAGTGTGGCGGCGACCTGCGGCTGGTGCATGCGCAGCCAGTCCATCGCCTTTGCATGGGTGTTCATCGTTTCGAGCGGATGCATCTTCGCGTCGCAGACGATGCCCAGCGAGTGCGCACCCGACGCCAGCGGAATCAGCCAGAACCAGTAGCCCGGCCCGCACATGTGATTGGTCGAGCGCCAGCGGTCCGGTGGATCGCAGCGCTGCAGCCAAGTGGCGTCCTGCGACCAGGCGTTGGGATCAACGACGCCGTCCACGCGCCACCACACGGCATTGGCGTCATGATCGTTGGGCTGCGCGAGATCGAGCTTGCGCTTGAGCAGGCCCGCGCGTCCGCTGGCGTCGATGAGCCAGCGGCTGCGCAGCGTCTGCGTCGCGCCGTCCCGCTCGAACGCGACGACATGATCGTCGGCGCCGTCACCGGCCATCGTCAGCTCGCGCACCACCGCGGCATCCTCGAACTGCACGCCCAGTTCGCGCGCCCGCTCGCCGAGGAAGTTCTCGAAACGGCCGCGGTCGATCTGCCACGACGGTGTCGGCAACAGTTCGCTGACGCCCAGTTCGGTGCACTGGTCGATATCGGTGCGCCGATCGGAGAAAAAGAAGCGGAACCCGAACTTGCGGATCTGTTCGGTCTCCAGATGCGCTTCGAGCCCCAGGACTTTCGCCAGATAGTGGGCGCCGATCTCGACCGTGGACTCGCCGACCTTGTGCGCGGCCTCGCGCACGGGGTGCGCGCGGCGTTCGATGACCGTGACCGCGCAGGTGGGGTCGCGCTGCCGCAATTGCAGGGCCAGGGTGAGCCCGGCGAGTCCGCCGCCGAGGATCGCGACATCGGTGTGGGGCATGTTCGACATCATCGGGCGCCCTGCATGGGTTCGGAGGCGAGCAGCGCTTCGGGTGCGGCGTCAGGATCGAAAATCACCGGCGGATTCGCGCGCGTGGCGCGCCAGGTGCGCAGCAGATCGCCGCGCGTCAACACCTGCCGCAGCACGTGCAGGGTGATGAGTTTCAGGTCGCGGTACAGGCGGAAATGGCTCTTGCGGAACTGCTCGTCGGAATCGGCGCAGTGGTAGCGCGTCTCCACCGGCACCGACACCACGCCGCAGCCGAGCCGGCGTGCAGCGCTGATCAGGATCTGCGCCTCGAACACGAAGCCTTCGCCGGGCACGCCGTCGAGCGCGAGTACGGATGCCGGGTACAGGCGCTGGCCACTCTGTGTGTCGACCATGCGGTAGCCGCATCCCCAGGCGATCCCCCAGTCGCCGAAATCGTTGCCGATCCGCCGGTACCAGGGCTGGGTGCCGCGCTTCTTCAGGCGTGCGCCGTTGACGATGCAATTCGGGTGCCGGTTCGCGGCTTCGATCATCCGCGGAATGTCGCTCGCGCGGTGCTGGCCATCGCCATCCATCGTGACCACCGCGGCGAAGCCGCGTCGTCGTGCTTCGGCGAACCCATCGCGCAGCGCCTGGCCCTTGCCGGTGCGCTGCGGATGACGCAGCAGGGTCACCGGCAATGCGGCGACGATGTCGGGCGTCGCATCGTCGGAGCCGTCGTCGACCACGATCACGTGTTCGCAATAGGCCAGGGCTTCGCTGACGACCTCGTCGATGCGCAGCGCTTCGTTGAGCGCCGGAATCACGACCGCGACATTGCCGCGATGCAGGTGCGCGTGCTCAGCCATCGGCCTGCTCCGCGTGTGCAATGTCCAGCGACAGCGAACGATGCGGGCCGGCGCGCACGATCGCGCGCGTGCCGCCGGTAGCGAGCGCGTCGAACAGCGGCAACATCTGCGCCATCGCGTTGTGTTCGGCGTGCGCGCCGAGCGGGCCGGGGGTGTCGAGATCGGCGCCATCGCGCAGCGTCGCGCTGACCCGCGGACCGTCGCCTTCGCGCGTCAGCACCAGCGCAGCGCCGAGCAGGCCCTCGCTGCGCGTCACCGTGCCGAGCAGGCCGGCGGACGCGGTGTCGTAGGCGACCAGCAGCACGGCCGGCGTGCCGGTGGCGAGCTGCATCATCGCTTCCAGCAGGCCCTGGGCGAACGTGGCGTCGTGGGCGCTGAGCGCGGTCGTCGCCTCGGTGCAGTGCGCGCCGATGGTCCAGTAGCCCGCGGCGGCGTTGTGCACGGAATTGTGGAACTTCGTCGGCGAGATCGCGGTGGGATCGGTCGCCAGCGTGTCGCACATGTAATCGGTGATGCCCAGATCGCCGTGTGTCGATGCGAACACCGACGGCAGCGTTTCCGGTGCGATGCCGGCATCGCGGCATGCGGCCATCGCGACTTCGAGCGCGACCGCGACCGAGCCCGGTGCTCGCCGGCGTTCGTTCGGCGCCAGCAGTTGCGGCGATGGGCGCGTGGGCGCGGATTCGGATCGGGTGCCTTCGCGTGCGAACGCGCGTGCGGCGTCCCAGTCCGGCAGGCCGTCGGTCCAGAAGCCGACGCCGGCGATCGTCGCGGTCAGCGCGCTCGAGATGCTCATGCCGCCACCTTGCCGAACACCAGCGCGCAGTTGTTGCCGCCGAAGCCGAAGGAATTGTTCATCGCGTAGCGGATGTCGGCCTGCGCATTGTCGAAGCGGATCTGCGGGCCGCACGCGGGATCGCGCACCGTGCTGTCGAGAATGCCCGGCAGCAGGCCGTTCTCCAATGCGAGCAGGGCGAACACCGATTCGACGATGCCGGCCGCGCCCAGCGTGTGGCCGGTCCAGCCCTTGGTCGAACTGGCGTGCAGCGTCGCCGGGAAGAGCGCATCCACGGCGCGCGCTTCGACCGAATCGTTGGCCGGCGTCGAGGTGCCGTGCAGGTTCAGATAGCCGACGTCTGCCGGTTCGATGCCGGCGCGATCGAGCGCGCCGCGCATCGCGAGCGTCGCGCCGAGACCCTCGGGATGCGGCGCGGACATGTGGTGCGCATCGCTGGACTCGCCGTAGCCGCGCAACTGCAGTCCGACATCGCCGCTGCCCGCACGTTCGAGCAGCGCGAATCCGCCGGCTTCGCCCAGCGACAGGCCATCGCGCGTGGCGTCGAACGGGCGGCAGCGCTCGGCCGATACCAGGCCCAGTGCGTTGAAGCCGAACAGCACGCTGCCGCACAGCGTGTCGACGCCGCCGACCAGGGCCGCATCGACGAGGCCGGCCTCGATCATGCGCGCCGCCTGCGCGAATACTTTCGCGCTCGACGAGCAGGCGGTGGCGACGGTGATGCAGGGGCCGCGCAGTCCGGTCGCGTGCTGCAGGAAATCACCGAGCGAATGCGGGGTGTGCACGATCGGACGGGCCAGATCGTCGGGGAAATGGCGCACGCCATCGGCATCGACGTCCGCGCGTGCATAGGCTTCCTCGCTCGCGCCGATGCTCGATGTCGACGTGCCGACGACCAGCGCGATGCGATCCGCGCCGTAAGTCGCGACCAGTGTCTCGAGCGCACCGAGCACGCCGTCCTGCTGCAGGGCCATCCAGGCAAGCCGGTTGTTGCGGCATTCCCAGCGCGACAGCGCGGACGGCAACGGCGCGTCCTCCACACCTTCGACACGGCCGATCCAGGTCGGCAGCGGGGTGGGGCCGAAATCGTTCCGGCGCAGACCGCCGCGTCGTTCACGCAGCGCCGCGGCCTGTGCAGCGGTGCCACGTCCGAGCGCGGTGGTCGCGGTAAACGCGCGGATGGCGAGTGCCGGCATCGGCGACGGGGACAGCGGTTCAGGCACGCAGCGAATCCGGGAAACAATCAGGCGGCCGAGTATAGCGAGGGCACCGTGAGGTTAGACTCCCGGGTCAACCCCAGTTCCAGAGTGTTGACCCAGCCGCTCGCGATGGCCCGGACCCGCCTCCTGCACCGCCTGAAACGCCTGTCCGACCGCGATGCGCTGCACACGCTCGCGATCGCGGCAGCCGCCTGCTTGCTGAGTTTTGGCCTGGTCTATGTGGGCTATGTCGTTCATGTATTGCGGGTTGCGCGCAACGCGCCCTGCGTGCCCGTGCGCGGCGAGTGCGTGCTGGTGTTCGGCAAGCATTCGCCGCAGGGCCGGCTGGACGCGGATTTCCAGGCGCGGTTGTCGCGGGCGGCGACGCTGTGGATCTCGCATGCGCCGGGCAGCGTGCTGTTGCTGGGGGGCGGTCCGGCCGGCAAACCGACCGAAGCTGCGCTGGCCCGGGATGCCCTGCACGCGCTCGGCGTGCCCGTGGATGCACCGCTGGTCCTCGAGGACGCCTCACGCGACACCCTGCAGAACCTGCGCAACGCGCGCAGCCTGCTCGCTGCCGTCGCAGTCGATCCCGAGGCGCCGGCGCGCCAGGTCACGTTGCTCAGCAGTCGCTACCACCTCGCGCGCTGTGCCCTGTTCGCACGCGGACTCGGCCTGCACTGGGAACTGTGCGCGGCCGAACCGGCGCTGTCCTGGCGCCCCGGCTCGCTGTGGCGCATCGCCGGCGAGGCCGCCTACGTCTGCTGGCTCGACATCGGCATGCGCTGGGCGCGACTGATCGGGCATCGACGGTTGATGGACCGGATCAGCTGAACATCGACCGTGGGTCGGGATGCGCCCCGCCCCGGCGGGGCAGGGCGCACCGGATCGATCAACGGCGCTGCTGCGCGGGGATGAACACCGTCTCCACCGCTTCGGCCAGCTGGTCCGGCGGCAGCAGGCCCTGATCGAGCAGAAAGTTGTTGAACGCGCGGCGGTCGAACTTCGCACCCAGCGCCAGCTCGGTGCGCATGCGCAGTTCGAGGATGCGGGTGTAGCCGTAGAAGTAGCTCGTCGCCTGGCCCGGTGCGTTGAAGGTGTAGCGGTCCAGCTCCTGGCGCGCCATGGCCGGCGAGAGCATCACTTCTTCGGTCAGCACGCGGCCGGCCCGTTCGCGGTCGATCATGCCGAGATTGAGCATCGGGTCGAGCATCGCGCGCGCGGCGCGCAGCAAGCGGAACTGCAGGGCGATCAGCTGGCCGTCGAGCGGCTCATAGGGCACCAGTTCGGCTTCGGCATACAGCGCCCAGCCTTCGACGTTGACCGAGTTGAACGCGAACATCGAGCGGGCCAGCGAAACGCCGCGTTCGACCATCGCGGTGAACTGCAGCTCGTGTCCGGGACGGCCTTCGTGCGCTGACAGCGTCCAGCGCACGGCGTCGAAGTTGAAGTCGTCGTAAGCCGCGTCGTCGCCGGTGCCGCCGGGATTGCCCACCGGCAGCACGAACGTGCCCTGCTGGCCGGTGTTGCCGACCAGCGGCGCCGGGCGGAAATGCGGCGCGGGCTGCGCGGCCGATTCGGCGTCCGAACCCAGGCGCATCTGCATCTCGCGCTGCGGCACGTCGACGATGTCCTCGCGCTCGATGATCGGATCGATCGCGTCGATGACCTCGCGGTAGCTCGCCTCCAGACGCGCGTTCGGAATCGTGTCGCGCTTGAGCGCGGTGATGACACCGCGGTAGTCGGTCACGTCGATGCCGTTCTCTTTCGCGACCAGCGGCGCAAGCTGCTGCATCTGCGCGCGGATTTCCATGAAGGCCAGCTGCGCGCGCTGCATCAGCAGTTGCGGGTCGACATCGGTGCCGTACTGCTTGAGCCCGAACGCATAGAGTTCCGGCGGCAGGCGCGTGTCTTCGCGCGCCTTCGGCAGCACGGTGGTGCGGGTCCAGTCGGCGTAGGCGGTGATCTCCTGCGCGATCGCTTCAAGTGCAGGTTCGGCGCCCTCGATCTCGTATTCCTCGAAGAGCTTGCGGATGCCGGCGATGTAGGTATCGGCGCTGTCGAGCGCGCGCTGCACCTCAAGCTTCGTGGGCTGCAGCAGGTCCGGATTCGGCAGGCGCTCTTCGTAGCGCTGGCGGGCGAGGGTGGTGATCGGTGTGCTGCCTTCGGTGAGGCCGGCATAGCGCTGCAGACGGGCGAGCGCATGCACGCGCCGCTCGGCCGGCGTCTGTGACGACAGCAGGCCGTTGATACCACCGAAGATCAACTGCGGCGCATCGGTCCACGGCAGCAGGTAGCGCTCGCCGAGCGTGCTGCCTTCGATGCTCTGGTCGATGCTGGACAGCAGGATTTCGAGATCCTGGCGCACGTTGGCATCGCGCTCGAGTTCGAGCTGCGTCTGCAGCTTGGCGCGCGCCGCGGTCATCGCGTCGCGATAGCGGCGGTCGTTGTCGGGGCCGAAATCTGCGACCCGGTCGTCGTAGCCCGGAATGCCGAAGAAGCCTGCGGATTCGGGCTGGAACGGCGCCTGGGCATCGATCAGGATCTGCGCGAGCTCGTTGCTGCGCGTGACCCAGGCCGGCGATGCGGACTGCGACGCGGCGACGGCGGCCTTGGCGTCATCGGTGTGGGCGAGGGCCGTGAGTGGCGCGGCAAGGGACAGGGCGATCGCAAGGACAAGCGGTTTCATGGCAGCACCAGCGGCAAGGACGAACGCCGACCGTAGGCGCTCGCGTGCGTGCCGGCAATGGCCGGAGGTCACGGCACCGGCAAGGCGTGGTGTTCGACCGGCGTATCCGCTTCGGCGATCGTGATGATGTGCTCCAGATCGTTGTCGCCCGGCACGTACAGCAGCGACTCCCAGGTCCATGCACCCAGCCGACGATCGGCCGTGGCGATGAGGCGACCTTCACCGCGCGGGCCTTCGATGCCGATCACCAGGTCCGCGCGGCCCGAGCCGCCGCCGTCGGTCGAGGTGCTGACCGAGCCCATCGGCATGAAGCCGGGCGTGATCGGCGTGCCGATCGTCGCGACGAGTTTCGGATGCGCGCGGGCGCGTGCCATCGCGTCGGCGTAGACATCCGAGCGCACCATCGAGCCGCGGATCGCGAACAGCACGATCGCGACGAACGCCGCCACCAGTGCGACGAACGTGACCACGACGACCGGCAACGCCCACTTCCAGTTGCGCTGCCACCAGCCACGCGGCGGTGGCGGCACAGGCGCGGGACGCGGCGGCAGTGGGGGCGGACTCGTGGACATGCGTGTGCCTTCGGCGGGTGCGGTCAGGGCGCCAGGCAACGCCCGAGAAACGCCTCGCTGGTGCGATAGCGATGCAACGCGTCGCGTCCACGCAGGCCGTGCTTGGCGCCCGGATACGTCATCAGTTCGAACGGCGTGCCGGCCTGCTGCAACTGGCTCATCAGCTGCGTGGCATTGGTGAACAGCACGTTGTCGTCGGCCATGCCGTGGATCAGCAGCAGCGCGTTCGGCTTGATGTTGTCGGCGTGGGTGAACACGCTGGCCTCGCGGTAGCCGTCGACGTTGGCCTTCGGCAGATTCATGTAGCGCTCGGTGTAGTGCGTGTCGTAGAGCGCCCAGTCGGCGACCGGGGCGCCGGCGATGCCGCAGGCGTACGCCTCTGGCGCTTTCGCCAGCAGCATCAGCGTCATGTAACCGCCGTTCGACCAGCCGTTGACCGCGATGCGGTCGCCGTCGACCCACGACTGCGACTTCAACCATTCGACGCCGCGCAGCTGGTCTTCGACTTCGACCGTGCCCTGGCGCTCGTACAGCGCGCCGACGAAGTCACGGCCGCGACGCGGGGTGCCGCGGTTGTCCAGCGAAAACACCACGTAGCCCTGCTGCGCCAGGTACTGGTGGAAGCTCGCATCCGCGCGACCGGGCCAGGTGTCGAGTACGGTCTGCGCGGCCGGGCCGCCGTAGACGAACACGACCACCGGATGCGGCTTGGTTTCGTCGAAATCCGCTGGCTTGATCAGCGAGTAGTGCAGCGGCGTGCGGCCGTCGGCGGCGGTCAGCGTGCCGAACTCGGTCGGACGATGCGCGGCCAGGAACGGCGCGTAGGGATGATCGGCCGCGGCGAGATCGTTCTCGACCAGCGTCGCGAGTTGTGTGCCGTCGGCGCGGTGCAGCGCGATCTGCGGCGGCGTGGTCGTGTTCGACCAGCTGTCGACGTAGACCGACGCATTGCGCGCGAAGCTCGCGCCATGCATGCCGGGCTCACGCGACAGTGCGGTGTAGGCACGCTTGCCGTCGAGGCCGACGCTGTAGAGCCGTGACTCCGTCGCGCGCGGCAGCGCCTTGCCGTCTTCGAGTGCCATACCGGCGCGGAAGTAGGCCAGGCCCGTCGTGGCATCGACCGCCAGCAGTTCGTCGACCGGCCAATCGCCCTGCGTGAGCTGGGTCATGCGGCGCCCGTCTTCGGACGCGAGATACAGATGCTGGAAGCCGTCGCGCTCGGACGACCACACGAAGCGGCCGTCTTCGAGGAAACGCAGGCTGTCGTGCAGCGGCACCCAGGTGCGGCCGCGTTCGGTGACCAGCGTGCGTTGCGCGCCGGTGGCGAGCGTGGTCTCGATGAGTTCGAGCGTCTGCTGGTCGCGCGACTGGCGCTGGAAGGTCAGACGCTGCGCATCGCGCCACTGCACGCGGGCGAGATAGATGTCGGTGTTCTTGCCGAGATCGACGTCCGTCACCGCGCCGCCCTGCGGGGCGACGACGTGCAGGGTGACGCGCACGTTGTCGTCGCCGGCAGCCGGATAACGCTGCTCGACGACTTCGGTGCGATCGGGATACACCTCGTAACGCTTCTGCACCGGCACCGGCGATTCGTCGATGCGCGCGTACGCGATGCCGCTGTCGTCCGGCGCCCACCAGTAGCCGGTGTGGCGGTTCATTTCCTCGTCGGCGACGAACTCGGCAACGCCGTTGCCGATCACCTCGCTGCCGTCGGTCGTCAGCTGGCGCTCGGTGCCGCTGGCGAGATCGATCACCCACAGATTGCGTGCGCGCACGAAGCTGACGAAGCCGCCACGCGGCGACACCTTCGGGTCGGTCGCGAAGCCGCCGCCGTCGGTGAGCTGGCGCACCGCCTCGGAACCGGTCTTCGACAGGTCGTACAGATACAGCTCACCGCCTAGCGGAAACAGCAGACGCTGTGCATCCGGCGCCCACTGGTAATCGACGATGCCCGACTGGCCCGCGATGCGCTGACGCTCGCGACGCGCCTTCTCGGCATCGCTGAGTGTTTCCTCGCCCGGCAGCACGACCTTCGAATCGACCAGCATCCGCGTCTGCCTGCTGGCGATGTCGTATTCCCACAGGTCCAGCTGGTTGCGGTTCTCGTCCTTGCCGCGCAGGAAGGTCACACGCGAGCCATCCGGCGCGACCTGCGGCTTCATCAGCGTCGGCCCCGACAGCGGCGCATCGCCGGTGATGGCTTCGAGCGTGAGACCACCGGCGGCGGGCGGCGTGGCGGCAAGGGCGGAGGAGGTGGCGATCATCAGGGCGGCAGCGGCAAGTACGGAGCGCATGGCGGGTCCATTGGAGCGAGGCGCCCAGTGTATCGGGTGGGCGGACCGCGCTCCGGTGACGCTCAGTCCGCGCAGGCCTCGTGGCGCGTCGTGCTGTCCGACCAGCCCCACATGCGATGCACCTGCGGCTGGAAGGTGTGCAGTACATGGCCGCACGTGCTCGTCGTGACCGGTGGCAGACATGCGCCCTGCGCGCCGTCGGCGGCGATGTACCAGACCGCGCGATCGGGCGCTGTCGTGACGTGCGCCAGCGTGAGCAGCTCGGCCGCCACGTCGGGTGCCGCGGTGCGTTGCCAGTCATCGCCGGCGAGTGCATCGCAGCGGTCGGTGTCGGCGGTCACGGGTGTAGGGGTTGTGGCGCATGCGGCGAGCAGACAGGCCGCAGTTGAAAGCACGATCGTTCGCATCGGACGTCATCCTTGATCCGGAATGGCGTTCGATCCTACGCAACCGCGCGCGGCGGTGTAGACCGCCACGCGCATCGACGCCTCAGCGACGCCCCTGCCCGAACAGCAGCCTCTTCTCCTCGTCGCTCATGGTCTTGCCCGCATCAGGGTTGACCTCCAGCGCCTTGGCATACGCGCGCGCCGTTGCAGGGCGCGCCTGGATCGCAGCGTGCCAGCGCTGGACTTCCGGATAGGGCGTCATGTCGATCGGCGCCTTGTCGTAGACGCCGATCCACGGATACGTCGCCATGTCGGCGATCGAATACGCGTCGCCGGCGATGAAGTCGCGACCCTTCAGATGCGTGTCGAGCACCTGCAGCAGGCGGTTGGACTCGTTGGTGTAGCGCTCGATCGCGTAGGGAATCTTCTCCGGCGCGTAGACGTTGAAGTGGCCGTACTGCCCGGTCATGGGCCCCAGGCCGGCCATCTGCCAGAACAGCCATTCCAGCGTCTCGATGCGCACGCGCGGATCGGTCGACAGGAACTGTCCGGACTTCTCCGCCAGATACAGCAGGATCGCGCCGGATTCGAACACGGTCTGTGGATCGCCGCCGTCGGCCGGGGCGCGGTCGATGATCGCCGGCATCTTGTTGTTCGGCGAAAACGCCAGGTACTCCGGTTTGAACTGGTCGCCCTTGCCGATGTTGACCGGGTGAATCGTGTAGTCGAGGCCGGACTCTTCGAGGAATAGGGTGATCTTGTGGCCGTTGGGGGTGGGCCAGTAATGCAGGTCGATCATGGGAAGGACGCTCCGCGGGACAGGTGCATCGAGTCTAGGCGGACGCTCGTGGAGTGGCGTGGATACGGGGCGCACGCTGCGTTGCGGTGGAGGGGCTTGGGACGCGGATATGACGACGCCGCCCGGAGGGGCGGCGTCGGTGAGGAACGAAGCCCTCCCCCGCCAGCGGGGGAGGGTTGGGTGGGGGCGAACGCTGATGCAAACTCGGTTCAGGATCCAGGCAGCTTTTTGTCTGCTTGCGAGCCAGGTTTTCCGGCGAGCGGATCGTTTGCCCCCATCCCAGCCTTCCCCCGCGAGCGGGGGAAGGAGTGGATCGCTTCAGCGCTTATTGCGTCTTGCAGTCGAGCTTGTGCGTCGCTTCGGTGCCGATGCGGATGTCGGCCAGGCCCAGGGTCAGGCCGGCCGGCGCACGGATCGCGAACGGGGTGCTGACGCGGGCGGCGTCGAGGCCGGCGACGGTCAGGCACTTCAGCGGCACGCCGGCGGTGATCCACTCGCCGCGTGGCAGCGTGGCCAACCATGGACCGATCGACAGTTCGGCCTTGCAGTCTTCGCCGCAGTCCGCGTACAGCACGGTGTCGCCCGCGGCCGGCAATGCATCGATGCGCAGCGTCGCCAGCAGCAGCGAGTCGCCGTTGGTCTCGCGGCTCAGATCGAACGGCGAGTGCGACAGCAGCTCGGCGGTGGCATTGCCGGTCCAGGTCAGCAGGCGCGCGCCTTCCTGGGTCTGGTAGTCGACCGCGGCCAGCGTGAGCGTGCCGTCCGGCGTGATGACGCGCGGGTGCAGCACGTCGGCCCCACGTCCGTCCGCGCCGGTGACCACCAAGCGAATACCGGGACCCGGCACGCCCTTGGCGAAGTAGCCTGCATCCTTGCCGTCTTCGGCGCTGACACCGGCGTCTTCCGGCAGTGCGGCCAGGTTGCCGTCATCGGCGTAGGTCAGGCCGTGGCCGAACGCGAACAGCGGGTCGTAACCGTCCATGCCGACATTGTTGACGTACTGGTCGGCGCGGCGCGGCCACGAGAAGCTCAGCTTGCCCTTGAAGTCGTGCTGCGGCTGACCATCGGCGCCGCGCAGCAGCACGTCGGCGATGCCCGCACCCTCCGAGCCCGGCAGCCACGCGGCGACGAATGCGTTGGACGCGTTGATCTCGCGGTTGACCCACAACGGGCGGCCGCTGAGGAAGACCGAGATCACTGGAATGCCGTCGGCGCGCAGGCGCTTGACCAGTTCCAGGTCGGCGTCGTCGCCGGGCTTGTACAGCAGGTTCGGCAGATCGCCGAGGAACTCGGCATACGGATCCTCACCGAACACCACGATCGCCACGTCCGGCTTCTGCCGGTACGTGCCGTCGATTGCGAGCTGCGCGCTGCCGCCGGCGGCCGTGACTTGCGTGCGGATGCCGTCCCAGATGCTGTCGGCATTCGGATAGTCGGCGCGCTTGGTGCCGGTGCCCTGCCAGTTGAGTGTCCAGCCGCCGGACTGCTTGCCCAGATCATCAGCGCCGTCGCCGGCCACCAGCACCTTCTGGTTTGGCGCCAGCGGCAGCACGCCGTCCTGGTTCTTCAGCAGCACCAGCGATTCGCGCACCGCGCGACGTGCGACGTCGCGATGTTCCGGCGCACCGAGCAGTTCGAACTTGCCGCCGAGCGCACGCTCCGACGGCTTGGGCGCATCGAACAGGCCCATGCGGAACTTGACCCGCAGGATGCGGCGCACCGCATCGTCGAGACGCGCCATCGGGAGCTCGCCCGACTGCACGTGCTTGACGGTGCTGTCATAGAGGCCGCGCCAGCTGTCGGGCGCCATCGCCATGTCGAGTCCGGCATTGAACGTCGCCGCGCAATCGGTGGTGGTGCAGCCGGGGAGCTGGCCGTGGCCGTTCCAGTCACCGACGACAAAACCGCCGAAATTCATGCGGTCCTTGAGCACGTCGGTCAGCAGGGCCTTGTGCCCGTGCATGCGCTGGCCGTGCACGCTGTTGAACGAGGCCATGACCGCCTGCGCACCGGCGGCGATCGCCGGCGGATAGCCCGCGCCGTGGATGTCGCGCAACTGCGCTTCGGTGACCGCGGTTTCGCCCTGGTCCTTGCCGCCGGCGGTGCCGCCGTCGCCGAGGTAATGCTTCACCGACACCATGACGTGGTGATCGTCGAGGAAATCCGGCGAGCCGGCCTTGCCCTGCATGCCTTCGACGACCGCCGGCGCGAATGCGGCGACGATGTCGGGCGATTCCGAATAGCCCTCGTAGGTGCGGCCCCATCGATCGTCCTGCGGCACGGCGACGGTCGGTGCGAACGCCCACTCCATCCCGGTGGTACGGGTTTCGATCGCGGTGACGCGGCCGATCTCGCGCATCAGCTCGGCATTGCGCGTCGCGCCCAGGCCGATGTTGTGCGGGAACAGGGTCGCGCCGACGATGTTGCTCTGGCCGTGCACCGCGTCGATGCCGAAGATCACAGGAATCGCCTTGCCGCCGCCGGCGGTGTCCATCGAGGCTTCCCAGAATGCATCGGCCAGCTTCAGCCACTCGGCCGGCGCCGCGTCGTAACGGCCGCCCGGATCGGAGTTGCCGCCGGCGAGGATGGAGCCGAGCCGGTACTTGCGCAGGTCTTCGGGGGTGATGTCGGCGATGTCGCCTTGCACGATCTGGCCGACCTTCTCCTCGACGGTCATCGTCGCCATCAGGTCGGTGATCTTCTGCTCGAGCGCGGGATCTTCGGCCAGCGGCCAGGCGGTCTCGGGCCAGTTGGCCGGATCGATCGCGCCGGCATCGGCGGTGTTCGCCGTCGCGGGCGCTGGTGTGGCGCCTGGGGCGGGCGCTTCGTCACGCGCGCAAGCGCCAAGGACCAGCGCGGCGAGCATCGCGGGCAACAGTGCGCGACGGAAGGAGCGATATGCGGGGCGATGCGACTGGATCATCGAAGGGCTCCGGAGCAGGAGAGTGCGACCGGAGCCGCGGGTGGAACGGACGCCATGCTGCGGGGCAGCGATGACAGCGTTGTCAGACTTTGTCTAGCATAGCGGCCGACAGGCCTCCGGGCTTGCTGCACAGCATCATCGACGTGCACGGCACGTAGTGCATTGTGTGCTCTGGCAGAATGCGCCACCGGGAAGACGATGGCCGGATTGAACAGCATGCGTGTGCGGATCGAGGATGTCGCCGAGGCGGCGGGCGTGTCGATGAAGACGGTGTCGCGCGTGCTCAACAACGAGCCCAATGTCTCCGAGCGCACGCGTGTGGCGGTCGAGGCGGCCGTCGAGAAATTGCAGTACCGGCCGCTGGCCTCGGCGCGGCTGCTCGCCGGCCGCCGGTCCTATCTCGTGGCGATGCTCTACGACAATCCGTCGAGCAACTACCTCATGGAAGTCGAACTCGGCGTGCTCGATGCCTGCCAGTCGCAGCATTACAACCTGATGCTCGCGCCGGTGGACTACACGGCCAAGGACATTGTCGCCAAGGTCGAGTCGATGATCGTGCAGTCGCAGCTCGACGGCGTGGTGCTGACACCACCGATCACCGACGACGCCAAGCTGCTCGCGCGTCTCGACGAGATGGGCATTCCATTCGCGAGCGTATCGGCGCAGGAGCAGAACCGGCGCATCGGCGCGGTGGTCGACGAACGCAGCGCCGCGCGCGACGTCGTGCTGCATCTGGCTGATCTCGGGCATCGCCGTATCGCCCATATCAAGGGCCATCCTGCGCACGGCGCCAGTCGCTGGCGTCTGGCGGGCTATCGCGACGGGCTCAAGCAGGCGGGTCTCGATTACGACGCCTCGCTGGTCGTCGCCGGCAAGTTCTTCTACGAATCCGGTTTCGATGCGACCAACACCTTGCTCGATCTGCCCAATCCGCCGACCGCGGTCTTCGCCGCCAACGACGACATGGCCGCCGGTGCGATCTGCGCGATCTGCGAGCGCGGCCTGTCGGTGCCGAAGGACGTCTCGGTCTGCGGTTTCGACGACATGCCGATCGCGCGCCACATCTATCCTTCGCTGACCACCGTGCGCCAGCCCAGCCGTGAGATGGGCCGGCTGGCCGGTCTCGAACTGCTCAAGGCGATCCGCGACAGCGGCGCCGGCAAGACGCTGGAATTGCCCTACGCATTGCAGGTGCGCAAGTCGACGGGACCGGTGCGCGTCTGAGTCCACTGACGTGGCGGTCCAGCCGGTCTCAGGGTTTCGGCGCGGGGGCGTAACGGCGCATGTACGCCATATGCGCGGGCAACTGGTCCGTCGTCGCGCGGGCCTGCGTGCGAATGTCGTCGAGGAACCGCGTCAGATCCTCGGGGGCCATGACGTCGGCGGTCGGGTGGTAGCGCTTTGGCACGACGCCTTGCCCCATCATCACCTGGATCCACGAGTTCTCGCCGAACAGCTCGCCGGGCACATGGAAGACACTTCCGGTTTCGCGGAAAAGTTCGATGCGATGCCGCAGCGTCGGCGGAATCTCTATCTGCGTGATCGCGCGCCAGTACGGCGTGTCGTCGCGCCGGGTGAGGTGGTAGTGCATCACCACGAAGTCGCGGACGTGCTGCAGTTCTTCGGCCAGGCGCGCGTTGTATTCGTCCACCGCGACCCGGGTGATCGTCTGCGGAAACGCCTTGACCAGATGCAGGATGCCGCGCTGAATCAGGTGGATCGTGGTCGATTCGAGTGGTTCCACGAAGCTGCCGGCCAGGCCCAGTGCGACGCAGTTCCTGTGCCAGGCTTTCTGCCGCTGTCCGGGCCGGAAGCGGATCGGCCACGGATCACGCATCACCTCGCCCTCGAGGCTGGACAGGAACTCGTGCTTGGCCTCGTCGTCGGCCATGTGCCGGCTGGAATAGACGATGCCGTTGCCCACGCGGTGCTGCAGTGGAATCCGCCACTGCCAGCCGGCTCCGCCGGCGATCGCCCGCGTATACGGCACGGCGTCGCGCACGGCGGTGGTCTGTGTGGCCAGCGCGCTGTCATTGAACAGCCAGTGCGACCAATCGTCGTAACCGACGTTGAGCGTGCGTCCGATCAGCAGCGCGCGGAAGCCGGTGCAGTCGATGAACAGATCGCCCTCGATCTCGTCGCCGTTCTCCAGGCGCAGCGCGGTGATGTCGCCCGACGTCGCATCGGTGCGGACTTCCACGATCTTGCCCTCGACGCGTCGCGCACCATGGCGCGCACTGAACTCGCGTAGGAACCGCGCGTAGTGCGCGGCGTCCATGTGGTAGGCGTAGTTGATGCCGTTCCGGGGCAGATGCGCGAAGCGGTCCTCCAGCCCGGCCAGCAGTTCGACGCAATAGTCCTCGTAACCGCTGGCGATGCCTAGCTCACGACCGCGCAGCCAGAAATGCTGGAATCCCGCCGACCAGTGGTCGCGGCCCGAGGTGCCGAAGGAATGGATGTAGCGATGGCCGGGCTCCAGCCAGTTCTCAAACGAGATGCCAAGTTTGATCGTGCCCTGCACGGCGGACATGAAGGCCTGCTCCTCGATCTCGAGCAGGCGATGGAACGTCACCAGAGTGGGAATGGTCGCCTCGCCGACGCCGACCGTCCCAATCTCCTCGGATTCAACCAGAGTGACCTCGATGGCGCGACCGAGCACCTTGGACAGGGCCGCGGCGGCCATCCAGCCTGCGGTGCCGCCGCCGGCGATGACCACGCGCCGCACGGGTGCGCGTGAGGAAGGTTCGACATCGCGCATCGTCATGGTGTCCCCGTCATCGGTTGAGGCGCTGCAGCAGCTTGGTCCGCAGGTCGCGGGCAAGAGCCTCGTCCAGCGGCGCGAGCACCCGGCGCGCGTGCTCGGGAATGTGATCAACCGTCGCGTCGTCGGCATCGAACACGTAATGGCGGAAGATCTCGCGCCAGTGCGCACGTTCGCCATCCGGCAGGTCGCGGATCGACATCAATGCGAGCATCAGGGCGTTCATCGGCGTGTCCATCCATGCCGGCGACTGTCGCCACCAATAGTTCACCAGCACGTTGAACTGCTCGAGACCTTCTATGTGATGCCACCACAGCGACGGAATGAACACCGCATCGCCAGGATCGAGTTCGGCGCCCTGCGCGTGGCGCATCGCTTCTTCGAACTTCGGAAAACGCGCAAGGTCGGGCGCGGCGAAGTCCACCAGGCTGATCGGCTGACCGGCCGGGGTCAGATCCAGCGGGCCGATGTAGAGGTTGCCCAGCTGATCCGGCGGAAAGAGCGTGACGCGTCGCCGGCCCGCAGCGACGCAGGCAAGGTTGTCGGGCAGATCCTGGTGCGCGGCGATGCGGGTGCGGTTACCGATCCAGATGCTGGCCAACGGCGCGCGCGCGCCCAGATCGATGGCATTGGCGGCATTGAAGCCAGGCAGCCAGGTGTCGATCGTCGTCGAAGCCACGTAGATCGCAGGGGGCGCCTCGGTCTGCGCGTAGTTCAGCAGCGTGCGCAGCACGACGTCGAGCGGCACCTGTTCGCGGCGGAAATTGAAGCCGCGCATCGCGTCGTCGTAGAAGAAACGGCCGCCGATCTCCGGCGGCCCCACGGTCACCGCCGCCGGCGGCGCGCCGGGCCGCATGATGTCGGTGAGGTAGGTGACGGCGGCATGTGCACCTGCGTGGGCGGCGCGCACCATCGGCCAGTCGCGGACCAGTCCGCGCAGCACGACCGGTCGCCCGCCGAGCAGGACATCGTCCGGTACCGGCGCATCGCCGCAGACGTCGTGCCGCTCGACGATCGCCTCAGGCCGTTGCAAGCCGGCCTCGCATGCGTTCGATCAGATCGCGGAACCGCGACGCGGACGCGAGTGCCATGTAGATCGCCTCCAGATGTCCTGCTGCATGCAGCGCGCCAATCGCTTCGGGCGCAAGGGTACGCAAACGCGTCTCGTCGATGATGTGGAAGCCCGACAGACGATGCGTGCGTCCGTCGTCGAGCGTGATGTCGAGCGTGAAGGGTTCCAGCAGCGCGTGCGCCCGTAGCGCGTCTACGAATGCCGGCGTCTGCGCGATGCCGTCATGCAGGCGCTGCAACACCGATTGCACGCGTTGGAAATAGGGCGTGAAGCCGCCGTGCGGTAGAAAAAGTGCTTCGCCGGCTTCCGATTGCAGACGCGGATGGTCCAGATCGACGTGGACCATGGGCGGCTCACCGGCGTTGCCGCCGATCAGGAACGGCCCGCGCTCGATCGCGAGCGGCACGTAGTGCGCCTGCCAGCCGTCCGCATCGAGAAACAGGTTCTGGCCGTGTTGCAGACCCAGCAGGGCCAACGGTTGCACGCGGTTGCCGTCGACGTGGAAAAGGACGGGATAGTGCGCGTGCAGTTCGCGGAATTCGTCTGGAAATGTCGGCGCAATCATCACGCCATCGCCCAACGCCGCGCTGTGGATGGTGTCGATGCGCAGATCGCGATGCGTGACGGGGTCGAGCTGTACGTGGCGGGTCATTGTGGGCCGGCCGGCAGCGGTCGCTGAAGAGAGCACGCAGCATAGCGCTGCGCGCGGGCGGAGACCGCGCGTCCTTCCGAGGATGCGCGGCCCGGTGACGCATCAGAAGCGGTAGCGCGCGCCGAACATGTAGCGCGGACCGGTCTGCGTGGCGAAGCGCAGCTGATTGGTATGCCGCGCATGCACGCGGTAGGTCTCGTCGGTCAGGTTGATCGCCTCTGCATGCAGCGAGAACTGCGGCGTGACCTGGTAGCTGATGTTGAGATCCAGCTGGCCGTAGGCTTCAGTGTAGTTCGGGTTCGGACCCTGGCCACCGATGCCTGACAGGAACTCGTCGCGCCAGTTGTAGGCCGCACGCACCTGCCACTGGTTCCTGTCGTAGAAGGCAACAACGTTGGCCGAATCGCTGAGACCGATCATCGGGTACTGGTCGCCCAGGCTGTTGTTGTCGAACGTCAGGCCCGAATCGACCATCGTGTAGTTCGCCGCGACGCCGAAGCCGCTCGATCCGAACATGTGCTGGACGTTGAATTCCCAGCCATCGAGCGAATCGGAGCGCTGGTTGGCCGGCGTGTTGATGTCGAAGCCGGCGATCGGATCCGTCTCCAGGCCGACGATGCTGCCCGTCCGCTCCCCATTGGAGTTGATGCCGGTGTAGGTGACGCCCGGATCGCCCGCGTGGTTGAGGAAGATGTAGTTGCGGATGCACACCGCGTCCGACGTCCCGCACCCATTGGCGATCGCGTTGTTCCAGTAAGTCCCGCCGACGGGGGTATGCAGATTGAACGGCGTGTCGCGGACGATCGTGTCGCTGATGAAGTTGTCGATGTTCTTGCGGAACCAGCCCACCGACACGTAGCTCGCTTCGGCGTAGTACCACTCGAACGAGAGGTCGAAGTTGGTCGACTTCAGCGGCTCAAGCCCCGGGTTGCCCTGGGAGCCGTCGCCACCGTCGATGCGCACGATGTTGGCTAGGCTCAGGCCGCCCTGGATCTGCTGCCAGCCCGGCCGGCCGATCGTTTGGCTGTAGCTGCCGCGCAGCACCATGTTCTCGGCCACTTCGAGGCTCAGGTCGAGGCTGGGCAGGAAGTGGTCGTACTTGCCGGTCTGGCTGATGAAGTCACGCTCGCCGTCGTAGACCACGTAGAGCTCGTTCGCCGAATCCCAACTGATGCCGTTGGCCACGCGCGCGAGCGCTTCGGAGGTGACGTCGGTTTCCTCGTAGCGCACGCCGGCTGCGACGCGGAGCGGCATCGACCAGTCGAACTCAGTGCTCCACTGCACGTAGGCGGCCTTGGATTTTTCCTCGGTGCGCAGGTCCTCGGTGAATTCCGTCGGCGCGCGGTACAGCGAATCGTCACCGGCGATCTCACCAGCGCGTTCCCGCAGCCGGTCGAAGTCGAACATCATGAAACGGCCGGTGAAGCGCGGATCGTTGTGGCCACGAAACGCGTCGAAATAATGCGCCATGTCGTCGGCGTAGAAGATGCTGTCGTCGTAATCGCCAGGGCTGCCCACGCCGCCCCACGTGTCACGCTGCATGACGGCAGAGGCGGTGCGGTTGTTGACCTCGGTCATCGACACGCCGAAATCGAGGTTCGAGTAGTTCTCGAACGTGAAACGGCCGCCAGTCTGGATCTGCTCGACTTCCGACTTGTTGTAGCTGTTCTGGAACACCGAGCCGGTGACCACGACGTCGGACGCCTCGATCTGATCCACGCCCGGCGGCAGACCGATCGTCAGGATCGGGAAGTCGCCGCTGTAGTCGACCGATGTGGAAGCGCGACGGAACGCCGCGGTGCCGAGCACGCCGGCCGAGCCGTACGGACTGTCAGGGCTCGATTCGGCGGTGGAGTTGTGATAGTCGAGATGCAGCTTCAGCGAATCGGTGGCATCCCACTCGACGTTGAAGCCGGTCGACTCCAGCACGTTGCGCGTGGCGAGCTCCATGCCGCCCATCGCGATGTCGGCGTAGACCGGATTGCCGTTCTCGTCGAAGGAGACGTTGTCTTCGCCGTATTCGATCGGGCCGGCAATCGGGCCATCGGTCCACGAGCTGTCGCCGGGGCCGTAGTTGAACCACACCGACAGTTCGTTGCGCTGCTGCTGCACCTTGTTCTCGGCATAGGTGTAGTCGAGCGTGGTGCGCACGGAGTCGATCGGCTGCCACTGGAACGTCGCCTGGCCGTTGGTGCGCTGACGCTGCACACCATTGACGCTGTAACCAGTGTTCTGCGGACGACCGTAGATCGTGTCCGGGCCTGGCCGGTTGGTGATGCGGTCGTAGCCGGTCTCGCCGGGCAGCGGCAGACGGTTCCAGGAGTTGGTGTCGTCACCCTGGAACATCGCCCAGCCATCAGCCACCGAGGCCTGGCTGTAGCCCGAATCGCGCTCCTGGTAGCTACCGCTCAGGGCGACGCCGAAGCGACCGTCGGCCGAGGTGTTGCTGAAGATGCCCGACAACTCGCCGGTGATCGAATCGCCCGGATACGTGTCGGGCAGATTGTCGACCGACGTGTCGTGCACGCCCTTGATGCCGACGTTTGCGTGGAAACCGGGATTGTCGAGCGGGCGTGCGGTCTTGACGTTGATCGTCGCGCCGATGCCGCCGGTCGGGGTGGACGCCCGACTGCTCTTGAACACCTCGATTTCCGAGACCGACTCCGACGCCAGATTGGCGAAATCGAATGCACGCGAGTTGGACGTGCCGCCGCCGCCCGGTCCGAGGTTGGAGGCCGGCATCTGACGGCCGTTGAGCAGCACGAGATTGAAGTCCGGACCGACGCCGCGGACGGTGACCTTGGAGCCCTCGCCGCTGGCGGTGCGGTCGATCGACACGCCCGAGATGCGCTGCAGCGATTCGGCGAGATTGGTGTCCGGGAACTTGCCGATGTCCTCGGCGACGATGCCGTCGACGATGCCCTGCGAGTCGCGCTTGAGGTTCATCGACGACGTCAGGCTGCCGCGGATACCGGTCACGGTGACCGTATCGAGTTCGGTGGCCTCGTCGGTGCTGGCGGTGTAGGGCGTCTGGGTCTGGGTCTGGTCGGCGACCTGCGCTGCCAGTGGCGGCGCGAGCGCGAACAGCAATGCGGACGTGAGAAGCCGCTTCTTCGGTGCGGCGTGTAGTTTCTTCATGGATCTCCCCTCCCAAGGATTCGCATGCGGTCTGGTTGTGTGCCCGCGCCTCCGGAGGAATGCGGGCGGTGAACGTCAGCGCGGATTTGATGTCAGGTTGACAGCGTTGTCAACGGGAACTGCCACAGCGGCCGGAAACGATTCCCACGCGCGGGAAAGCGCCTGATTCGTGCTGCGACGCAACAGTCAGCTGCGACATCAGGGTGTCGGCGCCACGGCTTCGAGCGGATGCGCCTCGGTGGTCAGGACCGTGGTCGCGGGATCGAGCGTCGCCGGGTCGGCATAGAGCAGATAGAAATACTTGAAGGTCTCGGCAAGCACGAAGCTCTCCATGTCGTCCTTCTTCTCCTTGGTGACCACGTTCGCGAGTGCGGCGAAACCCGAGTCGGTACGCGTGTGGCGGACGAAGTCGTCGAACAGCGTGCGGCCCATGTCGCGCCAGGCGGTGTCACCGCTCAGCCGATACAGGTACCAGGCGGACTCGACGATCTCCGGCCGCAGCGGGTAGCCGGGCGATACGACTTCGCGGGCGCGGTAATCCCAGATTTCCGGTTCGATGCCGTGTGCCTGCCACATCGAGAACGCCGACCGCTGCAGGCGCGCCGCGCGAACGGGATCGCCGGATACCGCGAGCAGGCCGGGGAAAAACGCATCCAGCGCGCCGAAGCGTGGGGCGATGCGCGCGCCGGTCGCCATGTCGACATGGCCGTACCACAGCGCGCCGTCGACCTCGTCGGCCACGTGGGTGTTGATCGCGGCAATATGCGTGTCCCACATTGCCTTGCAGCGCGGCTCGGCGAACAGCTGCCAGCATTTCCACAGGTACTCGTAGTACGAGTCGATGCGCGCGCCGACGTGGGTGCGGGTCTGCGTCCACTGGCCGGTGTCGACATTGAAGCGCTCGCCGACCAGTCCGATCGGTGAGCGCATCGCATACGTCGCTTCGAGCGCGCGCCAGGCCGTGTCCCAGTACACCTGCTTGCCGGTCAGTCGCGCGAGCGTGCCGTATTCGAGCAGCAGCGTGCCGGACTCGGCCGGGTTGCTGTCGGTGCCGCTGGTCTTGCCGGTGCGCAGGTTGACGGTGACGTAGGGCAGGCCGGTCGGCGAATCGAATGCCGGCAGCAAGCGCGTGCCGAGATCGTCGGCCAGGGCGAGCAGCCGCGCGTCCCCGGTCATCTGGTAGCCGGACAGCAGCCCGCCGAGCAGGCGGATCACGATCTCGAAATGCTTGACGTCGAGGTCCTTTTCGAACGACAGCTGCGTGGCGATCAGCTCGCGCGCGGCGTCGGCTTCCTCGGTCAGGCCCATGAGCAGCAGCGTGTCGAGCGCGTCGACCGGCGTCATCAGCAGCGACTCGCCGTACCAGTCGCTGCCGGTGTTCGACAGCGGCTTGAGCGCATCGTGGCCCCATGCGTACTGCCGGTAGCCGCGCCAGCCATGCAGGAACTCGGCCTTGACGCGTTCCGCCATCGCCGCGTCCGCGCCGTTCGCATCGAGGCGCTGCTGTGCCTCGGGTGCGATGTGGACGACGGTGTGGGTGGCGGCTGTCTGCGGCGGTGTCGATGCGCAGCCCGCAAGGAACGCGGCGCATGCGGCGATCGCGATGACGGCGGACCGCTGGCGAACGCGGTGTCGCAAAGGATTCATGCGGGGATTCTCCGAGTATGCGTGCCGCGCATCACCGCGAGCACGTCGTGGCAGGCGCCCATCGTGTGGTAGTCGGTCTTGCCGGCGGGGCTCTTGAGGTCGTCGAGCTTGCGGTTCTGGCGGTCGAGAATCCGGAACCAGGCGCCATGGATGTGGTCGACGAAATGGCGCCATACGTAGTCCCACAGGCGCAGATAGTCGTCGCGGTAGCGCGTCTCGCCGGTCGCGTCGAACAGCCGCCAGGCCGTGGCGATCGCCTCGGCCTGCACCCAGAAATACTTGTCGTCGTCGCACCAGAACATCGGCGTCTGGGCGAGATTCGGCGGTGGCGCGCCGGGCGCGGGCGAGCTGTTTCGCAGCGATTCCGGCGCGAAGCCGTAGACGATGCCCCCGTGCTCGGTGTCCCAGCCGTGCGCGATCGCGGTGTCGTAGAGATGGCGCGCGGTCGGCAACAACCAGTCCGGCGCGGCGTCGCCCAGATGCGCGCGCAGCGACAGCAGCAGCTTCGCCCATTCGATCTGATGACCGGGCTGGAAGCCCCATGGCCGGAACAGGTGCTTGGGATCATCCCGGTGGTAGTCCCAGTCGACCGACCAGTCTGCGTGCCAGTGCTCCCAGACCAGGCTGCCCGACAGCGCCGCCTGGCGGCGCGTCATGTGATCGGCCAGCTGCAGCGCGCGTTGCAGATAGCGCGCATCGCCGCCGGCTTCGTGCGCGGCGATCAACGCTTCGCACAGATGCATGTTCGCGTTCTGGCCGCGATAGTCGCTGTAGCGCCACTGCGCATCGGCTTCGTCGCGGTACAGGCCCGCATTCGCGTCCCAGGCGTGGCGTTCGAGCAGATCCCAGGTCTCGTCCATCCAGTTCTGCGTCGGCAGTCCTGCCTTGCGTGCGCTTGCGCAGGCCAGCAGCACGAAGGCCAGGCCGTAGCTGTGGCGGGTGTCGTCCTCGACCGCTCCGTCCTGCAGGGTCCAGGCGTAGCCGCCGCGCTCCGCATCGCGATGTGCCTCGCGCAGGAAGCGCAGGCCGTGCAGCGCGGCGTCGCGCCAGTCGTGGGCGTGACGCGACTCGGCGAACTCGACCGCGGCCATCGCGTAGTCGTAGACGAAGCGCGTGCTGCTGACGAGATGACGATGGCCGCGGTCGTAGAGGCTGCCGTCGTCGCGAAAATAGTGGAAGAAGCCGCCGTCGGGATCGATCGCGCGCGGGTGATAGAACGCCATCGTGTCGGCGACGTGCGCGCGCAAAGTGGCTTGGGCGGTGAAGTCGGGCAGTGGCGTCGCGGGCAGGCTCATCATGCGGTCTCCAGCAGGGTGCGCACGGCGGCCGCGGCGGGCATCGCGTCGAACGCGCCGTGACGTGTGGTCGCAAGCGCACCGGCGGCCGCCGCATGACGCAGCAGGTCCTCGCGCACTGGGTCATCCTCGAACGCGGCGGCGAGTCCATCGGCATCGATGCCGCGCGACACCACACGCTGCAGCAGGCCGGCGACGCAGGCATCGCCGGCGGCCGTGGTATCGATGGCGTCGACGCGGAAGACGCCGGCGGTGCCGGCGCGCATACGCGTCCACCAGCGCATCGGTGCGGCGCCGTCGGTGACCAGCAGCACGTCCGCTTCACCCGCGAACACGCGTGCAACCGTGCCCGCGCTGTCGCCATCCCCGGTCAGGAATACGAATTCCTCGGCGCTGAGCTTGACCAGTCGCGCCAAGGCAAGCGCCTGCCACAGGGTCGGCGCGGGATCGACATCGCGCGGCCACAGCGCGGGTCGCAGGTTGAGATCCAGACTCACCAGCGCGCCGGCCTGCGCCGCGCGCGTCATCGCCTGCAGCGTGGTCGCGGCGATCGCCGGCGCGGTCATGCTGTTCGAACACACGTGCAGCACGGCGACATCGTCGAATGCGTCGTCGACGAAATCGCTGTCCTGGAACAGCAGGTCCGCGGCCGGCGGCCGGTAGAAACTGAAGCTGCGCTCGCCGTCCTCGGCCAGCGCCACGAAGGCCAGCGCAGTGGGCGCCTCGCCGGTCCGCCGCACCTGTGACACATCCACGCTGCGCGCGGCGAGCGCCGCGTGCAGCGCTTCGCCGAACATGTCATCGGCGAGCATGCCGATGAAGCGTGCGCGTCCGCCGAGCGCCGCCACACCAACTGCGACGTTGGCCGGCGCGCCGCCGGGCTGCTCGACGAAGCGACGCGTGCCGTCACTGGCGTGTTCGGCGCGGAAATCGATCAGCGCCTCGCCGAAGCAGGCGACGATGTCCCGTGCGGAACTGGATGCTGCGTCCGCCATCAGTGCATCGCGCCCGGGCGCGGTGCCGGCACATCGGCCGCGGTCAGCGCGGCACCACTCAGGCGCGAGCCGCGCAGGCCGTACCAGATGATGTAGACGTAGCAGGCCAGCGGCACGACGAACGCGTGCTGGATGCCGATGTTGTCGGCCAGCGCACCCTGCGCGAGCGGGATCAACGCGCCGCCGACGATCGCCATCACCAGCAGGCTCGACGCCTTGCTGGTCAAGGTGCCGAGACGCTCGATCGCGGTGGTGAAGATGGTCGGGAACATGATCGAGTTGAACAGTCCGATCGCCAGCGCACTCCACATCGCCACCTGTCCACTCGTTGTCATGGTGACCACGAGCAACAGGCACACCATGCCGGCGGCAAAGCCGAGCAATTTGCGTGCATCGATCCTGGTCATCAGCGCGGCGCCGATGAACCGTCCGACCATCGCGCCACCCCAGTAGAACGCGAGGAACTGCGACGCGCGCGCCTCGGTCAGGCCGCCGATCGCCGGCTCCGCCATGTAGTTGATCAGGAAGCTGCCGATCGCGACCTCTGCGCCGACGTAGCAGAAGATCCCCAGCACGCCCCAGCGCAGATGCGGCGTGAGCAGCGCTTCGAGATAGGTGTGGTGCACGGCCGGGCCGGCTTCGGTGGCGTCGCGCAGGGACGGAATGCGCATCAGCAGCACGAACACCGCCACCAGCAGCAGGCCGCCCGAGAGCAGCAGATAGGGCATTTCCACCGAGCGCGCTTCGGCCGCGCGATAGGCGATCTGTTCCGCCGCGCCCATCGCGGCGATCTCGTCGGCGCCGAGTACCGCACCGACCAGGATCAGCGGGCCGATCAGCAGCGGAAAGATCGTCGTGCCCAGCGAGTTCAATGCCTGCGCCAGGTTGAGGCGACTGTGCGAGGTTTCCGGCCGGCCGAGCAGGCTGATGTACGGATTGGCCGCGACCTGCAGCAGCGTGATGCCGCTGGCAAGCACGAACAACGCCGCCAGGAACACCGGATATGACGGCAGGCGCGCGGCCGGATAGAACATCGCCGCGCCGATCGACGCGATCACCAGGCCGATGACGATGCCCGCCTTGTAACCCACGCGCGCGACAACGGCGCCGGCCGGCATCGACATCAGGAAGTACGCGCCGAAGAACGTGAACTGGATCAGCATCGTCTGCGTGTAGTTCATCGAGAACACGGCTTTGAGATGCGGAATCAGCACGTCGTTGAGACTGGTCAGGCCGCCCCAGGTGAAGAAGATCAGGCTGACCACCGCGATTGCGGCGGGATTGGACATCGTGCGGCTGGACGGATTCATGCGGCGCTACCTCGGGCCCGGGCGGGCGATTGGAATGCGGTGTCGGGCGCGGCGGACGTGCTGGCACGGACCTGCAGCGCAACGGGGGCGATGGTGGAGTGGGGCGGGTCGGGCAGCGCGCCGCGCAATCGCGCGAGCACCAGTCGCGCAGCCTGCAGGCCGCGGGCGCGCGGATCGGTGGCGATGGTGGTCAACGGCGGCGAGGCGAACGCGGCTTCGGCGACATCGTCGAAACCGGTGACGGCAAAATCATGGCCGGCGCGGCGGCCGCAGCTCGCGAGGCCGGCGATCAGTCCCAGCGCGACGGCGTCGTTGTAGCAGACCGCCGCGGTCGGCGCGGGATCGCGCGCGAACAGCGCCTGCGTCTGCCGCGCGGCCTCGAGGCGTGTGGGCGCGCACTCGATCAGCCACGCGGGGTCGGGTGCGATGCCGGCATCGGCCAGTGCTTCGCGATAACCGGCGCGACGTTCGCCGCAGGAACTCGAATCGCGATGGCCGCCGAAGAACGCGATCGCGCGATGACCCTGCGCAAGCAGGTGCTCGGTGGCCAAACGCGCGCCGGCGCGGTTGTCGAGCGCCAGATAGTCCCAGTTGCCGGTGCCGCCGTCGTCGAGCGTGCGGTTGAACAGCAGCACCGGCAGGCGCGGCCCGCAGACTTTCCGCAGACGCGCGGCGCTGCTGTGCTCGGCGGGGGAGAGGATCAGCGCGGCCGGACCGTGCTCGACCAGCGAGGCGAGCACGGCCTGCTGGCGCTCGACCGATTCGCCGGTGCTGCCGAGCAGCAGCACGTGGCCTGCTTCGGCCAGGGCGGCATCGACGCCCGCGGCAAACTCCGCGAAAAACGGATTGGCCAGATCATTGACGACCAGCGCCACCGCATTCGACGCGCCGCCGTGGCGCAGGCTGGCGGCTCCGCGGTGATAGACGTAGCCCTGCCGCTCCAGTTCGGCGCGGACCCGTGCGCGGGTGTCGGGGTGCACCTGCGGGTTGTCGCGCAACACCATCGAGACCGTCGCTTTGGACAGCCCGCAGGCGGCCGCGATATCGGCCAGGGTGACGCGTCGGGTCGGGGACATGCCAGGCAATTGAACCGGTTCAGACGCGCGCATGGTGACCATTGCGGCCGCCCACGGCATCCTGCGGCGCAACATGCGGTGCAGTCGGCGCGATGGTAGGTTCGCGCCAATTGAACCGATCCAAACGAGGATGCGATGGCGAAGCTGGGGACGGCGATGGCACAGGCGGTATTCGCGATGGGCGCGCTGCTGGGCGCGGGCACGGCGCTGGCGGACGCGGGCGATGCGGGGGACAAGGCGTACACGTCGGTCGATCCCTTCATCGGCACCGGCGGCGAGGGCCACACCTATCCAGGCGCGACGGTGCCGTTCGGCATGGTCCAGCTGAGCCCGGACACGCGTATCCAGCCGCGCGCGCAGGCGTACGACTGGGCGGCCGGTTACCGCTATGACGACACCAGCATCGTCGGCTTCTCGCACACGCATTTCTCCGGCACCGGCCACTCCGATCTCGGTGACGTGCTGCTGATGCCGGTCACTGGCCCCGAGACGCTCGAACGCGGTGATCCCGAAGTGCCGGGCAGCGGCTACGCCTCGCGCTTCCGCCACGACGACGAAATCGCCCAGCCCGGGTACTACGCCGTCACCCTCGACGATTCGCGTGTGCGTGCCGAACTCACCGCGAGCGCGCGCGCCGGCGTGCACCGCTACACCTTCCCCGAGGGCACCGATGCGCGCGTGCTGCTCGACCTGCGTACGTCGATGTACGACTACCCCGGCAAGATCCTGTGGTCGCGACTGCGGCAGATGCCCGACGGCACGATCACCGGCTTCCGCGAGACCCGCGGCTGGGCGCCGGGCCGGCAGCTGTACTTCGCGATGCGTTTCTCGCGCCCACTGACCGGACACGCCTTCCACAACACCGAGACCGACATCGCCTACAAGGGCTTCGCGCCGCCGGGCGACCGCAGCCCGGGCGAACGCGCGCAGATCGAAGGCCGGCAACTGGTCGGCACCTTCGATTTCGGCAAGCTCGATGCGCCGCTCGTGGTCAAGGTCGCGATCTCGTCGGTCGACGAGGCCGGCGCGATCGCCAATCTCGACGCCGAGGTGCCGGACTTCGATTTCGACCGCGTGCGCAGTGCTGCGAAGGCCGAATGGACCGAGGCGTTGTCGGTGCTCGACATCGACGCACCCGAGCCCGACCGCCGCAGCGCCTACACCGCGCTCTACCACACGCTGCTCGGTCCCACGCTTTTCATGGATGTCGATGGCCGCTATCGAGGACCGGACCAGGCCGTGCACACGGCCGAGGGCTTCGCCCACTACTCGACATTCTCGCTGTGGGACACCTATCGCGCGCTGCATCCGCTGCTGACGATCGTCCAGCCGGAGAAGCGCAACGCCGACTTCGTCGACTCGCTGCTCGCGCACCGGCACCACAGTCCCTACGGGATCCTGCCGGTGTGGTCGTTCCACGGGCAGGAGACGTGGACGATGATCGGCTACCACGCGGTGCCGGTGATCGCCGACGCGTATCTCAAGGGCATCCGCGGCTTCGATGCCGACGCCGCGCTCGACGCGATGGTCGCCAGCGCGTCCTACGGTCCCTACGACGGCCTGCGCCAGTACATGGAACTGGGCTGGGTGCCGATCGACGAAGAGGGCGAGGCCGCGTCGAAGACGCTCGAATACGCCTACGGTGACTGGACGATCGCGCGCATGGCGCAGGCGATGGGCCGCACCGACATCGCGCGCCGATTCGACACCCGCGCAGCAAATTGGCGCAACGCCTTCGATCCTGGCACGGGCTTCATGCGCGCGAAGAAGCGCGACGGCAGTTTCCGCACGCCGTTCGATCCGACTGCCAGCGGTTACGGCACCGACTACACCGAGGGCAACGCCTGGCAGTACTCCTGGTACGTGCCGCACGACGTCGCCGGCCTGGCCGCGGCGCACGGCGGTGCCGACGCGCTGCTGGGCAAGCTCGATCAGGCCTTCGAGGCCGAGGTCGACCCGTCGATCTTCGAGCACATGGAAGACATCACCGGCCTGATCGGCTGGTATGCCCACGGCAACGAACCCAGCCACCACGTCGCGTATCTCTACGCCTACGCTGGCCAGCCCTGGCGCACGCAGGCGCGGCTGAAGACGATCATGGAGACGCAGTACGCCGACCGGCCCGATGGCCTCGCCGGCAACGACGACCTCGGCCAGATGTCGGCCTGGTATCTGTTCACCGCGCTGGGCTTCTATCCGGTCGCGCCGGGCAGCGGCGAGTATGTGATCGGCCGGCCGTTCCTGCCGCGCGCGACGCTGAAGCTGCCGAACGGCAAGCAGTTCACCGTCATTGCCGACGGACTCGAACAGGGTCATGGCTACATCGGCAGCGCTACGCTCGACGGCAAGCCGTTGCAGCGCGCGTTCCTGCGTCACGCCGAGATCCTCGCCGGCGGCGAGCTGCGTTTCACGATGCAGGCCGAACCGTCGCAGGCCTGGCCGGGCAGGGATGCGCAGGCGCCGTACTCGATGACACCTGCCGCACGCTGACCACGCCGGGCAGTCCACCAGTGACCGGGCGGCGCGGCAAACACCGCGTCCGCCGTTCGCGCCAGGCGCGTCGACGACATCCTCAGACCCTCCCAGATCCCGGACGCGGTGCCGGACGGCACCGCGGAATGCGTTGTACCCAGTGCATGACAACGCTGTCAATTCGAAGGGGGCGGTGCAGGACTCGATTCCCGCCGTGAGGCGGTTCGGCACATCGATGCGCGGCGAAAGCGCTGCGTTGCAGCATCGGCAGCGATGCGCGTCATGACGGCCCGCACCAGCCTGTGCCAAGCGCCAGATCCTGCGATTGGCAAAGTCATGCCCGGTCGCTACGCTCCGTGCACCGTTTTCAGGCTCCACCCCACGCCATGTCGATCCAGCCCAACGCGCCGACGCGCATGACCCCGCTCACCTACGTCATCTTCGGGTCGCGCTGGCTGCAGCTGCCTTTGTATCTGGGCCTGATCGTCGCGCAGTGCGTCTACGTGTTCCTGTTCCTCAAGGAACTCACGCATCTGGTGACCGACGCCAACACGCTGACCGAGCAGGGAATCATGCTGCTGGTGCTGGGCCTGATTGACGTCGTGATGATTTCCAACCTGCTGGTCATGGTGATCGTCGGCGGCTACGAGACCTTCGTCTCGCGACTGGGCTTGCAGAACCACCCGGACCAGCCGGAATGGCTGAGCCACGTCAACGCGAGCGTGCTCAAGGTCAAGCTGGCGATGGCGATCATCGGCATCTCTTCGATCCATCTGCTCAAGACCTTCATCGCTGCCGGCGAAGTCGGCCTGCCGGTCTGCGGTTCGGCGGACTTCATCACGGCTGCCACCGTGCATGCGCAGGCGCTTGCCGCCGGCCTGTCGCTGGCCGCGCCGGTCTGCACCAAGGTCACCCAGGCCGGTGTGATGTGGCAGACCATCATCCATGGCGGTTTCATTCTCTCGGCGATCGGCATCGCCTACACCGACCGGCTGATGACCAACAGCAGCGCCAAGCGCGAGCACGCCATCTACTGAAGCCGACGCCCGGACCGTTATCTGTGGCAGCATCGATGGTGCCGTGACAGGGGGACGTCGGGCTGCGCGATGCAGGACGAAGGGGCCAGCAAGAAAAATCGGCCGTACGGCGCGCCTGCCCAGCGTCGACGCAACCGTGCGCTGCTGATCGGCGGACTGTTGGTGGCCAGTGTCTGCATCGCGGCTTCGGTCGTGGCCTGGAACGATCTGCGCGTACGCCAGGAAGCGGGCGAGCGCTACGTGCTGGAAATGTCAGCCGGTCTAGCGCGTAATCTCGAACTGACACTCGACAACCTCGATCGGGCCTTCACCGGCATCGGCGCGGACCTGGACGCGATTCCGCAGCGAGGGGCTGATACCACCGGCGCGCTCGTCAATGACGTGGTGCAGGGCGTGCTGTCGCGACACCCTGATTTGCAGGATCTCGCGCTGGTCGACGCCCTGCCTGTCTTCGTGACGCCAGCCGATGCGGATGGTGCGCGGCTGCAGGCCGGCGAACCGCTGCCAGCCAGAGACGGCGAAGGCTGGGTGTTGCCGCTTGCATTGCCTGTGTCCAGCGGTCCCGACGGGTCGCCCCGCTGGGTGGTGGGGCATCTGCGCGTCGACGCACTGCATGCGCTGCTGCGCGAGCTTGATCTGGGCCGTAGCGGCACTGCGACCTTCGTGCACCGCAACGGCCAGATCGTCACGCGCTCCGATCCGGACGACCAGTACGTCGGCACCGATGTCCGCCAGTCAATGCTGTTCACGCACGGCGTCAATCTGGCCGATGCCGGACTTCTGCAAGGGCGCGGCACTCTCGACGGCACGCAGCGCCTGATCGGCTTCCGCGCACTGTCGCGTTACCCGTTGATCGCCACGGTCGGCGTGGGACGCAACGACCTGCTTGCGGGCTGGTGGGCGTTCGTGGCGGCGCTCGCGACAGGCGCCATCCTGCTCTTGCTGGCGTGGCTCTTCGGTCTGCGGATGCTGATGATCGGCGCGCGCCGGGAGCGTGCGCTGAGCGAGGACATCGCACGCTCGGCGGGCGCGATCACCGACCTGACCACGCGCATGCGCGATGTCGAAGTGCAGTACCAGTATCTCTACGAACGCCATCCGCTGCCGGCACTGGTCTACGACCGCGACACGCTGCAGATGCTCGCCGTCAACGACGCGGCGATCGCCGAGTACGGCTATGCGCGCGACACGTTCCTGGCCCTCCACGCCGACGCGATCGTCGTCGACATGGACCGCGATGACATCCGGCATGAACTCGCCCGGGCACCGGCGCCGCACGTCGGACGTCGGACGTCGATTCCGCCATCGGCGACGCGACGGCAGCACGTTCGCGGTCACCGTGTACTCGAGCAGCCTGCAGTTCCTGGGCCGCGCTGCGCGGCTGGTGCTGGTGATGGATACCAGCGATCGCGAGCGCGTGGAGGCCGAGCGCGAACGCAGCGAGGCGCGTTTCCAGATGGTCGCGCGCGCCACCAGCGACGCGATCTGGGACTGGGATCTCGCCACTGGCAGCCTGTGGTGGAGCGAAGGCTTCACTGCGCAGTACGGCTGGGACTGGCGCACGCATGCATCGACGGTCGATCAGTGGACGGCGCTGTTGCACCCCAACGATGCCGCGCGCGTCGCCGAGAATCTCGATGCCGCGATCGCGAGTGACGTGACCGAGTGGAGCGCGCAGTACCGCCTTCGCTGCGAAAACGGCACATACGCCTCGGTCGAGGACCGCGGCACGATCCTGCGCGACGCGGCGGGCCGGGGCGTGCGCGCGGTCGGCGGCATGCTCGACGTCACGCGCCAGCGCCGCGACGAAGCCGATCTGCGGCTGTTGCGACGTGCGGTGGAGGCCACCGAGAACGGCATCGTCATTGCCGATGCGCGCGCCGCCGATCAACCGATCGTGTACGTGAACGCAGCCTTCTCGCGCATCACCGGTTACACGCCTGAGCAGAGCATCGGGCGCAACTGCCGGTTCCTGCAGGGCGAGGAGCGCGACCAGGCCGCGCGCGGCGCGATCCGCGATGCCATTGCCCAGGCGCGCGAAGTCCGTGTGCAGCTGCGCAACTACCGGCGCGATGGCTCGCCGTTCTGGAACGAGCTGCGCATGGCGCCGGTGCGCGACCAGGACGGCGCACTCACGCATTTCGTCGGCATTCTCAACGACATCACCGAGCGTCGCCGCGCGGAAGACGCGCTCGCGCATCGCGCCACGCACGACGAACTCACCGGGCTTCCGAACCGCGAGCTGGTGATGGAATGTCTGGCCAAGGCCGTTTCTCGCGCCGATGCCGAGGACAGCTGCGTCGGTCTGGTGTTCGTCGATCTCGACGACTTCAAGCTGATCAACGACAGCCTCGGCCATGCCAGCGGCGATGAAGTACTGCGCACCGTCGGTCGTCGTCTGCTCGGCGCAGTACAGCCGGGCGACACCGTGGGCCGGTTCGGCGGCGACGAGTTCGTGCTGGTCATGAACGCCGCCGACCGCGACGCGGTGGCGCGTGCGACAGAGGACGTGTTCGCAGCCCTGTCGCAGCCGATGGAGATTGGCGCGGCGTCGCTGCAGATCACCCCCAGCATCGGTTACTGCCGTCACCCGGGGGATGGTGATGATCCCGCAATGCTGCTGCGCCATGCCGACCAGGCGATGTACCAGGCCAAGCAGCAGGGACGGAACTGCGTCGTCGCGTATCGCGAGGCATTCGGCGTGCAGGCCAGCGAGCGTCTCGCGCTGGTGTCGCAGCTGCGCGATGCGCTGCAGGCCGAGCAGTTCGAACTCGCGTTCCAGCTGCAGTTCGACCAGCAGCGCCGGCCGGTCGGCATGGAAGCGCTCCTGCGCTGGCGGCATCCCGAACGTGGTCTGCTGACGCCTGATGCGTTCATCACCGTCTGCGAAGACAGCGGGCTGATCGTGCCGATCGGGCGCTGGGTGCTGCGCGAGGCCGCGCGCCATCATCAGATCCTCGCCGCGCAAGGCTGGGGCCATCTACGGATCGCGGTCAATGTGTCGGCGGCGCAGTTCCAGCAGGGACTGGTCGACGACGTACTGTCGGCCCTGCAGGCCTTCCAGTTGCCGGCCGGCACCCTCGAACTCGAGCTCACCGAGAGCGTGGTCATGGCCAGCCCGGACAACGTGATCCGCGACATGGCGACATTGCGCGATGCCGGCGTGTGCATCGCGATCGACGATTTCGGCACCGGCTATTCCAGCCTCGCCTACCTCAAACGCCTGCCGCTGCACCGGGTGAAGCTGGACCGCTCCTTCGTGCAGGATCTCGGCCGCGATCCCGACGACGAGGCGATCTGCGACGCGATCATCCGCATGGCGCAGCGGCTGGGCCTGTGCACCACGGCCGAGGGTGTCGAGACCGACCTGCAATGGAACTGGCTGGCCGCGCACGGCTGCGAGGAACTGCAGGGCTATCTGTTCGCCCGTCCGGTGCCGTTCGAGGACGCGCTGGCCTTGCTCAACCGCCCCGGCGGCGCCTGATCCGTCGCAGGGCCGGCGACATCGACCGCGTAGAATGCGGCGATGGATGTGTCACACCTTATCGACGGCCTCAATGCCGCCCAGCGTCAGGCGGTCTCTGCGCCGGATGCCCACTATCTCGTCCTCGCCGGCGCCGGCAGCGGCAAGACCCGCGTGCTCACCCACCGGATCGCATGGCTGAACGAGGTCGTCGGCGTGCCCGCGCACGGCATCTTCGCCGTCACCTTCACCAACAAGGCCGCGGCCGAGATGCGTCACCGCGTCGACGCGCAGCTGCGCAGCGGTGCACGTGGCATGTGGATCGGCACTTTTCACGGCCTCGCACATCGGCTGCTGCGCCTGCACTGGCAGGACGCGAAGCTGCCCGAGAGTTTCCAGATCCTCGACAGCGACGACCAGCTGCGTCTGGTGAAGCGCGTCGTGCAGCAGCTGGAACTTCAGGACGATGCGCGCTTCCCGCCGCGGCAGATCGCGTGGTGGATCAATGCACAGAAGGACGAGGGCCGCCGCCCGCAGCACATCCAGGACGGCGCGGATGAGTGGTCCGAGGTCATGCGCAAGGCCTATGCGCTGTACCAGGAACGCTGCGACCGCGCGGGTCTGGTCGACTTCGCCGAGATCCTGCTGCGCGCGCACGAGCTGCTGCGCGACACGCCGGCGCTGCTCGCGCATTACCGGCAGCGCTTCGGCCATCTGCTGGTCGACGAATTCCAGGACACCAATGCGATCCAGTACGCCTTCGTGCGTGTGCTCGCGGGGGAGACCGGCAAGGTGTTCGTGGTCGGCGACGACGACCAGGCGATCTACGGCTGGCGCGGCGCCCAGGTCGAGAACGTGCAGCGCTTCCTGCACGACTATCCCGGCGCGGAGACCATCCGCCTCGAACAGAATTACCGCTCGAGTGCCAACATCCTCGGCGCCGCGAATGCGGTGATCGCGCACAACCCCGAGCGCCTCGGCAAACAGCTGTGGACCGACAGCGGCGAGGGCGATCCGATCGATCTCTACTCGGCCTACAACGAGATCGACGAAGCGCGGTATGTGGTGGAGCGCGCGCTGCAGTGGGTCCGCGACGGCGGTTCGCATGGCGATATCGCGATCCTCTACCGCAGCAATGCGCAGTCGCGCGCGATGGAAGAACAACTGGTCGCCGAGCAGGTGCCGTACCGCGTCTACGGCGGCGTGCGCTTCTTCGAACGCGCCGAGATCAAGGACACGCTGGCCTATCTGCGTCTGGTCGCCAACCGCGACGACGATGCCGCGTTCGAGCGTGCGGTCAACACGCCGCCGCGCGGCATCGGTGAGCGCACGCTCGACGAAGTGCGCCAGCAGGCGCGCGCGCAGGGCATTCCACTGTGGGAGGCGGCGATCCGCAGCGCGCAGGGCAATGTGCTCGCGGGGCGTGCGCGCAATGCGCTGGCCGGCTTTGCGCAGCTGATCGACCAGTTGTCCCTCGAGCTGGCCGAGCTGTCATTGAAGGACAAGATCGACCATGTGCTGGCACGCTCGAACCTGCGCGTGCACTACGCCAACGAATCCAAGGGCAGTGCGGATTCGCGCGTCGAGAATCTCGACGAACTGGTGTCGGTGGCGTCGCGCTTTGTGCGCGGGGACGACGAGGAGAGCGCGCAGTTGACCGAGATGGTCGCGTTCCTCGCCTACGCCTCGCTGGAAGCCGGCGAAAGCCAGGCCCAGGCGGGCGAGGACGGCGTGCAGCTGATGACGCTGCACAGCGCAAAGGGTCTCGAATTTCCCCTCGTGTTCCTGGTCGGTCTGGAAGAGGGCCTGTTCCCGAGTGCACGTACGGCCGAGGAAAGCGGGCGTCTGGAGGAAGAGCGCCGGCTGGCCTACGTGGGCATCACCCGCGCGCGACAGAAGCTGGTGCTGACCTACGCCGAGGCGCGACGTCTGCACGGCCAGGACATGTTCGGCGTGCCGTCACGCTTCCTGCGCGAGATCCCCCCGGTGCTGCTGCACGAAGTGCGGCCGAAGGCGCAGGCCACGCGCGCCTCGTTCCCGCAACGCCAGCGCGATTTCGGCCACGCGAGTCTCGCGCCGTCGGTGGGCGTGCGGCTGGGCCAGAACGTGAGCCACGTGAAGTTCGGCACCGGCACCGTGACCGATATCGAAGGCGACGGCGCGCATGCGCGCGTGCAGGTCAATTTCGATGACGCCGGCAGCAAATGGCTGGTGATGGCCTACGCCAACCTGCAGCCCGCCTGAGTGCCGTCAAACGCTCTGCTGCGCGCGCAGCAGGCCTAGCGACGGCTGCAGCGTGCGGCTGCGCCACCGTATCTTCGATCAGGCGGACGGCGGATCCGGGCGACGCGTACGCGAGACCGCCTTTACGATCCCCAGGCCCAGCAGCACGATCACGCCGACGGCGATCCACTGCGGCGCGAGGCCAGCGAGGTGCGCGCCATAGGCAAGCCCGCCGATCAAAACGAACATGCCCACGAGGTAGATGGAAAACGAAGACATCGGCCGCTCCTGTCGTCAGAGACGGCCGGATGCTAGCGATGCGCGCGTGATGGTCATCCGCATTCAGCTGAACCATCGGCGTTGTGGCCGGGACTCTCAGTCGCGGATGTCGAAGCTCTGGCTCTCGTCGAGCCCGCCATCGCCGTCGACGACGACCCAGCGGCTCCCATTTTTTTCGAACAACACGGGCACCGGATCGCGGAACAGCGGCCGGCGCACGAATCGCAGCGTCCAGCCGAACTGCTCGAGCGTGGCGATCGCGCTGGTCTGCGCGGGCGTCAGACCAGCGCGGAGGGCGACGGCGTCGGGATGGTCAGGTTTGCGGCGATCGGCGGGATGCATTGGGCTCCTCGAGGGACTGGCGACAGCCCTCCGTAGCGTCGCGCGCGGTCCGATCGTACGTGAATGCGGCGTGCAGGCCAAACCGCCCGCCCAACATGACCTTCCGGCCACGCCGGCGGCAACGGGTACGCGTACGCTGGGCGGCCTATGGCCGTGACGCGGCCGCTTCGAGTGGAGATTCCATGGCGTTCGCCGCTTTCATGCCCGTCCTGCCGCGCGCCCGGGTACGCATCCGTCTGGCCGCGTCGGTCGGTGGTCTGCTCGCCCTTGCACTGGCACCCGCCGCATTCGCCGCCGAGGGCATGTGGACGCTCGACAACCTGCCCAAGGCCGCGCTGCAGTCGCAGTACCAGTTCGCGCCCGACCAGGCCTGGGTGGACCATGCGATGCAGTCCTCGGTGCGTTTGGCCGGTGGCTGCTCGGGTTCGTTCGTCTCGCCCGACGGCCTGGTGCTGACCAACGCGCATTGCGTCGTCGGTTGCGTGCAAGGCCTGTCCTCGCCGCAACGCGATCTGCAGAACGACGGCTTCGTTGCCGATGCGCGCGGTGAAGAGCTGCAGTGCCCGGCCGAGGAACTCAACGTGCTGCGCGCGATCACCGACGTCAGCGGGCGGCTGACCAGCGCGGCTGAAGGCAAGCAGGGCCAGGCCTACGTGGATGCACGCAACGCCGAGAAGAGCCGCATCGAGTCGGAATGCGTGGGCGACGATGAAGCAAAGACGCGTTGCGATGTCGTCGAGCTCTACAACGGCGGCCAGCAGCATCTCTATCGCTACCACCGCTATTCCGACGTGCGCCTGGTGTTCACGCCCGAGTATTCGGTCGGCTTCTTCGGCGGCGATCCCGACAATTTCAATTTCCCGCGCTACAACCTCGACGCCGCGCTGCTGCGTGCTTACGAGGACGGCAAACCGGCAAACGTCGAGCACCACTTCACGCTCAAGCCCGAAGGCGCCGAGCCGGGCGAACTGGTCATGGTCACCGGCCACCCGGGCCGCACCCAGCGCCAGCTTACCGTCGCGCAGCTCGAAACCGTGCGTGACGTCAGCCTGATCAACAACCTGCTGTGGCTGGCCGAGCGCCGCGCAATGCTGGGCCAGTACGGCCGCAGCGACGAGGAGGCCACGCGTCAGGCGCAGTCGGATCTCACGTTCACCGACAACAGCTACAAGGTGTTCCGCGGACAGTTGCAGGCGCTGCTCGACCCGCAGGTGTTCGCCGGCAAGCGTGCCGAGGAAGCGCGTCTGCGCGACGGCGTGGACGCCGCGCCGTGGAACGAGGTCGAAGCGGCGCAGGTCGTCGCGCGTCAGCTCGCCGTGCCGTACATGCTGCTTGAGCAGGGCCGCGGTTTCGACTCGCGCCTGTTCGGCATCGCCCGCACGTTGGTGCGCGGCGGCACCGAGCGCGCGAAGGCGAATGACGCACGTCTGCCGGAATTTCAGGACGCCGGTCAGGGCCGCCTGCGCCAGACCCTGCTGAGCAAGGCGCCGGTGTATCCCGAGTTCGAGATCGCCAAGCTGACCTGGTCGCTGACCAAGTTCCGCGAACTGCTGGGCACCGACGATCCGCTGGTGAAGTCCGTGCTCGGCACGCAGTCGCCCGCGCAGGTCGCCCAGGCACTCGTCGAAGGCTCGAAGCTCGCCGACGTCGCCGAACGCGAGCGTCTGTGGAACGGAGGCGCCGCGGCGATCGAGGCCTCGGACGATCCCTTTATCCGTCTGGCCCGCGCAGTCGATGCGCCGGCACGTGCGCTGCGGCAGCGGCAGGAGTCGGAGGTGGCGTCGATCGAATCGCGCGCCGCCACGCAGATCGCCAAGGTGCGCTTCGAGAAGCTCGGCACCACGGTGTATCCGGATGCGACGTTCACGTTGCGCCTGTCCTACGGCGATGTCGCCGGCTGGGAGGAAAACGGCAAGGCGATCGAACCGTTCACGACGATGGGCGGCGTGTTCGCGCGCAACACCGGCGCCGAGCCGTACGCGTTGCCGAAGCGCTGGCTGGACGCGGAAGGCCGCATCGCACAGGACACGCGTTTCAACTTCGTCAGCACCAACGACATCATCGGCGGCAACTCCGGCAGCCCGGTGATCAACCGCGACGCGCAGGTCATCGGCCTCGCGTTCGACGGCAACATCCATTCACTGGGCGGCAGCTTCTGGTACGACCCCAAGCTCAACCGCACGGTGTCGGTGCACAGCGCGGCGATCATCGAATCGCTGAAGTCGGTTTACGGTGCCGACGCGCTGGTGGGTGAGCTGCTGCAGAAGTAAGCGCGTTCCGTCATCGCGTCAAAAGGACGGCGTCCCGGATTCGGGGCGCCGTTCGCATATGCGTCGGCGCCTACGACAGCGCCACCACACGCCCGTTCGCCGCGCTGTCGATGCCCGCCTGCAGCACGCGCATGACATCGAGTGCTTCATCGACGGTCACAGGTGGCGGCGCACCGTCGCGGATCGCATCGCGGATGCCGGCATAGAACGCGCGGTAATCGCCGGCAGTCGTCGGCGATGGTGCGTCGTGCAGCGCGCCGTCCGCGTCGACGCGCAGCAGCCGCCCGGGCGCTGGATCGACGCCCCAGTTCTCCCCGCCCGGCACGCCGCCTGCACGCAGCGCGGCTTCCTGCGGATCGAGCCCGTGCTTGCACCAGCTGCCGCCCGTGCCGTGCACGGCGAACCGCAAGCCTGCGCCCGGCACCAGTGCGCCCGCATGCAGGATCACGCGCAGCCGTGGATAGCGCAGCACCACATGGAAGTAGTCATCGACCTCCGCGCCAGTGCGCTGGATCGCAATGTCGGCCTGCACCGCATCCGGCACACCGAACAGCTGCAGGGCCTGATCGACGAGATGCGGGCCGAGATCCAGCCACAGCCCCGCGCCCGGACCCGCGCGTTCGCGCCAGCGGTCGGGCACGGTCGGGCGGAAGCGATCGAAATGCGAATGGACTTCGGCGATGTCGCCCAGCGTGCCGGCCTCGATCAGCGTACGCAGCGCGAGGAAATCGGCATCCCAGCGACGGTTGTGGAACACGCCGAGCAGTCGGCCGCTCGCGCGTGCTGCCGCGGCGACGGTCTGCGCCTGTGCCAGATCGATCGCGAACGGTTTGTCGACGACGACATGCTTGCCGGCCTGTAGCGCCGCGCTGGCCAGCGGCGCATGTGTCGCGTTGGGCGAGGCGATGACGACGAGATCGATTGCAGGATCGTCGAACGCGGTCTGCGGATCCGCGACGACACGCGCGTCGGGCAGGTCGGCATGCACCTTGCCCGCGTCACTGGACACGACCGTGTGCAGCGCCAGCCCCGGCGTCGCCTTGATCAGCGGCGCATGGAACACGCGGCCGGCGAGGCCATAGCCGACCAGCGCGACCCGCAGGGCCTCGCCCACGGTCTTACCAGCCGAACAGCTTGAAGTAGGTCTGCGGCACGTCGTCGCGATCGCCGTCGATGCTCCCGTCGCCGTTGCGGTCGTACAGGAAATACGCCGGACCACGCGAGGGCACGACCTGCACCGCGCGCAGCTGGCCGGAGATGCGGTACTCGGTGATCTGGTCGCCGTTGGACTCGGTGCGGGTCACCTGCTCGGCATCGGCAGGCACGCCGTCGGGCAGGCCGGAACCGCCAGTCGTCGCGCAGGCGGACAGCCCGGCCAGGCAGGCGGCGAGCAGCGCGATTCTGAGACGTGTCATGACGGATTTCCCTGTGTCGGAGATTGAAGTCGCAGTATGCGCGTGGCGCGCGGATGCCGACGTGGACGCGGCGTCCGCGAACGACCGTCGTGCTCAGTCGAGCGGGTCGTAACTGAAGAGCCAGAGCTGCACATTGCCCTGCAGGACGCCCTGGTCGGTGTGGAACGCACCGGTCGACATCAGCTCGCCGACGAAGCTGTAGCGCTTGCCGACCTCCAGCCTGCCGCCCGGCATCAGCTGTTCGGTCTGCGGCTGCAGATACAGCGTGGTGTCCTTGCCGTCCTCCGTGCGGACCACGACGGCCCGCCAGCGGCCGTCGCGCACCACGTTTTCGTTGACCTTGAGCTGCTCGGGTTCGGGTGTCAGATCGGTGACGGTGGCCGTGAAGCGGGTCAGCGAGCCCAGCGCCTGGTCGCGCTTGTCATCCCAGGCGCGGCCAGCACGACGTTCGGCCAGGCGCGCGGCAGAGAAATCCAGTACCTCCTGGATCGATTGGAAGCGGATCTGGAACTGCACGCCGCTGCTGGTCAGCGAACGCACCTGCGACTCGACGATGCCGAGCAGACTCCGGCTGGAGATGCCGCAACCATCCGCGTCTTGGCAGTCGCGCTGCCACGATTCGTTGATCCAGCGATCGAACTGCTTCACCGGATCGGCGAACTCCAGCTGCTTGGCGATGCCCGGCGCGAATGCCACCGCCGACGTGCCCTGGCCGGGTGCGACGACAAACACGCCGCCATTGCCGAGATCGAGCTTGCCGATCCGCAACTGCCGCAGCATCGCCCATGCATAGTCCTGCGCGCTCATGCCATGCAGATCGTCGACCACCAGCAGCGCCAGTTCGATGCCCTGCTTCTGCGCGAGATCGTAGAGCGCGGTATCGAGGCCCTTGAGCAGTTCGGGATCGAGTCGTCCGGTTTCGTCGACGACGAAACGCCCGTACTTGAACGGAATGGTCTTCGCGGACGGCGCCGGCAGTCGCACGGATGCACTGCGCGGAGACGGCATGGTCTGCGGAGGCGGCGTGCCCGTGCCGGTGCCGCCCCGGCAGTCGGCGCGGCCCGCCTGGCTGCAGGCTTCCATCCAGCCGTCGCCGATCGCCGCGAGACGATCGCTGCGCGCGGGGTGGGTCGCGGTCACGTGGTCGGCGCCCAGAGACGTCATCGCGCTGCGCGCATCGGCCAGGCTCGCGCCCATGCGCTGCAGCACGAAACCGCTGAACTTGTCGGCTTCCAGCTCGATCGGCGGCTGGCTGCCGGTGCCGGTGATCGTGTGGCCCGACAGATGGTGGCCGATCTCGTGCGCCATGATACTGACCGGCGCCCAGGGATTGTCGTTCGTCGCCGCGCGCACCTCGCCGAGGAAATTGCGGTTGAACGCGATCACGCGCTGCGGAATCTTCTGTTCGTCGAACAGGATCACCGCCGCCGCATTCGCGACCGGACCTTCGGTCACGACGAAGTTCTGCGGCAGGCCGGTGAAGCCCATCACCTGTTCGACCATCGAGCGGCAGTCGGCCGGCGCGTCGCCGGTCAGCGTCGCCGGATCGAGCAGTTCGGGACGGCCGTCGTAGGAGCAGGCCTGCAGCGTGGAGGCGAGTTGCTCGACCAGCTCAGCGCGGTCGGGTGTATCGCCAGCGCCTGACGCGGTGGATGCGGGCTGCGTCGCCTCGCGATCTCCACAGGCGGCCAGCAGCAGGGCCAGCGGCAATGCCACCGGCAGCGGACGGAACGAGCGGAGCGGCAGGCGTCGGGACATGACGATTCCTCTGGTAGCGTGAAGTCAGGGCGTTCGCGCGAGCACGATCGCAACGATGAGATGGGCGTAGGCGCGTCGCAGCAGCCAGTCGATCGCGATGAACACCACCAGCGCGAGCGCCAGGCGCCACCATTCGCGGCGCAGATCGAGTTCGAAGAACTGCCGGAAGGCGAGGGCCAGTACCACGGCCTTGACGGCGTACATGTACCACTTGGCCGCCTCGCGCCAGGGCAGCACCAGCGCGGGATCGCGCATCGCCAGCAGCGGCAGCTGGTTGACCAGATTCAGCACGATGATCACGGCCGATGCATAGGCGGCCAGCACCATGTGTTCGACAAGGTTGTAACGGCGGCGTCCGAACACCAGCACCGTGCTGGCGACCACCGCGAAAAAGCCGAGGGTGAAGCTCCAGTTGGCGTAGCGCTGCATCATCGCCATCGCATCGCGATAGTCGACCCCGCCCACGCGCAGGAAGCCGCTCGCATTGAGCACCAGCAACAGCAGCGCGACGCAGACCAGCAGCAGTTTCAGCGGATGCACATGACGCACGCGCGCACCCGCCACGTATTCGCGGGCCACAGTGCCGGGGCGCAGCAGCAGACGGCCGGCAGTGCGCGCGACCGACAGTTCGAACAGCCGCCACTTCTCCCAGGTCTCCCGGCGCAGATCGCCCAGCTGCAGGCGCTGCGCCGCCTTCTGTCCGCACTGGCTGCAGTAGGGACCTTCGCCGCCCCATGCGGCGCCGCAGTTGCGGCAGACGGTGCCTGCTGTCCAGTCGGTCGCGGGCGGCACGCCGTCCGGACGCGTCATCGGCCCGACCACGCGTCCGGGCCGCGGATGGCGTGACACCGGTGATTCGACCAGCCCTGGCAGGACATGCGCATACAGACTCCCCGTATGGGCCGGATTATCGCGACGCGATGTTCGGATTCTGTCAGTGCGCGTCGGTCGCGGCCCCGCGCCACGCAGCCGCATCCGGGGCTCCGATTCGAACGCGGCCCGAACGATGGACCCCTTAGAATCCCCGGATGACGAAACGCCTCATCCTGATTGACGGGTCCTCGTACCTGTATCGCGCGTTCCACGCGCTGCCGCCGCTGACCAATGCCGACGGTGAACCCACCGGCGCGCTGTTCGGCATCGTCAACATGCTGCGCGCGACCTTGAAGGAAGCGCCGGACTTCGCGGCGTTCGTCGTCGATGCGCCCGGCAAGACCTTCCGCGACGATCTCTACGACCAGTACAAGGCCAATCGTCCGCCGATGCCTGACGAACTGCGCGCGCAGGTTGAACCCATGTGCGGAATCGTCGAGGCGCTGGGCTTTCCGATCCTGCGCGTTGCCGGCGTCGAGGCTGATGACGTCATCGGCACGCTGGCGCTGCAGGCTGCCGACGCCGGCATCGAGGTGACGATCTCCACCGGCGACAAGGATTTCGCCCAGTTGGTGCGCCCGCGCGTGACCCTCGTCAACACGATGAGCGGCAGCCGCATGGACAGCGACGACACCGTGCGCGAGAAGTTCGGCGTCCGCGCCGACCAGATCGTCGACCTGCTCGCGCTGATGGGCGACAGCATCGACAACATTCCCGGTGTGCCGAAGTGCGGACCCAAGACCGCCGCGAAGTGGCTGACCGAATACGAATCGCTCGATGGCGTGATTGCGAACGCGGGCAACATCAAGGGCAAGATCGGCGAGAACCTGCGTGAGGCGCTGCACCAGCTTCCGCTGAGCCGTGAGCTGGCGACGATCAAGACCGACGTCGCGCTCGATGGTGGTCCGGAAACGCTGATCCTGCGCCCGCGTGCGATCGACGCCCTGCGCGTGCTGTACGCGCGCTACGGCTTCGGCCAGGCGCTGAAGGATCTCGACGCCGCATCCGGCGATACGGGCGCTGCGCCTGCAGGTGCCGGCGCGATTGCGATGCCCGCGCCGCCGTCGACACTCGATCCCGCGCTGTCGGTGCCGGGCGAGTACGAGACGGTGATGACGCGCGAGCAGCTCGATGCCTGGGTCGCGCAGCTGCAGGCCGCCGACGAGTTCGCGTTCGACACCGAAACCGATGCGCTGGATGCGATGCGTTCAGGCCTGGTCGGTCTGAGCTTCGCGATCGAGCCGGGCCGCGCTGCCTACATTCCCGTCGGCCACGACTATCCGGGCGCACCGGCGCAGTTGGATCGCGCTCTGGTGCTCGATGCGCTACGCGGCGTGCTGGAAGATCCTGCGAAGCGCAAGCTCGGCCAGCACGGCAAGTACGACATCCACGTGCTGCGCCGGCATGGCGTCGACCTGCGCGGTTACGCGGATGACACGCTGCTGGAAAGTTTCGTGCTCGATGCGGGCATCGCCCGCCACGATCTCGACTCGCTGGCCAAGCGTCACCTCGGCATGGACACGATCAAGTTCGAGGACGTCGCCGGCAAGGGCGCCAAGCAAATCTCGTTCTCGCAGGTCGCCATCGACGACGCGTCGACGTACGCCGCCGAAGATGCCGACATCACCCTGCGGCTGCACCGCGTCATAAAGCCGCGGATCGAGGCCGATGCGGGTCTGGCACGCGTGTACGCCGACATCGAGATGCCGCTGGTGCCGGTGCTCGCACGCATCGAAGCCAATGGCGTGCGCGTCGATGCCGACGAACTGCGCCGGCAGAGCGCGGACCTGTCCAAGCGCATGCTCGCTGCGCAGCAGAAGGCGACCGAACTTGCCGGCCGCACCTTCAATCTCGATTCGCCCAAGCAGCTCGGTGCATTACTGTTCGACGAGCTGAAGTTGCCGGCAGTCGTCAAGACGCCCAAGGGCCAGCCGAGCACCAACGAAGAAGCCCTCGAGGCGATCGCCGACCAGCACGAACTACCGCGCGTGATTCTCGAATACCGCGGTCTCGCGAAGCTGCGCAGCACCTACACGGACAAGCTGCCGGAGATGATCAACGCCGATACCGGCCGCGTACACACCAGTTATCACCAGGCGGGCGCGGCGACAGGGCGGTTGTCGTCGTCGGATCCGAATCTGCAGAACATTCCGATCCGCACCGATGACGGCCGCCGCATCCGCCGCGCCTTCGTCGCACCGCCGGGTCGCAAACTGATCGCTTGCGATTACTCGCAGATCGAACTGCGGATCATGGCCCACCTGTCCGAGGATCCGGGCCTCGTGCGCGCATTCGAATCCGGCGTCGACATCCACCGCGCGACCGCGGCGGAAGTCTTCGGCCGTCCGCTGGACGAGGTCACCGGCAACGAACGCCGCGCGGCGAAGGCGATCAACTTCGGCCTGATGTACGGCATGAGCGCCTTCGGTCTGGCCCGCAATCTCGGCATCGGCCGCGGCGAGGCGCAGGACTACATCGCGCTGTATTTCTCGCGATACCCGGGCGTTCGCGACTTCATGGACCGCACGCGGCTGCAGGCACGCGAGACCGGCTACGTCGAAACCGTATTCGGCCGCCGGCTGACCCTGGACTTCATCCAGAAGGGGAACCCTGCGCAGCGCGCCGGCGCCGAGCGCGCCGCGATCAATGCGCCGATGCAGGGCACCGCGGCCGACATCATCAAGCGCGCGATGATCACGATCGACGGCTGGATCGCCGATCACGCGGATCGCGCGAAGATGATCCTGCAGGTGCACGATGAACTGGTATTCGAGGCAGATCTGGATTTCGTCGACACCCTGCTGGCGGAGGTCGTTTCCCGGATGACCGCCGCGGCTGAATTGCGTGTGCCACTGGTCGTCGACAGCGGCATCGGCGACAACTGGGACGAGGCGCATTGAGACCCGTTCGTCATCCGAAATGTGCCGCGTTTGGCGGTGCGGGTATGTGCTCGAAAGCTGAGTAAATGCGGCCTGAATCCAACAGAAAATTAACCGGAATCTTCACGATTCATCCATTCGCGAAATGGTCTTATGTCCCTCGACAGATGCAAGGTCTGTCGACAGATCGCTTCCTCCCCTGGAGTGATCGACCGGAACCATCAGGCGTCTCCCCGCGCCCGGTTCCCCGAGCCCCGTAGGCCCCCCCTGCCTGCGGGGCTTTTTTATGTCCGGAATTTGCCGCGCCGGTGGGTGGAGCGCGCCTGCCGACGAAGCGTCAGAACGGAACCGGGCACGCGATGCGCAGCGACGCGCCGGTCACCGGATGCGTCACGGTCAGCGATCCGGCATGGAGTAGCAGGCGCGGCGCACGCGCGCATGCCTCCGGCGAGGCGTAGAGCGCATCGCCGAGGATCGGGTGACCGATCGCCTGCAGGTGCACGCGCAGCTGGTGGGTGCGGCCCGTATCGGGTGTCAATGCGAGGCGGGTGCAGGGCGTGCCGTCGGCAGCCCGCGTGCGTGACAGGACCTGCCAGTGCGTGCGGGCGGGCTTGCCGGTCACCCGATCGACCTGCTGGCGCGGCCGGTTCGGCCAGTCGGCCTGCAGCGGCAGGTCGATCGTACCGGCATCCGCGTCGGGCCAGCCGTCGACGACGGCGACGTACTGCTTGTCGACACGGCGTTCGGCGAACGCATCCCCGAGCGCGCGCTGCATGTCCAGGCCCCGTGCCAGCACGATCACGCCCGAGGTCGGCTGATCCAACCGATGCACCACGCGCGCGTCAGGCCATCGCGCGAGGACACGGGTCGCGAGGCAGTCCTGCTTGTCCGCGCCGCGGCCGGGCACCGACAGCAGGCCGCTGGGCTTGTCGAAGGCCAGCAGGTGATCGTCCGCGTGGAGTACCTGCAGGCCGTCGGGCGCGACGTCCGGTCGGGTGGCGTCGTCGGACGCGCTCACAGGATCACGCCAGCTCGGCGAGCCAGTCGCGCGGACGCAGATAGTCGGCCAGGCGCGCCTCGTCGCTGCCGGCCGCCGGGCTGAAGCCGTACTCCCAGCGCACGCGTGGGGGCAGGCTCATCAGGATCGATTCGGCGCGGCCACCCGACTGCAGGCCGAACAGGGTGCCGCGGTCGTAGACCAGGTTGAACTCGACATAGCGGCCGCGTCGGTACAGCTGGAACTCGCGCTCGGCCTCGCCATGCGGCGCATGCTTGCGGCGTTCGACGATCGGCAGGTAGGCATCGAGGAAGCCGTCGCCGACCGCGCGCATGTAGGCGAAGTCGTTGTCGAAATCCCCATGCAGATCGTCGAAGAACAGGCCGCCGACGCCGCGCGTTTCGTTGCGGTGCTTGAGGAAGAAGTAGTCGTCGCACCATTGCTTGTGGGCGTCGTAGCGCGCCTGCCCGCCGAAGGGTTCGCACAGCGCGCGCGCGGTGCGGTGCCAGTGCAGCACGTCTTCGTCGACCGGATAGAACGGCGTCAGATCGAAGCCGCCGCCGAACCACCAGGCCACGGTTTCGCCGTCGCGCATGGCGCGGAAGTGACGCACGTTGGCGTGTGTGGTCGGCAGGTGCGGATTGTGGGGATGGAACACGAGCGACACGCCGCAGGCGCGCCACGAGGCGCCTGCGAGTTCCGGACGGTTGGCGCTGGCCGACGGCGGCAGGGCCGTGCCGGAGACATCGGAGAAACCGATGCCGGCCTGCTCGAAGACCGCGCCGTCGCGCAGGATGCGGGTGCGACCCCCGCCGCCTTCTGCCCGCTGCCACAGGTCTTCGACGAACCGGGCGCGGCCGTCGGCGCCTTCGATCGCATGGCAGATCCGGTCCTGCAGGCCGGTCAGATAGTCACGGACGGTGTCGAAATCATTCATGGTCCGCATTGTAGGCGGCGCCGGTGTGGCGGCATGGATCCCGGTCGATGCGGCGCTGCGCTCAGGCGTGGGCCTGGCGCCAGATTTCCAGCTTCGCCGCGAGGACGGACGCCTTGTGTCCGAACGTGTCGGGCAGGGCGCCATCGAAGCCGGTCAGTCCGCGATTGACGCGGCGCAAACGCGCCGCTGCATCCACGTGGTCGGCGAAATCGATGCCGACCATCGTGTGCAGGCCCACGCGTGTCGGGCCGAAGCGCACGACGTCGCGCCAGCCCCAGCGCGTGACCCGGAACAGCGAGCGCAACTCGATGCCATCGGCATCGAGCCGCAGGTGGTTGGCGCCGGGCAGCAGCGACACCAGTGCGACCAGCGCGCACAGCCCGAAGAATCCACCGCACAGCCATGCGATCAGCAGATGGCGCTCGCCGATGACGACCGCCATCCACACGAACCCGGCGCAGATCGCCAGCAGCGCGAGCATCTTCCACGGCGACGGCCGCAGCAGCTCGACCGCCGGCAACGGGCCGGGTGCGGTCATTTCAGCGTGCGCTCGAAGAGCTCATAGATGCGGCGGTACTGGTCGTACCACGAGGCCGGGTGCTGGTAGGCGTGGCGCTCGAGCGGGTAGCTCGCCAGTTCCCATTTGTCCTTGCGCAGCTCGATCAGGCGCTGCGCCATCATCACCGAGTCCTTGTAGAACACGTTGTCGTCGATCATCCCGTGTGCGATCAGCAGATTGTCCTGCAGGCCGTCGGCGTACTCCATCGGCGAGGACTTCAGATACGCCTCGGGATCGATGTCCGGCGTATTGAGGATGTTGGCGGTGTAGCTGTGGTTGTATTGCGACCAGTCGCTGACCGGGCGCAGCGCGGCGCCGGCCTTGAACACGCCGGGTTCGCGGAACAGCGCCATGAAGGTCATGAAGCCGCCGTAGCTGCCGCCGTAGATGCCCACGCGGTCGCGGTCGGCCTGGTGGTTGTCGACCAGCCAGTCGATGCCGTCGAGGTAATCCTCAAGTTCCGGATGGCCCATCTGCCGGTAGATCGCCGTGCGCCAGTCGCGGCCGTAGCCGGCGGACGCGCGGAAATCGAGATCCAGCACGATGTAGCCCTGCTGCACCAGCAGGTTGTGGAACATCTGCTCGCGGAAGTAGTTCGGATAGCGGTCGCTGACGTTCTGCAGATAGCCGGCGCCGTGCACGAACAGCACGACCGGATACTTGCGGCCCGGCTCGTAATTCTCAGGCGCGTAGAACTTGCCCCAGACATTGCCGGCGCCGTGCTTGGAGGGAATCTGCACGTACTCGGGCTGCAGCCAGTCGTGCGTCTTGAACTCGGCCGTGCGGGTGTCGGTGAGCACGCGCACTTCGCCGCCGGCGACATCGGCGACCGCAAGCTGCGGCGGGGTGTAGCTGCTGGAGGTGCGCAGCAACAGGCGGGTCTCGTCGGGCGACAGCGCGAAGTCCTCGATGCCGCCGGTCTTCGTGAGCTCGCTGACGGTACCGCCGTTCGCGCTGCAGACCTCGTAGCGCCCCGGCCACTGCTGGTTGCACAGGAAGAAGAAGCGGCTGCCGTCGCGTGACATCACCGGCGAGGACACTTCCCACTGGCCCGAGGTCAGCGCGCGCGAGCGGCCGCCGTCGTTGAGATACAGATGCGCGTAGCCGGAGGTTTCCGACAGGAACCATAGCGTGCGGTTGTCGGGCAGCCAGCCGAACTCGTTGAAATCCCAGTTGATCCAGGCCTTGTCGGTCAGGCGGTCACGGCTGTGCAGTGTGGCGTCGGCCAGATCGACCGTGGCGAGCCAGCGGTCCTTGTTGTCGATCGAATGGATCGACAGCGCGACGTTGCGACCGTCGTCGCTCCAGCGGATCGCACCGCCACCACCGCCGCGACCGTCGAGTTCCAGGCGCACCGGGCGGTTGCCCTTGAGTGCGTCTTTGCCGGCGGCGCGGCGCAGATCGGCCAGCGGATCGGTGCCGATGCCGGGCAGGGTATCGGTGTCGAGCTCGCGGGCCTGACCGCTGGCCACGTCCACCAGCCACAGCGTGTGCGGCAGCGGATCGTTGCGGCCGACGCGCGTGCGCACGTCCTCGAATTCTTCGTAACCGGACTCGGTGACGTAGCGCGGCATCTTGCCCTCGCGCCCTTCATCACCGCTCTTGGCGGTGGTCGCGACGATCAGGCGGTCGCCGGCCGGCGACAGCGCGCTGCCGGCGATCGTGACGTCCTTGCCGAGGAACACCGGGCCGGGCGCGCGCGTGGCATCGCTGCGGCGCCAGGTCTCGTTCTGCATGCGCACGCCATCACGACGGTCGCGCTCGACGCGCAGGGTTTCGATCATGCGCAGCTGGCGGTCGCGCAGGTCGTCGTCCTTGGGCGGCTTGGCCGGGTCGTCCTCGGCCTTAAGGCTCGCGAGTTGCGTGGTGCCGCGCTGCGCGTCCCAGCCGAACCAGTCATTGCCCGCACGCCAGACCAGGCCGCCGGTCGTCGACCACTGCGCCTGCGCTTCCTGGGTCTCGGTGCGGGTGATCTGGGTCAAGGCGCCGGTACGCAGATCGCGCACGAACAGATCGCCATTGCGCAGGAACGCCATCCGCGTGCCGGTGGCGTCGGTGATCGGGTTCTGCGCGTCGAGATCGCCGCGCGCGCCGTCTTCGACGCGAGCCGATGCGCCCCCCGCGAGCGGCTGGCTCCACGTTTCGCGGACATTGCTGCCCGCGCGTTTCTGGGTGAAGTAGGCGGCCTGGCCATCCCAGCGCCACCACGCGCCTTCGACCGGGGCACCGATCCAGTCCGGATCGGCCATGATCCGCTCCATCGTCAGCGGCTGCGCCGGTTGTGCCAGGGCGGCAGGAGAAACGAGGGCACAGGCGAGCACCCAGCTCAGCGGCAGTCGACGCATTCGACGGTTCCATGACGGAAAAGGAGGCCGAGTGTAACGGGCAGGGCCATGTCATCCGCTCTGGCGAAGGTCATGGTCGAGCTGCGACCCTGGGCCGCGCGACGCGATGCCGCATTCTGTTTTCACACGCGCGCGCGCAGACTGGCTGTGCGCTGCCACACCGGAGCCCCGCTTGGACGCCCTGCTGCTGTCGCGGATTCAGTTCGGATTCGTGATTTCGTTTCATGTGCTGTTTCCCGCCTTCACGATCGGCCTGTCGAGCTGGCTGGCGTTCCTGGAGTACCGCTGGTTGCGCACGCGCGAGCCGGTCTGGCGCGAGCTCTATTTCTTCTGGATGCGGATCTTCGCTGTGTCGTTCGGCATGGGCGTGGTGTCGGGCATCGTGATGAGTTTCCAGTTCGGCACCAATTGGGCGGCGCTGAGCATTGCGGCCGGCAATATCCTCGGGCCGTTGCTGAGCTACGAAGTGTTGACCGCGTTCTTTCTCGAGGCGAGCTTCCTGGGCGTCATGTTGTTCGGCTGGGGACGGGTGTCGGAGAAACTGCATTTCCTGTCGACGTGCCTGGTCGCAGTGGGCACGCTGATCTCCACGTTCTGGATCCTCTCGGCCAACAGCTGGCTGCATACGCCAGCGGGTTATGAATTGATCGATGGCGTGTTCCATCCGGCCGACTGGATGGCGATCATTTTCAACCCCTCGTTCCCGTACCGGCTGGCGCACATGGCGCTGGCGTCGTTCATCACCACGTGCTTCGTCATCGGCGGCGTAGCGGCGTGGTACCTGCGCCGCGGTGATCACGTCGATGCGGCCACGCGGATGCTCAAGCTGTCGGTCGCGTTCGCAGCGATCACCGTGCCGCTGCAGATCTTCGTCGGCGATCTGCATGGCCTGAAGACCGGCGAGATGCAGCCGGTCAAGCTCGCGGCGATGGAAGCGCACTGGCACGACAGCGAGCCGGGTGCAGGCGTGCCGCTGGTGCTGTTCGCCGTGCCGAACGTGGCGGAAGAACGCAACGACTACGAGGTCGCGATTCCGCGGCTGGGCAGCGTGATCCTGACTCACAGCTGGGACGGCACCATCGCGCCGCTGACCGCGGTGCCACGCGACGAGCGGCCGCCGGTCACGCCGGTGTTCTATGCATTCCGGGTCATGGTCGGCATCGGCATGGCGATGCTGCTGCTCACCGTGGTGTCGCTGTGGGCGTGGCGACGACGCTGGCTGATCGAATCGACCTGGCTGCTCAACAGCTGGCGCCTGATGGCGCCGAGCGGTTTCATCGCGGTGCTGGCGGGCTGGTTCGTCGTCGAGCTCGGCCGTCAGCCCTGGGCGATCCAGGGGCTGCTGCGCACTGCGGATGCGGTCAGCGACATCGACCGCACCAGCGTGATCATTTCGCTGGTCGCGTTCGTCATCGCCTACGCGGTGGTGTTCGGCGCCGGCGGCGGCTACATCCTCAAGATGATCAGGAAGGGCCCACAGCCCTTCGACGACGGCCCGGATCACGATGAGGGCGAGCGCACGCCGATGCGGCCGATCTCGGCGGCCGACGGCCCGGTGGGAGACGACTGATGGACCTCGACCTGCAGACCGTGCTGCCGGTGATCTGGTTCGGCGTCATCGGCTTCGGCGTGCTGATGTACGTGCTGCTCGACGGCTTCGTGCTGGGCCTGGGCGTGCTGGCCCCGTTCGCGGAGGACAGCGACCAGCTGGACCACATGATGACCACCGCGGCGCCGATCTGGGACGGCAACGAAACCTGGCTGGTGCTCGGCGGCGCCGGCCTGCTGGCGGCGTTTCCGCGCGCCTACGCGATCGTGCTGTCGGCGTTGTATCTGCCGGTGCTGCTGATGCTGATCGCACTGGTGTTCCGCGGGGTCGCGTTCGAGTTCCGATTCAAGGCGCAGCGCGGCAAGCGTTTCTGGGGCGTGGCGTTCGCGCTCGGCTCGCTGCTGACCGCGTTTGCGCAGGGTGTGATCCTGGGCGCGCTGGTCGAAGGCATGGCGCTGGAGGAGGGCAAGTACGCAGGCGGCGCGCTCGACTGGTTCAGTCCGTTCTCGATGCTGACCGGCGCGGCGGTGGTGTTCGGCTATGCACTGCTCGGCAGCGGCTGGCTGATCCTCAAGACCGAAGGCCGTCTGCAGCAGATGGCGCGCAAGGCAACCCGCCCGCTGGTGCTGGTGGTCGCCGCGTTCATGGGCCTGGTCAGCGCGTGGTTGCCGTTTCTCGACTCGCAGATCATGGCGCGCTGGTTCGAAGACGGCAATTTCTGGTGGCTGTCGCCCGTGCCGGTGCTGGCGCTGGTCAATGCCATCTGGTTGTGGCGCGCGGCGATGCGTGAGGGCCGCGACGCGCGCCCGTTCCTGCTGACGCTGAGTTTCTTCGGGCTGGGCTTCATCGGCCTGGTGCTGGGCATGTGGCCGAACATCGTGCCGCCGTCGCTGAGCATCTGGGAGGCCGCGTCGCCGCCGTCGTCGCAGGGCTTCGTGCTGGTCGGACTGGTCGTGCTGCTGCCGCTGATCCTCGGCTACACCGCGTGGTCGTATCGCGTGTTCCGCGGCAAGGTGGCCGCCGACGCCGGCTATCACTGAACCCCGCGTTGTCGAATTTCCGCAGCGGGCGCGCGATGCGATACCCAAGTCCGTGGATATGCCGCACAATCCAGCGTGTTTCCGCGGTTCTTCGGCCATGCACGCCTACGTCTATAAAAGCCAGCGCAAGGCGGACACTTACGTGTACCTCGCCGAGCGCGACGCGTTCGACGTCCTGCCAGATCCGGTGCGCGCGCAGCTGGGCGAACTCACCTTCGTGCTGGATGTCGCGCTGACGCCTGACCGCAAACTGGCGCGCGAAGACGTTGCAACCGTGCGCGAGAAGCTGCGCACGCAGAAGTTCCATCTGCAGATGCCGCCGCGTCTGGTCCACGATCCGCTGACGGAGGATTGGGGCACCGATGCCTGAGTCCGCGCAGCGGCCCGCGTCCGCGTTCGCCCGTTCCCTGATCCTCGTGCTTCTGGCCGGCATCGCGCTGGCTGCGTTGACGCTTGTCGGCGGCCCGCTCGCGGCGATCGCCGGTGCGCTCGCGCAACCTGCCTTCGCGCTGGTCATCCGCGGCTGGCGCACGCGCGCCGTGCCCGCGGGTATCGCGTTTCGGACCGATGTGATGTCGCTGGCCGGCGCCTGGGGCGCTGCGACGCTCGCGACCGCGGCGCTGGTCGCCTGGCCGCTGTCGGCGTTGCGACAGGGTGGCGAACTCGGCGCGGCACTCGCCTTGAGCGTCGCGGTGGGGGTCGCGGTCATCGGCTTCTGGCGCACATGGCCGCTGTGGCACACGATCGAGCGCGATGGCGGAGATCTGCGTACGCAGTGGCGCGCGCTGTCGGAACGTGAGACCGGCAACTGGCGCGGCGTCGGCGCGGCCCTGTGCGTGGCGGCGATCGTCGCGCTTGTGCTGGTACCAGCATGGCTGCCGGACGGCGGCATCGGCCCGCGCGTCGGACTGGCGATGCTTGCCGTGCTCGCCTCGCTCGGCCTGCATGCCGTCCTGCAACGGCTCGCGCCGCCAGCGGCGTTGCCGATCCAGATTGTCGAGATGCAGGGCGATCCCGCAGTCGCCTTGTCGGAAGAACCGCTCGACGCGGCGCCCGATGTCGCGCTGTACACCGCTGCGCGGGCCGGTCGTGTCGATCGCGCGCTGGCCCTGATCGAAGCCGGTGCCGACGTGCGCGTGCTGCCCGCGAGTGATGATCGCGACCAGCGCAGTCTGCCGGTGCTGGCGGCGGTGCTGCCGGACCTGCGTCTGCTGCGTGAACTCATCGCGCGCGGCGTCGACGTCAACACTGCGCACGCCGGCATGACCCCGCTGCTGGCCGCGACCCGCGACAGCTGGCACGGCCGCCCCGACGCGGTGATGACCCTGCTGGCCAACGGCGCCGATCCGCGGATCACCGATCACGAAGGCAACACGCCGCTGCATCTGGCCGCGCGCAGTTCCGATCCCGGCGTCGCCGCGTTGCTGCGCGATGCCGCGGCCGAACTCGAAGCGCGCAACCACGACGGCCTGACCCCGCTCGGCATGGCCTGCGCAGTCGGCAACTGGCGACTGGCGAAATTCCTGCTCGAACGCGGCGCCCGCGCCGAGGTCGACGGCGGCACGCCTGCGCTGTTGGCTGCGGCCGGTGGCGACGAGGACGATGCCGCCGGCGTGCAGCTGCTGCTCAAGCACAAGGCGCGTGTGGATGCGCGCGATGCCCTGCGTCGCAGCGCGCTGCATGTCGCGGCGTTCCAGGGTCACGACGAAATCCTCACTGCGCTGCTCGGCGCCGGCGCCGACGTGCGCGGTCGTGACAACGATGGCTGCACACCGCTGCTCGAAGCCGCACGCGGCGGCCGGTTGTCTGCACTCGAAGCACTGCTGGCCGCCAATGCCGATGTCGCGGCGGTCGATGTTGCCGGTCGCAATGCGGTGATGCTGGCCTGCACTGCCGAGCTGCCATCGGCCGCGCTGCTGCAGCGCCTGCTCGAACTCGGCGTGCCCGCCGACATCGCCGATGCCGATGGCCGCAAGCCGGTCGACCGCGCCGCGGAAACCGGTCGCTGGACGCTGGTGCGCCTGCTCGATCCCGATTACCCGTTGCCAGCCAATCTCGGCATCGGCGACGACGAGGACAGCGCGGCCGCCGCTGATCGCACGCCCGTGCTGCTGCTGCGCGCCAGCCTGCGCGAAGGCCGCTTCGACGATCAGGGGCCGTTGCTGCGCCTGCTCGGTGCACGCGATCTCGGGGGTCTGTTGCTCGATCCCGAGATGCCGCCATCGCTGGACCGCATCGAATGGCTGCTCGAGCAGGGCGCGGATGTCGAAGTGCCTGACTCTGCCGGCTATCCACCGCTGTGCGCGCTGCTGTCGTCGGCGCCGCAGCATCTGCCGATCCTGCAGGCGCTGTTGCGCCATGGCGCTTCGCCGGGCGGCGCCGGCGGTCTCGCGCGCTATCTCGCGGGCTGCAGCGACGACGACCAGGCCGCGCGCGCGTTCGAGACGTTCGCGCTCGACCTGCTGGCCCGCGGTGCCGATCCCTTCGCCGCGTCGTCCGCCGGCGATCCGCCGTTGTCGCTCGCCGTGCGTCTCGGCTGGCTGCGCCTGATCGAACGGCTGGTCGGCCACGGCGTCGATCTCGACGCCCGCGATGCCCGCGGCATGACCGCCCTGCATCTCGCCGCCGCGCTTGGCCGCGAAGGTGCATTGAAGGTCCTGGTGCGGCATGGCGCTTCGCCGGCCGCCTGCGCCGCCGACGGCCAGACGCCACTGGGCGTGGCCTTGTCTGCCGGCCGCCGCGATCTCGCCGACTGGCTCGACTGGCGCGGCTGGAAGCTGCCGCGTCGCGCTCTGGAACCGAGCGATCTGCCGGCCGCTGCGAATGCAGGCGACGCGCAGGCCGTGCGTCGACTGCTGGATCTCGGGTTCCCGGTCGACACCGTGGACGCCCAGGGCTGCACCGCGCTGCTGCGCGGCGCCGGTGGCGGGCATCGCGACGTCGTCGATCTGCTGCTGACACGAGATGCCGACGCCGCGCTCGCCGCGCAGTCCGGTGCGACCCCGTTGTCAGCGGCGGTCAGCATGCGTAACGCGGAGGTCGTCGATCGCCTGCTGGCATCGGGCGTGTCGCTCGACCAGCGCCTGCCGGGCGAAGTCAGCGTGCTGATGCTCGCGGCAGCGCTGGGCCTGCCCGATCTCACCGCGCGCCTGCTGACGGCTGGCGCCGACATCCACGCCACCGATGCGCAGGGCCTGACGCCCCTGCATTGCGCCGCGCTCTACGGCTTCACCTCGCGTGACCGGCCGCGTCTGCTCGCGCTGTTCGACACGCTGCTGCTGGCCGGCGCCGAAGTCGATGCGCCCGCGGCCGGCGGCGTCACCCCGCTGCTGTTGCTGCTCGGTGCCCGCGCCGAGCCCGGCACGGCCTGCGACGAGGACGTGGTGCTGGCGGCGATGGAGCATCTGCTCGACGAGGGCGTCTCGCTCGATTCGCAGGACCAGCGCGGCTTCGGCCCGCTGCATCTGTCCGGCCTGCACGGCCAGCTTCGGCTTGCCCGCCGCCTGCTGCGCGCCGGCGCCGATCCCGACCTGCGCGACACCCTCAACCGCACCCCGCGCGAGATCGCGGTGATGCGCGGCTTCATCGACGTCGCCGCCGAGTTCGCCCCCGCGCAGAGCGGCGACGGCGTGTCGATGGCGCGGTTCCTGCGCGAGCAGCGCTGAAGACCCGGGATTTGCCCGGGCTTGTTCCTTGCTTCGGGAGGCGGCACAGTCGGGGCCCGGTCCTCTGCAGGAAGCACTCATGAACCGCACGCTCTCTGCGTTGCTCGCCCTCGCGTTTTTCGCCGGGGCAACGCCCGTCGCCGACGCCCAGAGCGCGCGGCAGGCGCGCCAGGAAGTCGAAGCCTCCATGCTGGTGACAGGCCACGTCGACATCGACCACGAAGGCAAGGTCAGCGGTCATGCGTTCGACCAGCCGGACAAACTGCCCGCCCACGCTGTCGACCTGATCGAACGTGCGATTCCCGCACTGCGTTTCGAGCCGCTCCTTGTCGACGGCGCGCCCGTGCTCGCACGCGCGAAGATGAGCGTGCGGCTGGTCGCGACACCTGTCGGCGACAGCGAAGGCAACATGCGTGTGCGCATCGCCAGCGCCCACTTCGGCGAGGAATATTCGGATGCCGATCGCACCAGCGTGCGTCGTTCTGACCTGCGTCCGCCGCGCTACCCGATGAACATTGCGCAGATCGGCGGCAAGGGCACGGTCTACCTGCTGGTCAAGGTCGGCCGCGATGGCAAGGCTGAAGATGTCGTCGCCGAACAGGTCAATCTGACCGCCCTCGGCAACGCACGACAGATGCAGATGATCCGCAACACCTTGTCGAAGACTGCAATCGACAATGCGCTCAAGCACTGGACGTTTGCGCCGCCGGAGCAGGGTGACGAGACGACCCGCGATTACTGGGTGGTCCGAGTGCCGGTGCAGTTCTCGTTCAACGAGGACAAGGAAACAGCGTACGGCCAGTGGAGCGCCTACCATCCCGGCCAGCAGCAGCGCCCAGTCTGGGCCGCCCCGACGCCGCCCGGTTTCAGCCCCGACACCCTGGTAGCCGGCGGCATGACCCCGGAAACCTCGCGCTTCAAGCTGCTGACTCCGCTCCAGAGCTGAGTGGAGACGTAGTCATCGCGTGTCGCGGTGTCCCGATCGCATAAAAAAGCCCCGCAATGCGGGGCTTTTTCTTGAGCGATCCGCCGAGGCTTAGCGCTTCATCGACGAGAAGAATTCGTCGTTGGACTTCGTGCTCTTCATCTTGTCGAGCAGGAACTCCATCGCGGCGATCTCGTCCATCGGGTGGAGGAGCTTGCGCAGGATCCAGATGCGCTGCAGCAGGTCCGGCTCGATGAGGTAATCCTCGCGGCGGGTGCCCGACTGGTTGACGTTGATCGCCGGGTACACGCGCTTCTCGGTGATGCGACGGTCCAGATGCACTTCCGAGTTGCCGGTTCCCTTGAACTCTTCGTAGATCACCTTGTCCATCGCGCTGCCGGTGTCGACGAGCGCGGTGGCGATGATGGTCAGCGAACCGCCTTCCTCGACGTTGCGCGCGGCGCCGAAGAAGCGCTTCGGACGGTGCATCGCGTTGGCGTCGACACCACCGGTCAACACCTTGCCCGAACTCGGCACGACGTTGTTGTAGGCGCGGGCGAGGCGGGTGATCGAGTCGAGCAGGATGACCACATCCTTCTTGTGCTCGACCAGGCGTTTGGCGCGCTCGATCACCATTTCGGCGACCTGCACGTGGCGCGCGGCCGGCTCGTCGAACGTCGACGAGATGACTTCGCCGCGCACGGTGCGCTGCATTTCGGTCACTTCTTCCGGACGCTCGTCGATCAGCAGCACGATCATGTGCACGTCGGGATGGTTGTAGGTAATCGCACTGGCGATCTGCTGCATCATCATCGTCTTGCCCGCCTTCGGCGGCGAGACGATCAGGGCGCGCTGGCCCTTGCCCTGCGGGGCCATCAGATCGAGGATGCGGCCGGCAATGTCTTCGCTGGAACCGTCGCCACGCTCGAGCTTGAAGCGCTTGCGCGGGAACAGCGGGGTCAGGTTCTCGAACAGCACCTTGCCCTTGCTGGCTTCCGGCGGCTCACCGTTGATCGTGTCGACGACCGACAGCGCGAAGTAGCGCTCGCCGTCCTTCGGCCAGCGTATACGACCGAGCAGATGGTCGCCGGTGCGCAGGTTGAAGCGGCGGATCTGGCTGGGCGAGATGTAGACATCATCCGGGCCGGCGAGATAGCTCGCCTCGGCCGCACGCAGGAAGCCGTAGCCGTCGGGCAGGATTTCCAGCACGCCGTCGGCGACGACGCCTTCACCGTGGCGGGTCAGGACTTTGAGCAGGCCGAAGATCACGTCCTGCTTGCGTGCGCGGGCCAGGCCCTCGATCGCAAGCTGATCGGCGATGTCGTACAGCTTGTGCGCCGGCATCTGCTTGAGATCGCTCAGCGTGTACTGCGGAAAACCTTCCGGAATATTCGGCGGCGGCAGGCGCTGGACGTGGTCGTTGCCACCTTCCTGCGGCAGGCCGTCATCGCGGCCACCCCCACGCGGACGATCACGCCGGTTCTTGAACCGGTCTCGACGGTTGTTGCCGCCCTGATCGTTATTGTTGTTGCCACCGCCACCATTGCCGCCGTTGTTGCCACGGTTCTGGTTCTGCTGGCCGCCGCCGTGCTGGCGCGGCTCGCCGCCCTGCTGGGCGTGATGCTGGCCGCCGTTCGGCTGGCTGTTGCCCTGGTTGCCGCGCTGGGGGTCGCCCTGGCCGGATTCGCCGGATGTCTTCGGCGCCTCGGATTGCGGCGCGGCCTGCTGTGGCGGTGCGCTGGCAGGCGGCGCCTTGGGAGCGGCGGTGTCCTGGGTCGCCAACGGCAACTGGGACTGGGAATCGGGAGACGCGGTGTCGGTGGCCTTCTTGGCCACGCGCGGCTTGCGCACGCGCTTCACGGCGGTGTCGCCCTCGGGCGTGCCGGGATCGGATGTGTGGTCGGACAAGCGGAAAATCCTCGCTCGGTTGCGAGCGCCCGGGACGGGCGGCGGCAGGAAAACGGACAGTCGGGAGTGACGCCAGATGGGTGCGGCGCGCGGTACACACGCCGGAGCAGAGCAAACCTAGCACTGCGTCCGACCGGCGGCAAGCGGAGGCCGCGCAGTCGGTTCAGACGGCAGGGCGTCTTCGGACGGCCTGCCGCTGGCTTTGAACGGGCCTCAGAGGGCCTTGTCGATCAGCTGGGCGAGCTGCGGCTTGCCCACGGCGCCGATCTGGGTGGCCTGCACCTGGCCGTCCTTGAACAGCAGCAGCATCGGGATCGAGCGCACGTGGTACTTCAGCGCGGTGGCCTGGTTCTGGTCGACGTCGATCTTCACGATCTTGGCGCGGCCGGCGTAATCGCCTGCCAGTTCGTCGAGCGCCGGCGCGATCATCTTGCAGGGACCGCACCAGGGGGCCCAGAAGTCGACCAGCACCGGCACGTCGGATTGCAGCACGGTGGCATCGAAATCGGTATCGCTGGCATGGATGACGGCGTCGGTCACAGGGGGCTCCGGGGGGCTGGGGCGCGCTTTGAAGCAGCGGCGCCGGGATGGATGTAAAATGGGGGATCGCCGACCGGAATCAAGGTGGCGCTCCTGCGGGACGACCCATGCGTCCTGCGCCCAGGCAGTCTGCCGTCGCGACTGCCTCCCACGCAAGCACGCGGCGCCCTCCAGTCGGCGACGCCCGGACACCTTCCTACGCATGAGCGACAAACCTCTTACCGACATCACCTTCTCGTCCTTCGACCTGCATCCGGCGTTGCTCGCCGGCCTGGAAGAAGCCGGGTTCACCCGCTGCACGCCGATCCAGGCGCTGACGCTGCCGCTGGCCCTCAACGGCCGCGACGTCGCCGGCCAGGCCCAGACCGGGACCGGCAAGACCCTGGCGTTCCTGGTGGCGGTGATCAACCGCCTCCTGCAGAGGCCGGCGCTGGCCGACCGCAAGCCGGAAGACCCGCGCGCGCTGATCCTCGCGCCGACCCGCGAACTCGCCATCCAGATCCACAAGGACGCGGTGAAGTTCGGCAGCCACCTCGGGCTGAAGTTCGCCCTGGTCTACGGCGGTGTCGATTACGACAAGCAGCGCCAGATCCTCACCGAGGGCGCCGACGTCATCATCGCGACCCCCGGCCGCCTGATCGATTACGTCAAGCAGCACAAGGTCGTCAGCCTGCACGCCTGCGAGATGTGTGTGCTCGACGAAGCCGACCGCATGTTCGATCTCGGCTTCATCAAGGATATCCGCTTCCTGCTCCGGCGCATGCCGATCCGCACCGAGCGCCAGACGCTGCTGTTCTCGGCGACGCTGAGCCATCGCGTGCTGGAGCTCGCGTACGAGCACATGAACGAGCCGGAGAAGCTGGTCGTCGAAAGCGAGTTCATCACAAACGCCAAGGTCCGGCAGGTGATGTATTTTCCCGCCGACGACGAGAAGCTGCAGCTGCTGCTGGGCCTGCTGTCGCGCAGCGAAGGCGCGCGCACGATGGTCTTCGTCAACACCAAGGCGTTCATCGAGCGGGTGGCGCGTGCGCTGGAAAAGGCCGGCTACCGTGTCGGCGTGCTGTCGGGTGACGTGCCGCAGAAGAAGCGCGAGAGCCTGCTGAAGAAGTTCCAGGCCGGCCAGCTCGAACTGCTGGTGGCCACCGACGTCGCCGCGCGCGGCCTGCACATCGACGGCGTCAGCCACGTCTTCAACTATGACCTGCCGTTCGACGCCGAAGACTATGTCCACCGCATCGGCCGCACCGCGCGCCTCGGCGCCGAGGGCGATGCGATCAGCTTTGCCTGCGAGCGCTACGCGCAGAGCCTGCCGGAGATCGAGGCCTACATCGAGCAGAAGATCCCGGTGGAGCCGGTGACCTCGGAGCTGCTGACCGCACTGCCGCGCAAGCCGCGCGAGGGCGTCGAGATCGACGACGAGGACGGCGAAAGCATCAACGAAATCTTCAAGGAAGTGCGCGAAGCACGCGCCGTCGAAGACGCCAAGCGCGGCGGTGGTCGCGGTGCGGGTGCCGGCGCAGGTGGTCGTGGTGCGCCCGGTTCGCGTGGTCCGCGTTCGGCGGGCAGCGGCGAAGGTCGTGGTGAGCGCGGACCGCGCAAGCCGCGTCCGCCGCGTGCCGAAGGCGAAGAAGCCGCGGCTGCACCGGCCGTCGCCGCTGCGCAGCCGATGATCGATGCCGCCGGTTCGGTCGCACAGGCGATGCCGGACGAATCGCGTCCGCCGCGCAAGCGTCGTCGCCGTCGCGCCGGCAAGAAGATCGAAGGTGCCGAGGGCGCAGTGCCGCAGACCGCCGAGACGACCGCAGTCGATGCGTCGAAGAAGCCCCAGGGCAACGGCGGCAAGGGTCCGCGCGAAGTGCGTCCGACCCAGCGTCCGGCGCCGGCGTCGAAGTCCGAGCAGGCACCGTCGCTGCTGAGCCGCATCGGTCGCGGGCTGCGGCGCCTGGTGTCAGGCGACGACAAGCGCTGATCGCAGCTTGCTGCGTGCAAAAAAAAGCCTCGCCTCGGCGGGGCTTTTTTGTGGCGCCTCTGGTGCATTCGTCGGATGGGTAGAGCGCAGAGAAACCCATCATTGGCGCACGATGGTGGCTCCTCGCGACCGTCTGCCCTCACCCCAACCCCTCTCCCAAAAGGAGAGGGGCTTGTCATGCGGCGGTGGTGTCCGTCGGTCGCTTCGGGCGTTGCCTTGATCCGGTTCGCTTGCGGAGCAGCGCCGCCGCACTTACTGCAGATCAAAGCCTGGCGCGCGTCCGACCATGACGCTGTTGTCCACATTCCCTGCGATACTGCCGCGCATGAGCGTTCTGCGATTCGACAACGTCAGCAAGCAGTATCCGGGCGGCCATGTGGCGCTGTCGGAGGTGAGTTTCGATGTGGCGGCCGGCGAGATGCTGTTCGTCACTGGCCACTCCGGTGCGGGCAAGAGCACGCTGCTGAAACTCATCCATCTGGCCGAGCGGCCGAGCCGTGGCGCCGTTGTGTTCGGCGAGCGCAATCTGCTCAAGGTGCGCGGTCGCAAGGTGGCGATGCATCGCCGCGACATCGGTGTCGTGTTCCAGGATCACCGGCTGCTGCCCGACCGCACCGTGTTCGACAACATCGCGCTGCCGCTGATCCTGCGCGGCATGCGCCGGCCGGAGATCGGCAAGCGTGTGCGCAGCGTGCTGGAGCGGCTGGCGCTGGGCGCGCGCGAACGTGCGCTGCCCACGCAGCTGTCGGCCGGCGAACAGCAGCGCATCGGCATCGCCCGCGCGATCGTTGGCGAGCCGATGCTGCTGGTCGCCGATGAACCCACTGGCAACCTCGATCCCACACTGTCGGCCGAAATCATGGCGCTGTTCGCCGAGCTGCCCGAGCGCGGTACCAGTGTGCTGATCGCCAGCCACGACCTCGGTCTGGTGAAGCGCATGAAGAAGCGCACGCTGGTGCTCGATCACGGCACGCTGGCCGACGACATCTCGCCGGAGGACCTCGCCGATGCCTGAGGCACCCCGCAACCAGCCCGTGCGCAGTGGCACCTCGCCTGTCGGTACCTGGGTCGACCATCACGTCTACAGCGTGCTCGCCAGTCTCGGCCGGCTGTTCAAGAAGCCGTGGTCGGCGGCGCTGACGATCGGCGTCATGGCGGTCGCGCTGGCGCTGCCGCTCGGTCTGTGGCTGGTGCTCGACAACGTCGGCCGCCTCGGCGGCAGCATCGACGCCTCGCGCGAGATCAGCGTGTTCCTCAAGCAGGACATCGACGGTCCACGCGCGGAGGCGCTGGCCGGTGAGTTGCGCGGTCGCGGTGATGTCGGCAGTGTCGTGCACCGCTCGCCCGACGAAGGCCTCGCGGAACTGCGCGAACGCGGCGAATTCGGTGATGCGATCGACGTGCTCGGTGAGAACCCGCTGCCGCACGTGCTGATCGTGACGCCCGGCGGCGACGAGATGCTGCTGGCCGAATCGCTGCGCACGCTGCCCGAATCGGAACTCGTCCAGCACGATGCGCAGTGGCGCGAACGGCTCGACGGCTGGCTGCGCTTCGGCGGCCGTGTGGTCTGGGTGCTGGCGGCGATGCTCGGCATCGGCGCCCTGCTGGTGGTCGGCAATACCGTGCGGCTCGATATCCAGTCGCGCCGCGACGAACTCGGCGTGCTGCAGCTGCTCGGCGCGACCGACGGCTTCATCCGCCGGCCGTTCCTGTATCTGGGCGCCTGGTACGGGCTGGCGGCCGGTGCAGTCGCACTCGGTCTGCTCGCATTGGCCGGTCTCGCCTTGCAGCCGCCCTTGGCGGAACTGGCGGCAAGTTACGGCGCGGCATTCGCGTTGCGTGGTTTCAGCCCGGTGAACGTCGTGGCGGTGCTGGCCGGTGCGACCGCGCTGGGCTGGTGTGGTGGCGGCATCGTCACCGGGCACTTCCTGCGCCAGACGCGACCCACCGACACCTGATCCATGCACGATCTCCGTCATTTGGCCGGCGACGCGCCCCGGGTGATGGTCGTCGACGGCTCGAAACTGGTGCGCCGACTGATCGGCGACGTGCTGCGGCAGTCGCTCGCCGATGTCGAGGTGGTCGAGTGCACGGGGCTCGCCGAAGCCGTGGTCGCACTCGATGCGGCGCCGGTCGATCTGGTCAGCACCGCGCTGTCGCTGCCGGATGGCGACGGCCTGCAGCTCGCGCGCCGCGTGCGTGAGGCCGCCGGCCAGCGCTACGTGCCGGTGATCGTGGTGTCGGGCGACGCGCAGTCGCATCTCGAATCGCGACGCTTCACAGAAGACGTCACCGACCATTTCGACAAGGCCCTCGGGCATCGCGCGCTGGCGGAATTCATCCGCGGCTACGTGCAGCCGGCGCCGATTCCCGATGCCCACGTGCTCTATGTCGAGGACAGCCGCACGGTCGCACTCGCCACCCGTCGCATGCTCGAGGCGCAGCAGATGCGCGTCACCCACGTGCTCAGCGCGGAGGACGCGCTGGCGTATCTGGATGCCTACCGCGATGGCCCGGCGGCACCCGGTGCCGACCTGCTGCTGACCGACGTGTATCTAAAGGGCGAACTCAGCGGCCACGATCTGCTGCGCGCGGTGCGGCGCGACTTCGGCTACGGCAAGCGGCGCCTGCCGGTGCTGGTGATGACCGGCGACGGCAATCACGACAACCAGGTCGCGCTGTTGCGCGCCGGCGCCAACGATCTGGTCGTCAAGCCGGCCGAGGAACGCGTGCTGGCGACCAAGGCGCTGTTCCAGCTGCGCCTGTCCGCGATGCAGTAGCCCATCGTCCGTGGGAGCGCGCTTGCGCGCGATGGCGGTCGCGGCCGTGCCGCATCGCGCGCAAGCGCGCCCCCGCGGCCTCACCCACCGTCGTGCCGCTACGCTGGCAGGCGTGTCCATTTACGGTTGCCCCATGTCCGACATCCGCCTCGAACCCTCCTGGAAAGCGCGCGTCGGCGACTGGCTGCGCCGCGAGGACATGCAGGCGCTGTCCGCATTCCTGCGCCAGCGCAAGGGGGCGGGCGCGCGCATCTATCCGCCGGGGCCGGAGATCTTCGCGGCTTTTGATGCGACCCCGTTCGATGCGGTGAAGGTCGTACTCCTCGGCCAGGACCCGTACCACGGGCCCGGGCAGGCCCATGGACTGAGCTTCTCGGTACGCCCGGACGTGCGCGTGCCGCCGTCGCTGGACAATATGTACAAGGAACTCGAACGCGATCTCGGCCTGCCGCGACCCGATCACGGCTGGCTGATGCCGTGGGCGCAGCGCGGCGTGCTGCTGCTCAATGCAGTGCTGACGGTGGAAGCGGGCCAGGCCGGCGCCCACCAGCGCAAGGGCTGGGAAGGCTTCACCGATCACGTCGTCGACGTGCTCAACCGGGAGCGCGAGGATCTGGTGTTCCTGCTGTGGGGCAGCTACGCGCAGGCCAAGGGCAAGGTAATCGACACCCAGCGCCACTGCGTGCTGCGCACGACGCATCCGTCACCGCTGTCGGCCTATCGCGGATTTCTCGGCAGCGGGCACTTCTCCAAGACCAACAACTTCCTGCGCAAGCGCGGCATCGCGCAGATCGACTGGTCGCTGCCGCCGCTGGCATCCCTGGACGTCTGAGCGTTCGGCGCCGCATCGACGGACGTCGCCCATAAAAAAACCCGGCAGCGTGGGGGCTGCCGGGTCGGCTACGGGCGAGGGAGGGATCGCCCGGAGTTCAGAGTCGCGAAGCCGGGGCTCCGCAGCGCGGTTCAGCGCTTGGTGGTCTTCGCGGTGGCCTTGACGACCTTCTCGGCCTCGGCGCGGACGTCGGCAGTGGCCGATTCGACATGCGACTTGGCGAGACCGGCGATGGCTTCGTTCGTCTTCACCGTGCGGCCCAGGGTTTCCTGGCCGGCGCTGACCAGACGCTCGACGTTCTCGCGGGCAACCTGCGCGCCCTTCGGCCACAGGGCCTTGAGGCCGTCCATGTCACGCACTTCGATCGCTTCGTTGACGAAGGCGAACGTGGCATTGGTGTTGTCGTTGAACGTCGAGACGTGGAGACCGAACAGGGTCTCGACATTCTCGAGGGTCAGGCGGTTGAACTGGGCGGCGGCATCGGCGAACTGGCGCGACGCGGCCGTGAACTGCTCGTTGAGCTGGTAGGACATGGCGGTTACCTGCGTGAGCCGGCGGTTTGCCGGGTTTGTGCGGTGCAGCATAGCGCAGCCATGTTGCATTGCAACAAAGAGCCGACAAGCGGTCGTCGAGCATTCAGTTTCGTATATGGATCAGTGACTTGAAACCGTTTCCAGTCCGCAGGGCTGCCGACTCACGGTCCGGTGTAGCGGCAGCCCGAGGTGCAGGTTTCGCGGATCACGATCGCGCTCAGCGCCGGCAGCGTGGGCTTGAGGCGCTCCCAGATCCAGATCGCCAACCGCTCGCTGGTCGGGTTCTCGAGTCCGGGAAGGTCGTTGAGATAGTGGTGGTCGAGCTGGGCGTAGAGCGGGGCGAACGCGGCCTTCAGGTCACCGAAGTCCATGATCCAGCCGGTCTCGGGGCCGGGTTCGCCAGACACGTGCACCTCCACCTGGAACGAATGGCCGTGCAGGCGCGCGCACTTGTGGCCCGGCGGCACGTTCGGCAACCGGTGCGCGGCCTCGAGGGTGAAAACCTTGAAGATGTCCATGCGCGCATTCTCGGGCGTGGCCGCCTGCGCGGCAATCGTCGCGATGCTGACATGCGTGGCTGCCACGATCGCCGGCTCCTGTGTGCACCGGCCGATACCCGATGTCACCACCGCGCTGCCTGCTGTCTTTGTTGATCGCCATCGCCGCCATGACCCTGCCCGATCCCGCCGCGTCCGCCGCCACGCCCGCCGCCGAGACGCCGCGGGTGATCGCGCATCGCGGTGCGAGCGCGCGCATGCCCGAACACACGCTGGCGGCGTATCGCCGCGCGGTGGAGGATGGCGCCGACTTCATCGAGCCGGACCTGGTGATGACCCGCGACGGGGTGCTGGTCGCGCGCCACGAGAACGAGATCGGCGGCACCACCGATGTCGCGTTGCATCCGCAGTTCGCGGACCGGAAGCGCACGCAGCGTATCGACGGCGCCGATGTCACCGGCTGGTTCACCGAGGACTTCACTCTGGCCGAGCTGAAGACGCTGCGTGCACGGGAACCGCTGCCGGCGCTGCGCGGTGTCTGGTACGACCGCCAGTTCGCGGTGCCCACGCTGCACGAAATCATGGTGCTGCTCCACGATCTGGTGCGCGACTCGGGCCGCCAGGTCGGTCTGATTCCGGAGATCAAGCATCCGACGCACTTCCGCAGCCTCGGCCTGCCGATGGAGCAGGCGGTGATCGACGTGCTCGCGAAGCACGAGGTGGCCGCGCGCGTGCCGCTGGTCGTGCAGTCGTTCGAGCCGACCAGCCTGCGCACGCTGCGCGGGATCTCCGCGCCGGTGCTGCCTGATCTGCAACTGCTGCAGCTGATAGGCGATTCGCGTGCGAAGCCGGCGGATGTCGACGCCGCAGGCGGCGATCTGCGCTATCGCGACATGCTCACCGCGGACGGTCTGCGCGCGATCGCGGAATACGCGTCGTTGCTCGGACCGCACAAGTCGCAGATCGGCGAGATCGGACGCGACGGCCGTTTCGAGGCCACGACACTGATCGCCGACGCGCATGCGGCCGGCCTGCAGGTCATGCCGTACACGTTCCGCCCCGAAAATCCGTATCTGCCGCGTGCGCTGCGCAACGGCGGCGCCAATGCCCGCAACGAGGCCGGCGCGATCGTCGAGATGCGCGCGTTCCTCGATGCTGGTGTCGACGGCCTGTTCGCCGACGACCCTGCGCTCGCGCGACGGGCGGTGGACGCGCGCTGAACCGACTGCATCCGCGCCACGCAATGCCGGCGTACGTCCCGTGAACCTCAACACGGGAGTCCTCCATGTCGTTGCCCGCTGTCGAACGTGTCACCTGCGCTCGCATGCGCTGCGTCGCGCTGGTGGCGTGTGCACTCGCCGCGCTGCCGTTGGCGGCCGCCGAGCGCGAGGAGGCGCGCGCGCTGGCACGCGACGACGGGCGGCTGCTCTACCGGGAAGTGCATTACCAGGATCGTGACGGCGACGCTGCCCGGCGCGTGGTGCTGTATCGCTGCCCGGACGGCGCGGCGTTCGCGCGCAAGATCGTGCGCACGCAGAGCGCTGCGACCGAGCCCGATTTCGCGTTCCACGATGCACGCAGCGGGTATCGCGAAGGCGTGCGTACCCGCAACGGGCAGCGCGAGATCTTCGTGCAGCGAGGCGACAGTGCGCCGCGCACCGCTGCGCTGCCGTCCGCCGACGACGCGGTGATCGATGCAGGATTCGATGCGGCGGTGCGGTCCCACTGGACGGCGCTGAGCGACGCGCCGCAGCGCCTGTCGTTCCTGCTGCCCGAGCACTTTGCGTTCATGCCCGTACGCGTGGCGAAGGTCGGCGATGCCGACGGCATGCGCCAGCTGCGCATGTCGGTCGATCGCTGGTTCGGCTTCGCGGTGCCGCCGATCGAGCTGCGTTACGGCCTCGAAGACAGGCGACTGCGCGAATTCGCCGGTCCGGGCACGGTGCGCGACGCCCGCGGCAAACCGCGCGAGGTCCGCATCGTGTTTCCCGCCCAGTCACCGCGCAGCGTGGACGCGACCGAAGTCGCCGCCGCGCTCGCCGATCCCCTGGCCGGTCGATGCAGCACCTGACGCCCGTCGCCCCGCGCACACGCCCCCGCCGGCGCGCCGCATCCCCGCGCTTGCGCGAACGGCGGGCCGCTGTGAGGATGTCGGTCCATCACGACACGGGATGCGCGCGCCGGATGCCACAGCATGAAGCGACCGCCACTGCGAACGAACCCGGACTGGACGTCTGGCTGGGGCGGGTTGCCGACGGCGACCAGCACGCCTTCGAATCTCTGTATCGCGCCAGTGCCTCGCGCCTGCTCGGCGTCTGCATCCGCGTCCTGCGCGATCGCGATGAAGCAGAAGACGCGCTGCAGGACGTTTACGTGCGCATCTGGCGCAAGGCCGCGCAGTTCGATCCCGCGCGCGCCGCGGCGGCGACCTGGCTGGCGACCATCGCGCGTAACACCGCGATCGATCGACTGCGTGCACGGCCACAGCATCAGCTCGCCCCGGTCGAACTGATCGAGGCCGTGCCCGACAGCGGTGACACGCCGCTGGAATCGACCGAGCGTGCCGGCGACCGGTCGCGCCTGGAAACGTGTTTCGACACGTTGGAACCGCGGCGCCGGCGCCTGATTCGCGCGGCATTCTTTGACGGCGACACCTACGAAGAACTCGCGCAGCGCGTGGGCTCGCCGCTGGGTTCGGTGAAGAGCTGGATCCGTCGCGGGCTGCTGCAGCTGCGCACGTGCCTGGAGCCATGAACGTGCGCGACCTCGACTTCGACATCGACGACAACGGCGGTCCCGAGCCGCCGCGCGCGGATCTGCTCGCCGGCGAGTACGTGCTGGGCGTGCTCGACGCGCCGGCGCGTGCGTCGGCCGAAGCGCGCATCGCCCGCGATCCGGGCTTCGCGCGCCTGGTCGCCGAGTGGGATCTGCGGCTGGCGCCGTGGTTCGCTGAATTCCCGACTGCCGACGTGCCGGCCCATGTGTGGCCGCGCATCCGCACCGCGCTCGGCTGGACGCCGGTGGCCGCGCAACCCGAAGGGCTGTGGCACAGCATCGGTTTCTGGCGCGGCGCCACGGCGTTGGCGGCCGTCGTCGCGATCGTCGCGGTGCTGGTTGGCCGCGTGCCGGTCGACGACACGCGTGAAGTGCCGGTGGCCATCGCACCGACGCCTGCGCCACCTGCACCTGCACCCGTCGCCGAAGCCTTGCCGGTCACCACGCTCGCGCATGAAGACGGCTCGCCGGGGTGGCTCGCGTCGGTGGATGCCGCGCATGGACAGGTGCTGGTCGTCCCGTTGCCTGCGGATGTCGACGCCGAAGGTCGCGTCGCCGAGCTGTGGCTGATTCCCGAAGGCGGTGCGCCGGCGTCACTCGGTCTGTTGCCGCATGACCGCACGCGTGCCGTCGAGGTGCCTGCTGCATTGCAGGCGGCGCTGATCGCAGGCGCCACGCTGGCGGTCTCGCTCGAGCCGCCGGGCGGCGCGCCGCATGGTGCACCGACCGGTCCGGTCGTCGCGAGCGGCGAATTGCGTATCTGAGCAGGGCGCATGCGGCGACGTCCGTCGTCGCATGTGTCGCGTGTGCGCACGCGTGCGTGAACGCAGACGCGCTGCATGCATCCGTTTTTCACGCCTGCGCGTATTTCCTGTAAGCCACATCCGCAGGAGTCCCCCATGTCGAGCGAATCCGGCCGCATCGCGACCGGTACCCGCACATTGCGCGCGAGTCTGAGTCGCTGGTTCGATACCGGCGCGCAGGCGAACGAAGTGCGCGAGGGCGACGACCGGATCGACTGGCTGCGTGCGACGCCGTTCGTGGCGATGCATCTCGCCTGCCTGCTCGTGTTCTGGGTCGGGGTGTCGCCGATCGCGGTGATCGTTGCGGTCGCCCTGTATGCGATCCGCATGTTCGCGCTGACCGGTTTCTATCATCGCTACTTCTCGCACCGCACGTTCCGTACATCGCGTGTGGTGCAGTTCGTGTTCGCGCTGATCGGTGCGTCCTGCGTGCAGCGCGGTCCGCTGTGGTGGGCTGCGCATCATCGCAATCATCACCGCCACACCGAGACCGCACTCGATCCGCATTCGCCGCGCGTGCATGGCTTCTGGTGGAGCCACATGGGCTGGTTCCTGACCCGCGAAGGTTTCCGCACCGACTGGTCGCGCATTCCTGATCTGGCGAAGTTCCCGGAGCTGCGCTGGCTCGACCGGTTCGACACGCTGATCCCGGTCGTGCTTGCGGCCGCGCTGTTCGGCCTGGGCGCGTTCCTCGAACGTGTCGCACCGGGTCTGGGTACCAGCGGCGGTCAGATGCTGATCTGGGGCTTCTTCATCTCCACCACCGTGCTGTTCCACGCGACGGTGACGATCAACTCGCTGTCGCATCGCTTCGGCAGCCAGCGCTTCGAGACCGGCGACGACAGCCGCAACAACATCTGGCTGGCGTTGCTGACCTTCGGCGAGGGTTGGCACAACAACCACCACTTCTTCCCCGGCACCGTGCGTCAGGGTTTCCGCTGGTGGGAAATCGATCTGACCTGGTACGGCCTCAAGGCCATGTCCTGGGTCGGGCTGGTGCGTGACCTCAAGCCGGTGCCCGACTGGGTGCACGGAAAGGCACGCGGATGAGCCAGCGCATCGCTGTCGTCGGTTCGGGCATCGCCGGGCTCGCCACGGCGTGGTGGCTGTCGCAGCGCCACGCGGTGACGCTGTTCGAAGCCGACACGCGTCTGGGCGGCCACACGCATACGCATGCCGTGCAGATGGCCGGCCGCGAGTACGCGGTGGACACCGGCTTCATCGTCTTCAATCCGCAGCACTATCCGCTGCTAAGCGGGTTGTTCGAATCGTTGGATGTCGCCTCGCAGCCGACGACGATGAGCTTCTCGGTGCACAACGAGGCCGACGGCCTCGAGTACAACGCGACCTCGCTCGACACCCTGTTCTGCCAGCGCCGCAATCTGCTGTCGCCGCGGTTCTGGGGCATGTTGCGCGACCTCAAGCGCTTTTATCGCGAGGCGCCTGCGCTGCTCGACGGCGACGCCGCCGGACCGACCCTCGGCGAGTACCTGCAGGCCAACCGTTATGGCGACGCGTTCCGCGATCTGCATCTGGTGCCGATGGCATCGGCGCTGTGGTCGTCGCCGAGTGCGGGCATCCTCGAATTTCCGGCGCGTTACCTCGTCCAGTTCATGGCCAACCACCACATGCTGCAGCTGACCGGACGCCCGGAATGGCGCGTGGTGCGCGGCGGCTCGTCGCGTTACATCGACGCGTTGCGCGCGCGCTGGTCGGTGACCGAACGCGTCGGCTGCCGCGTCGACGCGGTGCGCCGCGATGCGGCCGGCGTGCATGTGGCGTCCGCAGCGGGCAGCGAACGGTTCGACCAGATCGTGCTCGCCTGCCACAGCGACCAGGCACTGGCGCTGCTCGACGATGCCGACGGCGCCGAGCGCGAGGTACTGGGCGCGATCCGCTACCAGACCAACGAGACCGTGCTGCACACCGATGCGCGTCTGTTGCCGCGCGACCGCAAGGCCTGGGCGGCGTGGAACGCGCACGTGCCGGCGACGCCCGATGCGGCGTGCACGGTGAGTTATTGCATGCATCAGCTGCAGTCGCTGGACACGCCCGAGCCGCTGGTGGTCACGCTCAACCGCAGCGACGCGATCGATCCGGCGAAGGTGATCGCGCGCATGCGTTACGCGCATCCGGTCTACGACGCGGCGATGGTGGCGGCGCAGGGGCGCCGCGACGAGATCCAGGGCCAGCGCCGCACCTGGTTCGCCGGTGCGTACTGGGGCTGGGGCTTCCATGAAGACGGCATCCGCAGCGCGGCGCAGGTCGCGCGTGCGTTCGGTCTCGGGCCGCTGGCGGCCGCGGGCCGCGCGCAGTCGGCGCCGATGCCGGTGAGCGCGGTCGCATGAGCGGCGATGGCGATCGCCCGGTGCCCCTCGCACCGCTGCAGAGCGCGGTGTACGAGGGTGTGGTGCGCCACCGCCGCTACCAGCCCGTACCGCACGAATTCTCGTATCGCGTCGCGCAGCTGTGGCTGGATCTCGACGAGCTCGATCGCGTGTTCGACGGTCGCTGGCTGTGGTCGAGCCGACGCCCGGCACTGGCCCGGTTCCGCCGCGCCGATTACCTCGGCCCGGCCGATGTGCCGCTCGCCGAAGCGGTGCGCATGCGCGTGGAATCGACCCTGGGGCGCAGGCCCGATGGGCCGATCCGGCTGCTGACGCATCTGCGTTACTTCGGATTCGTCTTCAATCCGGTGAGCTTCTACTACTGCTATCGCGCCGATGGCATGACGCTCGACTGCATCGTCGCCGAGATCACCAACACGCCGTGGAAGGAGCGCCACGCCTACGTGCTGCCGGCCACGGACGCCGAGCGTCACGGCCGCGCGCTGCAGTGGGCGTTCGCCAAGCAGTTCCACGTGTCGCCGTTCATGGCGATGGATCATGGCTACCGCTGGCGGCTGACGCCCCCGGTGGAAGACCTGCATATCCACATGGATGTGCTGCGCGAAGACGTGCGTGAATTCGACGCCACCGTGACGTTGCAACGGCGACCCTTGGACGCGACTTCGCTGGCGCGCGTGCTGTGGCGCTATCCGCTGATGACCGTGCAGGTTGTCGCCGCGATCCACTGGCAGGCGCTGCGTTTGTGGCTCAAGCGCAACCCGGTGCACGACCATCCGCGCCTGCCGGGCGCCGAACAGGAACCTTTCCGATGAACCAGATCGCCGCGCACGCGACATCCCGCGCCTTCGGCGCCCTCGAACGCGCCCTGCGGACGCGACTCGTCGCGCAGTTCGCGCAGATGCAAGGCGGCGCGTTGCGACTGGAGGATGCGCTCGGCAGCGAGACCTTCGGTGATGCGCAGCTGCGTCCGGTGCAGGTCCGTGTGCACGATCCTGCGTTCTACCGGCTGGTGGCCGCCAACGGCAGCGTCGGTGCGGGCGAGGCCTACATGGAAGGCCACTGGGACTGCGACGATCTCGTCGGCCTGGTGCGTCTGCTGGTGCGTAACCGCGATCTGCTCGACGGCATGGAAACCGGCATCGCGCGGCTCGGCGGTCTGGCGATGCGCGGGTGGAACGCGCTGCGCCGGAACACGCGCGACGGCAGCCGCCGCAACATCGCCGCGCACTACGATCTCGGCAACGATTTCTTCTCGCTGTTCCTGTCGCCGGACCTGATGTATTCGTCCGCGCTGTTCGAGCGCGACGGCGACACGCTGGAGACCGCATCGACCCGCAAGCTCGATCGCATCTGCGACCGACTGGCGCTGCGGCCCGGCGATCGGGTGATCGAAATCGGCACCGGCTGGGGCGGCTTCGCGCTGCACGCGGCGCAGCACTACGGTTGCCACGTCACCACCACCACGATCTCGCGCGAGCAGCACGCACTGGCGAGCGCGCGGATCGCCGAGGCCGGCCTGCAGGACCGGGTCACGCTGCTGCTGCAGGACTATCGCGACCTCGACGGCAGCTACGACAAGCTGGTGTCGATCGAGATGATCGAGGCGATCGGCGCGCAGTATCTCGAAACCTATTTCGGCAAGCTCGGCAGCCTGCTCAAGCCCGACGGCGCTGCGCTGGTGCAGGCGATCACGATCGAAGACCACCGCTACGTGCAGGCGCGCGATTCGGTGGACTTCATCAAGCGCTTCATCTTCCCGGGCAGCTTCATTCCGTCGATCTCGGCGATGCTCCAGGCCAAGACCGCAGCCAGCGATCTGCAACTGCTGCAGCAGGACGACTTCGGTCCCTCGTACGCCCGCACGCTGCAGATCTGGCGCGAGCGCTTCCTGTCGCGTCTGTCCGACGTGCGCAAGCAGGGCTTCGACGCACGCTTCGAGCGCATGTGGACCTTCTATCTCGCCTATTGCGAAGGTGGCTTCCGCGAGCGCTCGATTGGCGTCTCGCATCTGCTCTTCGGCAAGCCGGGCCACGTGCGGGCGATGGCGTCATGAGTCCGCTCTGGACACTGCTGCTGGTCTGGGCGCTGGCCGCGATCGCGATGACGGCCGCCTGGCGCTGGCAAAAGGCCCGCGACAACGCCGGCATCGTGGATGTGGTCTGGGCCTGCAGTGTCGGCGGGGCGGCGATCGTCGTCGCGTTGCTCGGCGATGGTGCGCCGCTGCCACGGATCCTGCTGGCCGTACTCGGCGGGCTATGGGGTCTGCGTCTGGCCGCGCATCTGTGGAAGCGCGTACGCAGCGAGGACGAGGATGGCCGTTACGCCTACCTGCGCAAGCACTGGCACGGCGACCAGCGCAAGTTCTTCCTGTTCTTCCAGGCGCAGGCGTTGCTGGTCGCATTGTTCGCGCTGCCGTTTCTCGGGGTCGCAGCCAATCCGGTGTCTTCGCTCGGTCTGCTCGCGGCGATTGCGGTGTGGCTGATCAGCGTCGGCGGCGAAGCGGTCGCCGATCGACAGCTCGCGGACTTCCGCGCCGACCCGGCCAACCGTGGCAAGACCTGCCGGGAGGGTCTGTGGCGCTATTCGCGACACCCGAATTATTTCTTCGAGTGGCTGCACTGGCTGACCTATCTGGTATTGGCCGCGGGCTCCTCGCTGTGGTGGCTCGCACTGGCCGGACCAGTGGTGATGTACCTGTTCCTGCGTTATGTCAGCGGGATTCCCTACACCGAGCAACAGGCGCTGCGCTCGCGTGGTGATGACTATCGCGACTACCAGCGCACCACGCCGATGCTGTTTCCCTGGTTTCCCAAATCCGACTCGAAAGGACCGTCTGCATGAATGCCGTGGCTCGCCCCGAACTCGAACGCGACACCGCTGCGCCGGGTCTGATCGGCATGGCCGAACGTGGCCTGGTGCCTGACTCGGCGCTGCGGCTGGGCATCCGCCGCCTGTGCGCGCAGCGCCTGGCCGAGGAGACCCAAGGCAGTATGGAAGCGCAGTCGGCGCGCTTCGAAACGCTGCTGCAATCATTGCGTACCAGCCCGGTCGCCATCCACACGGATGCGGCGAACACGCAGCACTACGAACTGCCACCGGAATTCTTCGCGCTGTGCCTCGGGCGTCGCTTCAAGTACAGCAGCTGCTATTACCCGACCGGTAACGAAACGCTGGACGAAGCCGAAGAGGCGATGCTGGCGCTCTATGGCGCGCGCGCCGAGCTGGCTGACGGCCAGGACATCCTCGAGCTGGGCTGCGGCTGGGGTTCGCTGACGCTGTGGATGGCGGAGCAGTTCCCCAGCGCGCGTATCACCGCGGTGTCGAACTCGCAGCCGCAGCGCCTGCATATCGAAGCGCAGTGCAAGGCGCGTGGACTGGGCAACGTGCGGGTGATCACCTGCGACGTGAACCAGCTCGAGCTCGATACAGAAGCGTTCGACCGCGTGGTGTCGATCGAGATGTTCGAACACATGCGCAACTACCAGATCCTGATGACCCGCATCGGCACGTGGCTGCGACCGGGCGGCAAGCTGTTCGTGCACATCTTCGCGCACCGCACGTTGATGTATCCCTACGAGACCGCAGGCGAGGACAACTGGATGGGCCGGCATTTCTTCACCGGTGGTTTGATGCCCGCGGCGGACACGCTGCTGCACTTCCAGCAGGTCGATCTGGGCATCGAGGCGCGCTGGCTGCTCGACGGCACGCACTACGAGAAGACGTCCAACCACTGGCTCGCCAATCAGGATCGCAACCGCGATGCGGTGATGCGCGTGCTGGAGCAGGCCTATGGCCAGGACGGGGCGAAGCTGTGGTTCCAGCGGTGGCGCATGTTCTGGATGTCGTGCGCGGAACTGTTCGGATACGAGCGGGGCCAGCAGTGGCTGGTGGCGCATTATCGATTTGCACGCGCGGGCTGACCGCGATCGACGCCGCATACGCGGCAGGAAGGGTGTCATGACAACTTCGAACCGGCGGTTTGCCGCTGGCCTGATTCTCGCGGGCATCGCCACCGGCATGCTCGCGGCCTGTGGAGGCGGCAACGTGAAGGAACAGATTCCCCCGGTCGCGCATGTCGACGTCCCCCGGTTCATGGGCGACTGGTACGTGATCGCGCAGATTCCGACGCGCCTCGAGAAGGAAGCGTTCGACTCGGTCGAAACCTACACGCTGCGCGAGGACGGCAAGGTCGACACGACGTTCCGTTATCGCGACGGTGGCTTCGACGAGAAGATCAAGACGATGCACCCCACCGGCACCGTGCGCGAGGGCACCGGCAATGCGATCTGGGGCATGCAGTTCGTCTGGCCGATCAAGGCCGAGTACGTGATCGTCTACGTCGACGATGACTACCAGCAGACCATCGTCGGGCGCAGCAAGCGCGATTACGTCTGGCTGATGGCGCGCACGCCGGCGATTTCGGAATCCGACTATGCGGCGCACATGGAGCGTATCGCCGCGCTGGGGTACGACATCTCCAAGATCCGCCGCGTGCCCCAGTCGGCAGCCGACCCGGCGCGCGTGCCCGACGCGCGTGCGATCGAGTAGCCAGCGATTTTCTCCTTCCCCCGCATGCGGGGGAAGGTTGGGATGGGGGCGAACCAGCAGGGCGACTGAAGACCGGTCTCAGGAAATCGCTGGTCGCCCGATCCGCTTTCGAATTTTGCTGAAGCTTTGCCCCCACCCAACCCTCCCCCGCGAGCAGGGGAGGGCTCAAAAGCATGGGTCATCCCCGATTGGAACAGCCCATACAGGCCCGCCGCATAGAATGCGCGTCATGCAACGACGCACGCGGTTCCGCTGGGCCTGGTGGCTGCTGGCTTATGCCAGTCTCGGCCTCGGCATCGTGGGCGTGTTCGTGCCCGGCCTGCCGACGACGGTGTTCGTGCTGATCGCGGCCTGGGCCGCCGCGCGCGGGTCGGATCGTCTGCATCGCTGGCTGCTGGCGCATCCACGCTTCGGTCCGCCGATCCGCGACTGGCAGGCGCATGGTGCGGTCAGTCGCCGCGCGAAATGGCTCGCGACCGGCACGATGACCGTCTGCGCCGCAATCCTGCTCGCGTTGATGCTGTGGATTCCCGCGCATCGCTGGTGGATGACCGCACTGCCGATCGCGTGCATGGTTGCGGTCGCGACCTGGCTGTGGCTGCGGCCCGAGCCGCCGGCGGTCTGATCTGCAGGTGCGCGCTTGCGTGCCATGCGAATCCGTCGCGGCAACGCCCCATCGCGCGCAAGCGCGCTCCCACATGGGCTGCGCATCGCGCGGAAGCTGGTTTCCACATCGGCTGCGCATCGCGCGCAGCGCGCTCCGACAGGTTCTAGGGCGCGCCGGTCTCGGCCTTGAAGCGCTCGAGATAATCGCGGTAGCGCGTGTCGTTGAGGTTGCCCGACAGGCGATACGGCGCGGTGTAGGCGAACTGGAAGTCGTACTGGCCGTCGCGCTCGACGACCAGCGTGCTGGTGGTCCAGTCCTGACCCTTCTGCGCATGCATGATCCGGCCGATCTGTGCGAAGCCGGCCTTGGCGTCCGGCGACAGACGGAACGCGACCTTTTCCAGCGGACCGTCGCCCTCGCGCGCAATCGCGAACGAGATGCTGCTGGTGCGCGGCGCGCCGCCGTCTTCGGACAGCGATTCGAAATCGACCACGAGGCGCAGCCAGTCGCGCGCGCCCCATTCGCCGTCGTTCACATCCCGGACGCTCGCCGCGACGGCACGCACGGTGTCGGCATAGGCGGCATTGAGATCATCCATGGCGTGTTCGCATCACTTGTTGGGGAAGGTCTGGTCGATCCAGTCGCCGCCATCCACGCGATATTCCGCAACGAAGGTGTCGGGACGGTTGCTGGTGTTGCCCGGATTGTATTGGGGCGATACCCGCATATCCACCTCGTGCCCGTCGCCGGCGAGTCGCGCCAGTTCGTTCTCGAAGCGCTTGTAGTCGCCGTTGTTGAGATTCGGCAGGCCATCGCCGATCGGCTTGCCATTGCCCGGCACGACGTTCAGACGGTTGGTCGGGCCGGCGAGACGGTCGGCGATGATGTGGAAGCCGACGTCGGTCGCGCGGCCTTCGTTGCCGATGTCGCGCTGCAGGCCTGCATCGTTGCGGCCGACGGGTTCCAGATCGACGCGGCCTTCGGCGCGGATCACGCGCGCCTGGTCGTCGGTGGTCCAGCGGTAGTTGCCGAATTCGTAGACGGTGTCCGGACGCGCGGCGTTCGCGGCGAGGTTGAAGTCGTCCATCGATTCGAACGCCAGCACCGGACGGCCGCCGACCGTGCGACCGGTCTCGGCGTCGGCGAGGATGTCGCCTAGATCCGCCTCGTCGGCGCGCGCCGCGGTGGTGCGGCCCGCGTCGCCCAGATCATCCGTGCGCTCGGCGACGCGCGCGGCATCGGCAACCGTGTCCGCGGCATCCGCTACCTTCGCGCCCTTGGCCGCCTTGTCGGCGCCCTTGGTGCCGACCACGGCCAGCACCAGTTCGGTCGCGCCGCGGCCGATCGCTTCACCGTAGTTGCCGGCCTCCCAGTCGGCCTTGATCGGATCGACCACCGCGTCGATCAGCAGGCCGGGATTGCGGGCGAGGGTGGAGACGACCTCGGCGGCGGCTTCCATGCGTTCGCCGCCGCGTGCGGCCGACGGCAACCAGTCCGGTGCGTCGAGCGTGTCGCCAGTCGCCTGTTCGTACAGCCCGGTCACGCCGTCGACGGCAAGGCCCGCGGGGCTCAGGTCGTAGCTGGCCTTGAGCGCGTTGCCGCCGAGGGTGACGACGCCTTCGCCGGTCTCCCACAGCACTTCGCCGGCGCCCTTGAAGACGCCGCCTACTTGGGATGCGGCGTTGCCCAGCCCATCGAGAATGCCCATCGTGCGGTCCTGTCGGCGCGGATGCCGCAAAGTCTGGGCGGGGCCGCAGGCCCGGACAATCTGGGGCGCACCCTTGGTCCGCAGTCATCGTGCTGTCATCTGAACAGCAACGCCGGTGATGTCGCCTGCCACGCGGCGGGCTACACTTCCGCGCATGCACACCCGTCTCCTGCCGATCCTCGCCGCCACCCTGTTGTTGTCCGCCTGCGGCAACAAGGCCGACCTCCTGCAGCCGCGCCAGGTGCCGCCGGAAGACCGCGGCCGCTACATCTTCAAGTCGTCGATTCCGACCCAGGAACAGCTCGACGCCGAAGAAGAAGCGGCGTGGGAAGACGACGCCGACGAAGCGGCCACTGACGACGCGACCGACGACGCGACCGGCACGCCGCCCGCGCAGCCAGTGCCGCTGATCCGCGACGTGCCGCCGGCCACCACCGGAACGCCGTGAGCCTGCGCGACACCCGTTCGCACTGCTGTCGTCCCTGATGTCCGGAACCGTCTCCCCGCTGCGCTTCACCAAGATGCATGGCGCCGGCAACGACTTCGTCGTGCTGGACCTGCGCGGTGATGTGCCGCCGCCCGATGCCGCGCTGTGCCGCGCGCTCGCCGATCGCCACACCGGTGTCGGCTGCGACCAGATCCTCACTGTCGAAACCCCGCGCGCCGTCGGCGTGCTCGCGCGTTACCGCATCTGGAATGCCGACGGTTCCGCCTCGCAGCAGTGCGGCAACGGCGCGCGCTGCGTGGCCGCATGGCTGGTGCGCGACGGCGTAGGCGATGACGGTTTCGTGCTGGAAAGCCCAGCCGGCCTGCATGCGGTCACGCGCGAAGGCACGGACTACCGCATCGCGATGGGCGTGCCGGAGTTCGTGCCGGCGCGGATTCCCATGGCAGGCGTCGACGCGGCGCAGCCGCTGTACACGCTGCCGGTCGACGGCATCGGCACGCTCGCGTTCGGGGCGGCGTCGATGGGCAATCCGCATGCGGTGATCGAAGTCGACGATGTCGAATCCGCGGACGTCGAACACATCGGCCGCGCGCTGCAGGCCTCGTCGTGGTTTCCCGAATCGGTCAACGTCGGCTTCGCCCAGGTGATCGCGGACGACTGCATCCGTCTGCGCGTGTTCGAGCGCGGCGTCGGCGAGACGCTGGCCTGCGGCAGCGGTGCCTGTGCGGCGGTCGCGGTGCTCGCGCGTCGTGGTCGCACCGGGCGCAGCGTCGCCGTATCGTTGCCCGGCGGCACCTTGCATATCGACTGGCCGGCCGACGACGTCACCTTGTCGATGGCCGGGCCGGCCGCATTCGTTTTCGAAGGGGAATTGTGATGAGCGAGACGAGCGAAAAACTCGGCGTGCATGAAGTCGCCGCATGGCTGCGGCGTCACCCGAGCTTCCTGCAGCAGTTCCCCGATCTGGCGCTGACCCTGGTGGTGCCGCGCGAGGACGGTCCGGCCGCGTCGCTGGCGAGCTATCAGCTCGAAGTGCTGCGCGACAAGAACCGCGAATTGTCCAAGCGCCTGCGCGATCTCTTCGCGATCTCGCAGGAGAACGAGCGTCTCGCGGTGCGCACGCACCAGCTCACGCTGGCGCTGATGCGCCAGTCCGATCCGGCGTCCACCGTGCGCGCGCTCGCCGCGACGCTGGCAGAAGACTTCAACGGCGATCTGGTGCGCATCGTGCTGTTCGCGCCGGTGCCCGGGCTGGAGGAAGACTGGTTGCAGGTGGTCGCGCGCGATGACCGTCTGCTGCAGCCCTTCGTCGATTGTCTGAAGGACGAGGAACCGCTGTGCGGCCGCCTGCATCCGGACAAGCAGTCGCTGCTGTACGGCCCGCGCGTCGACGAAGTGCATTCGAGCGCGTTGCTGCCGCTGGCCGGCATCGGCCTGGTCGCGGTCGGCAGCGGCGACGCCAACCGGTTCTATCCCGGCATGGGCACGCTGTTCCTGCGCATGATGGGCGAAGCGTTCGTCACCGCGATGCGACGGTTCGACACCGCCGCCTGAGCCCACGCATGCACGCCGACGTCGACGCGTTCCTCGAGCATCTGCAGTTTGAACGGCGGATGTCGGTGCACACGCTCGATGCCTACCGTCGCGATCTGACCGCGCTGGTCGACTGGGCCGGCGCGCAGGCGCGCGGCGATATGCGCTCGCTGCACGGCGAGGACATCCGCGCCTTCGTCGCCGCCGGCCATCGCGGCGGCCTGTCGCCCAAGAGCCTGCAGCGTCGCCTGTCCGCGTGTCGCAGCTTCTACCAATGGCTGCTCAAGCATGGGCACGTGGGCGCGAATCCCGCTGCCGGCGTGCGTGGCCCCAAGGCGCCGCGCAAGCTGCCGCAGGTGCTCGATGTCGACGAGGCCACGCAACTGGTCGAAGTGCCGGTCGACGCGCCGCTGGGCCTGCGCGATCGCGCGCTGCTCGAACTGTTCTATTCGTCGGGCCTGCGCCTGTCGGAACTGGTCGGCTTGCGCTGGCGCGATCTGGATTTCGACGGCGGTCTGGTGACCGTGCTCGGCAAGGGCAGCCGTCAGCGCAGCGTGCCGATCGGCAGTCATGCGTTGCGCGCATTGACCGAGTGGCGCAACGAGAGTGGCGGCACGGCGGCAACGCCGGTGTTCCCCGGCCGCGGGGGTGCGCCGATTACCGCGCGCGCCGTGCAGCTGCGCCTGCGCCTGCTCGCGCAGCGCCAGGGGCTGTTCAAGCGCGTGCATCCGCATCTGCTGCGGCACTCGTTCGCGAGCCATGTCCTCGAATCGTCCGGCGACCTGCGCGGCGTACAGGAACTGCTGGGCCACGCCGACATCGCCACCACGCAGATCTACACCCATCTCGATTTCCAGCATCTGGCCAAGGTCTACGACGCCGCGCATCCGCGCGCGCGCCGCAAGTCCTGACGCACACCCGGAGTTGTCCATGAACCTGCGCATCGTCATCGGTCTGGCCGCGTCGGTTTCCCTGCAGATGCTGCTCGGCCTGCTCGCCGCGTCCCTGTTTCCGCCGATGCCGTCGGGCGTGGCGCCGGTGTCGACAGCGGTACAGGCCGGCGTGATCGCATTGCTGTCGTCGACCGGCGGCGCCTTCGCCGCGCGGCAGCCGTTCATGCGCGCGGCGCTGGTGCTGTGGGCGGTGGGCTGGGTGTCGAGCATGCTCGTGGTCCAACGCCTCGGTGGCGGGCAGTTCACGTTCGCCGATGCGGCGAGTGCGAACGCGATGGCGATCGTCGTGTCGGGCATCGCCACGGTACTGGGCGTGCGCGCCGGGCGCCGGCTCGATCGCTACGTGTGCGGGCCTGCGGCCGACGCGACGCCATGACGCGACGCCGGATGCCTTGATCCGGGCGGGCGCGGCCCCATCCAGTGGATTCGATCCTTGGAGGCCGCATGGACCCCAGCCAGAATCCCAACGTATTCCACGCCACGACGATCGTGTCGATCCGCAAGGGCGGCAAGGTGGTCGTCGCCGGCGACGGCCAGGTCACGCTCGGCCACACCATCATGAAAGGCAACGCGCGCAAGGTGCGTCGCCTGGGCGAAGGCGGCAAGGTGCTCGCCGGATTCGCCGGCGCCGCCGCCGATGCGTTCACCCTGTTCGAACTGTTCGAAGGCAAGTTGCAGCAGCACGGCGGTCAGCTGGTGCGCGCCGCGGTGGAACTGGTCAAGGACTGGCGCACCGATCGCCGCTACGGAAAGCTCGAAGCGCTGCTCGCCGTGGCCGATGCCGAGACCTCGCTGATCATCAGCGGCAACGGCGACATCATCGAACCCGACGACGGCATCATCGCGATCGGTTCCGGCGGCTCCTACGCATTGTCGGCCGCGCGCGCACTGCTCGCGCATACCGAGCTCGACGCGCGCACCGTCGCTGTCGAGTCGCTCAACATCGCCGGCGACATCTGTATCTACACCAACCGCAACGTGGTGGTCGAAGAGCTGTGATCGACCTGCGGCGGCGCGCGGCGATCCGCCGGATTGCACGCGCCTGCCGGTCGCGCGCACCCGCCCACGCTTCTACGGACATCCGATTCCCATGACGAATGCCAATTCCTCGACCATGACCCCGCGCGAGATCGTGCAGGAACTCGACCGCCACATCGTCGGCCAGAACGCCGCCAAGCGTGCCGTCGCGATCGCGCTGCGCAATCGCTGGCGTCGGGCGCAGCTCGACGACGATCTGCGCAACGAGGTCATGCCCAAGAACATCCTGATGATCGGCCCGACCGGCGTCGGCAAGACCGAGATCGCGCGTCGTCTGGCGACGCTCGCCAATGCGCCATTCGTCAAGGTCGAGGCGACGCGCTTCACCGAGGTCGGCTACGTCGGCAAGGACGTCGAACAGATCATCCGCGACCTCGCCGACACGGCGGTCAAGCTGTATCGCGAACAGGCCAAGGTGCGCGTGCGCACACAGGCCGAGGACCGCGCCGAAGACCGCATCCTCGACGCGCTGCTGCCGAAGCGCGAAGCCGCGCAGCCCGGTTTCGGCTTCAGCGCGCAGAGCGCCACGGTCGATATCGGCGCCGAGCCGTCGTCGAAGGAATCGGAGACGCGGCAGAAGCTGCGCCGCCAGCTGCGCGCCGGCGACCTCGATGATCGCGAGATCGAACTCGAACTCAGCGCCGGGCAGGGCATGGACATCATGACCCCGCCGGGCATGGAGGAAATGGGTCAGCAGCTGCGACAGATGTTCGCCAACCTCGGAGGCGGCAAGACCCACAAGCGCAAGCTGACGATCCGTGCCGCGCGTCCGCAGCTGGTCGAAGAAGAAGCCGGCAAGCTGGTCAACGAGGACGATGTGCGTGAAGCCGCGATCGAAGCCTGCGAGCAGCACGGCATCGTCTTCATCGACGAGATCGACAAGGTCGCCAAGCGCAGCGAGGGCGGCGCGAGCGGTGCCGACGTCAGCCGCGAAGGCGTGCAGCGCGATCTGCTGCCCCTGGTCGAAGGCAGTACGGTGAGCACCAAGTACGGCTCGGTGAAGACCGACCACATCCTCTTCATTGCGTCGGGCGCGTTCCACCTCGCCAAGCCCAGCGATCTGATTCCCGAGATGCAGGGTCGCTTCCCGATCCGCGTCGAACTGACGGCGCTGACCAAGGACGATTTCGTCCGCATCCTCACCGAGCCCAAGGCGGCGTTGACCACGCAGTACGTGCAGCTGCTCAAGACCGAGGGCGTCGGCCTGACGTTCGCGCCGGACGCGGTGGACCGGCTCGCCGAGATCGCAGCGCACGTCAACGAGCGCCAGGAAAACATCGGTGCGCGTCGCCTGCACACGGTGCTCGAACGCCTGCTCGACTCGCTGAGCTTCGAGGCGCCCGACAAGGGCGGCACGGTGCTCATCGACCGCGCCTACGTCGACCAGCAGCTGGGTGATCTGGTGCAGGACCAGGATCTGAGCCGCTACATCCTCTGACGCATCCGCGTTCACCACGTTCGAACCTCGGGCCCGCATCATTGCGGGCCCTTTCGTTGGAGACGTCGCGATGTCGAACGCTGCTCGCAAGTCGGTGCTTCTAGTGGCGCTGCTGGCCTCGCTGGGCGCGTGCACGAAAGGCGATGCGGACATGCCGGCGGCTGCAACCGGGTCCGTGTCGATCCCGGACACCGATGCGGCGGCATCCGTGGACGCATCCGCACCGGCGGCCCCCGTCGGCACGCCCGCCGCACCGGTCTACCGGACCTTCCGCGACGTCACGGTCGCCTGCGACAACGTCCGCCGCTGCGCCGCGATCGGCGTCACCGACGCCGCGCCGGGACTGGTGCTGTCGTTGACCCGCGATGCCGGCGCCGATGGCGCGCAGTCTTTGCTGCTGAGTGCACCGTGGGCGGACGTGGACGCCTCGTCGCTGCGACTCGACGGTGTCGCCGCGTCCGCGATTGCGGTGCTGCCCTGGGAGCGCGATGCAGGCGAGAACGCTGCCTTGCGCATCGAGGATCCCGCGTCGATCGCGCGCTTCCTCGATCTGGTGCGCGACGGCACGCGTCTGGATGACGATCAGGATCGCAGCGTGTCGCTGTCGGGCCTCAACGCGGCGCTGCTCTACATCGACGAACACCAGCAGCGACTCGATACGCCCGGCGCGTGGGCGCGACGCGGCGAGCGGGATCCCGTGGCGATTCCTGCGGCGCCGGCGCTGCCGGTCCTGGCGCGGGCCACTGCGTCGCCGCAGCCGTTGTCGGGCGCCGATGCCGCGCGTCTGACGCGCGGCGTGCGTGCGTCGCAGGCCGCGGCACTGCGTGCGCACGAGTGCAACGAGGCCGGCGGCGACTTTGACGTCTCGCGCGAGGATGCTGCGTACCCGCTTGATGCGGCGCACGCACTGGTCTTCATCAGCTGCTACAGCGGCGCTTATCAGGGCTCGAGCCTGGTGTTCCGCGCGGCGCGCGACGGCAGCGACGTCACGCGGCTGACCCTGCCGGCGCCGAAGCTCTCCGACGACAGCGTGAACCCCAGCGAGGATTTCGACCTGCTGGTCAGCCCGGGCCTGGATGCCGCCAACGGCACGCTCGCGCAGTTCGCGAAGGGCCGCGGCATCGGCGACTGCGGCTTTGAAGCGACGTGGCAGTTCGACGGCCAGACGTTCCAGCTGTCGCACTACGCCGAGATGCAGACGTGCGGTGGCCTGAGCGCCGATGCATGGCCGGTGCTGTGGCGCGTGGCCGAGCCTGCCGCCGCGCCTTGAGCCCGCCGGGCGAGGGCGCCACAATCGCCCGCCCTGTCCGGTGCGCCGCCCATGTCCGTGTTGCTTCGACTCGTCGCGATCCTGCAGATCGCCGGTGGTTTCTACGGCCTCGCCAGCACGCTGATGCGGCTGGCCTCCGGCGGAGCCGGCGGCGGCGCGGTGCTGGTGCTGGCGATCGGCCTGCTGCTGTCGACGTTCGCGATGATCGCCGGCGTGCTGCTGCTCGAAGGCGACGCGCTCGGCGAGCGCCTGTCGCGGATTGCGCTCGCCATGCAGATTCCGGTCATCGCCACGCCGTGGCTGAGCTACGCCTGGCACGTCGGCGCCACGGTGCCGCTGCAGTTCCGCTTCGGCCGCAGCGTGGTGGTCGACCTCGACTGGTCGGTGCCTTCGGAGGCATTCCGGCTCGCGCTGGCCGGCCCATCGACCGCGGCGCTGGGTGTGAATCTGCTCGCGCTGGTGCTGTGGCTGGTGCTGCGCTTTTCCCGTCGCTGAGCGGGTCCAGAACACCGTGCATCGCGTGAAGGGCCAGATAGGCCAATTGGGGTATATTTCCCCATGCCCGCCGCAGGAGCGACCGCGATGACGATGTCCCTCAAGCTCGACGCCCTCGATGCGCTGCCGCGCACGCCGGCCTCCGACGTCAAGAAGCTCGGCTGGCGCGGCGTGATGAAGACCATCGCCCGCGGCGGGAAGGTCGTGGTGACCAACCACAACACGCCCGAGGCGGTGATCCTGTCGGCCGAGGAATACGGCGCGATCCTGCAGGCGCTCGACACCGCCGGCGCGGCCCAGCGTTCGGCGCTGGACACGCTGCGCACGCGTTTCGACGCGCGCCTGGCGGCGCTGCAGGCCGACGATGCCGGCGCGCGTCTGCGTGACGCGATGCGCGGCCCCGCGCGGCTGCGCGGCAAGGTCAAGGCCGGCGCGACCTGCTGAGCGTGGCGCGTCCGGTCCTCTACGTGCTGGCGGGCGTCAACGGCGCCGGCAAGAGCTCAGTCGGCGGTCATCTGCTCGAACGCGCCGGCATGACGTGGTTCAACCCCGACACCTTCGCGCGCGAACTCGCTGCCGCGACCGGCTGCTCGATGCCTGAAGCGAATGCGGAAGCCTGGCAGGCAGGCATGCGCCGGCTCGACGTCGCACTCGCACACGGCCACAGCCATGCATTCGAAACCACGCTGGGCGGCAACACCGTGCCGGCGCGCATCGCCGAGGCCGCACGCACGCACGACGTGTTGATGTGGTTCTGCGGCCTGTCCTCGGCCGAGCAGCACATCGCGCGCGTGCAGGCGCGCGTCGCGGTCGGCGGTCACGACATTCCCGAAGCCAGCATCCGCGCGCGCTGGACGCGTGCGCGCGAAAACCTGATCGCGCTGATGCCGGTGCTCGCGCAGCTGCAGGTCTACGACAACAGTGTCGAGGTGGCGCGTGGAAAGGCGGTGCCGGATCCGGTGCTGCTGCTGGAGATGATCGATGGCGCGCTGGTGGTGCCGGATGCGGATGATCTGGAGGCGCTGGCGGCGACGCCGGAATGGGCGAAACCGGTCTTGGAAGCAGCGCTGGACACGCCGCGTTGAGGCGCGGTCAGCGCGTGGCGGGCGACGTCGCGGGGGGTGTGGCTGCCGTATCCACACTCACCTCCACCGACATCCCGGGCCGCAACCGCTCCGCCAGTGGTTGATCGCGGTCCACCGCGATCCGCACCGGAATCCGCTGCGCGATCTTGACGAAGTTGCCGGTCGCGTTGTCCGCGGGCAGCACGCTGAACTCCGAACCGGTCGCGGGTGAAATGCGTTCGACGCGACCGGTCAGCCGCGCGCCGCCGAGTGCGTCGACGGTGAAGCTCGCCGGCTGGCCGACGCGCATGTCGACCATCTGCGTTTCCTTCATGTTCGCCAGCACCCAGACGTCCGCCGGCACCACCGCCATCAGCTGCGTGCCGGCGTTGACCAGCGCGCCCTGGCGCACGGTGACCTGGCCGAGCAGGCCGTCGTCGGGCGCAACGATGCGCGTGTTGTCGAGATCGATCTTCGCCAGCCGCACCGCGGCTTCGGCGCTCGCGACGGCGGCTTCCAGGCTGTCGCGGTTGACGTCGACGCTGCGCGCGTCCTGTTCGGAAATGTCGAGCGATGCACGGGCCTGTGCGGCCGATGCGCGCGCCTGCGCATTGCTGGCGCGGGCGAGATCGCGGTCGTGTTCGGAAATGAGTTTCTGCGCGGCCAGTTGTTCGATGCGGCGCAGATCGATCGCGGCGACGTTCGACTGCGCGCGCGTCGCGGCGATGTCCGCGGCGCTGCGGGCGATGCCGGCTTCGGCGCTGCGCCGCGACTGCGTGGCGTTCGCCAGCGCGGCCTGCTGCACGCGCAGGTTCGCTTCCGCCTGTTCGAAACGCTGGCGATAGATGCGGTCGTCAATGGTCACCAGCAGCTGGCCGCGCGTCACCGCCTCGAAATCCTGCACCGCGACCTCGGTGACATAGCCCGAGACCTGCGGCGCGATCAGTGTCACGCGTCCACGCACGGTCGCGTTTTCGGTGCTCTGCACGCTGCTGCCGAACGGTGGCAGGCGCCAGGCGTAGAGCACCAGCAACACGCCGGCCAGCGCGACCGCGGCGAACGCGGCGATCTGCAGCACGCGTCGGCGACGCGACGGCGCGGCCGGCTGTTCGGGTGGAGGCGTCGGGGCGGGTGCGCTCATGCGGAATCCGGGGCGGCAGAAGAGGGTGGCGATGCGGGCGTTGCCGGTGCGGCGCGCAGACGCGCCCAGACCCGCGACGCGATGATCCACACCAGCGTGCAGAACGCGATGAAGGCGATCAGCAGGAAGACATCGTTGTAGGCCAGCACATTGGCCTCGCGCGTGGCCGCGCTGCCGAGTGCGCGTACCGCGAGGGCGTTGCGCTGCGCGGGATCGGCGATGGTCGCGGCATAGCCGTTCGCGGTGGCTTGCACGCGCGCGGCGACCAGCGGATCGAGCAACGTCAGGTGCTCGGTCAGTACGCTGGAGTGGAACTTCTCGCGCATCGTCTGGAACGTGCCCAGCAACGCCGAACCGAGCAGCCCGCCGAGGTTCTGGGTCATGCCGAACAGCACGACGAAACTGATCAGGTTGCGCGGCTGGCTGATCACCGGGCCGATGCCGGCGATCAGCATCGGCCCGAGAAAGAACGTGCTGCCGAACGCGAGCAGGAACTGGCTCACGTACATCTGTTCGGGCCGGGTGACGTTGGTGGCCTGCGCATCCATCAGCGCACCGGTCATCATCAGCGCCAGCGAGATCAGCACCGGTTGCCAGGTCTTCGTCGGATCGATCGTCAACGCGCTCGTCGCCAGCCCGGCCACGCTGCCGACGAGCACGATCACGAACAGCGTGCGCATCTGTTCGTTGCCCAGGCCCAGCGCCTGCAGGAAACCGACCGCGCCGGTTGCCTGTTCCGACAGCACGATGCGGATCAGCACGATCGCCAGTGCCAGCCGCAGCATCGAGCCGGTCGCGAGCCAGCGCGTATTGAGCAGCGGCCGCGCGCGGAAATGTTCAATGGCGATCGCCGCCGTCACCAGCGCGAAGGAGCCCGCCAACGCCCACCCCAGCCACGCGGTTTCGGTCCACCACGCGAGACGGCCCTGCGCGAGCACCGCGGTCAACAGCGCGATGCCGGGTGCGAACAGACCGAAGGTCACGAAGTCCAGCGGCTCGAAGGCCTTGTGGCGGTCACCGGGCGGCAGTTTCAGCAGCAGCACGCCGCCGAGTGCGACCAGCGCCAGGCCGAGTTCGAACATGTACAGACCGCGCCATTCGCCGAACTCGAGCAGATCGGTCGAGAACACGCGCGCCAGCGGCAGCGCGAGTTGCGCGATGCCCAGGCCGATCACCAGCCCCCGCAAACGATGCTTCTGCGGAAACGCCTGCAGCATGTAGTACAGGCCCAGCGTGTTGAGCGCCGCGCCGGCGATGCCGTGGCCGGCGCGCACCGCGATCGCCGAGCCCAGATCGTTGACGAACAGATGGGCCAGCGTGATCAGCGCATAGAGGATCAGGAACGCCTCGGTGAACAGCCGCAGGCCGAACTGCTGGCGGAACTTCACCAGCAGGATGTTCATCGACACGTTGGTCATCACGTAGGCCGCAGGTAGCCACGCGATCTCCGACGCGTACGCGCCGAGCGCGCCCTGCAGGTTGACCAGGTTCGCGGTGACCAGCGCATTGCCGAGACCGCCGGTCATCGCGACGATGAAACCGACGATGCCGAACGCGATGCGGCGCCGCGTGGAGTGCAGCGGCGTCGACGGCGAGCCCGGCATCATCGGCCGCTCGTGCGGCGCCCATTCGCGGGGCGCGTAGCGATGCGCGCGCAGTGCGGCCCGCTCCGGAACCGCGGCAGGCGGCGTGGAGGGCGGCAGACTCGACATGCGGTCAGTCTGGGCCGGCGCGCGCACTAGAACAAGACAACCCGCGGCATGCAGCGTTCGCTGGCGTTGCCGGTGATTTCACGTCCCGGTGACTGGCGATGCGCAGCACCCGCGGGTGCACGCGCTGCGTCGGTGTCAGCGACCGGTGTAGCGCGGCGCGCGTTTGTCGAGGAAGGCCTGCATGCCTTCGCGCTGATCGGCGCTGTCGAACAGCCGCTCGAACAGACGACGCTCCAGCGACAGCGCGGTCTCCAGCGGCACGTCGGCGCCCAGGCGCATGGCCTCGCGGATGGCCTGCACGGCCAGCGGCGGCATCGTCGCGATCTGCGCGGCGAGACGGACCGCCTCGTCCAATGCCTCGCCGGGTGGGACCAGGCGCGAGACGAGATTGGCCGCGTACGCATCTCGGGCCGGAATATGCTCGCCGGTCAGCGTCCACAACAGCGCCTTGTAACGGCCCGCCGCGCGCAGCAGGCGCTGGGTGCCGCCCGCGCCCGGCATGATGCCGACGCGGATCTCGGGCTGGCCGAAACGTGCGTCCTCGGCCGCGACGATCAGGTCGCAGGCCAGCGCGAGTTCGCAGCCACCGCCCAGCGCGTAGCCTTCGACCGCAGCGATCACCGGCTTGGGCGACTGCCGCACCACGTGGAAGACGCGATCGGTCTCGAGACGCTGGTGATCGGTCGGCGACAGGGTCGCCATCTCGCCGATGTCGGTGCCGGCGACGAAATAGCCGCCGCTGCCGGTCAGCACGATGGCGACGACGGCAGGATCTGCGCAGGCCGCCTGCAGCGCCACGATCAGCTCGGTCTTGACCTGCAGGTTCAGCGCATTGCGCCGCGCCGCGCGTTCGATGCGCACGATCGCGACCGCATCGCGGACCTCGGTGACGACGAACTCAGCCATGTGTGCCTGCCCCGATGTGCAGTGCCTGGACCTCGCGACGCAGCCACGGGGACACCTTGTAGCGGTCCTCGCCATATGCCGCCGCCAGATGCGTGAGGACTGCTGCGAAGTAAGGCAGGCCGTCCTTCCGGCCCCAGGCCAATGGTCCCAGCGGATAGTTCACGCCGCGGGTCATCGCCGCGTCGATGTCGTCGGCGGATGCGATGTCCTGCTGCAGAGCGTCCGCCGCTTCGTTGACGAGCATGGCGACCGTGCGCGCGACCACGAGACCGGGCGGGTCGTCGAGGACCGAGACGCGCTTGCCGAGTGCCTCGAACAGGCCGATGACCGCGTCGCGTGTCCGTGTGTCTACATGTGCCGGAAACGCGAGCGCAATCCGGGTGGCGGTGGCGTAGTCCAGCGCCAGGTCGAAGACCGCCACCGGCTCGCCCGCCTCGAGCGAACGCGCGGTCGCGGTGCGGCCGTCGGTCAGTGCGAGCGCGAGGCCGTCGATCCGCAGCAGGCCGGATCCGCTGCCGTGTTCGACCGTGATGCCATCGAGCCCGTCGAGCAGCGCGACCAGCGCCTGCGCCGCGCCCAAGTCGCCCCCGACGCGTACCTGCGAGGGCCGCGTGCCGGTGGCATCGTCGGGCCGCGGTGTGTCGGCGTCTTCGCGATAGTCGAAGAAGCCGCGACCGGACTTGCGCCCCAGCCAGCCGGCGTCGACCAGCGACTGCTGCACGAGCGACGGGCGGTAGCGCGGATCCTGGAAGAACGCGTCGTAGACCGAGCAGGTGACCGCGAAATTGACGTCGTGGCCGATGAGATCCATCAGTTCGCACGGTCCCATGCGGAAGCCACCCGATTCGCGCAGCACCGCATCGAGTGTGGCCGGCGTCGCCGCGCATTCCTGCAGCAGCCGCAGCGTCTCACCGTAGAACGGACGCGCGATGCGGTTGACGATGAAGCCCGGTGTCGAGCGGCACACCACCGGCGATTTCTTCCACGCAAGTGCGGTCGCGACGAGTGTGTCGACGACCCCGGGTGCAGTCGCCTGGCCGGCGACGACCTCCACCAGAGGCAGCACCGTGGCCGGATTGAAGAAGTGCAGACCAGCCACACGCTCCGGGCCGGGCAGGCGCGCGGCAAGCGCGGTGACCGACAGCGACGAGGTGTTGGTGGCGAGGATCGCGTCGGCGGGCAGGGACGCCGCGTACGGCGTCAGCGCGGCGACCTTGATGTCGAGGTTCTCGACGATCGCTTCGATCACCAGTCCGACATCGGCCGTATCGGCACTGCCGTCGTCGGCGTGGATGCGCGACACGATTGCATCGCGCGTGGCCGCGTCGAGCTTGCCGCGGGCGACGCGCTTGTCGAGGCCGGCGTGGATGCGGGCGATACCGCGTGCCAGCGAATCCGCATCCGCGTCGCGCAGCAGCACGCGGTGACCGGCGGTCGCGGCGACTTCGGCGATGCCGCCGCCCATCGTGCCTGCACCGATGACGATGACCGCGCGCTGCAGCGGCAGTGCGGTGCCGTGGACCTCAGCCATCGGCGGGCACCGTGCCGGCAAACGACGGCCGCGCGGACACGTCGGCGAACCAGTCCGCCAGTGCCGGCGCGGACGCACGCCATTCGCGCGCGGCGAACCGGTAATCGAGATAGCCCAGCGTGCAGCCGATCGCGATATGGCCGATCGCGAACGGCGCGGCCGCAAGGGCCGGCGCTTCGCGTTCCAGCTGCGCGACCACGGCGTTGCTCTTCAGCGCGAAGGCATCGTCGAGCACCTCGGACGGTACATCGCGCTCGCGTTCGTTGCGCCAGAGCACCAGCAGATCGAGCGCGCCATCCCCCAAGGCCTGCCAGCGCAGCGCGTCCCATCGCAGGCCGGGCGCACGCGGAAACAGGTGTCCGTCGAAACGGTCGTCGAGGTATTCGCAGATCACGCGCGAGTCGAACAGGCACGCGCCGTGCTCGAGCACCAGCGTGGGGATTTTCGACAGCGGGTTGTCCCGCATCAACGCAGCGTTGGGCACCCGCATCGCGGCGACCGAGCGCTCGAGCGCGATCGCATCCGCGCATCCCAGCTCATGCGCGCAGACCATGACCTTGCGGACGAACGGCGACTTCGGCGACCAGTGCAGTTTCATCAGACGACTCCGGTGGCACGCAGCGCCGCGATGCGCTCGGGACTGTAGCCGAGCGTGGCGAGGATCTCGTCGCTGTGCTGTCCGAGTAGCGGCGGCGCGGTGCGCGGCTTGAGCGCGGCGTCGCGGAAGCGCATCGGCGTGCCGATCAGTGGCACGTCGACGCCGGCCGGATGCGCGGCGTGCTGCAGCATGCCGCGTGCGACGACCTGCGGGTCGGCCAGCACTTCGGGCACCGTGTTGATCGCGCCGCAGGGCACGCCGACCGCATCGAGCGCAGCCACCAGGTCGGCGCGCGTCCAGTTCGCGAAGGCGTCGCGCAGCAGCGTCGACAGGGCACCGATGTTGCGTACCCGGCCGGCATTGCTGGCGTAGTCGCCCTCGGCCCATTCGGGATGGCCGAGCACGTCGCAGAGCTTGCCGTACTGGCGGTCGTTGCCGACGACCAGGATCACGTCGCCGTCGCTGCAGGCATAGACGTCCTGCGGCTGGATGTTGGGATGGGCGTTGCCGTTGCGCTGCGGGGTGTCGCCCGACACCAGATGGTTCATCGCCTGGTTGGCCAGCGTCGCGACCTGCACGTCGAGCATGCTGATGTCGATCGTTTCGCCTTCACCGCTGCGGTCGCGTTTGGCGACGGCGGCGAGCACGGCGACCGCGGCGTACATGCCGGTCATCAGATCGACGATCGGGATGCCGACCTTCTGCGGGCCACCGCCGGGACGGTCGTCGCGCTCACCGGTGACGCTCATCAGGCCGCCCATCGCCTGGATCAGGAAGTCGTAGGCGGGCTGGTCACGGCGTGGGCCGGTCTGGCCGAAGCCGGTGACCGAACAGAAGATTAGCCGCGGGTTGATCGCGCGCAGCGCATCGGCGTCGAGGCCGTAACGCTTCAACGTGCCGACCTTGTAGTTCTCCAGTACCACGTCGGCGTGCTGTGCGAGTTCGCGCACCAGCTGTTGGCCTTCGGGCGTGTCGATGCGGATCGTGATCGAGCGCTTGCCGGAATTGACCGCCAGGTAATAGCCGGCCTCGCGGGTGTCGTTGCCTGCAGCGTCCTTGAGGAACGGCGGACCCCAGGTGCGCGTGTCGTCGCCGCTGCCGGGGCGTTCGACCTTGATCACGTCCGCGCCCAAGTCGGCCAGGATCTGTCCGGTCCATGGCGCGGCCAGGATGCGGCTCAGATCCAGCACCTTGAGGTGAGACAGCGGGCGTTGGTCGGGCGTCATGGGGCAGGCGATCTCCGGCGGGTGTCCGGTGGACTGTAGGAAGGTGGGCCGCCGCTGCCTACGCGCCTGATGCGCAAGGCTGGCATGCCGTCCGCGACACATCGCGGCCACGGCGGCACGGGTGCATCAGCGGCCGGTGAACGCCGGCGCGCGCTTCTCGCGGAACGCGGTCTGCGCTTCGCGGGCATCGTCTGTGCGGCCGATCGCCGCGGTCATGTCCTGCTCGTAGCGGTAACCGTCGCGCAGGCTCATGTCCTCGATGACGTTCATCGTGTGCTTGCCCATGCGCGTGGACACCGGACTCTTGGCGGCGATGCTGCGGGCGATCTCCAGTGCCGTCGGCAGCAGCGCCTCGTGCGCGGTGCAGGCTTCGACGATGCCGAGCCGGTAGAGCTCCGCACCGTCGACGCGGTGCCCGGTCAGGGCCATGCGTCGCAGACGCGAATGGCCGAACAGGCGCATCGCATGGCGACAGCCGCCGAGCAGGCCCACGTCGACTTCCGGCAGGCCCAGCGATGCACGCTCGGACGCGACCAGGATGTCGGCCGAGGCGACCATCGCCAGACCCGACCCCAGCGCTGCGCCGTTGATCGCGACGACCACGGGCTTGGCGCATTCGCGGATCGCATGGAAGCATTCACGGGTGCGGCGGGCATGCGCCGGCAGATCGCCGGGGCCCCTGATGATCTCCGCGCGCCCCTTGAGGTCCGCGCCTGCGCAGAACACCTTGCCCGCCGCCGTCAGCAGCACGACGCGCACGTCGTCGAGTTCCGAGATGCGGTCCAGCGCGAGCGTGAGTTCGTCGTTGAGCGTGCGCGTCAACGCGTTCACCGGAGGGGCGTCGAGCGTCAGCGTTGCGACGTGGTCGGCGATGTCGACCTGGAGCTGGGTGTAATCGTCCATGTGGCGCCTGCAGCCCGTACCGGAGATGACATCCGAGTCTAGGCAGGCGGTCGGCGCCCCACGATGCGGGCGCCCGCAGAGCAGCTTTGCGGATTCGCGCAACACGTCGCCATGCCGCGCCCGCGCCGTCAGTCGTACAGCGCGGCCGGATTGTCGACGAGGATCAGCTGCGCGAGCGCGGCAGGCGTCCAGTCGCGGAACAGGGCGAGCAGATCCGCCGCATCGGGCGCCGGTTCCACGCGCAGATGCGGCCAGTCGCTGCCCCACACCAGCTGCGCGGGATTGGTGTCGAGCAGCGCCTGATGGAATGCGCGGCCGCGCGCGAGATCGGTGCCGAACAGATTGCGATAGGCGCACAGTTTGACCCAGGCGTGACCGTCACCGACCAGCGCCCGCAGCGCATCGAAGCCGGGCGCATCGACGCCGGCTTCGACGTCGAAACCGCCCATGTGGTCGATGACCACGGTCACCGGCAATGCGCGCAGCGCGGTGTCGATCCCGGGCAGCGCCGTGGTGTCGGTCCACAGCTCGGCATGCAAGCCGGCGTCGGCCATCGCAGGCGCGAGCGCGACCAGATCGTCGACGCTGGCGCTGCCGGCGAAGTTGCCGGCGCCGCTGCGATGACTGAAGCGCAGGCCGCGCACACCGCGTGCGCGCAGGTCGGCGAGATCACGATGTTCGTCGGCGCGGGCCACCATCACCCCGCGCAGCTGCGGCGCGGCGTCCAGCGCATGCAGCAGCAGCGCATGGTCGGGGCCGTAGGCGCTCGCGTGCACCAGCACGCCGCGCGTCAGATCGAGCCGCTGCAGCAGGCCGAGATAGGCGTCTAGCGTCGCTTCGGGCGGCGTATAGCTGCGCTCGCCGGCCAGCGGGAAATCCGCGTACGGCCCAAACACATGTGCGTGGCAGTCCCAACCCCCGCTCATCGCAGCGTCGCCTGTGGCAAGTCGAATGCAGGCGCGACGCCGTCGGGCAGTGGAATCTCGTGTGCGTTGAGTGTCATCGCGACCATCGTGTAGTAGCCCACCAGCGCAGTCAGCTCGACCACGGCCACCGTGCCGAGCAGCGCGAGCGCGCGTGCATACACGGTGTCCGAGACCGAGCGGTGCGCATTGAGCTCTGCGGCGAACGCGACGACCACGGCCTCGTCCTCCGCGAGACCGGTCGGTACTTCACGCGCGAGCAGCGCTTCGATCACCGGAGGTTCCAGTCCGATGCGCTCGCTTTCCAGCCGATGCGCATACCACTCGAACGGCGAGTTGCAGGCGCGTCCGGTCACCAGAATCGCCAGTTCCGACTGGCGTGGTGTCAGCGAGGTGTCGTAGCGCAGCAGCGCACCGAGTGCCTGCCAGCGGTCGGCAAGTTCGGGGCTGTGCAGCGCGGCGCGCAGCGGGCCCTGGATCTTCCCGCGCGGGCCGGACACGATGCGGTCGTACACGGCGCGTTGCGCGGGCGACATGTCGTCGGGGGCGGGCAGGGCAATACGGGGCATCAGGACTCCGGAACGGCGGCGACGTCGACACGTCGCGGAGCGACGACCCTAGCCGCCGGTGCATCGACGATCCAGCCCGTTGCCTGCAAGCCAGTTATGCGTGGGCCGGCGGTTGCGGCCGATCGCGATGCCAGATGCCGGTCTCGGCCATCTCCCGCACGATGGTTTCGATCTGCGACGCGACCGCCGAGACGGCACGGCCGGGATTCTTCGAGCGCGCCATCGCCATCGAGATCGTCCGCTGCACCGGCGGATCGGTGATCCGCGACGCCTGCAGCGAGCCGTCGTCGAGCTCGTGCCAGACCGCGTGGATCGGCAGCACGGTGTAGAGCCCGTCGCGCGCGGTGAGCGATTTCTGCAGCGGCAGCGAGTCCGCCTCGATCGCCGGCGACAGCGCGATGTCACGCTGCCGGGCGATGCTGTCCAGTGCGCGGCGCAGGCCGTTCGGTGCACTCGGCAACACCAGCGGCAGGCCGTCGAGTCGATCGAAGGCGACGGTCTTGTTGCGGGTGAGCGCATCGCGCTGCGGGCCGATCAGATAACTGTCGACGACCGCGAGCGGCTGCTCCATCTCGTGGGTGGAGGTGCCGTAGCGGTAGAGGATGGCGATGTCGATGCGCGCATCGGCCAGCCACTCTTCGACTTGGCCGCCGGAGCCTTCGAGGATCTTCAGGCTGACACTGGCGAAGCGCTCGCGCAGCGCGGCGAACAGCGGTGCGGTGATCGTCTGCGAGATCGATGGCAGCAGGCCCAGCGTGACCCGGCCGGTCGGCGCGAGCGCCTCGCCGCGGATGTCGGCGTCGAGCAGCGCGGCGTCTGCCAGCAGCGCCTTGACCCGCGGAAGCACATGCGCGCCAAGCTCCGACAACTGCACGCCGCGACCGGTGCGGGTGAACAGCCGCGCGCCGCAATCGCGCTCGAGCGCATTGAGTTGGCGGCTGAGCAGGGACTGGTTGCTGTCGAGGAACAACGCCGCACGGGTGATGCTGCCGAGTTCCGCGATCGCGACGAACGCACGCCAGCGGTGCAGGTCCGACGCGATGCCGATTTCGAACTCGGTGGGTTTGGCCGCTTGCATCGCCGATCCTGATGGAGATGCGAACCAGGTTCCGGTTCGCGTGTCTCGAGGCTGTGCAGCGTACGCCTGCGTCCAGATCGCGCCAAGGCGAGACATCGCGTGACATCCCCATCGCCTGACACATGCAGCGCAGGTTCCTGGAACGGCTGACCTGCGAAACGACCGGGAAAAATGCTGTGCTGCAACAATCGTTGACGCAAGGCGGCCATGTCTCGCATGGCATAGCTGGATTGTCCGCGGACTCCGTGCGCCGGCCAAAAACCCACCGATAGACTCCGCTACGTCGAGACGCCATGGCCCATGCGCCGGAACGTCTCGCACCACGACGAGGGAGGTGTGGAATGCAGCGTCGCCAGCAAGTCGCCATGCCGCGCCCGCGGCCGGGTATCGATCGACGGATCCATGTCGCGACCACGCGGCGCGGCGATGTGTCCGCCGTCGATGCCATGCCGGCCGCCCGATGGATTCACCGGCGCATGCCGGTGCCCTGACCCCCGTCATTCCACCGAAAGGTCGGGTGCAGGACGCCCCGACCGCACCTGTTGTTCCGACACATCCGCCAGGCCTTGCAGCCGGGCCGGCGAGCCGTGCACGCCAGTCCGCAGCGCGAAGGAACCCCCTGCCTCGTGACGCGGCGGACGCGTTGGAACCACTGCCCGCATGGATGCCCATCCGAACACGACAACCAGATTGAAGGGGATGTGCGAATGAGACAGACGATAGCGAGCGTGACGATCTGCGCCGGCATGGTGCTGAGTGCATCGGCCGCCGCGCAGCAACCGCAGACGCCGCCGGAGCCCGCGCCCGCGCCTGCGGCGGCCCCCGCCGCTGCGACCCCCGCCGCGAAAGCGCCGCTCAAGCCGATCGGCCTGTACGGCATCGTCGACGTCTTCGTGACCACAGGCGACTACGGCAACGGCACACGCACACGCGTCGATTCGAACGGCGCGCGCGCCAGCCGGCTCGGCCTGCGCGGCGGCAAGGCGCTCACCGACGACCTGTCGGTCCAGTACACCTACGAAATGGGCCTCGATCTGACCCACGCCCGAAAGGCCGACCGCCATCGCGTGTTCAACCGCCAGGCCTGGGTGTCGCTGGTCAGCGAGGACTACGGCATGGTGCGTGTGGGTCGTCAGAACACCCCGCAGTTCATCATGCTGGGCAAGTACGACGCGATGGACGCGACCACGCAGTCGTCGGGTCTGTTGAATCTGGCGCCGTTCAATCCGCGCTACAGCCGTCTGGTGTCGTACTTCACCCCGAAGCTCGCCGGTGCGGTGACGCTGCAGGCGCATTACGGCCTGGGCGAACACCTGTTCAACGGCAACCGCACCAACAGTTGGCATGTCGCGGCGGAATACGAGAAAGGCCCGGTCGGCGTCGGCGTGACCCACGAGCACGTCAAAGATCTGGGCACCGCCACGGTCGAGACCGACTACACGCTGGCCGGCGGCAGTTACGACTTCGGCCGCTTCAAGGTGTTCGGTGGCTACCACCACGTCACCACCAGCAATGCCAGCCGCGAAGCCGATACCTACTCGACGTCGGTGCTCTACCGCATGACGCCGGTCGACACGCTGTCGCTGGGCTATAGCGCGCTGTCGGACCGTCTGCCGGCCAACAACGACGCCAGCCAGGTCGGCCTGCTGTACCAGCGCTTCCTGCGCCCTCAGACGGTGATCTACGCCGGCGTGGCGCATATCAACAACCGCAATGCCGCGCGTTTCACCCTCAACGGCTCCGCGGTCGCGGGCACGCCGCTCACCGAGCCGGGCTTCAATCCGCAGGCGCTGCAGCTGGGCTTCCGCCATGGCTTCTGACCTGAATCTTCCGTCCGCTGTCGATACCGACGGCACATCCGCGCCGTCGTGCGCGCTGGCATTCTTCGCTCCAGGAGACATCGCATGAGTCATGACGCAGCGCCGCAGGGGATCCATCAGGGATCCGACGCGAAGACCATCCGCCGGGTCGCCATCTCCAGCTGGATCGGCACCACGATCGAGTTCTACGACTTCCTGCTCTACGGCACCGCCGCCGCGCTGGTGTTCGGCAAGCTGTTCTTCCCGGAAAACAGTGCGACGGCCGGCACCCTGGCGGCGTTCGCGACGCTGGCTGTGGGCTACATCGCCCGGCCGCTGGGCGCGGCCGTGTTCGGCCACTACGGCGACAAGGTCGGCCGCAAGAAGATGCTGCTGCTGACGCTGATCCTGATGGGCGGTTCGAGCACCCTCATCGGCCTGCTGCCGACCTATCACAGCGTCGGCATCCTCGCGCCGATCCTGCTGGTGATGTGCCGCTTGGTGCAGGGCATCGCGATCGGCGGCGAGTGGGGTGGTGCCGCGTTGATGGTCGTCGAACATGCCGGCGCGAAGAACCGCGCGTTCTGGGGCAGCTTCGCGCAGATCGGCGCGCCGACCGGCGTGCTGCTGTCGACCGGCGTGCTGGCGATCATGACCCAGCTGCCGCCCGAGCAGTTCGAGAGCTGGGGCTGGCGCGTGCCGTTCCTGCTCAGCGTGTTCCTGCTGATCATCGGCTACTACATCCGCACCAGCGTGACCGAAAGCCCCTTGTTCGCCGAAGCCAAGAAGAGCGAGCAGGGCGTGGCCAAGGTGCCGTTCGTCGAGCTGATGCGCGCGCCGGGTCCGTTGTTCAGCGCGATGGGTGCGGGTCTGGGCGCGTTCGTGATCCAGGCGGTCATGCTGTTGTTCGGTCTGTCGCATGCGATCAGCGTCGGCTTCGACCGCAGTGACGTGCTGCTGATCCAGGTGGCGGGTTCGGCCGAGCTGATCGTGCTGGTCGTGGTGATGGCGGTGCTGGCCGACAAGGTGGGCCGGCGTCCGGTGGTGCTCGGCGGTGCGTTGCTGTCGGCGGCCTGGGCCTTCCCGATGCTCAATCTCATCAATACCGGCGAATTGTGGGCGCTGATGCTGGCAGTCGGCGTGGGCACGATCGCGCAGGCTGCGATGTACGCGCCGCTGGTCGCGTTTCTGACCGAGAAGTTCAAGCTGCGCACCCGCTACACCGGCGCGTCGCTGGGCTACCAGGGCGCGGCGCTGATCGGTGCCGGCTTCACCCCGATGATCGCCACCGCACTGAAGGCCGAGTTCGGCGGCACGTTCGCCGTGTCGATGCTGTTGCTGGTCACCAGCCTGATCTGTGCCGGCTGCGTGTACTTCGCCAAGGAAAGCCAGCACAACGACCTGCGTCAGTGAGAGCGCGACGGCCCGCGTCGCCGCCTCGACCCATGCGCCCGGATCCCGGGCGCATGGAGGTTTGCAAGCCCCGCCGTTTGATGGAATCCATGTGTCGATGAATCACCCCGCTTTCCGTGGCGCGCCCGGCGCCAGATTTCGCCGCCTGCTGGTACGGGGCGATGTGCAGCTCGACGTGATCGTCGAAGGCGCCGGCCCTGCGATCGTGCTGCTGCCCTCGCTCGGTCGCGATTCCGAGGACTACGACGTGGTCGCCGCGGGACTCGCGCTGCAGGGTTTTCTCGTGCTGCGGCCACAGCCGCGCGGTCTCGGTCGCAGTCATGGGCCGATGCTCGATCTGACGCTGCAGGACTACGCCGACGACATCGCGTTCGTCATCGCCGAACTGTCGGCCGGACCGGCGGTCATCGTCGGCCATGCATTTGGCAACTGGGTCGCGCGGATGACCGCCAGCGTGCATCCCAAACAGGTGCGCGGCGTGGTGATCGCGGCGGCGGCGGCCAAGCGTTATCCCGCGCAACTGACCGCCAGCATCCGCCGCATCGTGGATCCCGCGGTCGACGATGCCGAGCGCCTGCAGCATCTGCAGTCGACGTTCTTCGCGCCCGGCAACGATGCCTCGGTGTGGCTGGACGGTTGGCACGACTATGTACGCGACAGCCAGTTCGCCGCGCACCAGGCCACGCCGCAGGGCGACTGGTGGGCCGCCGGTGAGGTGCCGTTGCTCGATCTGCAGGCCGCGGACGATCCGTTCAAGCCCGCCGACAAGCGCGAAGAACTGCGCGATGAACTCGGTCCGCGCGTGTCGATTGCCTTGATTGAGCACGCGAGCCACGCATTGATTCCCGAGCAGCCGGAGCGCGTCGTCGAGGAAGTCGTGCGCTGGGTCCGGACGCTGTGATGCACATCGACACCACCACCCACGCCACGAGGCGCCAAAGCGATGCATGACGTCTTCATCTGCGATGCAGTGCGCACGCCGATCGGCCGCTACGGCGGCGGTCTGGCGCCGGTGCGCGCCGACGATCTGGCGGCACTGCCGCTGCAGGCCCTGATGCGGCGCAATCCACAGGTCGACTGGTCGCGGCTGGACGAAGTGTTCCTCGGCTGCGCCAACCAGTCCGGCGAGGACAACCGCAACGTTGCACGGATGGCAGCGTTGCTTGCCGGCCTGCCTGTCGAAGTGCCGGGCGTGACCGTCAATCGCCTGTGCGCGTCGGGCATGGACGCGGTGGGCGCCGCGTTCCGCGCAATCGCCAGCGGCGAGCTCGAACTGGCGATCGCCGGCGGCGTGGAATCGATGTCGCGTGCCCCGTTCGTCATGGGCAAGGCCGAGGCCGCGTTCGGGCGCACCCAGGTGCTGGAAGACACCACGATGGGCTGGCGGTTCGTGAACCCTGCGCTCACCGCGTTGCACGGCACCGAGACGATGCCGCAGACCGGCGACAACGTTGCCGCCGAGCACGCCGTCTCGCGCGCGGACCAGGATGCGTTCGCGCTGCGCAGCCAGCAACGCGCCGCGCGCGCGCAAGCGGCCGGATTTTTCGCCGACGAGATCGTTCCGGTGGAGGTCACCACGCGCAAGGGCACGCTGGTCGTCGACCGTGACGAACATCCGCGGCCCGACACCACGCTCGAGACGCTGCAGAAGCTGCGGCCGGTCAACGGCGCCGACCGCAGCGTGACTGCGGGCAACGCGTCGGGCATCAACGACGGCGCAGCCGCGATGATCCTCGCCTGCGCCAGCGCAGTGCGTGCGCATGGCCTGACGCCGCGCGGCCGCGTGCTCGGCATGGCCAGTGCCGGCGTCGCGCCGCGTGTCATGGGTATCGGGCCAGTGCCTGCCGTCCATAGACTCTGCGCGCGCCTGCAGATGTCCGTGGCGGACTTCGATGTCGTGGAACTCAACGAGGCCTTCGCCAGTCAGAGCCTGGCGGTACTGCGCACACTTGGACTCGCCGACGATGCGCCACAGGTCAATCCGAACGGTGGAGCGATCGCACTCGGCCATCCGCTCGGCATGAGCGGCGCGCGCCTGGTGCTGAGCGCGTTGCATCAGCTCGAAGTGCAGCAGGGCGACAGGGCCCTGGCCACGATGTGCGTCGGTGTCGGCCAGGGCGTGGCCCTGGCGATCGAGCGTATCCGATGACACGCATGCCGCACTCCATCCGCAATCCGGATCCAACGCCATGAACCACCGCACGATCGGCCGCACCGGTGTCCGCGTTTCGCAGCTGTGCTTCGGCACGATGTCGTTCGGCTCCTATTCCGACGCCGACGCTTCGAAAGCCATGTTCGCGCGCTGCCGCGAGGCCGGCATCAACTTCTTCGACTGTGCGAACTCCTACGCAGGCAGCCGGTCCGAAACGATTCTCGGCGAGTGCATCGCCGAATCGAAATCGCGCGACGACATCGTGCTGGTGTCCAAGGTCTGCCGCCCGATGGGACCGGGCGTGAACGATCGGGGACTCTCGCGCCACCACATCATGCGCGAGGTGGAACAGAGCCTGCGCCGGCTGCAGACCGACCGCATCGACTTCTACTTCATGCACCACTACGACCCGCTGACGCCGGTCGAGGAATCGCTGCGCGCGTTCGACGACCTGCAGCGGCAGGGGAAGATCCTCTACCCGGCGGTCAGCAACTGGGCCGCCTGGCGCATCGCCAAGGCGCTGGGCATCTCGGAACGCGAATCACTGGCACGCTTCGAGCTGGTCCAGCCGATGTACAACCTGGTCAAGCGCCAGGCCGAAGTCGAACTGTTTCCGCTGGCCGAGTCGGAGCAGCTGGGCGTGATCGTCTACAGCCCGCTCGCCAGCGGTCTGCTGACCGGCCTGTACGGCGTGGGCCGCAAGCCCGAGACCGGCCGCCTCAACGAGGCGCGCTATTCGCAGCGCTACGCCGACCGCATGAACTACGAGGTGGCCGATCGCTTCACCGCGTTCGCCGCCGAACACGGCTTTCATCCGCCGTCGCTGGCAGTGGCCTGGGCGATGTCGCACCCGGCCGTGACCGCACCGATCATCGGCGCCGAAACCGTCGAACAGCTCGACGGCTATCTCGGTGCGCTGGACATCGACCTGACGCCCGACCTGCGCCAGCAGATCTCCGATCTTTCGTTCGTGCCCGATGTCGGCACCGAACGCACCGTCGACTGATCCGGCGTTCCTCCCCCCTTCGCCGGTTCGCCGGCGACGCCGTACTGCTCTGAAGGAGTTCCCATGCACAAGACCCACCTGCTCATCGACAACCAGGACGTCGCGACCGACGACTACCTCGAAGTCCGCGATCCCGGCCGCACCGCCGACATCGTCGGCCTGCTCGCACAGGGCACCGCGGCGCATGTCGACGAGGCCGTGCAGGCTGCGCATCGCGCGTATGCCGGCTGGCGCGACACGCCGCTGGCGCAGCGCCAGGCGCTGCTGACGCAGGCCGCGGATCTGCTGGTGGCCGAAGGGCCGGGCGTGGCCGAACTGATGGCCCGCGAGTCCGGCATGCTGGTGCCGACCAACAAGGCCGAAGCCGGCATGTCGGCTGCGATCATCCGTGACAACGTCGATCTCGCCACGGAGTTCCTGAAGCCGCTGCAGGTCGAGGACGAGGCCAGCTGGGTCAGCGTCGAGAAGCGGTCGATCGGCGTGATCGCCGGCATCATTCCGTGGAACGCCCCGATCATCCTGACCATGCGCAAGCTCGCGCCCGCGCTGGTCTGCGGCAACACGCTGGTCCTCAAGCCCGCGCCGACTGCAGCACTCGGCCTGTCGGCGCTGCTGAAGAAGATCGCCGCGCTGTTCCCGCCCGGCGTCATCAACGTGATGCACGGCGGTGCCGAGGTCGGCACGGCACTGACGACGCATCCACTGGTGCGCAAGGTGTCGTTCACCGGTGGCGGCACGGTCGCGAAGGCGATCATGAAAGCCGCAGCGGACAGCATCAAGGGCGTGCAGTTCGAACTCGGCGGCAACGATCCGGCGATCGTGCTGGCCGATGCAGACCTCGACGACGTGATCCCGAAGATCGTCGGCGGCGTGTTCCGTCGCTCGGGCCAGTTCTGCTTCGCGGTCAAGCGCATCTACGTGCAGCGGCCGATCTACGACGCGTTCTTCGAGAAGTTCATCGCCGAGGTCGACAGGTTCAAGGTCGGGCACCCGCTCGCCGAGGGCGCGACCTTCGGCCCGGTCAACAACCGCTCGCAGTTCGAGTATCTGCAGGGTCTGGCCGAGCGCACCCGCGCCGCCGGCGCCGAGGTGATCGAACTCGGCAGCAAGCTCGACGCCAGCACCTGGGACGACGGCTACTACCTGCTGCCGGCCGTGGTGAAGCACGCGGCGCCGGATCTGGAGGTCGTGGTCAACGAGCAGTTCGGTCCGATCATCCCGATCGTCGCATTCGACGATGTGGAAGACGCCATCCGTCTCGCCAACGACAGCGAACTGGGTCTGGCGTCCAGTGTCTGGTCGACCGATGCGGATCAGGCCGTCGCGATCGCCAGCCGCATCGAGGCCGGCATGACCTTCATCAACAACGCCGGCACGTCGCGCATCGGCCAGAAGAACAGCCCGTTCGGTGGCGTGAAGCAGAGCGGCATCGGCCGCGAGAGTTCGGAAGTGGGCCTGTCCGAGTACGTGGAGTACCACGCCATCAACTTCCACAAGTGAGCGGACCGGTCGCAGGAGACACACGCATGCATATCCCCACGCTTCAACTGCTGATCGACAACCAGGATGTCGAGACCAGCGACTATCTCGAGGTTCGCGATCCGGGCCGCTTCGCCGATGTCGTCGGTCGCGCTGCGCAGGCCGACGCGAGCCACGTTGATCTCGCCGTGCAGGCCGCGCATCGCGCGTTTCCGGGCTGGGCGGCGACCCCGCTCGAGTCGCGCATCGAACGTGTGCTCGCGGTCGCCGATCTGCTCGAATCGATGGTCGATGAACTGACCCCGATCGTCGTCGCCGAGTCCGGCCTGCTGCCGCAGGAAATCCGCATGGAGATCGCCGGCTCCGCATTCGCCACCCGTGACAATGTCGATGCCGCCCGCGCGTTCCTGCAGATCCAGCGCGTCGAGGACGACACCAGCTGGGTGACGGTCGAGAAGAAGCCGGTCGGTGTGATCGCGGGCTTCGTGCCGTGGAACGCGCCGGTCGTGCTGATGATCCGCAAGCTCGCGCCCGCACTCGTCTGCGGCAATACCATCGTCATCAAGACACCGCCGACCACGCCGCTCGGCGTGGGCACGCTGCTCAAGCGCGCGGCCGCACTGTTCCCGCCGGGCGTCATCAACGTGCTGCACGGCGGCAGCGACACCGGCTCGGCGCTGGTCGCGCATCCGCTGGTGCGCAAGATCTCGTTCACCGGCGGCGGCAAGGCGGCGACGGCCATCATGAAAAGTGCCGCCGATACCATCAAGAGCGTGCAGTTCGAGCTGGGCGGCAACGATCCGGCGATCGTGCTCGACGACATGGATCTCGATGCGCAGATGCCGACGCTGGTTGCCGGCACCTTCCATCGTTCGGGGCAGTTCTGTTTCGCGGTCAAGCGCATCTACGTACCGCGTGCCATCTACGACACCTTCTTCGAGAAGTTCAGCGCCGAGGTCGCGAAGTTCCGCATCGGCCATCCGCTCGATCCGCGCACCACGTTCGGTCCGGTCAACAACGCGGCGCAGTACCGCTACGTGCAGGACCTCGTGGCCCGGGCGAAAGACAGCAGTGCGACGGTCGTGGAACTCGGAGAGCCGGTCGATCCCGACACCTGGCAGGACGGCTATTACCTGCGTCCGGTGCTGGTGAAGCATCCGACGCCGGATCAGGAAATCGTCACCTGCGAACAGTTCGGCCCGGTCGTGCCGGTGATTGCGTACGACAGCGAGGATGCGGTCATCGCGATGGCCAACGACAGCGAGTACGGCCTGGGCTCCAGCATCTGGACCACGAATTTCGAGCGTGCGGTCGCTATGGCGCGGCGTATCGAGGCGGGCATGACCTACATCAACAAGAACGCGCAGTCGCGCCTCGGGCGTCGCTACATGCCGTTCGGCGGAGTGAAGCAGAGCGGCATCGGCACGGAGAACGGCGAATTCGGTCTGGCCGATTACGTCGAATACCACGCGATCAACTTCCACACATGAACCAGCTGACCCGTCCCGTGATCGAGACCGCCCCGGGAGGCGGTGATCCTGGTGCGATGCGTCGCGAGGAGCACGCCGTGAGTCGTCATCAACTGTTGCAGGGCAAGACCGCCATCGTGACCGGTGCCGCGTCGGGGCTCGGCCATGCCATCGCCGCGCTGTTCCATGCGCAGGGCGCGCGCGTGATCGTCGCCGATCTCAATGGCGAGGCCGCGGATGGAGTGGCGGCGACGCTTGGCGGGGGTGCCCATGCGGTGCAGGCCGATGTCGCCTCGGAAACCAGCATCCGCGCGCTGGTGGACGCCACGGTGTCGCGCTTCGGCACAATCGACGTGCTGGTGAACTGCGCCGGCGTGCCGCAGGTCTATACCGCGATCGAGGACCTGGAAGAACGCCACTGGGACTGGATCCTGGGCGTCAATGCCAAGTCGATCTTCCTGGCCTGCAAGCACGTCGTGCCGCATATGAAACAGGCGGGCGGCGGCACGATCGTCAACATCGGTTCGATCGTCGGCGTGCGTCCCAAGCCGGGCCAGAACGCCTATTGCGCATCCAAGGCTGCGACGATCGCGCTGAGCCAGTCGCTCGCGCTGGAGCTGGCGTCGAGCCACATCCGCGTCAATGTCATCAACCCGGGCGCGGCGGAAACGCCGATGCTCGGCGGCTTTCTGGATCCGGCCAAGACCTCGCTGGAAGACGCCAAGAAGCTGTTCGCGGGGAACATCCCGATGGGTTCGCTGATCCAGCCCGACGACATCGCCGAAGCGGCGCTCTATCTCGCCTCCTCGCTGTCGAAGCAGGTCACCGGACTGGTGATGAACGTGGACGGCGGTCGCGGCGTCTGAGGTGACGCACCATCGCCGGGCGAAACCGGCGATGGTGACGGACGGCATCGGGCTCAGTGCCCGGCAGCGGGACGCGCCCCAGGCTTGTCGTGCACGCCGAGCCGCTCGACCAGCGTCGCGCTCGCGGCGTTGAGTCCAAGCACCTCGACGTCGACGCCGCGCGCGCGCAGTTTCATCACCACGGTATCGAGTGCGCCGATCGCGCTGAGATCCCAGAAGTGCGCGTGGGTCAGGTCGATCACGACGCGCGGCACCGGCTCCAGCAGATCGAAGGCATCGCCGAATGCGTTGGCCGAGGCGAAGAACACCTGGCCGCGCACGACGTAGCGGCGGATGCCGTCGGCGTCGAGCGAATCTTCGACATTGAGCAGCCGGCCGACACGCCGGGCGAAGAACAGCGCCGAGAGCAGCACGCCGGTCAGCACGCCCTTGGCGAGATCGTGCGTCGCCACGGTGACGACGACGGTGCTGAGCATCACCACGCTTGATCCCGGCGGATGCCGACGCAGGTCCAGCAGCGACTGCCAGCTGAAGGTGCCGATCGAGACCATAATCATCACCGCGACCAGCGCGGCCATCGGAATCATCCCGACCCACGGCCCGGCAAACACCACCAGTGCCAGCAGCACGGTGCCGGCGACCATCGACGACAGCCGCCCGCGACCGCCGGATTTCACGTTGATCACCGACTGGCCGATCATCGCGCAGCCGGCCATGCCGCCGAGGAAACCGGTGGCGATGTTGGCCGCGCCCTGGCCCACGCATTCGCGGTGCTTGTCGCTGGGCGTGTCGGTCATGTCGTCGACGATGCGTGCGGTCAGCAGTGATTCCAGCAGGCCAACCACCGCGAGCGTTGCCGACACCGGCAGCACGATGCGCAAGGTCTCCAGCGTCCACGGCACGTCGGGCAGCAGGAACACCGGCAGGCTGTCGGGCAGCGCGCCCATGTCGGACACCGTGCGCACGTCGATCCCCATTGCGGCGACGAGCACCGTCATCGCGACGATCGCCACCAGCGGCGACGGGACCGCGCGGGTGATGCGTGGGAGTCCGTAGATGATCGCCAGCGCCGCCGCGCACAGCGCGTAGACCGTCCACGGCATGCCGACCAGTTCCGGCAGCTGCGCGGCGAAGATCAGGATCGCCAGCGCGTTCACGAATCCGGTGATCACCGAGCGCGAGACGAAACGCATCAGCGATGCGAGTTTCAGCACGCCCGCGAGGATCTGGAACGCGCCCGCGAGCAGCGTCGCGACCAGCAGGTACTGCAGGCCGTGGTCGCGCACCAGCGTGACCATCACCAGCGCCATCGCGCCGGTGGCGGCGGAGATCATGGCGGGGCGGCCGCCGACGATCGCGGTGACCACGGCCATCGAGAACGAGGCGTAGAGACCGACGCGTGGATCGACGCCGGCGATGATCGAGAATGCGATCGCTTCGGGAATCAGTGCGAGCGCGACGACGAGTCCGGCGAGCACGTCGCCACGGATGTTGCCGAGCCATTGCTGGCGCAGCGGAATCTTGGAATGCATGGGATAGCCCTGACTGAGCCGGACACGCAGCGGTGTCCGGCGGGATGACGGTGCATGGCATAGCGCGGCGACGCCCGGTGGGCGGCGCGGAAACGGCGGCTATGGTGGCGTGGTCGTCATCAGGGGCAGGGCGGGTGACGCGGGGGCGCGCAGTCTAACGCAGGTCAGTAGAGGTGACGCTCAGTCCTCGCCGATGTCCTCGTTCCAGACCTCCGGATGCGCGGCGATGAAGCCGCCGAGCAGCTCGACGCATGTCTGGCTATGCATGTCGATCACCTCGACACCGGCCTCGCGCAGCCAGTCGATGCCGCCCTGGAAGGTCTGCGATTCACCGACGACGACGGTGCCGATGCCGAACTGACGCACGAGGCCGCTGCAGTACCAGCACGGCGCGAGCGTGGTGACCATGATCGTGTCGCGGTAGGAACGCTGACGCCCGGCCTTGCGAAACGCATCGGTCTCGCCATGGATCGACGGATCGCTTTCCTGCACGCGGCGGTTGTGGCCGCAACCGAGCAGGCGTCCGTCCTGGTGATACAGCGCCGCGCCGATCGGGATGCCACCTTCCGCAAGGCCCTGTCGGGCTTCGGCAATGGCGGTGTCGAGCAGGGCGCGGTAGTCGGGCGTGGCGATCATGCGGGCGCTCATCGATACATCGGGCACGCAGTCTGCCTGCCGCATCCGTCGCGGTCGAGCGTGAGACGCCTCGTCAACTTCTTAACGAACGCGTGGCAGAATCCGTGGCCCCCAAAAGCGCGATGCAAGAACACCTATGGAATGGCTGTCCGACCCCACGATCTGGATGGGGCTGGCGACCCTGGTAGTCCTCGAGATCATTCTCGGCATCGACAACCTGGTGTTCATCGCGATTCTCGCCGACAAGCTGCCACCGGAGCAGCGCGACAAGGCCCGTGTGATCGGCCTGTCGCTGGCACTGTTGATGCGGCTGGTCCTGCTGGCGCTGGTGGCGTGGATCGCCGGCCTGATCACGCCGTTGTTCACGCTCTGGGGCAACGACTTCTCCGGGCGCGATTTGATCCTGCTGATCGGCGGCGTGTTCCTGTTGTTCAAGGCGACGATGGAGCTGCACGAGCGGCTCGAAGGCCAGCAGAGCCAGACCAGCACGAAGCGCGTCTACGCCTCGTTCGGTGTCGTGCTCACCCAGATCGTCGTGCTCGACGCGGTGTTCTCGCTCGATTCGGTGATCACCGCGGTCGGCATGGTCGAGCACCTCGGCGTGATGTACGCGGCGGTCACCATCGCGATGGCGGTGATGCTGCTCGCCAGCAAGCCGCTGACCACCTTCGTCAACAAGCATCCGACCGTCGTCGTGCTGTGTCTGGGCTTCCTGCTGATGATCGGTTTCAGCCTGGTCGCCGAAGGCCTGGGCTTCAAGATTCCGAAGGGCTATCTGTACGCGGCGATCGCGTTCTCGATCCTGGTCGAGGCCTTCAACCAGTGGTCGCGCTTCAATCGCGAGCGCCACGCGCAGCAGCTGCCGTTCCGCCAGCGCACCGCCGATGCCGTGCTGCGTCTGCTCGGCACACGTCCTACCGCGCACATCGAGGATGGTGCGATCGACGTGCCGCAGGGCGAGGGCGAGGAACGTCTCGAAGCCGCCGAGCACGACATGATCCGCAGCGTGCTCACGCTGGCCGAGCGCCCGGTGTCGAGCGTGATGACGGTGCGCAGCGACATCGAGTGGATCGACGCGACGCGCGGCATCGAACACGCGACCGCGCGCCTGATCGAATCGCCGCATACGCGCCTGCTGGTCTGCGACGGCGAACTCGACCAGATGCTGGGCATCGTGCAGAGCGGCGATCTGCTGTCGAGCGTGCTGCAGGGCCGCGCGCTGAACGTCACCGATTTCGTGCGCGAGCCGCTGGTGGTGCCCGAGGGCACCTCGACGCTGCGCGTGCTGGAGCAGATCCGCGCGCATCCAATTCCGCTGGCGGTGGTCGTCGACGAATACGGCAGTCTCGAGGGCATGGTGACCGCGAACGATCTGCTGGCGACGATCGCCGGCGATCTGGTCGACACCCAGGACGCCGACTATGCCGCGAGTCGCGGCGACGACGGCATCTGGCTGGTCGACGGCTCGATGTCGCTGCAGGATCTGGAGCAGACCACGGGCATCGTGCTGCCGCGCGAAGCGACCTACGTCACCCTGTCGGGCCTGGTGCTGCACCTACTCGACCGCATGCCGGTCGAAGGCGACACCGTGACCGTCGGCGCCTGGCAGCTGCAGGTCGAATCGCTGGAGCGGCGCCGCGTGGGCAAGCTGCGGATCGCGCCGGTCCCGGATGAGGGATAATCGACCCATGAGCGACGAATCCAACAAGCCCGGCACCACCCATTTCGGTTTCCGCGACGTGCCCACCGGGGACAAGCAGAAGCTCGTCGGCGAGGTGTTCTCCTCGGTCGCAGGCAACTACGACCTGATGAACGACCTGATGAGCCTCGGCATCCACCGGGTGTGGAAGCGCTACTTCGCCGCGACCGCGCAGGTGCGCACCGGTGACCGCGTGCTCGATCTGGCCGGCGGTACCGGCGACATCGCCGCGCTGCTGAAATCCCGCGTCGGCGAATCCGGCGAACTGGTGCTCGGCGACATCAACGCCTCGATGCTGCGCGTCGGCCGCGACCGCATGACCGATCGCGGCAACGTGCGCGGCTTCGAGTACGTGCAGTGCAATGCCGAGACGCTGCCGTTCCCGGACGCCAGCTTCGATCTGGTGACGATCGCCTTCGGCCTGCGCAACGTGACCGACAAGGACGCTGCACTGCGCGAGATGCTGCGCGTGCTGAAAGTGGGCGGCCAGGCGCGCGTGCTCGAGTTCTCGGAAGTGAAGGCCGACTGGTTCAAGCCGATCTACGACTTCCATTCCTTCCAGATCATGCCGCGGCTGGGCAAGCTATTCGCGCGTGATAGCGACAGCTACCAGTACCTGTCGGAATCGATCCGCAAGCACCCGCCGCAGGATGCGCTCAAGGGGATGATGGAGACGGCCGGCTTCGCGCGCTGCAAGTACCGCAATCTCAGCGGTGGCATCGTCGCGATCCACGACGGCTTCAAGGCCTGAATACGCTGCTGCGCCGCGGATGGGGTGCAGCACACCGGAGCGAGGGCAGGGCGCACGGTAGAATCGCCGGCTTGTCCCCCGTGTGGATTGTCCGATGCGCCCACTCCGTTCCGCCGCTGGCCTGCTGGCATTGGCCGTTCTTGCGCTGACCGCATGCAACCGTGATGCACCGCCTGCCGGCGAGCCGACCGCGCCGCCTGCCCAGGCCGCCGCCGTCGACCGCGATGAGCATTCCTACGCCGAGCCCGGCAAGGTCGTTACCGAAGACCTGGCGCTCGATATCGCGCTGGACTTCGATGCCAAGACCATCGCCGGCACCGCGACCTACACGCTGCAGTGGAAGGATCAGTCCGCGACCCAGCTGGTGCTCGACACGCGCGACCTGACGATCTCCAAGGTCGAAGGCGAGGCCGCCGGCGGCCAGTGGCAGCCGCTGCAGTACGCGCTCGCGCAGGCCGATGCGACGCTGGGCAGCAAGCTCACCATCGAAACGCCTGAACGGAACGCCAAGGTCCGCGTGACCTATGTGACCTCGCCGGATGCGTCGGGCCTGCAGTGGCTCACGCCGGAGATGACCGAAGGCAAGCAGTTGCCCTTCATGTTCAGCCAGTCGCAGCAGATCCACGCGCGTTCGTGGGTGCCGCTGCAGGACACGCCGGCGATCCGCTACACCTACACCGCGCACGTCACCGCACGCCCGGACGTCATGGTGCTGATGAGCGCCGACAACGATCCGGCCGCCCAGCGTGACGGCGATTACACCTTCAAGATGCCGCAGAAGATTCCGTCGTACCTGATGGCGATCGCGGCCGGCGATCTGGTGTTCAAGGAGATCTCGGGCCGCGCCGGCGTGTGGGCCGAGCCGGCGATGATCGATCGCGCGGTGGCGGAATTCGCCGATACCGAAAAAATGATCGCCACCACCGAGCAGCTCTACGGTCCCTATCGCTGGGAGCGCTACGACCTGCTGATCCTGCCGCCGTCGTTCCCGTACGGCGGCATGGAGAATCCGCGTCTGTCGTTCATCACCCCGACCGTCATCGTCGGCGACAAGTCGCTGGTCTCGCTGATCGCGCACGAGCTCGCGCACAGCTGGTCGGGCAACCTGGTGACCTTCTCCAGCGCCAAGCACGGCTGGCTCAACGAAGGCTTTACCAGCTACGTCGAGAACCGCATCGTCGAGTCGCTGTACGGCAAGGAAGTCAGCGACATGGAGTACGTGATCGCGCGTAACTCCCTGCGCGAGAACATCGCGTCGATGCCCGAAGCCACGCAGGCGCTGGCGGTGAAGCCGGATGTCGCACTCGATGCCGACGACGCGCTGAGCGCGGTGTCCTACGACAAGGGCGCGTGGTTCCTGCAGTTCCTCGAGCAGCGCTTCGGTCGCGAGAATTTCGACGTGTTCCTGCGCGGCTACTTCGACCACTTCGCGTTCCAGAGCATCACGACGGAACAGTTCCTCGCGTACGCCAAGGAGAACCTGTTCGACAAGTTCCCCGACACCGTGACCGACGCCGAGATCCAGGAATGGGTCTACGCGCCGGGCATTCCGGGCTACGCGCCGCAGGTGATGTCGCGCAACTTCGGCATCGTCGATTCCGCGCGTCTGGCGTGGCTGGGCAGCGCGCAGCTGCCGCCGCGTCAGATCACCGACGCGTGGTCGACCCAGGAATGGCTGCACTTCCTCGAAAGCCTGCCGCCGACGCTGACCGTCGAACAGCTGACCCAGCTGGACGAGGCCTACAAATTCACCGGTACGGAGAATGGCGAGATCGCGATGCGCTGGTATCCGCTGGCGGTGGGCAGCGGCTACACGCAGGCGAACGAGGCACTGGCCGAGTTCACCGCGCGCGTCGGCCGTCGCAAGCTGATCATGCCGATCTACACCGCGCTGGTGCAGACCGAGCCGGGTCTCGCGCTGGCGAAGCAGATCTTCGCAACCGCACGTCCGGGCTACCACCCGATCACGACCGGTTCGGTGGAGAAGCTGATCAACGAGGCCAAGCCCGCACCGGCGCCGGCACCGGCTGAAGTGCCTGCGGCCGTGCCTGCCGATCCGGCGGCGCCGGCACCCGCCAACTGAGGCGATGCAGGCATTGAGCCATCCGTTCGCGGCCGCCCTCGTGGCGGCCGCGTGCGTTGCGGCCATCGGCATCGGCGCATTCGCGTGGCTGCTGTTCCGCGAGCCGCGGCAGCTGATCCGCGCCGAGTACGGGCGCCAGCGTCGACGTCTGCGACTGGCTGTGCATCGCGCGCGCATCGACGGCCTGCGCTGGTGCTGGACGGAGCGCGCAGGCACCGATGCATCCGCGCCGACGCTGGTGATGCTGCACGGCTACACCGGCAGCAAGGAGAACTGGTACCGGCTCGTGCCCGAACTCGATGCACGCTTCCGCTTGGTGATGCCGGACCTGCCGGGCTGGGGCGACAGCGAACGTATCGCGGACGCCGACCACGGCTTCGTCGCCGAAGCCGCGCACGTCGCCGCGTTCCTGCTTCATCTCGATGCAGGCCCGGTGGTGCTGCTGGGGCATTCGATGGGCGGCGGCATCGCCGCACTGGTCGCCGCGAAATATCCCGAGCTCGTCGCGCGCGTCGGTCTGCTCGATGCGGCCGGTGTGCACTTCGAGGACAACGCCTTCGGGCTCGCCGTGCTCGACGGCCGCAATCCGTTCGGCATCGAGGACACCACGTCGATAGAGCAGTACATGTCCGTGCTGTTCCACGAGCGCAGTGCGCGGCCGCCGCTGCCCTGGCCGGGCACGATCGCGTTCGTGCGCCATCGCCGCAATGAGGCCGCGTTCGAACAATCGGTGCTCGATCGCATCGGCCGCAGTGACGAACGGTTTGCGCCCGGCGATGCTGCCGGCGAGATCCGTCAGCCTGCGGTGCTGATCTGGGGCGCGCACGATGCGGTGATCGATCCGAGCGCGATGGCCCTGTACGCTGCCCGCATGCCGCAGGCGCGTCAGGTCCTGCTCGAGCGCAGCGGCCACATGACCCTGATGGAGCAACCGCGCGATGTCGCCGACGCGGTGCACTGGCTGATCGAACGAGGAACGCCCGCATGACATCCCGACACCTGCTCGCCACCGCACTGCTCGCCGCGCTGCTCCCGCTGACCGCCTGCCAGGATCGCGAAGCCCAGGCCGCCGCACAGGCGCAGGCCCAAGCCGCCGCAGCCGAACAACAGGCCGAAGCGGCGGAGGCTGATTTCGAAGCCGCCATCGCGATCGAGAACTGGGCATTGGCGAAGGCACAGGCCGACGTGTTGCTCGCGCGCTATCCCGACACCGCCGCCGCAGAACGCGTGCGTGCGAAGTTCGACGACGTCGCGGCCAAGGGCGACGCGTTGCGCGAAACCGCGCGCACCCAGGCGTTGTGGATCTACAACACCGCGAACGTCGAAGGCGGCGAACAGCTGTCGGCGGCGATCTACGCCAAAGACAACATCGACGTCGATGGCACCGGCGCGAAACAGGTGCGCCTGATCTTCCGCGACCATCCGTCTTGGGGACGCAGCAGCTACCTCGTGCTGCAGGCCGGCGATTTCGACTGCTACCCCAACTGCCGCGTCAGCGTGCGCGTCGACGACGGCGAGCCGCGACGCATGGCGGCAAACCGCCCGAAGACCGACGAGGCCATCGCCATGTTCATCGACGACGAGCGCGCGCTGTGGCGCCTGCTCGACGGCGCGAAAACGGTGTCGATCGAGTTCCCGGTGAAGGCGGGCGGTACACGGAGCGCGGTGTTCGAGGTGGCGGGGCTGGATCGGGCGAAGTTGCCGAAGTGGGGCTGAGGGCGGGTCCGTCCGCATTGGTGCGATATCGGTGAGCAGTGTCGCCTGAGGCAACGGCGGCCAGTGAGATTGCGCAAATCTCCAAAGCCGTCGTTCCAGCGGCTTTCAACAGCCGAATGGCTGTTCAAGCTGGAACCCATCTTGATTTTCGCTCGTGCTCCACACCTCGCGTGTGGCGCGCCTCCACGCGAAAGTGGATTCCAGCGTGACCTGCCATCCGGCTTTTAGAAGTCGCTGGAATGCAGAAGCAAATCGCTCGCTCATGCTCCGCGTCACTCGCGCGGGTGATTCTTTTCCGCAAAGATGGATTCCAGATTTACCAGCCGTGCGTCTGTTACAAGCCGCTGGAATGACGGGAAAATCCCGACGGTCGGAGTGCTCTAACTGCTGTCATTTCGGCGAAGGCCGGGCCTTCAACGGACGCATGTCCGGTCATCCAGCGCCTTTGCGTGCCGCAAAAGCGTCAGTCAGGCGAGCTGGGACTTTACATACAGCGGGAAGTCACTGGATGACCAGCCATTCGGCTGTTGAAGGGCACCTCCGGCATTTGCCGGGATGACGGGCGGAGAGGTAGCTGGTGAATCCTCATTCCCACATGCCCAATGGCACACGCCGCAGGCGCGAAGGAAACCTAGCCTCACCCCACGCCATCCCGGAAGGCCACATGCACACGCCACGGTTGCCCGCACCGCACAGCGCCACCCGCATCCGCCTGATCCGAATCGGCATTCTCGCCATCGTGCCCGCCTGGTTACTGATGCTCTTCGGCAGCGGCGTCCTCAAGCCCGGCTACTCGCACGTCTCGCAGTACATCAGCGAACTCAACGCCATCGGCACGCCGTACGCCTGGCAGATCGGGCTGTTCGGTTTCGTACCGTTCGGGTTGTTGCTGGCAGTCGTGCTGATACTCGCGTCGCCGCTGCTGCCGATCCGCGGCGTCGCGCGTGTGGGCTACTGGATGCTGTTGCTCGAAGCCGTCGCCTACATCGGCTCGGCATTCGCACCCTGTGATGCCGGTTGTCCTGCAGAAGGCTCACGCAGCCAGCAACTGCACAACCTGCTCGGCCTGTTGACCTATCTCGGGACATGCGTGGGCGTCGTGCTGCTGGCCTGCGGCACCAGGCTGCCATCGCGCACGCGCGCGGCGCTGCTGGTGGTGGCGATGCTGTGGCTGCTGCTGTTCTTCGCGATGGTGCTGCCGCCGTTCGAACCGGTGCGCGGACTGCTGCAGCGCATAGGTGAGGCGATCCTCTACGTCACGCTGCTGACGCTCGCATGGCGTGGGCTGCCGCGCCGCTGACTCAGCGGCAGTTGCCCTGCGCGATGGCCATGCGCTGGCTCGCTGCATTGCGCTCACGCGTCGTCGCACGCTGCTGGGCGTCGCGTTGTGCGCGCAGGCCGCTGTGATCCGTGGGATCGCGCGCATCTCCGCCGCGTGCGGCGCGCTGGGTTTCGATCGCTGCGGCGCGACGTTGTGCACTCGCCACGCGGGCAGTGCTGGTCGGCTGGATCGAGCGCGATGCCGCCTGCACGCAGCGTTCGTGCGCAGCGTCGCGTGCGGCGTTCGCGCCGACATGCGTGGGCAGGCGCGGCGAAGGTTCCGCCTGACGCAACACCGGCGCAGCACGCGGCGGTGAATCGGCCGGATTGCGCAGCTGCTGCGCGAAGGCGGGCGCCGTCGCGGTAGCGATCAACAGCATCAGCAGAAGTGGAGTGCGCATGGGACTGTCCGGGTGCACGCAGAACATCGCGTTCGAACGTCCTAGATGCCGTCGCGGTGCAGGCAGGTCAATGCAGCGCGGTCCGCAGGTTCAGGCGCGGGCCGGCTGCCACACCTTCAAAGCGCGCGGCGACGCCCGTCCTGCGTGTCGTTCGGATCGAGACTCGCCAATGGCGCCGGCGGTTGCGCCGGCACTTCGGCCGGCATCGCCACCGGTTCGCGCGCTGCGCCATCGAGCATGCGGGCGCGCCGCCAGCCGCCCCAGCGGTAGTAGCCGATCGACAGCAGCATTGCGAGCAGCGCGCTGGCCGGGAAACTCCACCAGATCGCATCCACGCCGAGCGTCGGCTGCAGCAGCGTTGCGAACGGCACGCGCACGCCCCACAGCGTGACCGCGAGGATTACCAGCGGCGGCATGACCGCACCGGTCGAGCGCACCACGCCGAACAGCACGAAGGTCACGCCGAAGAACAGGAACGACCAGATCGCGATGCGGTTGAGATGCCGCGCGGTCTCCAACGCGACGCTGGCATCGCCGAGGAACAGCGACAGCGCGGCGCGATCGAGCAGCAGCAATAGACCGATCAGCGCACCGGTCATCAACACGTTGAAGCCCACGCCGGTGGCGGCGATGCGTGACACGCGGTCCCAGTGACCGGCGCCGACGTTCTGCGCTGCCATCGTCGAACACGCCGCGCCGATCGCCATCGCCGGCATCTGCACATAGGTCCACAACTGCAGCGCGGCGCCGTAGCCCGCGGTGGTGTCGACGCCGTGCGCGTTGACCATCGAAATCATCGCGATCATCGCCGCCGACAGCATCACCATCTGCAGGCCCATCGGCAGGCCTTTGGCCAGCAGCGCACGCACGATGGTCCAGTCGGGCTTGTAGAGATGGCGCTCGGTGCGATGGATCCACAAGCGGTGCTTCCGATGCCGCAGCCAGGCGAGCAGGGCGGTGAGACCGAGCGCGTTCGCGATCAGGCTCGCCAGCGCCGCGCCGGCCATGCCCATTGCCGGCAGCGGGCCGACGCCGAGCATCAGCATCGGCACCAGCACGATGTCCAGCGCGACCACCAGCAGCAGGAACAGGAATGGCGTACGCGCATCGCCGGCGCCGCGCAGGATCGCCGACAGGAATGCGAACGCGTACAAGAACGGCACCGCGAGAAAGATCAGTTTCAGATAGGCATCCGCATGCGGCAGCGCATCGGCCGGGGTGCCCATCCACAGCAGCACGTGGCGCGACAGTGGCAGGCCGACCAGCGCGACGAGCACCGACGCGGTGAGGAAGAACGTCGCGCTTGTACCGATGACGCGCTTGGCGCCGGGCAGGTCGTCGCGACCGATCGCCTGCGCTACCAGGATCGTCGCCGCCATGCCCACGCCGAACACCGCGCCCAGCAGCAGGAACAGGATGTTGTTGGCATTGGCGATCGCTGCCAGCGCGCCCTCGCCGAGGAAGCGCCCGATCCAGACCGCATTGACCGAACCGTTGAGCGACTGCATGACGTTGCCGCCTAGGATCGGCAGCGCGAACGCGAAGAGCGTGGGGCCGATCGCACCACGGGTCAGGTCGCGTGGTCGGGCGGGGATGTCGGCAGGTCGGCGTCGCGGCATCCGCGCATTCAATCGGGAAGCGGATCGCGGCGTGGTGAGGATGTGGGGTTGGCGGTCTCGTCAGCAGTCACCGCAGGCACGACCCCAGCGCCTCTCCCTCTGGGAGAGAGCCTGCCCCGGACTTGTTCCGGGGTCGACGCGCAAAGCGCGTCGGGTGAGGGCTGGCCAGAGATCTACACCTGCCCCCGCCTGCGGGGCATTGCGCCCTTCCCGGGTGGAAGGTTGGGATGGGGGCAAACAGCCAGATCGCTTCGGAATTCGTTTTCAAGCTTCGTCAGGACATGACCTTCGACTCTGATGTCCGCTCGACTCTGAAGGCTCGCCCCCTCCCAACCCTCCCCCACAAGCAGGGGGAGGGCTCTCACCCGCCCAACGCCGAACTGTGACCCATGCACGCTGGGGCACCCCCCATCTGTCGCGCGGCGCCGGAGGCCCGGACACTGCAGCTATCCGGGGGATGTGTGCCCAATCGATCCAGGAGCCTGCCGTGAGCGTCAACGCCGTCTCGTCATCCGAAACCACCAACCGCCTGCAGGACCTGCCGCCGCCGGGCGAGGCCGCGCAGTCCTACACCGCGCAGCGCGGCGACACGCTGTCGGAAATCGCCAAGGCCCATGGCGTCAGCCTCGAAGGCCTGCTGGCGGCGAATCCGCAGGTGAACAATCCGGACGTCATCTATCCCGATCAGTCCATCGCACTGCCCGCCGGCACCAAGCCGCTGAGTAGTGAGGCGGCGTCGGTCAACGGCGCGGCGCCGGCGAATGAGACGCAGGGCTCCTACACGGGTGGCCCGCTGGATCGCACCCAGCTGGCCCAGCTGTTCCACGAGGCCGGCTTCCGTGGTGAGAACCTGGTGAGCATGGTCGCCATCTCGATGCGCGAATCCACCGGCGATCCGGCCGCGTTCAATGGCAACGCCGCCACCGGCGACAAGTCGTATGGCCTGACCCAGATCAACATGATCGGCGCGATGGGTCCCGAGCGCCGCGAAGCCTTCGGCCTGACCTCCAACGAGCAGCTGTTCGACCCGCAGACCAATGCGCGCGTCGCGTTCGAACTGTCCAACAACGGCACCAACCTCTCGCCGTGGGGTGCCTACAAGGGCCTGACCAATACTTACAACACCGACGTGTCCGCAGCGCGCACGGCCGTCGCCGACGCGCAGGCGCAGGGCCTGCTGGGCACGCCGTTCAACGGCGGCGCACGTGCCGAGGGCGCCGCGCCCGTGCAGCAGAACACACCGGCCTCGGCTACGCCGACACTGGAACGCATTGACCGTGGCCCGGCTGTCACCGACCTGCAGACCCGTCTGGCCGCTGCGGGCTTCAGCCCGGGCACGGCCGATGGCATCTTCGGTGCCCGCACCGAGAGCGCGGTGCGCAGCTACCAGGCGAGCCGTGGCATCGAGGTCGATGGCGTCGTCGGACAGAACACCTGGGCGCAGCTCAACGGCGCGCCTGCGGTCGAGAAGCCGCCGGCAGCCGAGCCGGTCGCGCCAGGTGATGTCGCCCAGGTCAGCGATGCCCCGAGCAACGCCCGCATCGCCGGCCTGCATCCCGAACTGCGCGGCCAGGCCGCCGAGTTCGTCAATCGCGTCGAACAGGAACTGGGCATCACCCTGCGCGTGACCCAGGGCTTCCGCACCTACGCCGAGCAGGACGCGCTGTACGCCCAAGGCCGCACCACGCCGGGCGATATCGTCACCAATGCCCGCGGCGGCCACAGCAACCACAACTTCGCCACTGCCTTCGACGTCGTCGAAGTGCGCCCGGACGGCAGCATCAACTGGAGCCCCGACTGGGATGCCATCGGCCGCGTCGGTACCGACATGGGCCTGGAGTGGGGCGGCAACTGGACCACCTTCGTCGACCGTCCACACTTCCAGCTCGATACCGGCCTGAGTACGGCGGATATGCGTGGCCGTATCGCGGCCGGCAATGTCGATGGCGATGGATTCGTCAATCTGCGTTGATCGGTGTCTCCAGATCGGGCAAACGCGACAGGGCGCCGAGAGGCGCCCTGTGCACTTGAAGCCTGGGAACTGAATCTGGCACCGCGTGATCTTGCGCACCGGGCCGCCGTGTGGCGCTGGCTCACGGCAGCCAGAGTTTCTCCAGTTCGCGCAGCCCCCATTCGTCCGGCGACTCTGCCTGCAGGATCCGGTCCTGACATCCCGGGGCGGCCAGGTCCACGTCGCGAAGCAGGATGCGCCGGTGGCGGCGCGCGCAGTGGAATACGCGCACACGCGGTTTCAACAACGCGTCGGGCGCCTGCTCCAGCACCACGGCCAGATGCTGCGACTGCAGGCGCACCAGCGTGCCGACCGGATAGATGCCCAGGCGCTTGACGAACGTGCGGAAGATCGCCGGATCGAAGTGCCCCGTCCATGACGCCATCTGGCGCAAGGCCTCCGCCGGACACCATCCGCGCTTGTAGGGACGATCCGAGGTGACCGCGTCGTAGACGTCGCAGATCGCGGCCATTCGCGCCATCTGCGAGATCCCCTCGCCCTCCAGCTGACGCGGATAACCGGTGCCGTCCATTTTCTCGTGATGATGCAGCGCGATGTCGAGCGCGGCGGCGTCGTCCACGCCGCTGTCCACCAGCAGGCGATGGCCTTGTTCGGGATGTCGGCGCATCACGTCGAACTCCGCCTCGGTCAGTCGCCCCGGCTTGTTGAGCACGTGCGGCGGCGACATCGCCTTGCCCATGTCATGCAGCAGGCCACCCTTCGCGGCCGCGTGCACCTCGTCCTCGGGCAGGCCCATGCCGCGTGCCAGCATGGTCATCAGGCCGGCGACCGCCATCGAATGCAGATAGGTGTAATCGTCGGCCGTCTTCAGTCGGGCCACGCTGATCAAGGCATGCGGATTGCGCAGCACCGAAGCACAGACCGCCGCCACCAGTGGCGTGGCCGCACCGGTATCGACGTTTCGTCCCAGACGCGCCTCGCCGAACATCGCCTCGACCAGCGCCCGGCCGTCCTGCAACAGCGCGCGCGCGCTTTTGACCTCGACCTCGAAGTTGCCGGTGTCGACCTGCGGTGTCGCCTCGCGCGGCGCGGACACAGGCGATGCGGCCTGCGTGGCCTCCGGTGCTGCCGCTGCCTGTGCCAGCGGCTCGGGCGACACATCGCTGCCCAGCGTGCAATCGATCACCAGCGTCTCGACACCGCTGGCGCAGATCTTCGCCACGGCGTCGGCATCGGCCAGGAACGACGTACGCCAGAACGGATGGTCGAGCCAGGAGCCGCACAGGCGCTGGACATGCATACCGGGCTTGAGCTGGTCGGATCGGATCGTACGGAGCATCGGGCGTCAGCCAGTCTGCGGGCGGGTCGTCTCCCGCTTGCAGTCCTTCCGGCAACACCCGCCAGCGCGCCAGGCGCTTTCAGACAGGCACCGCAACGAATGAGCTGAAAGCAAAGGACCAGTGTCCGTATCGGCGCGCGCGTGCCCAACTTGAGCGCGTCGCGCGCGGCGGGTCTCCCGCTTCAGCAGACCTTCGTTCTTCTTCGTTTGGGTGTGTGGAAGGGAGGCGCGAACATGCCTCGCTCTTCGTGACCCCGTTCTTGGTCGAGGCAGGGACTGTTCGCTCATAGATCGGACGCGCAGCTTCGATCGTCTCCCGTGTCCGAGCGGGTCAGTGGGACGGTACCGAGATGACGGATACGGGGCCGCGGGAAATCAGCATTCCAGCCTGCGCGCCGCGCCGCGCGCTGTGGTTGGCAGCCCTCGCTGCAAATCCAGAGGCACCAGCGCACCAGCGCCTCGCCCATCAACGGCGTGATCGCGCGCCGCGCCTCGGGCGCAAGCTGGCCAGGATGCGGGGCTGCCCGGCATCGAACCCCTCATCGACAACGGCGCCTGCGATCGTCGCTCTCGTATCCGCGTCGATCACGGACGCGCGAATGCCAACGTGGCGCACCACGTAGCGGGCAGCGAGTCGGTCAAGAGCAACAGGGCAAGCGGTGAAGCTGTAGCGCGCGCAAGGGCGGACATCGCACATTGATTCTTGCGTTGTCGATATCGTCGCCAACGCCAACGCCAACGCCAACGCCAACGCCAACGCCAACGTCGGCTGCAGCAACCGACCTTCGCCACCACTTTCGACGTCGTCGAAGTGCGCCCGAACCGCAGCATCAACGGTAGCTCCGACCCGGATGCCATCGGCCGCATCTGCACCGGTATGGGCCTGGAATGGGGCGGCAACTGGACGACTTTCGTTGACCGTCTGCATCTCCGCTCGATACCGGCCTGAGCACCGCGGACATGCGTGACCGGATCGCGCACGGCAACGTCGACGCGGAAGGGTTCGTCAACCTGCGTTGATGCGAAGTTCCAGACTGCGAAAACCGGACAGGACGCTGAGAAGCGCCCCGTGGTTGCGATTCGGGGAAGCACGATTTCAGTCGGCCAGGCGGGCAAAGCGGCGAACCGCCCACACCTAGGGCTTGCCCCGGGCTGACGCGGCGCCCCGGACGCGGTTTCATCTCTGCCAAATGCCCGAAGGACTGCGCCTCCCATGACCTACACCGTCAACAACGGCGAAACGCTCGCCAGCATTGCCGCCGCGCGCAATCTGCAGCTTCAGGATCTTGCTGAGGCGAATCAGCTCGAGCCAACCGCGGAACTGGAAGCCGGACAGGAGCTCGCGATTCCGATCGACGCTGAGCCCGCAGGTCCCCAGCTCAGCGCTGCCGAACGTACCGATGCGGCGCTGGCGGACTACCAGCAGGCTTTGGCGGAATCGGCGCGCCTGCCCGGCCCGCTCGCCACCACGCCGTCTGCGCGCAGTGCGCTGGACGCCGCCGTCACCGCGGAACTCGCGCCGGTCGTCAACGGCGTGGACGCGCGCATCCCCGGCGCGCCGACCAGCCAGCAGACCATCGCCTCGATGCGCGAAAGCCTGCTCGCACGTCACGCCGGAGATTCCGCCGCGCAGCAGGCGCTGTCGCAGTCCATCGATACCTTCGCCACAGAACACCGCGCCGATGTCCTGGCGCAGGCCGATGTCTTCGGCAGCAGCGTGACGCCGGGCGACCGCCTGACCGCGCTCGGCCAATCGCTCGCGAACGAATCGCCGGCCGTCGTGACCGAACTGCTGCAGCAGCCCTCGGTGCAGACGCGTATCGACGCGGCCGCCGAGTGGGTCGGTGCGCCTTACGCCGGCGTCGGCGATGACCAGGCTGGTTACGACACCCAGATCGCCAGCGAGTCGTCCGGGCGCTTGGCCGGGCTCACGGACACGCTGCCGCCGGAAATGGCCGCAGCGCTCGTCGAGCGCAGCCTGCCGACGATCGAACGGATCGCAGGTGTGGAAGGCGTCTATACAAGCGCCGGCCCGTTCGCCGACCTGTCGCGTGCGGTGGCCGCGATGGGCGACGCGCCGGGCGCAAGCGCAACTGCCGATCGGGTCGCCGACGCGTTTCTCCCACAGGTCGAAACCTGGAGTGGTTTCTTCCTCGATTCCAATGGCGGCATCGTCCGCAGCGCCGTCGGCAGCGGCGCATCGCCCGAACTTGCGATTGCCCTCGCCGGCAGGCTGGAGGCGGCCGGGAAGGCGGACGAGGCCGGCATGGCCCTGCGTGCCGCTGCGGAGGGCACGCACGATCTGCAGTCGCGCCTCAACGGCTCGGTCGAGGCCTACGCCGAACACACCGAGGACCTGCTGACGGTGCTCAACGACGCCGGCAGCAACGTATCGCCCGAGCAGCGACAGCAGGCGATCGATGCCTACGTCGACCGGCAGGGGCCGGAATGGAAGGCACGTCTCGAGGAACTGCAGGCCGAGATCGCCACGCAAGGCGGTCAGTTGCTCGACAGCATGGCGGCGCTGCACAGCCTCCCCCCCAATCTTTCCAATGTGGGGCAGGGCGTCGACGGCATCCTGCGCGACGTCGCGGGCGACGAGACCACGCAGGGCAGCCTGTCGTTCGCGCTGTCGCTCGACCCCACACTGCTCGCCGGGCACGATGCCGCCAGCCTCGCCACCTTCCTGGCCGACGAGGGCCAGAAGGGCAGCGACTTCCTCAAGAATCTCGGCAACGCCTACGTCAACAGCCAGTTGATGCCGGCGATCGGCGCGATGAATCCGAACGACCCGGCAAGCGTGTCGCGCGCGAACGCCGCGATCGGCGATCTCGAGCGCAACGGCGCGCGTCTGTTCGGCATTCCGCAGACCGAGATCGACGCGGGTGTGGCGCGCCTGCGCAGTCTGTCGGACACGCTGTCCGATCCGGGCGCGCGTCTCAGCCCGGGCCAGGCATTCGAGTCGGTGGAGTCCTTCAGTGACGCGCAGCGCGACCTCACCGCGCTGCGCGATACGCAGTTCAGCTCCGGCCCCGCCGCGATGGCGTTCCGCACGCTGGCGCTGGGCATGTCCGGTGCCGCGTTCCTTACCTCGGCGCAGACCACGATCGACAACCCGAACGCGCAGAACGCGATCGGCACCCTGGCTTACTCGGTCGGGTTGGCGCAGGACGCGACGGCGTTCGCATCGACCATCGGCGCCATCAATGCCGAAGGCCGCGCGGCGCAATGGGGCACCGGCGCATCCTGGGCCGGCCAGTTCACCGCGAAATTCGTCGGCGTGCTCAACACCGCCTACTACGCCGCGGGCGCGATCGACCAGTGGAGCCAGGGCAGTGTGCCCGGCGTGCTGTTCAACGCAGCCGGCGCGGGCGGCGCGATCATGACCGTGCTCGCCGCCAACGGCACCATCGGCGCCTGGGGTGGCCCGGTGGGCGTCGGCGTGATGATGATCGCCACCGGCGGCGTCGCGCTGGTGCAGTACCGTCAGGACATCAACGCGCGCACCGATCTCGCCGAGCAGTTCTATCGCGACGCGGGTATCGATGCGCCCACCGCCGAGATCCTGGGCAACGAAGCCTCCGAAACCACGAACATCCTGCGCGACGGCCTGGATCTGTCACCCGCGCAGATCCAGACGCTGGCGAAGGATTTCCCGGAAGTGTTCTGGTCGCCGCCGGAGGCCGCAGGCACGGTCGCGGTCCTGCAGGCCAACGGCATCGGCGCCGACGACGCGCATGCGTTCCTGACCGCGGCGCGCGCGGACGACGCAATGTTCTTCCAGCGCTTCGCCGACCACTACAACAACCGGCCGTCGAACAGCGAGGGCACATTCGACGCCAATACGCGCCAGATGGTCGAGGGTTCGTTCCCGAGCGCAGCCGAGATCGCGCGCGAGGCTGCACCGGAGCTGTTCGGCGATAACGCAGAAGAGCGCGACCAGGCCGTGCGCGACTACGAGAACCTGCCGACCGGTGATCCTGCGATGACGGGCAACCTCTTCAAGGACACCAGTGACACCTATCGCGCCGAAGTCGTCCGCCAGCTCCAGGAAGACGGCATGCTGGATGTGTTCGTGGAGAACATGGCCACGAGCCACGCCTACAACGGCTGGCCGGAAGCGGCACGCGACGGCATCGAAGCCGCGCGCGACGCGGGTGTGCTCAGTGATGAGCAGGCGGGCGCGTATTTGTCGCAGCTCGGGTTTTGATCTAGGCGCCGCGTTTTACAAGTGGAACTGAGAAGGGCCTGCGATTGCAGGCCCTTCTTTGATATGTCGGCGGTGAAAGTGAACCTGACACCGTTACTTCGAAGGCGTTTCTTCCTGATTGGTAGGAGCATTCTGTGTGCCTCCTAGATCACACGCGAAGCGTATTCGGCCTGAATTAATTGTTAGCCTGCATTTGTGCCGCCAACCCTTGCGCTCCTGTCCACAGCCATCTCTACGACTCTTTTGCTGCGATCCTTCAGCAGGGCGGAAGAGATTGCACCGAAGCATTTTATCGGCACTTCATCAAGCAGGGACGCGACCCTAAACCGCACCTCTGCGTTGGAATGAGATGCGAGCTCAGACCACAGGCTAATTATGTCGGGATAGTCGAAACCGGTCTTGCGTAGCCACTTTGCTGCGTTCTCCCAGACCCCGGCTCCGCCTTCCGTCATCGCTACGTGTACGGAAGTCCTGACATACTCCAGATCTCCATTGCCATCGATCAAATCGTGAATGGCGTCAATGACGTTCATCAGCAACGGAATCTGCGCTGGGTTGCGGACAAGTCTCGCCTCGCAATTTTTCTCGTGGTCGCGACCGAATGTGAACATGCTGCCTAACGCCTGAATTAAGCCGCGCCGCGAAGCGACGTCGGCTTGAATGAATTGTTAGCCCGCGGCGCGCTACCGGGGATAGCTTTCCTCATAAGGATGATCTCCGGCTGTACCGAGCCACGGTGTAAGTGATGACAATGGTCTTTCTGACGCTGTGAAAGAGACATTGATGTTGTCCTGTGTGCACCGCGCTGGGTGGCGATTGCCGCTATGAACTATGTTTCCAGTAACTACTACCTGAAGGGCACTGCCTTTTTGGGTGATGTTGATCTGGCCGCGTTCGATGGTGCCGGAGCAGGCAGCATGCGGCCATGCTGAACCACCTTTTGTGTGCACCACGACCACCGAATCGTCAATCGCAATAGCACCTGGGTCTGGCCCTGAGTTCTTGAACCAGATCGTCAACTTCTCAAACACTTCATCGTCCACCGTGAGCGCCCCACCTGGGGAATAGAAGCGGTGAGCAACAACCGTGCCTTGTCCAGAGGACAGCCTATGAGCAAATAACCCCATCTCGGAGCGGTCTAGTGCAGCTACATTCTCGGGTCGCACGCCCAGTTCAGAAAGATAATCTGGATCTGCTAGCACAGCATTATGGACGAAGAATCCATCGTTCCGCGCCTTGCCCTGACCCATGACCGTGCAGGAGGACAAGAACGAAGCGATTAAGAAGACGGCGGCGTGCTTAGTCATGAGCGGGCTAACGCTGGAATTAAGCCGACCCGCGAAGCGGATTCGGCTTGAATGAATTGTTAGGCAGCGAGCTCAGTGAAGAAGGTGAGCCTGTTGCCGTCCGGATCAGCTACCAAGATTTCGCGAGTTTTCCAGGCGGTGTTGCGCGGCGAGCCAGATTGAACAAGTCCCGTTGTTTGGAACGCCTGATGGCACTCGTCTACATCTGGAACAGCAAAGTAGACGGCGCCACCGACCTGACAGTCGTCTGCGTGCTCTGTCAGGAAGATCGATTGGTGCCCGCGAGTGAGCTGCGCAAAGACCGGAAAATCCGGCTCGTGCCGATACTCCCAATCGACGGTGAATCCAAGCCCCTGAACGTAGAACGGGAAACTGGCGGAAGCACTGGTTACCCGAAGGACGGGGGTCACTGTCTGGGTCACGATGATCTCTCCTTGCTGCCTAACTAGTATTCGGCCCCGGATGCGGGGTGTTGCGTCGAGTATGCGATGGAAGTCGCCCTGCGGCCAAGGCGGGGATTTCGAAATGCATTCAACTACTTGCTTCCCCTGTGCCGGTCGTCTGGCTGGGTGCTCGCCCGCGTTATCAGGCGAATGCTCAGAGGCGGCGTTATGTGATGAAAGTGAGGTGTAACGCGTCCGGTCACCGATCGGGTATCGACCACCTCTCAGGGTGTGATAGGCGGCGCGGCTCAGCACTCGTCACCAATCGATCGTCAATGTCAGCAACCCATAACGGAACAGGGCGCCTCGAAGGGCGCCCTGTTCTTTAGAACTTCGCAATATCGCCGGACTCAAGCCGTCGTCTTGCTCTCCAATGCATACCCGAACTGCTGCCGGAACTGCAGCGAGAACTCGGCGTAATCGAAACGCTGGTTCTGTGTGCCGGGGTGCTCGACTTTCAATGCGCCCATCAGGTTGCCGATGCGGCCGATGGTCAGCCAGTCGCAACCTTTCTCGATGCCGAAGATCAGGCCGGCGCGGAAGGCGTCGCCGCAGCCAGTGGGATCGGTCACGCGGCGCTCGTGCGCGGGCGGTACGTCGTGGGTCTGGCCTTCGGCGTAGATGACGACGCCCTTCGGGCCCCGGGTGCAGATGTAGGCGCGGACCTTGGCGGCGATGGTGGTCTCATCCCAGCCGGTGCGCTCCTGCAGCAGGTTGGACTCGTAGTCGTTGACGACGACGTAGTCGGCCAGCTCGATGAAGTTGCGCAACTCTTCGCCGTTGAACAGCGGCATGGCCTGGCCGGGGTCGAAGATGAAAGGGATCTTGCCGTCCGAGAATTCCTGGGCGTTCTGCAGCATGCCCTCGCGGCCGTCCGGACCGACGAGGCCGATGGTCACGTTCGGCACGTCCCTCACGTGGTTCTCGTGGCTGCGCATCATCGCGCCCGGATGGAAGGCGGTGATCTGGTTGTTGTCCAGATCGGTGGTGATGAAGGCCTGCGGGGTGAACAGGTCGGGAATCTCGCGGACCTGCGACAGGTCGATGCCGTGCTCCTCGAACCACTCCCGGTAGGGGCCGAAGTCCTGGCCGACCGTCCCCATGGGGATCGGCTCGCCGCCCAGCAGCTTGAGGTTGTAGGCGATGTTGCCGGCGCAGCCGCCGAACTCGCGACGCATCCGCGGCACCAGGAACGAGACGTTCAGGATGTGCACCTTGTCCGGCAGGATGTGGTTCTTGAACTGGTCGGGGAACACCATGATGGTGTCGTAGGCCAGGGAGCCGCAGATCAGTGCAGACATCGGGCGGAAGCTCGCGCGGAAAGGCCGCACAGGGTACCGGCGCAGGGGGCGCGAGGCCAGCGCGAAGGCCGTTCCGGCGCGCCGTGCGGACCCGGAACAGCGGCCTACCGGGCGCGCAACTGGGGGTGGCCCGGGGCCGCGGGGAGGCCGCTTTTTTGCTAGGCTAATCCGCTTCGTTTCGCCTCCCTGCCGGACGCCCTCTCCCGATGTTCAAGAAGTTCCGCGGTCTCTTCTCCAATGACCTGTCCATCGACCTGGGCACCGCAAATACCCTCATCTTCGTCCGCGGCCAGGGCATCGTGCTCAACGAGCCGTCGGTCGTCGCCGTGCGCCAGGACCGGAGCGCCGGCCAGAAGGTGGTCGCCGCCGTCGGCACCGAGGCCAAGCAGATGCTCGGCCGCACGCCCGGCAACATCACCACGCATCGCCCGATGAAAGACGGCGTCATCGCCGATTTCACCTACACCGAGGAGATGCTGAAGTACTTCATCAAGAAGGTGCACAAGTCGCGTTTCTTGCGCCCGAGCCCGCGCGTGCTGATCTGTGTGCCGGCCGGCTCCACCCAGGTGGAGAAGCGCGCCATCAAGGATTCGGCGCTGGAAGCCGGCGCGCGTGACGTGTCGTTGATCGAAGAGCCGATGGCGGCTGCGATCGGCGCTGGCCTGCCGGTCACCGAGGCGCGCGGTTCGATGGTCGTCGACATCGGCGGCGGCACCACGGAAGTCGCGGTGATCGCGCTCAACGGCATCGTCTACTCGCAATCGGCCCGCATCGGCGGCGACCGTTTCGACGAGTCGATCATCAATTACGTGCGCCGCAACCACGGCATGCTGATCGGAGAATCCACCGCCGAGCGGATCAAACTGCAGATCGGCTGCGCGTATCCGCAGGAAGAGGCGATGGAGATGGAAGTCTCCGGCCGCCATCTCGCCGAGGGCGTGCCCAAGATCGTCACGATCAGCTCCAACGAAGTGCTCGACGCGCTGCGCGAGCCGCTGTCGGGCATCGTCGAGGCGGTGAAGCAGGCGCTCGAGCAGACGCCGCCGGAGCTGTGCGCCGACGTCGCCGAGCGCGGCATCGTGCTGACCGGTGGTGGCGCGCTGCTGCGCGACCTCGATCGTCTGATCAGCGAGGCCACCGGCCTGCACGTGCAGGTCGCCGAGGATCCGCTGACCTGCGTCGCCCGTGGTGGCGGCCGTGCGCTGGAACTGCTGGACCTGCACGGCAACGAGTTCTTCGCGGACTGATGGCGTCGGCATCGGCGATCGGAGCGAAGTTCTGGTCGCCATTCCGTCGTCAGTGCCACCCAGCGCCGTCGCGCCGTCGCGTTCGCAAGACCCGCCGTCCCGCTGGTGTTCAACCGGCGGCTGGCTGTCCGGGCCAGGATCTATTCCCAGGATCAAGATGGGCCCCAGCCTGCGCTGGGGCGACGACAATGCGGCCTTCGACTGTTGAGCCCACGTTCGAGATGACGCCGAGCGACCGCCCCTGATGTCCGCCTACGCCAGTTCTCCCGCGCCCCGGCCCGGCGAAGTCGCCGGCACGCTACGTCTGCTCGCCTATCTCGCACTGTCGTGTGCCCTGGTGGTCAGTGACCACCAGGGCGGCTGGCTGTCGCAGTTCCGCCAGCAGGCCAGCGTGGCGATGCAGCCGCTGTGGTGGCTGGCCGGTCTGCCGTCGCGGCTCGGCGACAGCATGCGCAACGATGCCGCCACGCGCACTCAACTCTCGGCCGACAACCGCCGCCTGCGCAACGAACTGCTGGTGCTCAATGCCGGCCAGGCGCGTCTGCGCGTGGAGGCGGTCGAGAACGCGCGGCTGCGCGCGCTGCTGGGCGCGGTGGAACAGGGCAGTCTCGACGTGCAGCTGGCGCCGATCCTCGATGTCGACCAGGACCCCACGCGCCAGCGGTTGCTGCTCGATGCCGGCAGCCGCAATGGCGTGCGTGTGGGCCAGAGCGTCATCGATGCCGGCGGCCTGCTCGGCCAGGTCATCACGGTCACGCCGCTGACCTCGACCGTGCTGCTGGTGACCGATCTCGAACACGCGGTGCCGGTGATCATCGCCCGCAACGGCGTGCGCCTGGTTGCTTACGGCAGTGGCCGCGCCGACCATCTGGCGCTGCGCAACATACCGCTGTCGGCGGAGGTCGAAGTCGGCGACACGCTGGTGACCTCGGGCCTGGGCGGCCGGTTTCCGCCGGGCTTTCCGGTCGGCACGATCACCGAACTGCAGCCCGACGACAGCCGTGCGTTTCTCGTCGGCGATCTGACCCCTGCCGCGCAGCTCGATCGCGGGCGCGACGTGTTGCTGCTGCGCGATGTCGTGGTGCCGGTGACGACCGCCGATCTCGACGCCGCCGCCGCCGAGCGCGAAGCAGCCGCACGCGCGCAGGCAGAGGCCGATGCTGCGGCAGCGCCCGTCGATGGTGTGGACGCCGCGGCGCCCGGTACCGGCGACCCACCGCCCGTTGATGCGTCTGTGGCCCCGTCGAACACTGCGCCGCCGCCTGCAACGCCACCTGCGCCGGCGCCGCAACGATGAGCCGTCGTCGTAGCCCCTGGGTCCTGCCGGCCAGCCTGTTCATCGCGCTGTTGCTCGGCCTGCTGCCGCTGCCGCCCGGCGTGCAGCCGTATCGGCCGTTCTGGCTGGCGCTGGTCGTCGCTTACTGGGTGATCGAAGATCCCGACCGCGCGGGTCTGGGCTTCGCGTTCTCGATGGGCCTCATTGCCGATCTCGCGTTCGGCGGCCTGCTCGGCGAACAGGCGCTGCGACTGGTCATGATGGCCTTCATCCTGCAGCGCTTCCGCTCGCAGCTGCGTTTCTTCCCGGTCGCGCAGCAGGCGCTGGCGATCGGTGGTCTGCTGCTCAACGATCGCGTCATCAGCGCGGCGATCCACGTCGCGCTCGGCGTGCCGCAGCTGCCATGGTCCTACTGGCTGGCGCCGCTGATCGGCATGCTGCTGTGGGCGCCGCTGTATCTGGTCATGGACGCACTGCGCTTCGGGCGCAAGTCTTAAGCGTGGGCTGACGAATGGCCAGGCGCGGGCGCCGTCCCGATATCCGCAACAACGCCACCGAAGCCGCGGCGTTCCGCACGCGTGCGCTGATCGGATTCGGTGCGGTCGTGATCGCGCTTGGGGTGCTCGCCGGCTGGTATTTCAAGCTCCAGGTCATCGATCACGACATCTACGCGAAGCGCTCGGAGGCCAATCGCATCAAGCCGCGGCCGGTGGTGCCGGGACGCGGGCTGATTCTCGACCGCAAAGGCCGCATCCTCGCCGAGAACGAGCAAGCGTATCGCCTCGAAGTCACGCCCGAGGAAGCTGGCGACACGCGTCAGCTGATCAGCGAGCTGTCGCGGATCATCGCGCTCTCGCCCGACGACATCGCCCGTTTCGATCGCGAGCGCAAGGCGCAGCGGGGCTTTCGCGCGGTCACGCTCAAGCTGCGCATCAGCGAGGACGAGATGGCGCGCTTCGCGCTCGACCGCTGGCGCTTTCCGGGCGTCGAAGTGGTGCCGTATCTCAACCGCTATTACCCCTACGGCGATCTGTTCGCGCACGTGGTCGGCTACGTGGGCCGCACCGACGAGAGCGACGTCGCGCGCTACGGCCAGGCGCATCTGCTGTATCCGCAGACCGGGCGCACGGGGCTGGAGCGGTATTACGACGAAGCGCTGCGCGGCAAGATCGGCTACGAGCAGGTCGAGACGAATGTCGAGGGGCGTGCGCTGCGCCGGCTCGGGCTGCTGCCGGCGACCGCCGGCGCGGATCTGCGCCTGAGCGTCGATGCAGACCTGCAGCAGGCGATGGTGCTGGCCTTCGGTGGCCTGCACGGTTCGGCCGTCGCGGTGGAGCCGGCGACCGGCAACATCCTCGGCATGGTCAGCCTGCCGAGCTTCGATCCCAACCTGTTCGTCAACGGCATCTCGCACGACGACTACCGCAGCCTGATGGACGATCCCGCGCGTCCGCTGTTCAACCGCAACGTGCTCGGTGGCGGCCCGCCGGGTTCGACGATCAAGCCGCTGGTCGCGCTGGCAGGTGTCGACAGCGGGCTGCGCACGCCGGAATCGCGCGTGTTCTCGACCGGCGAGTTCTTCATTCCCGGGCAACGCCGCGGCTATCGCGATGCCGCGCGTGGTGCCGGCTGGACCGACCTGCGCGATTCGATCGCGCGCTCGGTGAACTATTACTACTACCAGCTCGCCTACGAGATGGGCATCGAGCGTTTCGACCAGTACATGACGCGCTACGGCTTCGGCCAGCCGACCGGCATCGATCTGCTCGGCGAGAACGCCGGCATCGTGCCGTCGCCGCGCTTCAAGGCCTCGCGCACGCGCGAGCCCTGGTACGCGGGCGAAACGGTGATCGCCGGCATCGGCCAGGGCTACTGGATCGCGACCGCGCTGCAGCTCGCGCGCGGCACTGCGGCGATCGCCAACGGCGGCGAACTCAACACGCTGCATCTGGCCAACGAGCGTCGCGACGGTTTCGACGCGCCGTGGCGCCTGGTGCCGCGGCCGGCCTCGACGTCGATCACCGACAACCCGGCGCATCTGCGCGCGGTGCAGGAGGGCATGGTCACCACGATCCACGGCCGCGGCACCGGCACGCGCATGGCGATCGGCGCCGAGTACCGCATGGCCGGCAAGACCGGCACCGCGCAGCGGGTGAGCCGCCGCGGCAGCGCGAGCATGGATCCGCGAAGCCTGCCGTATCACCTGCGGCATCAGGCGCTGTTCGTCGGCTATGCGCCGGCCGAGAATCCGACGATCGCGGTCGCCATCACCGTCGAGCACGGCGGTTACGGCGGCAGCACGGCCGCACCGATCGCGCGCCGCATCTTCGATGCCTGGCTGCTCGGCAAGATGCCTGAAGTCGAAATCGACGCCGCCACCGGCGCACCGGCCGCGGTGGCTGCGATCGTGCCCGACGCCGACCTCGCACCCGAGCCGTCGTTCGAAGCGGTCGTCGCCGGCGTGCGCACCGCGCCGCGCGATGCCAACGGCAGGTTCCCGGGCGTGACGCCGACCGCTTCGCCTGCGGCTGCGACCGGTGCCACCGCGCCGACGGCGCCGACGCCATGAACGTGATTCTGCGCTGGCTGCTGGAGATGCTGCAGCGTTTCACCCGCACGCTGGACTGGCCGCTGCTCGCCGCGCTGGTCGCGCTGATGTGCATCGGCCTCGCTGTGCTGCACAGCGCCACCAACCAGAACGTCGCAATGGTCGCGTCGCAGGGCAGCCGCTTCGTCATCGGTCTCGGCGCGATGTGGGTGCTGTCGCGGATTCCCGCCGTGCAGCTGCGCCGTTTCACCCCGGCTGCGTACGTGGCCTCGCTCTTGCCGCTGATCGCCGTGCTCTTCATGGGCACCGGGCGCAGTGGCCAGCACTGGATCAACCTCGGCGTGTTCTATGTGCAGCCGGCCGAGTTGATGAAGCTGTCGCTGCCGATGATGGCGGCCTGGTGGCTGGGCCAGCAGCCCACGCCGCCGCGGCTGGGCACGATCGCAATCGCCGCCGCGATCATCGGTCTGCCGACCGGCCTGATCCTGCTGCAGCCCGATCTGGGCACCGCGGTGCTGGTGGCCTCGGGCGGCGTGTTTGCGTTGTATCTGGCCGGATTGTCGTGGTGGTGGTTCATCGGCGGCGCGGCGGCGTTTGCCGTGGCCGCACCGGCGGCCTGGTTCTGGTATTTCCAGCAGTACCAGAAGGACCGCATCCTGACCTTCCTCGATCCCGAATCCGATCCGCTGGGCACCGGCTGGAACATCATCCAGTCGAAGATCGCGATCGGCTCGGGCGGTTTTTCGGGGCAGGGCTGGGGTGACGGCTCGCAGTCGCATCTCAACTACGTGCCCGAACACACCACCGACTTCATCTTCGCCGTACTGAGCGAGGAATTCGGATGGCTCGGCGTCAGCGTCGTGCTGGGCCTGTACCTGTTCATCGTCGGCCGCTGCCTGTGGATCGCCAGCGAGGCGCGCGATGGATTCTCGCGATTGCTGGTCGGCAGCCTCGGGCTGGCGCTGTTCGTCTACGTCATCGTCAACGGCGGCATGATCTCCGGCCTGCTGCCGGTCGTCGGCGTGCCGATGCCGTTGCTGAGTTTCGGCGGCACCGCGGCGGTCTCGCTGCTGGCCGGTTTCGGCGTGGTCATGGCGGTGCAGGCGAGTGCGACGCGGCGTCGTTAGCCTTACCGGCCCTGACTGCGCCCGCGCAACGGTGCGTGCCGCGCGCACGTGCGTGCTAACCTCGCCGCCGATGAGCCGACGCCCTTTTTTGCGACTCGCCGTGGCCACCCTGCCGCTTGCTTTGGCAGCGTGTGCGACACCCGTCAATCCGTCCGATGGCCATGCCGAGGACTACGGTGCGGTGACGCCGCTGCCCGAGCCTGCGCGCGCTGAAGGCGCCCTGCTGGCGCCGGTGCCGCAGCCCCCCGAACGCCCGGTCGCACCGACCCCGGTCACCGATCCGGCGATCCCGCGCGCGCAGCGCGTCGAGAACTTCGTCGACTACACCGTGCAGACCTACGGCGCCGATCCGGCGCACGTGCGCAGCGTGCTGGCACAGGCGCAGGTGCAGCAGGCGATCCTCACCGCGATCAGCCGTCCGGCCGAAGCCGTGCGCCCGTGGCGTGATTACCGCCCGATCTTCATCAACGACGCGCGTATCAACGGCGGCGTGGCGTTCTACCGCGAGAACCGCGCTGCGCTCGATCGCGTGGCTGCCGACACCGGCGTGCCGGCCGAGTACATCGTCGCAATCATCGGCGTGGAAACCAGCTACGGCCGCATCACCGGCAACTGGAAGGTGATCGACGCGCTGTACACGCTGTCGTTCGATTACGCGCCGCGCGCCCCGTTCTTCGCCGGCGAACTCGCGCAGCTGTTCGCGCTGGAGAAGGCCGAGCCGCAGCTCGACGTGCTCGAACTCAAGGGCAGCTACGCCGGCGCGATGGGCATGGGTCAGTTCATGCCGTCGAGCTATCGTCTGTGGGCGAAGGATGGCGACGGCGATGGCCGCCGGGACCTGCTGACCCACAAGCCCGACGTGTTCGCGTCGATCGCCAATTACTTCGTCGTGCACGGCTGGCAGCGCGGCGGTCCGGTCGTGGCGCGCGCGCAGCGCGATGCGTCCGCTGCGGACTTCAAGCCCGAGAACTGGGAGCCGGTCTATCCGTTGTCTGATCTGGCGAAACGCGGCTACACGCCGGCGCCCGGCCAGCCGACCGGCGAAGGCGCGACCCTGCTGTCGCTCGACGGCGAGGCCGGCATGGAGTACTGGCTGGCGTATCGCAACTTCTACGTGATCACCCGCTACAACCGCTCGCCGATGTATTCGCTGTCGGTGCATCAGCTCGCACAGGCGATCCGGGCCGGGGTCGGTCCGTGATCCGATGGCTGCTGCCGCTGGCGGCGGTGGCTCTGCTGGCGGGCTGCGCGGGCAATGCCAAGCGCGGCGATGCGCCCGCGACCGGCGGTACCGTGTCTGCACCAACGGCGCCTGGTAGCGCACCCCGGCCTGCATCGGGCCAGCGCGGCGCCTCGCCGTATGCACCCGCGCAGGAAGATCCCAACACCCGCGGCCACTACACCGCTGGCGGTCTGTACCGCCCGGGCGTGCCCGACAGCCTGCCCGACTACCTGCCCAACGTGGACGCGATTCCGGAACCGGAGGTCGTCGATCTGCCGCGTTCGCCGGTCGGCAACCGCAGCCCCTACCAGGTGCTGGGCAAGAGCTATCGCGTGCTCGACGACCACAGCGAATTCGCCGAGACCGGCACCGCGTCCTACTACGGCGCCAAGTTCCACGGCCGCCTGACCTCGAACCGCGAGGTCTACGACATGTACGCGTTCACCGCCGCGCACAAGTCGCTGCCGCTGCCGAGCTTCGCGCGGGTGACCAATCTCGATACCGGCAAGTCGGTGATCGTGCGCGTCAATGATCGTGGCCCGTTCCACGAAGGCCGCGTCGTCGATCTGAGTTATGCCGCCGCGGTGAAGATCGGCATCCATCCCGCTGGCACCGGTCGCGTGGAAGTGCGCGCGCTGAGCCCGGGCGAGAACGCCCGCAACGATTACGACGCCGTCGCCAGCGCGCCGCGCGCGGCTACCGTGCCTGCGACCGCCACCGCATCGGTCACGCCCGCAGCCACGACCACGGCGGCCGCCAGCGCGATGGACGCCATCGTCGAGGCCCTGCCGATCGCCAGCGCCCAGGCTGGCGAGCGTCCGGCGCCCGCGCCGCAGGGCGACGCTTCGAACGGCCGCTTCAACATGTATCAGAACGGCAGGGTCATGACCGCCGACGATTTCGACGCCTGGCTCGCCTCGCGCGGGATCAAGCTCGAGAACGGTCGTCAGGTGCCGTTGCATCCGCAGCCTTCAGCCACTCAGGCTGCGACACCGGCTGCGACGCCTGCCGCCGCACCTGCTGCAGTGGCTGCCGTGACCGCGCCGACACCGACGGCTGCGCCCGTCCGCACTGCGGCGGCCGCCCTGGGCGGCGTGACCCTGCAGGTCGCCGCCTTCGGCGCCCGTGCAAACGCCGAGCGCGCGCTCGCCACATTGCGCGGCGCTGGTATCGCCGCTGCCCAGCTGCAGGACGGCACCGCCGCCGGCAAGCCGGTCTGGCGCCTGCGCGTGGGCCCGGTCGAAGCCACTCAGGTTGCCGAGGTGTCCTCGCGCGTCGCCGGCCTCGGCTTCGGCGCGCCTACTGTCGTTCGCGACTGAATTCCTTCCATCAACCGCCGGTCGACGCGGCCGGTTCCCCGGAGTTGTGCATTACATGAAAGTGTCCGTAGTCGTTTCGCGTATGTTGCTGGCCGCGCTGGCTACCGCCACGGTGGGTATCGCCGTCGCGCAGGATCCCGCGCCCACGCCGCAGCCCGCGCCCCGGCCTGCCGCGCCTGCCGCCGCCGCGCCCGCGCTCAGCGACGAACTGCCGACGCCGCCGCCGCCGACCATCACCGGTACCGCCTGGATCGTCATGGATTTCGCCACCGGCCAGATGCTGGCGGGCGACAACCCGGACGAGCGCGTCGAGCCGGCCAGCATTACCAAGGTGATGACCAGCTACGTCATCGCCGCCGAGCTCGCCGCCGGCAAGATCAAGCCCGACGACCAGGTGCTGATGAGCGAGAACGCCTGGCGCAAGGGCGGCGCCGGCACCGACGGCAGCTACAGCGGTTTCCCGGTCAACCAGCGCGCGCCGCTGCTGGACATGGAAATCGGCATGGTCGTGCAGTCCGGCAATGATGCGGCGATCGCCCTGGCCGAACACGTCGCCGGCAGCGAGGAGGCGTTCGCCCAGCTGATGAACGCCTACGCCGCGCGCATCGGCATGAAGAACAGCCACTTCGAGAACGCGACCGGCCTGTCGGGTCCGGAGCATTACTCGACGGCGCGCGATCTGGCGATTCTCGGCCGCGCGATGGTGCGCGACTTCCCAGAGGAATATGCGCACAACAAGATCAAGGAATTCACCGTCGGGCCGATCACCCAGCACAATCGCAACCGCCTGCTGTGGCGCGACGACAGCGTCGACGGCATCAAGACCGGCCACCACAGCGGCGCCGGCTACTGCCTGATGGCGTCGGCCCTGCGTGGCGACCAGCGTCTGATCTCGGTGGTGATGGGCTCGACCAGCGAAGCGCAGCGCGCCACCGATTCGCTGGCGCTGCTCAACTGGGGCTTCCGCTTCTTCGAAACCCACGCCGTCTACGACGCCGGCAAGGCCGTCGCCACGCAGAAGGTCTGGAAGGGCAAGGCCGACGAAGTGCAGCTGGGCGTCGCCGAGCCGATGCTGGTCTCGATGCCGCGCGGGAAGTACGCCCAGCTCAAGCCGTCGATGGATATTCCGCAGACCCTGGAAGCGCCGATCGAAAAGGGCCAGGCCATCGGCACCGTGCGCGTCGAACTCGACGGCAAGGTCATCGCCGAGCGTCCGCTGGTCGCGCTGGAAGCGGTGGAAGAAGCCGGCTTTTTCAAGCGCCTGTGGCATGAATTCCTGATGTGGTGGAACGCGTAAGAGCGGGAACTTTGCGGCTTCATTGGAGACGCGTGTTTGTCTCCTTCCCCCGTTCGCGGGGGAAGGCTGGGATGGGGGCGAGCGTTCCGGTTGAGTGAACAACTGTTCCTCACGAGCCGGTCGCGCGATGACTTGCGAGCGCCGACCTGACAGTTCGCCCCCACCCAACCCTCCCCCGAAATGCGGGGGAGGGCTTCGAGTCATCGAACTGTCGCCACCGCTTGGGTTCGGCGCCCGCTGCCCCGATAATCCCGCGATGGATATCTCCTCAGACAACCCCGACCACGGCTTCCAGTTTCCTGGCGTCTTCGAGATCACCGCGATGGGGCCGGCCGCTGCCGGGCTCGATGCAGAAATCCCGCGCCTGCTGACCGCCGCCGGTATCGCCGTGCTCCACGAAACCGTCACCGCGCGCGAGTCGAGCGGCGGCAAGTACGTGTCGATCAAGCTCAGCATCCGCGCCGAATCGCGCGCGCAGTACGACGCCGCGCACGCGGCACTGCGCGACCATCCCGAAGTGAAGTGGACGCTGTAACCGATCGAACGGAACGTCGCGCATGATTCGCCAGCTGCTCTATCGCAGCGGTCAGCTGTACGAGTTCACCGTGGCCGACATGGTGCGTCTGCTGCTGCAGGCCCGCACCTACAACGCGCGTCACGGCATCGGCGGCATGCTGCTGTTGCAGGACGGGCTGTTCATGCAATTGCTCGAAGGTCCCGCCGCCGCGGTCGATGCGCTGTATGCGCGCATCGCCGCTGATCCCCGCCACTGCGAGGTACGCCTGATGGTCCGCGCCGAACGCACCGCGCCGCTGTTGCCCGGCTGGCGTATGGCCTGGAGCGAGGCGCCGCTGGACGATGAGGCGCCGGTGTTCGAGGGGCTCGAACCCGACACCGAGGCGCTCGCGCTGCTCGAAAGCGCCCGCAGCGATCGTGTGGCCGCGGCGATGCGCGCGTTCCTGCACGGCGCGCCGGTGCCCAGCGGTGGGCTGGGCTGCGCGCGCGTGATGGAGCGGGTGCTGTGAGTGCGCCGGCAATCGTCCGCCAGCTCGGCCGGCAGCCCTACGAACCGGTCTGGCGTGCGATGCAGCGCTTCACCGATGCGCGCGGCGCCGACGGCACCGACGAGCTGTGGGTGGTCGAACACGATCCGGTGTTCACCCTCGGCCAGGCCGGCAAGCCGGAGCACGTCCTCGCGCCCGGCGACATCCCGGTGGTGCAGGTCGATCGCGGCGGCCAGGTGACCTATCACGGCCCCGGCCAGCTGGTGGTCTACCCGCTGCTGAACCTGCCACGGCTGAAGATTGGCGTGCGCGAGTACGTCTGCAAAATCGAGCAGTCGATCATCGACACGCTGGGCGACTGGAACATCGAGGCCGTGCGTCGCGACGGCGCGCCGGGCGTCTACGTCAACGATGCCAAGATCGCCGCGCTCGGCATCCGCGTGCGCCGCGGCTGCACCTTCCACGGCCTGGCATTCAACGTGGCGATGGATCTCGAACCCTTCCAGCGCATCAATCCCTGCGGCTACGAAGGCCTGCAGGTGGTGTCGCTGGGCGATCTCGGCGGGCCGTCCTCGCCCGGCGACGTGGCGCCGCTGCTGCTGGAGAACCTGGCTGCGCAGTTCGGTCTTTCGATGACCGCAGGCGCGCCGCCGGTACTCCAGACCGCTGAATGACACGCAGCGTCCCCGGCGCCCGGCAAGACAGTGCCGGGGCAGGGGCCTACAATGATCCTCCGACCGCAGTCCTGGCCGCCATGTCCTCTTCCGTCGACAAATCGATCCCGCTGCAGGTGGTCTCCGCGCCGCCGCCGGCGTCGCTGCAGACCGGCGTCAAGCAAGTGGCGGGCGACAAGATCGCCCGTTCGCCGGTGCAGTTCGCCGATGCCCCCGTGCTGCGCAAGCCGTCGTGGATCCGCGTGCGCATTCCGTCCAACGGCGCGGTCGCCGCGCTGAAGTCGAAACTGCGCGAGAACCGTCTGGTCACGGTCTGCGAAGAAGCCAGCTGCCCGAACATCCACGAATGCTTCGGCCACGGCACCGCGACCTTCATGATCCTCGGCGAGGTCTGCACGCGCCGGTGTTCGTTCTGCGACGTCGCCCACGGCCGGCCCAAACCCCCGGATGCGAGCGAGCCGCTGAACCTCGCGAACACGATCGCCGACATGGGCCTGAAGTACGTGGTGATCACGTCGGTCGATCGCGACGATCTGCGCGACGGCGGTGCCCAGCATTTCGTCGATTGCATCCGCGAGGTCCGCGCGCAGTCGCCGAAGATCCGCATCGAAGTGCTGACGCCCGACTTCCGCGGCAAAGGCCGCATGGAGCGCGCGCTGGAGATCCTAAAGACCAACCCGCCCGACGTGTTCAACCACAACGTCGAAACGGTGCCGGATCTCTACCGCAACGTGCGACCCGGCGCGGACTACCAGTGGTCGCTCGACCTGCTGAAGAAGTTCAAGGCCCAGCATCCGGACGTCCCGACCAAGTCCGGCATCATGCTCGGCCTCGGCGAGACCATGGAGCAGGTGCAGGGCACGCTGCGCGACCTGCGCGCGCACGATGTCGAGATGGTCACCATTGGCCAGTACCTGCAGCCCAGCGCACACCACCATCCGGTGCTGCGTTACTGGACGCCGGAAGAGTTCCGCGCGCTGGAGGACTACGGCATGGCGCTGGGTTTCAGCCACGTCGCCTCCGGACCGCTGGTGCGCTCGTCGTACCACGCCGACCAGCAGGCGATGGACGCCGGCGTCGCCGCCTGATTCAGCAGGATCGGCCCCTTCCCCCGCAAGCGGGGGAAGGCTGGGATGGGGGCGAACGCTCAGGCTGGGGAGGCTTCTGATCTCGTACGCTGGTTGAGCGAGTCGTGATCCTCCGAGCCTGACACTTCGCCCCCACCCAACCCTCCCCCGCGATGCGGGGGAGGGCGCTCGACCTCGTCGACGTGGAAGCAGCTTTCAATTCGCCTCGCGCGACTGACGCCGCGATGAACGCAGCCTCGATTCATCCTCAGTCCGTACAGTCGTTTGCACGCGGTCTGCAACTTTCGGCACTGTCGACACGTCTGTTCACGCGACAGGCTCGAGGCCATGTCGCATGATGACCGCATCCGCAATCCAGGACCCTGCATGAAAGCTTCCCGCGTCGTTTCCGGCTCACTGATCGCCCTCGCGCTGGCCGTACCGCTCGCGCTGATGGCCAGGCCCGACGCCGTCGCCAATGTGCCGATGACGCCCAATGCCGACCAGGTGGCCGCGTCGAAGCTGGTCTACGGATTGCTGTCGGACAGTCGCTACGCCTACCGGCCGCGCGCGCTGGACGCCAGCCTGTCGGGCGAGATCTTCGACCGCTACTTCGAGAACCTCGACGCCGGCAAGCTGTTCTTCACCCAGCAGGACATCACCCGCTTCGGGCCCTTGCGTGCAGGCATGGGCGCGGCCGTCCGCGACGGTGACGTGGCGCCCGCACTGGAGGTCTTCGCGCTCTACAAGCAGCGCGTCAACGAGCGCATCACCGGCGCGCGCGAGCTGCTGAAGCAGGACATCTTCGATTTCAGCGGCACCGACCGCTGGGAATATGACCGCGAGGATGCGCCGTGGGCGGCCGACGCCGCCGAGCTCGACGCGCTGTGGCGCCAGTCGGTGCGCAACGACTGGCTGCGTCTGAAGCTCGCCGGCAAGGCTGACGACGAGATCCGCAAGACGCTCGACCGTCGCTACCTCAACACCGCGAACACGGTGGCCTCGCTCAACGGCGAGGACGCCTTCAGCAGCTTCCTCAACGCCTACACCGGTTCGATCGATCCGCACACCGACTACTTCAACCCGCGTGCGGCGCGTCTATTCAACCAGAGCATGTCGCTGTCGCTCGAGGGCATTGGTGCGCAGTTGCAGAAGCAGGACGACGTGGTGGTGATCCGTGAGGTCATCGCCGGCGGCCCCGCCGCGATCAGCAACCGCTTCAAGCCCGGCGATCGCATCGTCGGCGTCGGCCAGGGCACCAACGGGCCGATGGAAGACGTGATCGGCTGGCGCATCGATGATGTCGTCGACAAGATCAAGGGTGCGAAGGACACCCAGGTGCGCCTGGACGTCATTCCCGCCGAGGCCACGCTCGACAGCGAGCCGGTGCGCATCACGCTCACCCGTGCACGCGTGCGCCTGGAAGAGCAGGCGGCCAAGGCCGAAACCCTGAAGCTGCCGGCCGATACCGAAGGCGGCCGCGAAAAGCAGATCGGCGTGATCAAGCTGCCGGCGTTCTACCAGGACTTCGAAGGTCGCCGGAACCGCGATGGCGAATACGCCTCGGCGACGCGCGACGTCGCGCGCCTGCTCGAAGCGTTCAAGACGCAGAAGGTCGACGGCGTGGTGCTCGATCTGCGCAACAACGGCGGCGGTTCGCTCAACGAGGCGGTCGAACTGACCGGCCTCTTCATCGACCAGGGCCCGGTGGTGCAGGTGCGCGAATCCGGGGGGCGTGTCGGTGTGCAGGGCGATCGCGAGCCTGGCGTGGCTTGGGACGGTCCGCTCGCCGTGCTGATCAATCGCGGCTCCGCCTCGGCATCGGAGATCGTCGCCGGCGCGATCCAGGACTACGGCCGCGGCCTGATCATCGGCGAGACGACGTTCGGCAAGGGCACGGTGCAGAACCTGGTCGATCTCGACCGCTGGCCGGCGAATGAGACCAAGCGCTTCGGTCAGGTGAAGCTGACGATCGCGCAGTTCTTCCTACCGGGTGGCAGCAGCACCCAGAACAAGGGCGTCGAGCCGGACATCCACTTCCCGGTGACAGTGGATGCCACCGAATTCGGCGAAAGCACCTACGACAACGCGCTGCCGTGGACGCGCATTGCCGCGGTGCCGCACACCCAGTACGGCGATTTCGCACCGCTGCTGCCGCGCCTCGAGCAGCTGCACGACACCCGCGTGGCGACGGACAAGGAATTTGTCTGGTGGGCCGAGGACATCGCCGAGTTCCGCGCCGAGCGCGAGAAGAAGTTCGTGTCGCTCAACGAGGCCGAGCGCCGCACCGAGCGCGACCGCCAGACCGAGAAGCGCCAGGCGCGCCAGGAAGAGCGCCGCGCGCTGGGTCTGGAGCTCGATCCGCTGGCCGAGGATTCCGACGACGATGGCCTGCAGGCCAGCGAGCGTGCGATCGCCCAGCAGAACCGTCTGGAGAAGGCGGCCGAAGATCGTCCCGATCCGTTGCTGCGCGAAACGGCGGCGATTCTCGCCGATGCGGTGCGTCTGCTCAATGCCGATCGCGACCTCTCGGCGACGGTGCTGCCGGAGTCGACTGCGCCGGGCCGCTGGGCGCGCTGATCCGTTGACACGCTGGAACACGAAGCCGCCGCGAGTGATCGCGGCGGCTTTTCGTTATGTGGGGTTGCGGCTGAGGCGCACCAAGAAATTTCGCCGGACACGTGGACTCGACTCCTTCCCCCGCTGGGCGGGGGAAGGTTGGGATGGGAGCGGACGGATAGGTCTTTTGAACCCGGAGTTCCATGCGAAGCCCGAGCCTTAAGCTTGGAGACCCGCCATCTGCTACGACTGAAACTTCGCCCCCACCCATCCCTCCCCCGCGAGCGGGGGAGGGCTTTGACTGCGCGCGCGTAGACGACCTCGTGTGGCAGCGGTTTGTGCTTGGGATGCGCGCATGCGCAGCGCAGCGTCGCTGCAACACCACCGTTCCAGCCGTGCAACGGGCCGCGGGCGTAGAATTCCGCTCCGCATTCGCGGCTTCTCCTCTCTTCTCCGGAACCTCCATGAGCGTCGCGCCGGTGTCGCGTCCCGCCTCGGTCCTGTCCATTGCGCTGGCGCTGGCGGCCGTCTATCTCGTCTGGGGGTCGACCTATCTCGCGATCCGTTTCGCCCTCGAAGGTGGCTATCCGCCGCTGCTGATGGCGGGCATGCGCTTCATCGTCGCCGGTGGACTGATGTACGCGGCGCTGCGCCTGCGCGGTGTGCCGGCGCCGACGCGCAACCAGTGGAAAACCCTGCTCGCGATGGGCGTGCTGCTGCTCGGTCTGGGCAACGGCATGGTCTGCATCGCCGAACAGAGCGTGTCGTCGGGTCTCGCCGCAGTCGCGGTCGCGTCGGCGCCGATCTGGATCGCATTGTTCGCGGCGATCCGCGGTGATCGTCCCTCGCGCGTCGAGTGGGCCGGTCTCGCGGTCGGGTTCGCCGGCGTGCTGTGGCTCAACGCCGGCAGTTCGCTGACCGCGACGCCGACCGGCCTCATCGCCTTGCTGATCGCGCCGCTGGCTTGGGCCTTCGGTTCGGTGTGGAGCCGCGGCCGCGATCTGCCGTCGCCGTTCATGGCGGCCGCGGCGCAGATGCTCGCCGGCGGCGTGATCATCCTCGCGGTCGGCCTGCTGATCGGCGAACGCTTTCACGAACTGCCGACGCTCAAGGGCACGCTGTCGGTCGCGTATCTCGCCTCGTTCGGTTCGATCATCGGCTTCACCGCCTACGTCTGGCTGCTGCACAACGTGCGCCCGACGCTCGCCGGCAGCTACGCCTACGTCAATCCAGCGATCGCGGTGCTGCTCGGCGCGTGGCTCGCGTCGGAGCGCTTCCACGTCAACGATCTCGGCGCGATGGCGGTGATCCTGGTCGCGGTGGTCGCGATCACGCTCGGCCGCGCGCGCGCGAAGAAGGTCGTGCCGACACCGGCCGCAGCGGTCGCGGGAGAAGATCCATGATCGACGCCGCACAGAGCCGTCGCGGATTGTGGATCGCGGTCGCGGCCTTCGTGATCTGGGGCCTGATGCCGCTGTACTGGTACGTGCTGCGGGACGTGCCGTCGCTGCAGATCGTGCTGCACCGCTCGATCTGGTGCGCGATTCTGGTCGCGGCGTTTCTGACCATCCGCCAGGGCCGCGGCTGGCTGCGCGAGATCCTCGCGCAACCGAGGCTGGCCGGCATGCTCGCGATGTCGGGCTGCCTGATCGCCGCGAACTGGGCGTTGTACGTGTGGGCGGTCAACAGCGGCCACGTGGTCGAAGCGAGCCTGGGCTACTTCATCAATCCGCTGCTCAACGTCGTGATCGGCGTGGTGTTCCTGCGTGAGCGGCTGTCGCTGCCGCAGTGGATCGCGGTCGCGCTGGCCGGCGGCGGCGTCGCGTGGCTGACCTTCAACTACGGCAGCTTTCCGTGGATCGCGCTGTGTCTGGCGACCTCGTTCGCGCTGTACGGGCTGATCCGCAAGTTCGCCGCGGTCGAAGCGGTGCAGGGACTCGGCGTCGAAAACCTGTTCGTGTTCGGTCCCGCGCTGATTGCGTTGGTCTGGATCGAAAGCCAGGGCGGCGGTGGGTTCTTCTCGCTGCGCTGGGGTGGCTGGACCGACGTGCTGCTGGTGCTCGGCGGCGCACTGACCGCGATCCCGTTGATCTGTTTCGCCTATGCGGTGCGTCGCGTGCCGCTGACCGTGGTCGGCCTGTTGCAGTACATCGGCCCAACACTGCAGTTGTTGCTGGGCGTGTTCTTCTTCGGCGAAGCCTTCGGCATCGACCGTGCGGTCGGCTTCGGTTTCATCTGGGTGGGGCTGGTGGTGTTCGCGGTCGACGGCTTTCTGCAGTCGCGTCGACGGATCGTCGCGCAGCAGGCGTGAGGTCTCCATTCGGGACATCTGCCTGAAGCCTTTCGTAGGAGCGCGCTCGCGCGCGATGAAGCTCTCCGGGAAGGCCCATCGCGCGCGAGCACGCTCCTACAAAGGGTCTAGCGCGCGGCGAGTGCGCTTTGCGGACAGGCCGGTGCGTCGAACCAGTCGACGACGGTCGGCGCTAGGCGGTCGAGTCGCATCGGCAGGCTGAGGTGATCCTCGCCTGCGAGCTCCAGATAACGCGCGCCGGGAACGGCCGCCGCGAGCGCGCGGCCGTGTTCCACAGGCACGTGACGATCCGCATCGCCGTGCACCAGCAGCACGCAGCCCGGCGCGTGCGCCAGCGCGGCGCCGACATCGACGCCGTCGAGCGGCAACGACAGCGTGTCGCCCGCGCGTGTGATCGCCGCGTCCAGCACCGAGGCATCGATGCGCCAGCGCAACCAGCGGCGCGTCAGTTGCGCGTGCCAGCTGCCGCCGTCTTCGTCGAGCATGTGCGGCACCATGTCGCGGATCGCGGCGCCGGCGTTGTCGAAGGATTCCAGCGCGACAACGCGCTCGGCGTGCAGGCGCGGATCGGCGGCCGCGAAAAGCGCCGTCGCCGCGCCGTAGGACACGCCGAAGATATGCAGCGGGCCGGCGATTTCGCCTTGCTCGCGTAATGCGGCGACCGCGTCGACGACATCGCCTGCCTCGCGCGTGCCGTAGCCCGATGGCGCATGGCCGGAGCGGCCGTGGTTGCGCAGGTCCAGGGTGATCGTGCGATAGCCGGCTTCGGCCAGCGCGATCGACCACGGCAACAGCGAACCGCCGTCCATCATCCAGCCGTGCAGCAGCACGACGGTGCCGCGCGGCGCCGCTGCGGGCGCGGACGGCGCGTTGAAATCGAGCGAGAAGTCGACGCCGTGCGGATCGTCGGCAGGCCGTGTCCACGCGTAGTCCATGCCGTAGTCGCCGGGATCGAGCGCGCGCCAGAACATCGAAACACCTTCGCTCGTGGTGACGTGTCCGCTGCGGTTCGGCAGCCGCGCGAATGCGGCCTCGACACGATCTGTCTGCAGCAACGGCGATGCCCCGGGCGGCGCGACCAGTTTCGACGCCAGCGAACTCGCCATGCCCGGCCACGACGAGAATCCGGCGACGAGCAGACAGGCGGCGAGGAGGACGGCGAGGCGGAGCATGGCGGTGGCGGAGGCGAGGCGGCCGCGCAGACTATCGACGCGGCGCCAGGCGTCGCTATCGCACTGCGATGACAGCTGCATGACAGACGGTCGCCGTTCATCGGCGTGCGCAGGCCGCCGCACCGGCCTTCTGGCACAGTGCGGTCATGTCGATCTGTTGCCCCGGACGCTCTCGATGACCACCGCGCATGCCGCAATCGTGCTGGCCGCCGGCGGCAGCACGCGTCTGGGCAGGCCCAAGCAACTGCTGCGCCGCGACGGCGAAAGCCTGGTCGCGCGCGTCGTGCGACTGGTCGCGGAAACGCATCCCTGCCGGCTCGTGGTGATGCTCGGGGCGTATCACGACGCGGTCGCCGCCGAGCTCGCGCCGTCGCCGCACGGCTTCGTCGAGTTGCACGAGGTGCCGGACTGGCGCGAAGGCCTGTCCGCCAGCCTCGTCGCCGCATCGCGCGAGTTGCAGGCACATCGCGGGCCGGTGCTGGTGACCGGCGTCGATCAGCCTGCGCTCAACGCCCTGCATCTGCGCGCGCTGCTGGACGGGGCACGCAGCGTGCGTTCGGGCTGCGCGGCGGTGATGCACGGCGAACGTCCCGGCGCGCCGGCGGTGCTGTCGCACACGCTGTTCGCGGAGGTGGATGCGTTGGAAGGCGATCGTGGATTCGGGTCGTTGCTGGCGGCGTTGCCGGAGGAGGATCTGTTCCGGCTGCAGGCGCCTTCGTTGGCGCAGGACATCGATACATCGGATGACGTGGCGCAGGCGCTGGCGGACGGGTTGCTGGATCGCGGGGGCTAGTTCAACGCGACGCGAGTTCTCGACGCAGGAACGCAGAATGGGTTGAACGGAGCGAAACCGATCGCCCAGTAATTTCGAATTCTGGCTTTGTCGCGAGCGTCGCCCTCACCCCAACCCCTGTCCCTTGGGCCTGATTAGCGTCGTGTCTCAGCCAAGGTCTAGTTTTTGACGTGGTGTTACGCCTCAGTGTCTGGAAGGATTTGAAAATACCCCGTCACTCCCGCGAAGGCGGGAGTCCATGGACGTGTGCGCGGACGTTACGAAAGTCCTTGGATGACCGGACATACGTCCGTTGAAGTCCCCGCCTTCGCGGGAATGACGACTCATAGTTTCAGTCGCCAGCTGAGACACGACGCAATGAGGGACTTAAGCGCGGCGGCCGGTACGCTCCCGATCAACCCGCGCGCGACATCATCCAGACCACGCACATCGCACCCACGACACCGATCACCAGCGCTGCGTTGCGCCAGCGTTTTGCACGCCGCCGATAGCGCGCGACGCGTTCCTCGTTGAGCGCGGTGGCGCGTGCAATCCACGGGGCGGTGTCGCGTTCGGCCTGGGCGTAGATGACCTCGGCGCGCGCGGGATCGGACTCGGCGCGCAGTGCGGCATCCTCGTAGCGTTCGAACGCGCGTTTCTGCAGCGACTGGATCTCGCGGGCGATGTCGGCGTTCGACAAGGTGTCGGGCGAGGCAACACTCATGTCGCGCGCAACGCCGCGGTGACCGGCAGGCGCGCCGCGCGCAGGGCCGGGAACAGGCCGCCGACGAGGCCGATGCCCAGCGCCCACTTCAGACCATTCCACAGCAGATCGGGCGAGACCTTGAACTGGAACACCACCTGGCTGAAATTGCTGCCCAGCGTGCTGACGCTGTAGCCGTTGAAGATGCTCCACGCGAGCAGGCCGCCGAGCAGGCCGCCGAGCAATGCCAGCAGCATCGTCTCCAGCATCACCGCGACGACCACCGGCAGGCCGCGGAAGCCGATCGCGCGCATCGTTGCGATCTCGCGTGCGCGGCCCGCGACCGCGGCGTACATCGTATTGAGCGCGCCGAATACCGCGCCGACCGCCATGATCGCGCCGATCACCGTGCCCAGCACATTGATCAGCGTCGCCAGCTGACCGGACTGCTTGCCGTAGTAGGCACGCGTCGTCGAGACGTCGAGTTTCAGGCGCTGGTCGGCGTCCATCGCGGTCTTGAACGCGGTAAAGCCGGCAGTGCCATCGGTGCGCACGGTGATCGACTGGTAGGCGCCACGGTTGTAAGTCGATGCCAGGGTTTCACCATCGGTCCACAGCTCCGAATCGTGCGCATCGCCAGACGCGAACACGCCGACGACGGTCCACTGCTGGTTGCCGAGGTTGAGCGTCTTGCCGACCTCGAGTCCGCGGAACTGGCTGCGTGCACCCTGGCCGACGACGATTTCGCGCAGGCCCGGCGCGAACTTGCGGCCTTCGATCACCTGCACCTTGTCGTGCACGGCCCAGGCGAGTTCGCCGACGCCGCGGAACTGCGCATTGACGTCGGTGCCGTCGGCCTTCGACGGCAGGTTGACCACCTGCGACAGCTCCGGCGACAGCAGCGGGCGGCCCTGCGCGTCGCGCGCGATGCCGGCCAGCGTGCCGATCAGCGGCACCTGGTCGCGGGTGATCACCGAGTTGGTTTCGGCCTGCGAACCGCCGCGCAGCACGATCGCCGAGGTCTCGTCGCCGGTGCTGTTGAGCGTGGCCTTGAAGCCTTCGCCCATCGCCAGCATCGCCACCAGCACGCCGACCACGCCGGCGATGCCGACCACGATCACCGACGACGCGCCCCAGCGCTGCGGCAGGCTGCTGATGCCGATGCGCGCCGCCGCCAGCGCCAGTCGGCCGCCGCGTGTGAGCATCAGCCACAGCGCGATGGCGACCGCGATCGCCAGCACGCCGTACCAGGGCAGCAGCACCCACACCGCGAGCCCGACGACGAGCGCGACGATCGACAGCAGGTTCCAGAGCCATGGGCTTTTCATGTCGGTCCGATCCGGTTCGTCGTGCAGCGGAAAGAAGTGCGATGGGCCATGACGTCAGCGCCCCGCGAGCGCATCGACGATCTTCAGCCGCTGCGCACGCAGCGCCGGCAACACGCCGACGATGATGCCGATGCCGATCATCAGGCCCAGCCCGATCAGCCAGGTCTGCGCCGGGACCGTCGGCAGCGCGATCACGCCGCCGCTGGCGGCGCTCACGCCCGGCATGATCGCCGACGCGAGGCCGAGGCCGACCAGTCCGCCGATCACCACCAGCAGCACCGATTCCACCATCACCAGCACCAGCACGGTGCCGTCGGTGAAGCCGAGCGTCTTCAGCGTCGCGAGTTCGGGAATGCGCTCGCGCACGGCCTGCGCCATCGTGTTGCCGGTCAGCAGCAGCAGGGTGAAGAACACCGCGCCCATGATCGCGGTGACGATCAGGCCGATGTCGGCGAACTGTTTGGCGAACGCCTGCTGGAAGGCCGATTCGGTCTGCGACTTCGTTTCGTGATCGGAGTTCGCCGAGATCGCATCGATCGCCTGCGCCACGCGCGAGGCCTGGTCGGCGTTGGACAGCTGCACGGTGAACCAGCTGACCTGGTTCTTGATGTAGTCGTTGGATTCGTCGAAGTATTTCCAGTTCATCATCAACTGGTTCTCGGCGCCGACGTTGCTGCGGTCCTTGGCGCGGAAGATCGCCTTGAGCTCCAGCGGCCAGTCGTTGCTGCCGCCGCGCGGAAAGATCGTCGCCTGCATCGGAATCGTGTCGCCGATCTTCCAGCCGAACTTGTTGGCCAGCGCTTCGCCCACGGCCGCGCCGGTACGTGTGTCACGGAAGGCCTGCAGCTGGTCGGGCGGCACGTCGTATTCGCCGTAGACGTCGAAGAAGTTCGGCGCGACGGAGAAGTTCGGGAAGAAGTTGCGCTGGTCCTGGTAGATGCCGCCGAACCACATGGCGTACGTCACCTTGCGCACGCCGGGAATCGACTCGATCTGCGCCTGCAGACGCACCGGCAGCGACTGGGTGATCGACAGCCGCGAGGCGACGATCAGACGGTTCGCGCCGTCGACCCTGCCGCCGGCATTGAAGGCCACGCGTACCGAATCGAGCATGCCGAACAGCAGGAACGCCGCGACCACGGACAGCAGCGTCAGCAGTGTCCGCGTCTTGCTGCGGAACAGCTGGGCCCACACCAGCGACAGGTACTTCATCGTGCGTCTCCGGAGAAGCGGTGGGTCAGTGCGCGCCGATGGGTGTGTCGACCAGCTCGCCCTTGTCGAGGTGAATCGTGTGGGTCGCGTATTCGGCGGCCTTCGGGTCGTGGGTCACCATGACGATGGTCTTGCCGTGCTCGCGGTTGAGTTCCTGCAGCAGGCCGAGGATCTCCTCCGCGCTCTGCCGGTCGAGATCGCCGGTGGGTTCGTCGCAGATCAGGAACGTGGGATCGGACACGATCGCGCGGGCGATCGCCACGCGCTGCTGCTGACCGCCCGACAGTTCGTTGGGCTTGTGCGTGCGCCGGTCGGCGAGGCCGACGAGGGTCAGCGCGATTTCCGCATTGCGCTTGCGCTGCGCGCCGCCCAGCGTGGTCAGCAGCAGTGGCAGTTCCACGTTCTTCTGTGCGTTGAGCATCGGCATCAGGTTGTAGAACTGGAACACGAAGCCGACATGGCGGCTGCGCCAGTTCGACAGCTGGCCGGCGCTCATGCGGTCGATGCGCTCGCCTTCGATCTCGATCTCGCCCGAGGTCGGCGTATCCAGTCCACCGATCAGATTCAGCAGCGTGGTCTTGCCCGAACCCGACGGTCCCATCAGCGCGACGAAATCGCCCTGCGGGATGTCGAGATCGATGCCGTGCAGCACGTCGACCTTTTCCGGGCCGCGCTGGTAGGTCTTGTGCAGGTTGCGGATGCTGACGAGGGACGACATGGCGCACTCCGGTGTGGATGCTGCTCGGTGGATGGGGCGTGCGATCAGCGCGTGTCGCTTTCGGCGGCGGCCATGCGCACCTTCGCGCCGTCGGCCAGCGTCTCGGACGGATCGAGCACAACGGTGTCACCGGCGTTCACGCCCGACAGCACCTGGCGGTCGTCGCCGAGCGCGATGCCGGTCTTCAGTGCCTGCTGCGTCACCGTGTTGTCCTCGCCGAGCACGAAGGCGACGTCGGCGCCGTCGCGCTGCACGATCGCCGCGCCGGGCACGCGCACGCCGCTGGGCTGTTCTGCATCGGCGGCCTTCGGCGCTTCGAGGAAGCTCACGCGCACGCCCATGTCCGGCACGATGCGCGCGTCCCTCTGCTTGATCGCGATGCGCACCTTGACCGTCGCCTTGCCGCGGTCCGCAGCCGGAATGATCGCGATGACCTCGGCGGGAATCTTCCAGTCGGGATAGGCGTTGAGCGTCGCCTCGACCGGCATCTTCGGCTGCACGCGACCGATGAAGGCCTCGCCGACGTCGACTTCGACTTCCAGAGAATCCATGTCGACGATCGTGCCGATGCCGGTGCGGGTGAAGCCACCGCCGGCCGACAGCGGCGAGACGATCTCGCCCGGTTGCGCGGCCTTGGCGGTGACCACGCCGGCGAACGGCGCGCGCACGACGGTGTTGTCGACGCCGAGATCGGCGATCGCCAGCGAGTCCGACGCGACCTGTGTATTGCGCTGTGCGGTGATCAGCTGCGCGCGCAGTGCATCGCGCTGGGCGACGGCCTGATCGAACTGCGAGCGCGAGACCAATTGCTGCGCCACCAGCGACTGCAGGCGCGTGGCCTCGGCCTCGGCCTGCGCCAGCTGCGCCTGCACACTGCCGGTCTGGCTGCGCGCGGCGGCGAGCTGCGAAGCCGACAGATTACGCTGTGCATCGGCGTCGATCGGATCGAGCGTCGCCATGATGTCGCCGGCCTCGACGCGCTGGCCTTCCTCGATCAGCACCTCGCGCACGCGGCCGGTGATCTTCGACGACACGGTGGCGGTGCGGCGCGCGACGACGTAGCCGGTGGCATCGAGCACCGATGCATTCGCACCCCCAGCAGTGATCGCGACCACCGGCGCGGTGCGTACCTCGACGCCCGCATCGCGGCCGAACAGCGCCCAGCCGGCGACCAGCAGGAGCAGCAGCACGACGACCGCGACGGCGATCCACAGGCCGCGCCGACGTGGCGGCTCGGGTGGCGCCTTGCGGTCGATGCGGAGTTCGTTGAGCAGGTCGGCCTTGGTATTCATGGGTTCCATGGAAAGCAGGACGTGACGACAGGCGCGAGTGTGACCGCGGGGGTCGGGCGATCCAACCTGCCGGAAGTCAGCTTCCGACGGGGCGCCGAACGACGCGCCCGCAACGGCGGGCCGGACCGAGTCTGCGCGCATCCGGCACGGCGGTCACCTGACGTGTGTCACCTGCAGTGGATGACGCCTGCGACTGACCGCGCGGCGCGCGCCACCCGAGACTGCACGCAACCCGGAGGAACCGCGATGCGCCCAGTCCCGTTCACTGCAGACCCTTTGAAAGCGACGTCGACGCCGCTGGCCAGCCTGCGGGGCGTGCGTCGTCGCCGCGGCGCAGTGCAGGCGCTCGACGGCGTGGATCTCGCGCTGCCTGCCGGCCAGGTGACCGCGCTGCTCGGCGTCAACGGCGCCGGCAAGACCACCGCGATCGAGATCCTGCTCGGCCTGCAGCCGGCCGATGTGGGCGAGGTCATGCTGTTCGGGCGGCATCCGTCGGATCTCGAAGCGCGCCGGCACATCGGCGTGATGCTGCAGCAGGCGCAGTTGCCCGAACGCCTGCGGGTCGATGAGCTGCTTGCGCTGACGCGCAGCTGGTATCCGCAGCCGCGCAGCGTCGCCGACTGCGTCGCGCTGGGCGGACTCGATGGACTGCTCGACCGCCGCTATGGCCGGCTGTCGGGCGGGCAGCAGCGCCGCGTGCAGTTCGCGCTCGCGCTGTGCGGGCGACCGAAGCTGCTGTTTCTCGACGAGCCGACCACCGGGCTCGACATCGGCGCACGCCAGCAGGTGTGGCGCGCGATCCGCAGTCTGGTCGCCGACGGCGTCGGCATCCTGCTGACCACGCATTACCTGGAAGAAGCCGAAGCGCTGGCCGATCGCGTCGTCGTGCTCGATGCGGGACGCGTGCGCGCCGATGGCAGCGTCGGCGACTTGCGGGCGCAGGTCGCGCAGGGGCGCATCCGCTGCACGAGCGTCGTGCCTGCCGATGTCGTCGCGACTTGGCCGGGCGTGCGCTCGGCGGACACCGTCGACGGGCAGCTCGTGGTGATGGCCGAGCAGGCGGAGTCCGTGCTGCGCCGCTTGCTGGATGCGGATTCGCAGCTGGGTGATCTCGAAGTCCAGCGCGCCGGTCTCGCCGAAGCGTTCGTGGCGATGACGGCAAACGCCGACGTGATGTCTGGCTCGAAACAGGAGGCTGCGTGATGGACACGACACTCGACACCGGCACACACGTCAGCCTCTGGCGCTGCTATCTGCTCGACACGCGCTGCGAACTGCTGCGTCTGCTGCGCGAGCCGATGTACATCATTCCGACGCTGCTGTTTCCGGCGTTGTTCTACGTGATGTTCGGGCTGCTGCTCGGCGGGCGCGGCAGCGGTGAAGCGGCGCGTTATCTGCTCGCGACCTACGGCGTGTTCGGCGCGATGGGCGCGGGCCTGTTCGGCTTCTCGGTCACGCTGGCGATCGACCGCGAGCGCGGCTTCTTCGCATTGCGCCGCGCGTTGCCGGCGCCGCCGAGTGCATGGCTGGTCTCGCGTCTGCTGATCGCGATGCTGTTTGCGCTGGTCATCGTGCTGGAACTCGCGACGCTTGCGGTCGTGTTCGGTGGTGTGTCCATGACGGCAGGGCAGTGGACCTTGCTGTGGACAGTGACCGTGCTCGGCGCGCTGCCGTTCTGCGCGATCGGCCTGCTGCTCGGCAGCATCGCCAGCGCGAATGCGGCGCCGGCGTGGGTCAACCTGCTGTTCCTGCCGATGGCGTTCCTGTCCGGCCTGTGGCTGCCGCTGTCGATGTTGCCCGGGGTATTCGCGACGCTCGCGCCGGTGTGGCCGGCCTGGCATCTGGCGCAGATCGCACTGCGCGTGACCGGGCAGACGGGTACGGCGCCGCTGTGGCTGCATCTGCTGGTGCTGACCGTCGTAACCGTCGCCTGCTGCGTGCTCGCGCTGCGCCGCCTCGCGCGCGCGGTCTGAGATCATCCGCTTTCAAGTTCGGGGAGAACGCAATGACACAGACAGATCGACTGGGCCAGCGTCGCTGGCCAGGCGTGGCCGCGGTGGTAGCGCTGGTGGCGGTGCTCGGCATCGCCGTGGCGGTCGCGGGGCGGGAACAGTCCGCGGATTCGACATCTGCGCCGGCAACGCAGGGCACGTTTGCGATCCGCAACGCACGCATCTTCGACGGCGTCGACGTGATAGAGCGCGGCACGGTACTGGTGCGCGACGGATTGATCGAAGCGGTCGGCGCCGATGTCGTGGTGCCGGATGGCGTCGCCGTGGTGGATGCTGCCGGCAAGACGCTGCTGCCCGGTCTCATCGACGCGCACGTGCACGCCTGGGGCAACGCACAGCAGGACATGCTGCGCTTCGGCGTGACTACCGGGCTCGACATGCACGGCATGCCGGATCGCCTGCCGGCCGTGCGCGCACAACGTGAGTCCACCGCGCCGACCACGCAGGCCGATCTGTGGGCCGCGGGTTATGCGATCACCGCGCCAGGCGGGCACGGCACGCAGTACGGATTTCCGGTGCCGACCGTCGATGCCGATACCGATATTCCGGCCTTCATCGCCGCGCGCCTGGCTGAAGGCGACGACTTCATCAAGCTGATCGTCGAAGACCTCAGCGGCTATGGTGGCAACCGCACGCTGCCGACGGCTGACTGCCGCACAGGTGCGCGCGGTCGTCGAGGCCGCGCATGCGCAGAAGCGCATCGCCGTCGCCCACGTCTCCACGCAGGCCAGCGCCCGCGAGGTACTGGATGCCGGCATCGACGGCTTCGTGCATGTGGCCGACGACGCCGTGGTCGACGACGCCTTCGTTGCCGACGTCGCGCGTCGCGATGTGTTCGTCGTGCCGACGCTGGTGGTGATCGCTTCGGTGGCCGGTGCTGATGCTGGCCGGCAGCTCGCGGACGATGCCGCGTTGTCGCCGTGGCTGACGCCGGAACAGCGCGACAGTCTCGGCGCACGCATGTCCACCGCACCGAAGCCAGAGCGCCTCACCGATGCGATCGACAGCGTGCGTCGGCTGCATGCGGCAGGCGTGACGATTCTCGCCGGTAGCGATGCGCCCAATCCCGGCACCGCACAGGGCGCGAGCCTGCACGGCGAACTGGCATTGCTGGTGCAGGCCGGGCTGACGCCGCAGCAGGCACTGGTCGCGGCGACCTCCGCACCCGCCGCGCGCTTCGGTATCGCCGACCGCGGCCGCATCGCGCCGGGCCTGCGCGCCGATCTGGTGCTGGTCGACGGCAATCTGCTCGACGACATCACCGCAACTCGGCGCATCGGCACCGTGTGGAAGAACGGCGTGCGCGTCGAACGCACGAAACCCGCCGCCGCAGCGTCGGCCGGCGCGGTGCCTGACGAGACCCGCATCAGCGATTTCGAAACCGGACTCGACGCCAGCTTCGGCAGCTGGGCGCCGACCACCGACCAGATGGCGGGCGGCGCGTCGACCGTCGCACATACACGTATCGAAGGCGGTGCAGACGGTTCGGGCGGCGCGCTGTCGGTCACCGGCGAGATCAGGCCGGGCTTCGCGCTTCCGTGGTCCGGCGTGATCTTCTTCCCCGCCGCGCAGGCGATGCAGCCCGCGGATCTGTCGTCGCGCAGCGAACTCGCCTTCCGCGTGCGCGGCGACGGTCGACGCTACAACGCGCTGCTGTTCTCCGGCGCATCGCCGACCGCAATGCCGGCGATGCAGAGCTTCGACGTCGCCAGCGGTTGGACCGAAGTGCGCCTGCCGCTCAGCGGCTTCGCCGGCGCGGATCTGACGCAGGTGCGCGGCATCGCATGGACCGCCGGTCAGCCGGAGGGCACCTTCGCCTTCGCGCTTGACGACGTGGAACTCCGCTGAGGTGGAGGCGGATCAGCACAGCGCAAGACGACCGCCACTTCTGGCGGACACCTGAGATGGCTACCCTGCGCGATATGGACACGCTCCCGGATCCGACACCGCTGCGCACCTTCGCTGGCCTGCGGCCTGCGCCGGATTCGATCATCGGCAGCGCGCTGCGTCAGGGCCGGCCGGCGTGGAGCGAAGGCATCCATGTGTTCTGGTCGGTCTGGGTCTTCGTCGTGCCGATGTTCTCGCCGCATGGCTACGACCTGCGCTGGCTGCTGCTCACCCTGCTGTCGTATCCGGTCTTCATCGCGCTGTTCGCGGGTGCGCTGTTGTTGCCGGCGCGCCGCTCGCCGTGGTGCGCGCTCGGCATGATCGTGTTGTGCTTCGCCCTGTTGCCCTGGTACGTCTCGAGCCTGAGCTACTTCGTGTTCGGCTGCGTATTTCTCGGCGCGCTGTCGCGTACGTCGGTCTGGCGTTACGTTCTGGCGTTGATCGTGTTCAACGCGGTGCTGCTGACGTGGGCGCGCATGCTCGGTTATCCGTGGGCGGCGCTGGCGTGGATGCCGGTGACGACGGTGATGATCGGCCTGCTGGTTCACGTGGAACGCCTGAAGAACCGGCAGGACGCCGCGCTGCGGCTGTCGCACGACGAGGTGCGCCGACTGGCCGCGGTCGGCGAGCGCGAACGCATCGGTCGTGACCTGCACGATCTGCTCGGGCACACCTTGTCGATGGTCGCGTTGAAGGCGGATCTCGCCGCGCGGCTCGTCGAACGCGACCCTGCTGGTGCCCAGCGCGAGATCGGCGAAGTCGGCGGTATCGCCCGTGAAGCGCTGACGCAGGTGCGGCAGGCGGTCAGCGGCATCCGCGCCGCAGGTCTTGCAGCCGAACTCGCGTCCGCGCGCCTGCTGCTGGAGACCGACGGCGTGGCGTTCGGCTACAGCCTCGATACGGACGTCGCCGGTGCCGGCCTGTCGCCCGCCGTGGAAACCGCACTGGCGATGACGTTGCGCGAGTCGGTGACCAACCTGCAGCGCCACGCGCATGCGCACACCGCGCAGGCACAGTTCTCGCGCGAAGGCGAGGCGATCCGGCTGCAGGTCAGCGACGACGGCCGCGGCGGCGCGATCGTGCCCGGCAATGGTCTGTCCGGCATGCGCGAACGCATCGAAGCACTGGGCGGGCAGTTGCGCATCGACAGCGGCGCCGACGGCACGCGGATCGATGCACGCATTCCGCTGGGCGCGACGCGAGTCGAGTGATCCGCAACGCCCGCCATCGTTCGTTTTTCGACCGCCATCCAGCTGCTACCGTCATCGCCATGCCGCGCATGCCCACGCCCGAAGAGCCGCTCCGCATCCTCATCGCCGAAGACCAGGCGATGTTGCGTGGTGCGCTGACCGCACTGCTGAATCTGGAAGACGATCTGTCGGTGGTCGGCAGCGTCGGCGATGGCGAATCAGCCTGGCGCGAACTGCAGCGCCTGTCGCCCGACATCCTGGTCACGGACATCGAGATGCCCGGCCTCACCGGCCTCGAACTCGCACAGCGCATCCAGCGCCATGCGTTGCCGGTACGCGTGGTCATCGTCACCACGTTCGCGCGCGCCGGCTTCCTGCGCCGCGCGCTGGATGCTGGCGTCGGCGGTTATCTGCTCAAGGACGCACCGGCCGAACAGCTCGCCGCTGCGTTGCGCCGTGTCCACGACGGCGGCCGCGCGATTGACCCGCAACTCGCACTGGAAGCCTGGAGCGAGCCCGACCCGCTGAGCGAACGCGAGCGGCAGGCCTTGCGCCTGGCAGGGCAGGGCATGAGCGCCAGCGAGATCGCCGCGCAGCTGCACCTCTCGCACGGGACCGTACGCAACTATCTGTCGGAAGCAATCGGTAAGCTCGGGGTCGGGAACCGGATCGAGGCGTATCGGCTGGCGCGGCAGAAGGGGTGGTTGTAGGCCACGGAGCGCCTGGCGCGTGCGACCAGCAAACTCCTTCCCAACTGGTGGGGCATTGCGCCCTTTACGGGTGGAAAGTTGGGATGGGGGCGAACGATCAGGTCGCGGAAGCCTCCTATGGTGTCGACGCACGTGCTTGGGTTTCGAGCGTCGGACGGTTTGCCCCCACCCAACCCTCCACCCGTAAAGGGCGCAATGCCCCGCACGCGGGGGAGGGCTGAAAGCGACTCAGCCTTCCAGCCCCACCGCCACCAGAGAATCCCGCTCGATCCGCGCATAGATCTCGAACTCGTCGTGCACCTGCGCACCGAGCGCCGCTTCGAACGCGTCGCGATTCGATTGCGCCGCGAAGGCGCGCTGTTCGCCGCCACCCAGGTTCGATTGGAAGATGCCGGCCGCGCTGACCGGCAGGAAATCCTCGTAGACCACCGGGTCGGCCGTGACCAAGCCGGCTGCGATCGCGTTGTCGATGCTGCCGCGCGCGATGGCCGATGGATCCGCACGTCCGGCATCAGTCAGCGCATACCGGTAATAGCCGAGACCCTCGCGGCGCAGCGTGTCGTCGTCATCCGGGAAATCTTCGAACGCGGCGGCCAGGCGCGAGGCGTAATCGCCGGTGCTGCCGGCGCCACCCGCGTCGCGTGCACGCGCGAGCAGGCTGTCATAGAGGGCGCGGCCCTTGGGTGTCAGCGCGAGGCCGCGCTGTTCGATCTCGCCGAAGCGCGCAGTGTGCGTCCCGGCGTCGGCGCTGTCGCCGGCGGGAAACAGCACCGGTTCCTGCAGCGCCTTGAAGCTGGTCTGGCGCAGCAGGATCGGGCAACGCCGGCGCGGCGGGCCTTCGATCACCGCCTTTGCGTCGATGCCGCGCGCCTGCATCGCATCCTGCGCAGCGTCGATATCGAGCGTGCGCGGGGTCAGATGGTTGATGTGCGGGCCGCGGAAGCAGACCACGTCGGCGATCAGGCGGTGCGCGGACAGCAGCGCCTGGTAGGTCGCGTGCGACACGGTGGCTTCGCTGTGCCAGCGGAAGGTCTCCAGCGCTTCGGCAACAAATTCGGTGGCTTCGTCAGCGCTCAGTCCGCCGGCCTGCTCGAAGCGTCCGATCAATGCGAGCGCGCGCGGGGTGAAGATCTCGCGGGCTTCGAGAATCGCGGCGGCTTCATCGCGCAGCGCGGCGTCCTCGATCAGTTCCAGCCGCAGCAGGGACGTGAACACCCGGAACGGATTGCGCGCGAGCGCCGCGGCGTCGACCGGACGGAACGCGGTCGCGTGCACCGGCACGCCGGCGACGGCGAGGTCGTAATAGCCGACCGGATGCATGCCCATCACCGCGAACAGGCGACGCAGCGTCGCGAGTTCGCGCGGCGTGCCGACGCGGATCGCGCCGTGACGTTCCGCATCCAGCCGGTCGAGCGCATCGCTGCGCTGCAGGCGTGCGGCCAGCGAGGGATCGTTGGCCAGCGTCGCTGCATTCACCTCCGACACCAGTTCCATCAGCGTGCCGTATAGCGGCACTTCGTCGCGATACATGCGCGACATCGCCTGCGCGAACAGGCTGCGGATCTCGTCGGGGGACAGCGGCGTCGAAGCGTTCATCGGGGACCGGGGGGCGGACCGGGCGTTCCCCGGCGAAGCGCGCATTTTCGCCTGTCAGCGGCGCCCGCGGGAACCTCGTGCGCACTTGCGTCGTGTCCGCTTCAGGCTGCGAACTGCAGATGGGGCGACGCGCGGCGCTGCTAGGCTATGCCACCGCCGCTGCGCACACCGAGGACCGACCGATGCAGATCCCCATGCCGCTGGGCGCCCGCGTGGTCGCGCTGACTGCGTTGCTGTGGAATCTGTTCGGTCTGCTGGTGTTCGTGCTGCAGGTGTCGATGACGCCCGAGCAGCGTGCCGCGCTGCCGCTCGACCAGCAGCAGATCAATGCGGCGATGCCGCTGTGGGTCTACGGCTTGTTCGGTCTGGCGACGCTTGCAGGTTCTGCTGGCTCGATCGCGCTGCTGTTCGCGCGCCGCTGGGCCGAGCCGGCGCTGCGGGTGTCGTGCGTCGCGATCGTCGTGCAGATGGTCGCCAGCTACGCGCTGACGCCCGTCTGGTCGCTGACCGGCATGCGCGGTCTGGGCTTGCCGCTGCTGCTGGTCCTGGTGGTCGCGGCGATGTGGCTGTTCGCGCGCGGCGCCGCACGTCGCGGCTGGCTGCGCTGACGCTGCGTCAGACGCGCGACTTCAGCAACGCCCACGCTGCGCGCAGGCCCAGCGCCTCGCCGCCCTGCGGATGACCCGCACGGCTGCTGTCGCTCCAGGCGTAGGTGTCGAGATGCGCCCACGGTGTCTCGGCCGGCACGAAGCGCTCGAGATACAGCGCGGCGGTGACCGAGCCCGCCATGCGTGAGCCGGCATTGGCGATGTCGGCGATGCCGCTGGTGAGGTAGCGCAGGTACGGCCGCCACAGCGGCATGCGCCACACCGGGTCGCGCGTCGCTTCACCGCTGGCGATCCAGGCGTTCGCCAGGGCATCGTTGTTGGAGAACAGCGCCGGCAGGTCCGGGCCGAGCGCGATACGCGCAGCGCCGGTGAGCGTGGCGAAATCGAGGATCGTATCCGGCGACTGCTCGCCGGCGAAGGTCAGCGCATCGCACAGCACCAGGCGGCCTTCGGCGTCGGTGTTGTCGATTTCGACGCTGATGCCCTGACGCGTGGCGATCACTTCGCCGGGGCGGAACGCGTCCGGGCCGATCGCGTTCTCGACGGCCGGTACGAGCAACGTGATGCGCAGCGGCAGCTTGCGCGCCATCACCAGTTCGGCCAGCGCGATCGCGTGCGCCGCGCCGCCCATGTCCTTCTTCATGTTGCGCATGCCGTCGGCCGGCTTGATGTCGAGCCCGCCGGTGTCGAAGCACACGCCCTTGCCGACGATCGCGATGTGCGGATGCGCGGCGGCGCCCCAGGTCAGATGCAGCAGGCGCGGCGCGCGATGCGAGGCGCGGCCGACAGCGTGGATCGCGGGGAAGTTCTGTTCGAGCAACGCGTCGCCGGCGATGCTCTCGAAGGTCGCGCCGTGCGCATCCGCGATCCCGCGCACCACCGCTTCCATCTGCTCCGGGCCCATGTGCTCGGTCGGCGTGTTGACCAGGTCGCGCACGCGCGTGGTCGCGGCGATGACGTCGACGGTCTCGGCATCGGGCGCATCGACTGCGAGCCGCGCCGGCTTGCGTGCCGTCGTCTTGTAGCGGGTGAACCGGTACGCGCCCAGGCCCCAGCCGAGCTGCAGCGTCGCCGCATCGTGCGCGCCGGCCACACGCCAGTCGCCTTCCGGCAGCCCGTAGACCGCATGCGCGTAGCTGTCGGGGTCGAGCGCATCGCCGATGCCGATCACCGCGCCGTCGAGACCGCCGTCGCCCGGCAGCAATGCCAGCGCACCGGGCGCCGCATCGAAGGCCTGCGCATCGAGCCAGGCCTGCACGATGGCCGGCTGCGTGTCGCGCCAGGCCGCATAGCCGTCGCGCGCGACGATGTGCAGCGGACGCGCGTCCTGCGAGGCGGTGGCGAAAAGATCGGTCGTGGTATCGGTCATGGCGGGAACCTGTTTCAAGTGCAGCGTGTCAGATGCGGTCGGCGACGGGCGGGGCGGCATCGAGCCAGTCGGCGAGCGCGGCGAGCGTGTCGAATTCGAGATCGGGCGCGAGCGTGGGATGTTCCCAGCGCCGGTCTTCGCGATTGATCCAGCAGGTGCGCAGACCCGCGCGCGCAGCGCCGGCGACATCCATCTCGATGTGGTCGCCGACGTGCAGCACGTCGCCATGCGCGCAGCCCAGTCGATCGCAGGCGGCGTGGAAGATGCTCGCGTCGGGTTTGGCCACGCCGTGTTCGCGCGAGCCGAGGGTGAACGCGAACAGATGGCCGATGCCCACGCGATCGAGATCCGCGTTGCCGTTGGTCACGGCCGCCACCGGCACCCGCGTCGCAATGCGCTCGAGCGCGGCCAGGCTGTCGGGGTAGTACTCGACCTTGTTGCGCTCGGTATAGAACACCTCGTACGCCGCATCCAGCAACCCGAGATCGCCGCCGCTGTCGCGCAGCGCGTGTTCGATGGTCAGCTGCCGCAACGCGGACAGGTCATGCATCAGATGCCCGTTCTCCGCGAACACCCGCGTGCGCAGATCGCGCATCTTCTCGACCGGATACATGTCCGCGGTCGCGGGGCTGTGCGTGCGCAGGAACGCGTCGAGCGTCTGCTCGACCCGCACGCCGATCGGCGCGAACGGCCACAGGGTGTCGTCGAGGTCGAGGGTGATGGCGCGGATGGGAAACGTCATGGGTGACATTGTAACGAGTGCCCGATGCAGGCCTCGTGGCGCACGCGGCGCAGGCCCTTCAGCAGCGGGCGCAGCGACTGCCTTCGGTCATACTTGGCGCGCTGGAGCCGTCGCCGTCTGATCGCGGCGACTGCGAGCGGCTCGCCATTCCCGATGCCAATGCCGAACGCCTACCGATTCTCTGAGTACCTGCTCGACTGCGATGCACGCGAGTTGCGCCATGACGGTCTGGCCGTCGTCGTGCCCGCGCGCGTCTTCGCCTGTCTGCAGCATCTGCTCGAGCATCGCGAGCGGGCGGTGTCGCGCGACGAACTGGCGATGGCGATCTTCGCGCGCGACAACGTCTCCGATGCGCAGCTGAGCCAGATCATCCTGCGTGCGCGCCGCGCGGTCGGCGACGACGGCCAGGAGCAGCGGGTCATCCGGACGGTGCCGAGCTTCGGCTTCCGTTGGGTCGCGGAGGTGGTGCCGGTGGCCGCCGCGGAACAGCCTGCGCCGGAGTCCGGAATGGACGAAGCGCCGTCGCCGGCAGCCGAATCCGCGCCGAGCCCGGTTGCGCGCCCGCGGCGCCTTTGGCGCGGGATCGCAGTGCTGTTCGCGATCGCGCTGCTGGCCGCTGCAACGTGGTGGTGGGTGACCGCCCGGCCGGACGCGGATCCGGCACCACAACCGGGCGCGGGCGCGTTCATCGTGCTGCCCACAGAGCTCGAACAGGGCGCCGACATCGCCTGGGCGCGACTAGGGCTGATGGATTTCATCGGCGATCGTCTGCGCCGCGCCGGCCTGCCGGTGGCGGCCAGCGACAGTGTGCTGTCACTGATGTACGCGCATAGCGGCGAGCGGATCGAACCTGCCCGACTGCGCGACGAGGTTGCCGGCGACTGGGTGGTCCACAGCCGGGCGATGCGGCGCGGTTCCGGCTGGCGAGTGGAGATCACCGCTGAAGGCCGCGACGACGCAGCGCGACATGCCTTCGGCGAGCACGCCGATCTGGTCCGCGCTGCCGACCAGGCCTGCGGTCGCCTGTTGGCCGCGCTGGGCCGTGATGCGACAGGACCGGACGTCGATGCCGGACTCAGCGAACGGCTGCAGCGCGCCCAGGCCGCCTTGCTGAGCAACGAACTGGATGCCGCCCGGCGCATCCTGGCCGAGGCGCCTGCCGCACAGCGCAATGACCCGAACCTGCGGCTGCGGCTGGCCCAGGTCGATTTCCGCGCCGGTCTGTATCCGAAGGTGCGCGACGAGGTCGAGCGGCTGTTGCGCATCGAAGCCGCCGAGACGCCACTGTTCAGAGCCCAGGTGCTGCTGCTGCGGGCCGGCATCGATCGCAGGCTCGACCATCGCGCGTCCGCCGAACGCGACTACACCCAGGTGCTGGCGCTGGTCGGGCCCGGGGGCGACATCGTCCTGCAGGGCGACGCACTCAACGGCCGGGGCATGGTCCGCTCGCTGCTCGGGGATTACGACGGCGCGCTCGAGGATCTGGGCCAGGCGCGCATCCTGGCCGCACGGACCGGCGATCCGCTTGCCGTCGCCCGCGTCGACGCCAGCCTGGGATTTCTGGAGAAGGTGCGTGGGCGGCCGGCGCAGGCGGCGGAATATATCGCCCGCACGCTCGGCGAGTTCCGTCGTTTCGGTGCGATCTACGAACTGGTGTCGATGTCGGTGGCGCTGGCCGAAACCCGGCTGTTGCTGCTGCAGCCCGACGAGGCCCGCGCGAGCATCGAGCAGGCCTGGGCGCTGCGCGCACGCATTTCCGATCCGAGCCAGCTGACCAACATCGCCTTGGGCCGCGCGGAGGCGATGGTCCGGCAGGGCGCGTTCTCTGCGGCCGAGTCGATGCTGGATTCCGAGGCGGCCGGGCCTACGCTCAACAGTGATCTGCATCGCGCCGATGCGTTGCGGATCGAGATGGCCTGGCGCCGCGGTGAGCCCGCGGCAGCGGTCCGGATCGCCGACGGCGTACTGACCCAATGGCATGCCGAAGCGCGGGCGGAGCGGCTGTTCCGGGTGCGCTGGATGCGGCACCAGGCCGCGCTGGAGGCCGGCCTGCCCTTGCGTGCCGACGAGGCGCCGCGGCCGGCGTCGGACGACACCGGCTACGCCTGGGACTGGCTGCTGGTGGCGATGACTGCGCAGGCGCAGGACCGCGACGCCGACGCCGGCCACGCCTACCGCATCGCGGTGGTACGCGCCGAGCAGGACGGCGTGCCGGAGGAAGTCGCCCAGGCCGTCTATGCCGGCACGGTGTGGCTGCTGGCCCACGATGACCGCGCCGAGGCGACGGCACTGGTCGGGCGCATCGCGCCCTGGGCGCGCCAGGATTTCGATCTGGCGTTGCTGCAGACCCGGCTGCTGCACGCGCTCGGACAGGCCGATGCCTGGTCGATCGCATTGCAGGACGCGAAACGTCTGGCCGGCGAGCGTGTCATCCCGGTCGCGCTGCAGAGACCGCCGCCCGCGCGCGTATCGCAGGGCGGCGCAGGTCTCTGAAAGAGAACGGAAAAATGGCGATGTAATGAATCGGTAACGTGCCAGGAATGGCCCTCTCCCGCGCCGCGCGCCAAGGATCGGGCGTTGCCGCACGTCGCGGCGACGCAGGTGGAACCCCCGTTCCGCCGCCACCGTGTCCCTGAGGGAAAGCCGATCATGACCCGTACGACCCTGGCGCTCGCCATTGCCGCACTTGTTTCCGTTCTGCCGCAGGCGCGTGCGCAGACCTCCGATCTCCACCACGCGGCCGTCGGCGAAGTCGCCATCGCGCAGGACGATGTTGCAGGCGCGGATGCGCCGACCGCCGTGACCGTGCTGCCGGCAGCCGACACGAGGCCGGCGCTCTCGCGGGAACGGGCACCGACTACGGCGCGCGCCGCCGACGTTGCCGACGTTGCCGACGAAGATCCGCCGGCGGACAACGATCGCTACTTCCAGGCCAGTGGCGACCTGGGCGCCTCCGCCGCCGGAGAACTCGCGACGGCCGCCGGCTCGGGCGCGGCCGCGAGCGCACCCGGTGCGTCGGCGTTCGGCAGTGGCGCTTCCGCAGATGAGAAGCACACGACCTCGGTCGGCTTCAATAGCGCGGCATCGGCCGACTATGCCAGCGCATTCGGCGCCGGCGCGCAGGCCAGCGCCGACAGTGCGACCGCGATCGGCGGCCATCTCTACGTGATGAATGGCGAAACCTGGGAGATGGAAGAGTTCGCGACCATCGCATCGGGCCGCGAGAGCGTGGCCGTGGGCGCCGGCGCACGCGCGCTGGAATACCAGTCGACCGCGATCGGCGCGGGTGCCTATGCCGGCGGCCAGGAGTCGGTGTCGATCGCCGGCAGCGCACGCGGTGACTCGTCGACGGCGGTCGGTGTCATGGCGACCGCGGGCGCCGATCATTCGACCGCGATCGGCAAGGGCGCCACGACCGGTGCAATGCGCACGCTGGCGGTGGGTGGCGGCAGCGCGGCGTTCGGCGACAGCGCCACCGCACTCGGGCAAGCGGCGCAGGCCTATGGCGCGCAGAGCGTGGCGCTGGGCTTTCGAAGCCTGGTGACCGGCGAAGGCGGCATGGCGCTCGGCGCCGATGCATTCTCGACTGCGGCGGGCAGTGTCGCGCTCGGCGCCAATGCCGTCGCCGATCGCGACTTCACCGTCTCGATCGGTGGCGCGGGCGCGGAGCGGCAATTGGTCAACGTCGCCGCCGGCACGGAGGGCACCGACGCGGTGAACCTCGCCCAGCTGCGCGATGCGACCCGGTACGCTGAATACTTCGAAGCGACCGGCGGCCCGGACAACCAGCAGCCCGCGACCGTGATGGGCGACTACGGCACCGCGGCCGGCTCTGGCGCGCTGGCCGCGTCGCTCGGCGCGTCCGCCTTCGGCAGCGGCGCGTTCGCCTACGAGAAGCACACGACCGCGATCGGCTTCAACAGCGCAGCGTCCGCCGACTACGCCAGCGCATTCGGTGCCGGCGCGCAGGCCTCGGCCGACAGCGCCACTGCGATCGGTGGCCAGTACTACGTGATGAACGGCGAAACCTGGGAGATGGAGGAGTTCTCGACCATCGCTTCAGGCCGCGAGAGCACGGCAGTGGGCGCGGGCGCGCGCGCACTGGAATACGCGTCGACGGCGATCGGCGCGGGCGCCTATGCCGGCGGCGAAGAGTCGGTGTCGATCGCCGGCAGTGCGCAAGGGCATTCGACGACGGCTGTAGGCGTCATGGCGACGGCGGCGGCTGATCACTCGACCGCGATCGGCCATAGTGCGGCGGCCGGTGCGATCCGCTCACTGGCGGTCGGCGGCAGCGCCGGTGCGTATGCCGACAGCGCCACCGCGCTCGGCCAGGCGTCGCGTGCGTATGGCGTGCAGAGCGTGGCGCTGGGATTCCGCAGCCAGTCCGACGGCGACGGCAGTCTGGCGTTGGGCGCCGATGCGTGGTCCACCGCGATCGGCAGTGTCGCGCTCGGCGCTGGCGCGTTCGCCGATCGCGCGAATACGGTGTCGATCGGTGCTGCGGGCGCGGAACGGCAGCTGGTCAATCTCGCCGCCGGCACGCAGGGCACGGATGCGGTCAACTTCGACCAGCTCAGCGCGGTCGCCGAACGCGTGGGCGAAGTCGCCGACAACGCGATCGGTTACGACGATGCGAGCCGCGGCCGGGTGACGTTCGCCGGCGCGCAGGGCACGGTGCTGACCCACCTCGCCGACGGCGACGTCGCGGCCGACAGCACCGATGCGGTGACCGGCAACCAGCTCTTCGAGACCAACCAGCGCGTGGGCGCTGTCGAAGGACGTGTCGACGGCATTGAGGACCGCATCGGCGACATCGAAGGCGTGGCTGCGAATGCGGTGGCCTACGACGACGACCGGCGCGACAGCGTCACCCTGGCGGGCGAGGACGGCACGCGACTGGGCAATGTGGCGGCCGGCGCGATCAACGCGTCGAGCCGCGATGCGGTCAACGGCGCGCAGGTGCATGCGTCGATGCAATCGGTCGCGACTGCGTTCGGCGGCGGCACGGTCGTCGATGCCGGCGGTCGTCTGATCGGCAGTGTGTTCACGATCCAGGGCAGCCACTACGGCAACGTCGGCGATGCGCTGGGGGCGCTCGACGGCGTGATCGCCGGACTCGATGGCCGGATCGGTGCGCTGGAGACCGGAGGTGGCGGTGGTGGCGTCACTGCGCCGCCATCGGGGCGTGGCGACGGCCTGGCGGTCGGCAACGACAGCGTGGCGGTCGACGGCAACGACACCGCGGTCGGGCATGGCGCGGTGGTCGAGGCCGAGGGCGGCACCGCGCTCGGCAGCAACGCATCGATCACTGCCGATGCATCCAACGCAGTCGCGGTCGGCGCCGACGCACGCGTCGAGGCGGCATCGGGTACGGCCGTGGGGCAGGGTGCACGCGTCAGCGCCGAGGGTGCGGTTGCGCTCGGTCAAGGCGCAATTGCCGACGAGGCGAATACGGTGTCGGTCGGCAATGCCGATCAGCAGCGTCGTGTGACCAACGTTGCCCAGGGCGTCCGCGATACCGACGCCGCCAACGTCGCGCAGGTGAATGCAGGCGATGCGCGCACGCTGCAGAGCGCCAATGCTTACACCGACAGCCGCTTCGCCGCCTGGGAAGACAACTTCTCCGCGCTGCGCGGTGAGATCGACGACCGCATGCGCCACCAGGATCGGCGCATCGACCGCATGGGCGCGATGAGTGGTGCGTACGCGGGCATGGCGAGCAACACGTCGGGACTCGCCGGGCGTAACCGCATCGGCGTGGGCGTCGGTGGACAGGGCGGCGAGCAGGCGATCGCGATCGGCTACCAGCGTGCGATCGGCAATCGCGCAAGCGTCTCGCTGGGCGGCGCGATCGCGGGTGGCGAAAGCAGCGTGTCGGCAGGCGCCGGTTTTAGCTGGTGACGTGACGGGCTGCGCCGGCTGTGCCGGCGCAGAACGCACTCATTCCAGCAACCGCGCCCAGCCCTCGAATCCTTCCACCCGAGAAAGCACCAGCTTGACGCAGACGATCAGCGGCACCGCGAGCAGCAGGCCGACGATGCCCCACATCCAGCCGAACAGCATCAGCGCGAGGATCAGCATCAGCGGCGAGATCGCCATGCGGCGGCCGAGCACGATCGGGGTCACGAACTGGCCCTCGATCGTATGCAGCAGCAGATACACCGCCGCCGGAATCACCGGCGCCCAGGCCGCGTTCGGCCAGGTGCCCTCGTAACTGACGAAGCCCATCAGCAGCATCAGCAGCACGCCGATCAGCGGGCCGACATACGGCGCGAAGTTCAGCAGCGCGACGACGGTCCCCCACAGCAGTGCCTCCTGCAGCGGCAGACCCATCCAGAACACGATGCCGGCGAACACCGCGCCGAGCACCGTGTTGATGATCGAGATCGTCAGCACGTAACGCGAAATCTCGTGTTCGATGGACTGCATGATGTCGACGGTGAGCTTGCGGCGCTGGCGATCGGGCAGCATCGCGATCGCATTGCGTTGCAGGTTTTCGCCGTAGACCATGAAAAAGAACGTCAGCAGTACGACAGCCAGCACGGACGCGAGCATCTTGGGCGTGGCGACGATCGTGCGCCACGAGCTGTTGTCCTGGATCTGCACCATCTGCACGCGACGCTGCGGGCGATCCTCGGTGGCGCGGGCGAAGGATTCCGCCGCCTGGCTGGCCTGGTGCACCGGCTGGGTCATCGCCTTCAGGCGCGGCGCGAGTGTGCGCAAGGTCTTCGGCGCGTCCTGCACCCACTCGCTGGCGGGGCCGTAGAGCTGCAGGCCGAGTGCGCCGGCGCCGGCAATGCCGAGGCTCAGCAGCAGCAAGGCGCCGACGAAGCGTGGGATCCACAGGCGCCGCAGTGCGCGCAACACCGGGTTGCCGACCAGGGCAAAGAACACGGCCAGCAGAATCGGCAGGATCACCGTTTGCGCCGCCCATAGCGTTGCCAGTACGGCCAGCGTCGCCAGCACGATGATGGCCGTCGATGCGCGCGGGCGTGGCGCGACTGGCGTCGCTACCGGCAGCGGTGCGTCGTCCGCCGGCGGGGGACTGATGGGGGTGCTCATCGGCAGTCAGCGCGTCGGGCGCTCAGCGCCCGGATTCCGACAGTTCGGTCGCCGCTTCGGCGGGACGCGGCTGCTCCGACAACACCGGGTCGGGGCGACCGCGATCCGTGCGCGGCACCGAAGTGCCCGCGTCCGGCGTGGTGCCCGGTTGTGTTGTGCGCTGGGTCTGCGTGCCGCCAGCGGCCACGACCTGCGCGGCCGCAGCAGCACCCGCTGCCGCAGCTGCCTGCGTGTCCGAAGTGCCGTCTGTTTTCGCCGCCACGTTGTCCGCGGCGGCATCGGCCGTCTGCGCAGCGTCGTCCGCAGTCTCGGCCGCCTTCTCCGCAGTTGCCGCGGCGACAGTCGCCTGCACCGAGGTCAGCAGGCCCGACAACGCACTGAGCAACTGGATCGACTTCGGACCGCCCAGCTTGCCGAGCTTGGTCAACGCGCGGCGCGGCTCCAGATGACCGGTCGCGAAGCCCATCACCAGACCGGCGATGAGAATGCGCGGCGGGGTCCAGGCTTCGCGCCAGCTCGTGCTCAATGCGCGGTAGCGGTCGCTGGTCTGCACCACGCGGCCGTCGACCAGCGTCTCGGCACGTTCGACGCGATTCTTGAGGCCTTCAAAATTCATGACGCCTTCGCCTTGTCCGATGCGCGCGCGGGCAGGGACGTGTCGTCCGCATCCTCGTCGTCCTGTCCCGCTTCGGAGAACATCCCCAGACGCCCGAGCTGGCGGCGCGTGGCATGCATGCCGGCGTAATCGAAGAACACCGAGACGCGCCACGCGGCGATCGCGGTGACGACCAGGCTGATCAGCGTGGCGATCGAAATCGACGCCAGCCACGACAGACCCCACGACTGCAGCAATGCAATCGCGGCGCCCATCGCCAGCAGCCACGCCGATGCGCCGAACACCACGGACACGGCCGACCATGCCAGTGCACGCCCGAGGGCACTGCGCGACAAGGCCATATCGGCCGCGACCAGCTTGCGCAGGGCACGGCCGCTGTCGAGTCCGGAGGTGAAGGTTTCAGTGGCCGCCGCACGGATGCGGCGGATGCTTTCGTCGAGGTGCGGTGCTTCGCCGGGCGCACGTTGTGCGCTGCCGGCGGGTTCCTCGCGCGGGTCTTCCCCGGTCACGCGCTCGGTCACGAAACGCCGCGCTTACTTGCTGCGCGCGAGCTTGGCGATGATCCAGCCGGCCGCGAACGCGGTGCCGAATGCAGCGATCGGACGCTCACGAATCAGATCGGCAGCGCTTTCGACCAGGTCACGGCCCTTGTCCAGCAGCACGTCGTACTGTTCCTTGGCAGCGGTGCCACCTTCCTCGAACGCGGCCACGCCGGCGATCGCGGAATCGGCAAGATCGGACTTCACGGTCGCGCGGCCGAGCTTGAGCTCGTCACCGGCCACGCTCGCGGCGTTCTTGACCGCTGCGCCTGCATCGCGGGCAGCTTGGGCAAGGTGCGAACTCGCTTCGCCAAGATGGGTCTTCACCGCGTCGGTCGAAGTGGGGCTCATGGTCGTGCTCCTGTCAGTTGAACGATGCCGCGCGAAGGGCGTGGCATGTGGGGGGAATCGCGTCAGCGCATCATCAAGTCGTTGATGCGTCCGCGACGTGAAATGCGCAGCACCAGGTTGGACGGCCGGTCGGCCAGCGAGTCGCGGAAACCCGCGAGATCACGGAACTCGCCGCTGTTTGCCGCAAGGATCAGATCGCCGTCACGCAGGCCGCTCTGGAACGCACGGCTGCCGGGCTCCACCTTTTCCACCAGCACGCCGCCGGCGCGCTGGTTCTGGCGCCGCAGCGCTTCGGGCAGATCGGCGAACATCGCGCCGGTCAGGCGTGCGTCGACGCTCGCGCCATCGCGCGGCAGAACGGTCAGGCGCGTGTCCACCTTGATCGTGCGCCCGTCGCGCAGCACGTCCAGCGTCACCGGCGTGTCGAGTGCCTGCAGACCCTGGAAGTTGCGCAGTGATTCGCTGTTGTCGATGCGCTCGCCGTTCGCGGCCACCACCACGTCGCCGGGGCGCAGGCCCGCACGTGCCGCGGGCGAACCGCCATAGACGCGTGTGATCACCGCGCCGCGCGGCGTGTCGAGGCCAAGGCCCTGGGCGATGCGCGCATCCACCGTCTGCGTGTCGATGCCCAGCGTGCCGCGCTGCACGCTGCCGGTCGTCGCCAGCTGGGTCATCACGTTGCGGGCGAGACCGATCGGAATCGCGAAGCCCAGGCCGATGTTGCCGGCCATGCTGCCCTGCGTGTTGAAGCTCGCCGTGTTGATGCCGACCAGTTGCCCGCGCAGATTGACCAGCGCGCCGCCGGAGTTGCCCGGATTGATCGACGCATCGGTCTGGATGAAGTTCTGGAAGCCCACGCCCGGCACGTTGCTGCGGCCGACCGCGGAAATGATGCCGGAGGTCACCGTCTGCCCGAAGCCGAACGGGTTGCCTACTGCGACGACGAAGTCGCCGACCTGCAGATTGGCGTCCTGCGCCAGCGGAATCGCGGTGAGGTTGTCGGCCTTGATCCGCATCAGCGCGACATCGGTATCGACGTCCGAACCGATGAACGCCGCGTCCACCGTGCGGCCGTCGGCCAGCGTCACCGACACGTCGTCCGCGCCTTCGATCACATGGTGGTTGGTCAGCACGTAGCCCTGCTGCGCATCCACGATCACGCCCGAGCCCAGCGATTCGTTGATCCGCTCCTGATTCAACTCCGGAAACATGCGGCGGAAGAACGGGTCATTGCCGAAGGGGCTCACCCGTACGCGCTGCTTCGCGTGCACCGACACCACCGACGGCGTCACCGTCTTGAGCATCGGTGCCAGCGAGGGCAACGGTGCGCCGTCGACCGCAGTCGGCAATGCTGCCATCGTCGGCACCGCAGCAAGGGTCGCCGGCGTGGCGCCCGCGGGTTGCTGCATCACGTCGCGGATCGCGGTCGCGGCAAAGCCCCCGAACGCAGCGGCGCAGGTCAGGGCGAGAAGTGTGGTCTTGGCGCGCATGGAGCGTCCCCTGTCGGCAGTGGGTCGGGATGATCGACGCCGGAGCGTGGAAGGTGGGTCGAAGCCGGTCGAGACCGCCGGCTTCATGGCCAACAGTGTGGCCGGCATCGGTTGAATCGGTGTTGAAAGTCGCATTCAGATGATGCGCCGGACGCTCGCCGCCGACATCTGTCATAGGTCCTGTCGACAATCGCCGCGCGCCGGGATTTTCGGTTGACACCGGTCGGAGTCCGGGCGTAGCGTGGACCCCCGTCGCCGCCACTACATATTGGGTGTCGATGTTGGAAATTCCCAACACGTGGGGCTTTCAACGCTCAGCGACACTTCGCAGCAAAGGGGATGCACGCGATGGGTTCGAACGCCAAGGAGACGACGGCTCACGGCCGCAACCGGCGCTGCGCCTGCACCCGCACCACGCTTTCGAAATTTGCACGGATCCACGGCGCCTGATGCGCCGCCGGGTGCAGTGCGTCCGCACCACGCATACAACAGGCGACCGGCCCACAACACCGGCGCGATTCCAGGAGCACACAGCAGCATGAGCACGGTTCGCCTCGCGGCGGTGAAGTCCGATTCCGGTCCCGACATTCCGATGCAGCCCGCGTCGGACGACATCTGGGACAAGAAGTACCGCCTCAAGACGAAGCAGGGCGTGGCCGTGGATGCCGACATCGACGGCACCTACCAGCGCGTGGCCAGGGCGCTCGCCGATGCCGAGATCACGGTCGAGAAGCAGCGGCACTGGCACGAGCGCTTCCTGTGGGCGCTGCGCCGCGGCGCGATTCCCGCCGGCCGCATCACGTCCAATGCCGGCGCGCTCGAACACAAGCCCGCGACCAGCACGATCAACTGCACCGTGTCGGGCACCATCGTCGATTCGATGGACGGCATTCTCGAGAAAGTCCACGAAGCCGGCCTCACGCTGAAGGCGGGGTGCGGCATCGGATACGAGTTCTCGACGCTGCGGCCCAAGGGCGCGTTCGTCGCCGGCGCCGGCGCGTACACCTCCGGCCCGATGTCCTTCATGGATATCTACGACAAGATGTGTTTCACCGTGTCGTCGGCCGGCGGTCGCCGCGGCGCGCAGATGGGCACCTTCGACGTCAGCCATCCCGACGTGCGCGATTTCATCCGCGCCAAGCGCGAAGACGGCCGCCTGCGCCAGTTCAATCTCTCGCTGCTGATCACCGACGGTTTCATGGAAGCCGTCGACACCGACGCCGACTGGCCGCTGGTGTTTCCGATCAACGAGAAGGAGGTCGGCGACTTCGATCTCGCCGATGTCGAGCAGGTGATCTGGCGCGAGTGGCCGCAGACCAAGGGCTACGTGTCCCGCGACGACGGCCTCGTCGCGTGCAAGGTTTACGGCAAGGTCCGCGCGCGGCACCTGTGGGACATGATCATGGTGTCGACGTACGACTACGCCGAGCCGGGATTCATCCTCATCGACCGCGTCAACGAGATGAACAACAACTGGTGGTGCGAGACCATCCGTGCGACCAACCCGTGCGGCGAGCAGCCATTGCCGCCCTACGGCGCCTGCCTGCTCGGTTCGGTCAATCTGACCAAGTTCGTGCGCGAGCCCTTCACCGAGCGCGCGCGCTTCGACTGGGAGGAATACAAGGAAGTCGTGCGGGTGTTCACGCGCATGCTCGACAACGTGGTCGAGGTCAACGGGCTTCCCTTGCAAAAGCAACGGGACGAGATCATGCGCAAGCGTCGCCACGGCATGGGCTTCCTCGGCCTCGGCAGCACCGTGACCATGCTGCAGATGAAATACGGCGAGCCCGATTCCTGCGAGTTCACCGAGCGCATCGCGCGCGAGATGGCCGTCGCCGGCTGGGAAACGGGCCTGACGCTGGCGCAGGAAAAAGGTCCGGCGCCGATCATGGAAGAACGTTTCGAAGTCACCGCCGCCATGCTGCGCAAGCGCCCGGAAATGGCGAAGGACGGCTGGAAGCTCGGCCAGGAAATTCCCGGCAAGGTGCTGCACGCCAGGTACTCGCGCTACATGCAGAAGATCGCCGAGGTCGCGCCCGATCTCGTCGACCAGCTGGCCGAGGCCGGCGCGCGTTTCACCCACCACAGCTCGATCGCGCCCACCGGCACCATCTCGCTGTCGTTGGCCAACAACGCCTCCAACGGCATCGAGCCGTCGTTCGCGCACCACTACAGCCGCAACGTGATCCGCGAAGGCAAGAAGTCCAAGGAAAAGGTGGACGTCTTCTCGTTCGAACTGCTGGCCTACCGCGAACTCGTCAATCCGAAGGCCATGCCGTACTCGGACGAACCCGACGCGCAGCTGCCGGATTACTTCATCGCCGCCGACGACATCACGCCCAAGGCGCATGTCGACGTGCAGGCCGCCGCGCAGATCTGGGTGGACAGCTCGATCTCCAAGACCGCGAACGTCCCGACGGATTACCCGTACGAGGACTTCAAGGACATCTACCGCTACGCGCACCAGCAGGGCCTCAAGGGCTGCACCACGTTCCGCTTCAACCCCGCCGCGTTCCAGGGTGTGCTGGTCAAGGAAGCGGATCTCGCCAACACCACCTACCGCTTCGAGCTGGAAGGCGGCGAAGTGCTGGAGGTCGCGGGCAACGAACAGATCGAATACGACGGCGAAATGCACACCGCCGCCAATCTGTTCGACGCGTTGAAGGAAGGCTATTACGGCAAGTTCTGAAGCTGCCGCGACGCGTCGGCGGCAACGTCGGCGCGGAAACGGCGACGCACTCTGCAGTCGCATCACCGTCGTATCCGCAATTGCTGCTCCCCTGTGCACCGGCTTCGCGCTACATTTCCGCCGCGGACGAAGTGCTCCGTACAAGATCACTGACGAGGACACCCAGAATGAGTAACGGAAACGGGGTTGCAGACACCCTGACGCACGCCGCCGAAGATGTCGCCGAGAAGGCGAAGGACATCGTCGCCGAGGTCAAGAAGCGCGCCAGCGCCGTCGCGAAATCCGCGAAGAAGAGCGCGCAGGACGCAGAGAAGACGGTCACCAAGCGCGTCACCAAGGTGCGCAAGGCCGCGACCAAGCGTGCCGAAACGGCGAGCAAGGCCGTGAGCAAGCGCGTGACGGCGGTGAAGAAGAAGCTGGCCGCTGCCAAGACCGCCGCGTCGTCCGAGATCGCCGCGCTCAAGCGCAAGGGCGCCGGCAAGACCACCGCGAAGAAGGCGACCAAGACGACCGCGAAGAAGGCGACGGCGAAGAAGGCCACCGCGAAGAAGGCCACGGCCAAGAAGGCAGTCGCTAAGAAGTCGGTCGCCAAGAAGGCACCGGCGAAGAAGGCCGCCACCCAGAAGTCGGCGACCCGCAAGACCGCCGCCAAGAAGGCCGCGACCACCCGCAAGGTCAACGCGACCAAGAAGACCGTCAAGAAAGCGGTGAAGAAGGTCGTCAAGAAGGCCGCCGCCAAGACTGCGACCGCCAAGCGCAGCGTCGCCGCCCGCAAGGGCGTCGCCAAGAAGACGGTCAAGACCGCCAAGCGTTCGGTCGCCGCCAAGAAGGGCGCCACCAAGCGCGCGTCGAAGAAGGCCTGATCCATCTGCTTCAAAGCCCCTCTCCCATGGAGAAGGGCTGCTCCGAGCCCCTCTCCCTCTGGGAGAGGGGTTGGGGTGAGGGCAGAACGACGTCCCAATCCCAAACCAGGCGCCACCCATCTTTCAAAACATCTGTCGCGACCGATATCCGTCGCCGCCGAAAGCGTCCCAAGCCGCACCGACAACAGCCCCACCCAGGACACCCGCCATGGCCGTCAAGATCGACCGCAAGATCACCGGATACGCCGTCGTCAAACCGGAAGACAAGCCCGTCGAAGGCACGTCTGTCCCGCGCGAGATCGTCGAGGCGGAACTCCCCACGGCCGACGTGATCCACATGCACGAGCGCATCGAGCGCCCGGAAGTCCTGATCGGCAGTACCTACAAGATCAAATCGCCGCTGGTCGAACACGCCATGTACGTGACGATCAACGACATCGTGCTCAACGCCGGTTCCGAGCACGAACAGCGCCGCCCGTTCGAGATCTTCATCAACTCCAAATCGATGGACCACTTCCAGTGGATCGTCGCGCTGACGCGCATCATGTCCGCCGTGTTCCGCAAGGGCGGCGACGTGACGTTCCTCGTCGAGGAAATGCGCGCCGTGTTCGACCCCAAGGGTGGCTACTTCAAGGCCGGTGGCGTGTACATGCCGTCGCTGGTCGCCGAGCTCGGCATGATCGTCGAGGACCATTTGAAGTCCATCGGCATGATGCACGACCCGGAAATGTCCGACGCGCAGAAAGCCCTGATCGCCGAGAAGCGCAAGCAGATCGCACAGCGCGAAGGCTCAAAAAAAAACAGTGACGTGCGCCGGTCTTCCCCCTCGCCCGCACCGGCGGGAGAGGGCCGGGGTGAGGGCGCTTTTGCGTCGACCCAAGATCACCCCGAAGACATCGAAATCACCGGCGACGGCGCGAGCTTCCCGCCGTCCGCGACCATGTGTCACAAGTGCAGCACGAAGGCGCTGGTGCTGATGGATGGGTGTGCGACGTGTTTGAACTGTGGGTATTCGAAGTGTGGCTAGAAATCGGCCAAAAAGAAAAAGAACGGTCGTTCCGGTCACTTCGGGTGAGCAGATCAATAGTTTGAGCTGGCGTGACCATCCTTGGATGGTGGCCCTTGCTTCAGGGGCTGCGGTCGCGGTGTTCTTTGTGACTGTAGTGCAGCCGATTATTTCAACAATTTCATCAAATCGAATTGACGAGTTAGAAGCTGAACTGACGTCAGCACGCGATGAGGAGGCTGGACTTACAGCCACTCGGAGGAAGCTAAGTAACGTGGAAGAAATGTTGGCGTCGGCTCAGAGTGAGATTGATAGGCTCCGATCCGCAAATCCGTTTCGTGATCAAGACCCCTATCCGCTTGGCCTGCGGTCGGCTCGAATCGGATCGAGTGTGCAGAGCGTGCTAAACACCTATAGCGATAAGGAACCCAAGGAGCTTGAGTCTTGGGTGGAGATCGAATCTGTTTCACCGGCTTTTGGCGAGGTAGTGCTTTACAAGAAAGAAGGGGCGAGAGGGCCTGTCATTGACAGCGTGTTGATTCACACCACGACTGTAAGTAGGACGCGCATTTCCTCCGGTGATTCGGTTTCAATGCCGGTGAACAAATCGAGCTCAATCCTCGTTTCTTTGACCGAGGAGTTTGGTGAACCAGATAAGATCAGCATAGTGAACGGCGTTGTTTCTTCCCGATGCTGGTTTGATCGAAGGTCCACTGACATTGAGCTCGATTCGATGACATTCAGACTCCAGGGTTCGCAAAAGGGAATGCAGGCTTTCCGTCCCTGTGGTGGCCCTGACGAGAAACCTGCAGTTAACGACGTCAACTTTTAGTTTTTTCGATTTTCCATGGCGCTCACAGTGGCGGAAGAATAGCGGCCATAACAAGACAGGGGAGAGCTGGCTTTATCTATCTGTGGCGAAAATCGACTCTGACCCCTGTTCGGCAGTTAGCGCCCTTCCGCGGTAGCGAGCGAGGTTCGCATGCCCGTGGGGCGCATCATCTATTCAGTCGGGTCAACTGCTTGGAAGGGGTTTCCGGTCTGCCCACCTAACGACCTGCCTATGTGCGCGGTGGAACGAGACGAACGAAGCCGCCGCTAGGCGGCTTTTTTCTTGCCAATCGAACGGCGATTTTCGATTGATGACTAGCCCGGGCCTCACGCCCGAGCAGCGTGACCAGGCACGCGCTCTGCTGGATGAAATTCGCGAGAGGCCTGAAGTCTTGATCGCCGGGAATGCAGGGCTGCTGTTCGCCTATCGCCGGAAGGTTGCCAAGGAACTGACCTATGACGAGCGCGGCAAGCCAATAGTCCGGCGACGGTTGAAGGCGCTCAAGATGAAAGATCAGGGCGGAGTCTGGGAGCCCCTGCCCGAGGGCGGGCCGTTCTAATCGCGCGTGCGTGGTCGATGGATTAACCGTCAAGAACACTCGGTTTCATCCACACCACCTGCGACATGAAGGTAGGGGCTACGCGTGAGAGCCGCACTTCGCCAACGGCCCGGTGCGCCTCATTACTGTCCCCGGCTCTAATCTGGAGAAGGAACCCGTCTCTACAGCTTGGTAGCCCGCGTGTCGCGTTCGCGCCCCTCAAGGATGACGGACGCGTGAGGCCCTTGGGTCAAGGCCACAGATCGCCAGGGCGGCTCTACGTCTCTTTTCCCTTGTAGCGAAGGTCTTCTTGAAGGCCCTGTTCCGCGGCAAATGCCATTAGCGGCTCTCGAAGAACGGTCAGATAATCTGCGCCGTTCAGTGCTTGGTCCGGGAATGGCTCGTGTTGTTGGCTGCTCAACAGGTCGTTTAAAAGGTTTTGCACTTTCTCGCTCAGAGCGGGATCGTCTGTGACATTGCGGTAAGCAGTGAGCGGCTTGTCCTTTGACTCGGCTTGCGCACCAAGAAATCGCTCAAAGTCGGGGATGCTGACGCGGTGTCGGACGACGAGGCCATCCCCGCGCGCGGCGATTATTGCCTCCCGAATGCTTTGGTTTATCGACCACATGCCGTTGTGATCTCCCTTCTTCGTGAAGGGCGGGTCACAATCGTGCACGATCCCGAAGTCGATCTTGAAGTGGCGCATGACTGCAATGAGCGGAATAAGGATTGCCTTGCCACGCGACCGCACTACGGTCACGCGTTCGATCAACTCGTGCTGCTTTTCCACGATGGACGCAATAAAGGCGGCGTGCTCCGTATCTCCTTCAACAAGTACGGGATACGATCCAAAGAAGATCTCGGCCAAACTCGGATCAATATGCTGTAACGCTTGGAGTCTCTTCTTGTCATCAGCGGAAAATGCGATGGAGTCGGATCTGTATGTCTTTGGGGCAACTGGAGCGTCGTCTTCAGATGACGACCTCTCCAGTCGGACAATGGTCGTGTGATCCTCAAGCGGATTGATGAAGTACGGGGAGTGCGTGGTCATCATGACCTGCCAATCGGGGCTTTCGGCAAGCTTGTACAAATGGCGCTGCGCAGCTCTGGCTGCCATCGGATGAAGCGCGTTTTCGGGCTCGTCGATTAGCAAAAGATAGCCTGGAAATGCTGGGTCCTCCGCATCTTCCGGCAGAGGCCCGCCTGCCTCAAGCGCCGCGAAAATCGCACCGAGTACAGCACTTTGCTCGGGGTCCTTACACTTTTTCAGGTTCGCGGCCACTTGCTTCTTCGAAGCCTCTCGTGACTCCTTTTCGCGAGTCAATTCGTTATGTACCTGAAGCATCGCCCAGAACAAGGCGCGCCTAGCTCCTGTCCCTTGTTGCAAAAGCGTCGTGTTCGCCTTTCCGTCTTTGACGCGGAGCCCGGAGCCGTCTTTCACGAGGGCATCAATCTTTGGAGCCCAAGGTGAGGTGCCCACGCTCAGGCGCACATCCAGCTTTGGAAATACACCCTTGAATCCTTCGGTCACCTTGGTGGCAATCGCGTTGAAGTGATCTTCGTGCGCCGCGCTGATGACCCTGACCTGCTCGATCACGGCGGATAACGCAACGGCGAGGGCAGAAGTCACTTCGCTGCGCTCAGCTTCGATCATCGTCAACAATGGCGTCAAAGCCAATGTGAGAAGCATCTTCTCGGTGCTTTCCGCGTCTTGCAGTGATCCCACGCGCAACGGCTTCGGCAACCGAGACTTGAACACGTTGTCCGCGCCACCGGCCTTCCCCTCAGCAGCCCAGTCATTTGCCACCGGGTCCCAAGTAGATCGGACAGACTTGTAGTCTGGCTTCGACCATTGCCAACGGCTACGGACAACCAAGAGGTCGCCCTCTGCCAGCTTCCACTTTTCGTCCACGTTGCCTATGCCAGCAGGAATATGCACCTCAAGCTCAACTTCAGATGGGGCGTCGTCCGGACACCACTGGCAGCAATCTCGGGTGTGCGAGTAAGTCTCAGTACCAACGGCGAGTTCATAAGCGCGCAGGATGGTGGACTTTCCAGCGTTGTTCTTTCCAACTAGGCAAACAATATTGTCCAGCTCGACCGTAAGTCCTTCGTCCCCGACACAACCGATATTCCGCAAGCGGATTCGCACAAGCTTCGATATGTTTGGCACGGCCCCCTCCCTTTGACCAGCGCGCGCAAGATCGCGCCACCGGATGGTTAAAGGGATAACGCGAGTTGTCAAAGGGTCAACGAGGGAAGTTCCACTCAACTAACGATGCCAAGTTCACTTGCCATGATGCGGGTCGCAACCGGTTGAGGATGCCGGCCCCCGACCCGCCCGCTAAACTGCGCGCCCCGTTTCCGCATTCGACAAGGATCCCGCATGACCTCCATCACTACGCCGTCCGGCCTGCAGTACGAAGACACCGTCGTCGGCACGGGCAAGGAAGCGCAGCCCGGCCGCAACGTCACCGTGCACTACACGGGCTGGCTGTTCGAGAACGGCGTGCAGGGCGCGAAGTTCGATTCGAGCAAGGATCGCGACGAGCCTTTCATCTTTTCCCTGGGCGGCGGCATGGTCATCAAGGGCTGGGACGAAGGCGTGCAGGGCATGAAGGAAGGCGGCCAGCGCACGCTGATCATTCCGGCCAGCCTGGGTTACGGCGCGCGCGGTGCCGGTGGCGTCATCCCGCCCAACGCCACGCTGAAGTTCGACGTGGAACTGCTGGGCGCCTGACACCAGCAGCGCACGCGAACCTGCGGTGCCAGGTCCACCAAGATGGCCTGGCACGGCCGCGCAGCCCTGAGCAGGGGTTGGCTGCGAGCGGTTTGCGTGCCGTCTGCGACGGATTGGCAGCAAACGGACGTTCCGCAGAATGCTCGGAATCGAGGAGCTGGCGATCCCGGTCGAGATGCCGCCCGCTGTGCGACGATCCGCAACGTGATCGGGGAGGAGCAGGATGCTCGCTTGGCTGTTCGGTAAGAAGACACCTGAGGCGCAGCCCGCGCCTGACGTGCACCCGCGCATGCCGGTGCAGATGCATTGGCGCACGGACATGGCATTGCCCGTGCCCGACTGGCCGGCGATGGACGCCGCGCTTCCCGACGATGCGGACGCGCGTCTGCTGCACGCCTATTACGACGCCGCAGCCGCCCATTGGCTCGACGTGCTGGCCGCGGCGTTGCCTGCCGACTATCGGCAGACGGGCGCGACGGATTTCCGGTTGCTGTCGGCGCAATCGGCGCGCGAGTCTGCGCTGGTGCTGCGCAGTTGCACGCAGGCGATGCGGGCGATCCGCAGCAGCCTCGGACCGCTGGCCTGCGAGACCGGTTACGGACGCTACGTGGTGCTGGTGTTCGCCAGTCAGGACGATTACTACGCGTACGTGTCGCAGTACCAGGGCGACGGCGAGGCGGTGCCGATGTCGAGCGGCGTCTTCATCAATGCCGGCTACGGGCATTTCGCGAGCTGGCATGACGGGCTGGACGAACTGGAAGCGGTCGTCGTCCACGAACTCACTCACGCGCTGCTCGCGCACTTGCCGATGCCGGACTGGTTGCACGAGGGGTTTGCGGTGAACGTGGAGCGCACCCTGCTGCCGCGGCTGGCCGATCCGCGGCTGGCGCTGTATCGCCCCGACGAGATGGCCGCGCGGCATGCGGACTGGTGGACCGCGACGACGATCCAGGCGTTCTGGTCGGGCGCGGCGTTCCACACCGCAGGCGAGGGCGTCGAGCTGGCTTACGAACTTGCGCGCGAAATCACCGCACTCGCCGCGCGCGAAGACGAAGCCGCGTTCCGCGCATTCGCGGCGAGCGCGCACAACGAAGACGCCGGCAGTGCGGCCGCGATCGACATGCTGGGTTATCCGCTTGAGCATCTGATCGAGGCGGTGCTGGGCGAGGGCGACTGGGCACCGAAACCGGAATCGTGGATCGTGGCCCGCGCGGCATAAGCCGGGCTCGGGCCCAACTCTTCGCGCAGCTTGAGTGCGCTGGCCAAGCGCCCGCACGACACAGCACAGTTCGGCCCGCGCTGCCTTCTCGACAGCGGCGCAGCCGGCTCCGGTGAAGTGCAGGCAATGCGGCCTGTGCCATCTGCCCGGGGAATTGCGGACAATCGGCGTATCGCCTCCTGACTGCTCGATATCGATGCCACGTTCTCGAATGCCGCCCGTGTGGTCGCTGCTGCCGCGTCGACGCTTGCTCTTTCCGCTGTGGCTATGCGTGGCCGGTGCCACGCTGCTGGCGCTGTTCCATATCTACAGCAGCCTTCCGTTTCTGGCGGCGCACTGGTATTACCCGGCCACGATGGTGGTGGGCGCGTTCGTCGCCGGCGCGACGCCGGAGGGCGGGGGCGCCGTCGCGTTCCCGGTACTCAACATCTTCCTGAGCGTGGACCGCGTGCTGGCGCGCGATTTCAGTCTGATGGTGCAGTCCATCGGGATGACCAGCGCCAGTCTGCTGATCCTGTCGCGCAAGGAGTCGCGCCTGGCCGACTTCCGGCCGCTGTTGTGGTGGGTGCCGGTGGCCTTCCTCGGTTTCGTTCTCGGCATGGCGACGCTGCAGGGCGTGCGCGTACCGGTGATCCAGGCGCTGTTCCTGAGCCTGATCGCCGCGTTCGCACTGGTCTATCTGCGCAGCCCGCATCGCGGTTACACCGAGGCGGTGGCGGGCGCGACGGGACGCGATCATGCGGTCACCGTCGTGGTGCTGCTGCTGGGCGGCCTGTGCGCCAGCCTGTTCGGCACCGGCGCCGACATCCTGCTCTACACGCTGCTGGTCACGCGGTTTGCGCTGAAGGAAAAACGCGCCACGGAGATGAGCATCATGCTGATGGCCAGCCTGAGTGTGCTTGGCTATGCCTGGCGCGGACTCGTGCAGGGGGAAATCTCCGCGTTCCAGGTTCAGACCTGGCTGTGCGCCGCACCCGTCGTGCTGATCATGGCGCCGCTGGGCAGTGCGGTGCTGCGTCGAATTTCGCACGAATGGATGCTCCGCGGCATCGTCGTGCTCAATCTGGGCCAGCTTGCGTACTTCAACCTCGTGCGACCCACATGGGAGAAGACCGCGTGGTCGCTTGGCTTCACCGTCGTGCTGCTGGTGCTGTTCGCAAAAGTGATGGGCATGGTGGGCGAGCATCGCCGCCGGCAGGCCGCCCTGCCACTGCCGTAAGGACGGCCCGAGCGTGCCAGGTTGACGTTTCGCGCCGACGCGCGAATGGTGCCGGATTCACTTGATCGGAGTGCCCGTCAGAACCCGCCTGAGAATGCCGGATCCCATTACGCCCGCCAGCGGGTGCCCGGCGGTCGCATTCGATATGGAATCGGCCATGCCCGCGATCACCACGCGTTCCGGCTTGCGGTACGAAGGAATGTTGTCCGCACGGCCGAGGGTGCAGCGTTGTCAGATGCCAGTCTTCCCGAATCTTCCGCCGTGATCGACTTGGAGCGGTCATGCCACACCGCGCTGTCCTTCGCGGGCATGTCACGAACCTAAACGTGGCTTTCGATATTCAGGACGTTCCGTCACGCGCACCACGCATCGCACGGTCGACACTCTGCGCCACACCCCCAGACGCTGGAGTTTCAGATGACTTCCAATATCGCCCGTATCCCGCTCGCCATCGCCATGTCCTCCGTGCTGGCGCTTGCCGTCGGTTGCTCGAATGACCGCACCGCCGAAGACCAGGCCGCCATGACCCCGGCCAGCGAGCCGGCCGTGCAGACGCCGCCGCCCGTCACCACGCCGGCCGACACCACGCCCGCGACCGGTATGAACAACGGCATGAACGACGGTATGGATTCCGAGCAGCCGGGCAGCGACACCTGGATCACCACGAAGGTGAAGTCCTCGCTGCTGGCAGACTCTGACGTCGCCGGCCTCAAGATTGATGTCGAAACCGTCAATGGCGTCGTGACGCTGACCGGCCAGGTCGAGCAGGCCACGCAGGTCACCGAGGCTACGCGTATCGCGCGCGAGATCGAAGGCGTGACCGATGTCGTGACCACCAACCTCACCACGGTCAAGTAATTCGCGCCGCTGCGGGCGGGCGACGCGCCCACCCGCAGCGCATCGCGGGTTCGAGTCAGTCAACGAAGTGCCGCGCACCCTCGGGTGTGCGGCATCTTTTTTTTTGGGGGCCTCGCGCACGCGATGGCAACAGCGCGTCCAGGCCGCCGGACCTTCGGAGTCGCCGGCGATTGCACGCCTCACCCCCCGGCATACTCCAAGCACTTTTCAGTCCACGCAGGAGACAGCACATGCTCAACCACGTCATGGTTGGTTCGAACGACATCGCGCGTTCGAAGCAGTTCTACAACACGCTACTGGCCGTGCTCGGCGCGGGCGCGCCGGTGGAGAACCAGGCAGCGTCCGGGCACAAGCGGCTGTTCTACCGCCATGACGGCCACACGTTCTGCGTCAGCGAGCCGATCGACGATGCGCCGGCGACGCCCGGCAACGGCGCGACCATCGGATTCAAGTGTGCGTCGCCCGAACAGGTGCAGCAGTTCCACGATGTCGCGGTGGCGGCGGGTGGCCTGTCGATCGAGCAGCCGCCGGGTCTGCGCGAAGCACCGATGGGCACGTTGTACCTCGCCTATGTGCGCGATCCCGACGGCAACAAGCTGTGCGCCATCCATCGGCCGAAATAGGCATCGGCCAGCATCCGGTGTCGGGTGGGCGTGGCGGAGGCCGGCACGGGACGGCCGATGCGGGCGCGGGCGTAGGATGCCGACATCGCCGGCGCCTGCGCGGCGCTGCACCCCGAGGAGACTGCGATGCGCCGATGCCTGCCGTGGATACTCGTGTGCCTGATCTCGACGCCGGTACTGGCCGACGACAGCGGTCTGGACGGCGCTTGGGTCGTCGACCTGTCCAGTTCGCCGGGCGAGGTCTATACGCAGCCGATGCAGTTGTCGCTGGCGGCCGATGGGACGGTGAGCGGCAGCTTTTACGGGAGCGCGATGGAGGCCGGGCGCTGGAAGCGGGATCGCGGTCGCCTGTGCGCGAGTTTCCGCACGACGGACGGCGCCGGCCCGTATCACACGGCGGTGTGTCTGGCGGGCGATGTCGCCAGCGGCCAGACCTGGGCCGAGCACCGCAAGTTCCTGTTCAACTGGAACGCGAAGCGCGCTGCGCCGTAGCAAATCAGGGTGCCAGGTTCACGTGTTTCGCGCGTCCGGGCTCGGGGGCGGGCGCACCGTGACGGGTTCACCGCCTTGCGCTATCGCGGATGCAGTGGCGCGCTTGTCTGGCGCGCCTGGCGTGCCCGCTCAGTAGAGCGGCGTATTCGGCGCGGGGTGCGAAAGCGTCGGTCCTGGATGTCATGCACCTGCGTGCGAAGTTTCACGATCAGCGAAGACGCGTCCGACGCGCGGCTCAAGACGCGAGGATTGCCTTGGCGACGAGCAGGGTTACGACAAGCGTCACGACGCCCAGCAGCCCCCAGAAGCGCAGCGTTCTCGCGGGCGGTTTCCCGTGCTGGTAGACCAGGCCGAACACGAGCGCCATCAGTGGTACGACGGCGATGATGGCCCAGGTGGAATCGATTGAGTTCAAGACGTTCACGACCTCCATCTCCGTGTGAGCAGCGGTGTCGGTTGTGGGATGCGGACTCGACGCGAAGGCAGTAACGCAGACTGGATCGTAACAGCGAGGCCGATCGCGGCGCGACGCTCCTGTTCGTGGAGCGTGCGCGATCGAGGCGGGCGGTGCTCGCCTTGTGCGCCATCGATGCACCGGCGCCTCGTGGGCCGCATCAGCCGGCTGCCGCGCGACGCACGCGCAACGGACGGACGCCCGTTGCGGGGCGCGAATCGGCCGGTGCGCGCGGCGTCGAACGACGTAGCGATGTTCGTCCTGCGGATGCGCGAAGCATCCGGACGTCGGGATCAGGCAGGCCGATCCACCAGCAGTACGAAGGCGCCCAGCTGCGAGCCCATGCCGATCGCCAGGCTGCGCGTGCGGTCTGCGGCCAGCGTGGCCGCCGGCACCGTCGCATCGGGCGGCAGTGCGCGGTAGACGGCGTCGTCGTCGGTCATCACGTCGCGCACGAGATATCCCATCAGCACGTTGACCATTTCGCCCAGTGCGTCGAGGGCCAGCGCGTCGTCGCACTCGTCGGGTGTGATGCCGAGCAGGGCGCAGGCGAGTGCGCGGGCGGCGGGCAGGTCGCTCGCCAGGCCGATGCCAAACGCGTGGCGGCCTTCCACGCGTACGTGGGCCACATGGGGCCAGAGGTCGAGATCGGCCGGCGACAGTACTTCGGCGGGCAGGCACTGGCTGGCCAGCATGCGCGGAAACAGGCGCCCGCACAGGTCGATCGCGCTGTTGGCGAGGTCGCGCAATGCATGACTGGCGAGCGCGCTTTCGAGCGCGTGCTTGGCGTGTTCCTGATCGGCGCGGTGCAGGGCGATTTCCGACTGCAGGCGCGCCGCGTCGATCGCGCCCTGTTCCAGCAACACCTGGCCTAGCAGCTTGCGACCGGTCTTCTGGGCTTCGAGCAGGGCATCGAGCCGGTCCTGGTCCAATGCGCCCATCTCCAGCGCGATATCGCCGAAGCGGCGGTCTTCGACGCGCTGGCGCTGCTGGATGCGCCGGGCCTGTGCTTCGTCGAGCCAGCCTTTGCGTACGGCCAGCTCGCCCAGCAGTGGGTTGGACGCGCGCTGCGCCTCGATCGCCGCCAACAGCTGCGGCGCGGTGATGACGCCGCGTTCCAGCAGGAACTGGCCCAGGAATTTCGCTGCCATCGTGTGCCCTTTATGCAAAAAGTCGAAGCGCTCGCCGGTCAGGCGAGGACCTGGTGGAGGACGCGTTCCATCGCCTCGGGGTCGATGGGCTTCTGTAGGTAGGAGCGCGCCCCCAGGCGCAGGCACTGTTCGATGTCGCTCTGCGCGCCCAGCGAGCTGAGGATCACCACGCGGGCCTGGGGATCCAGTTCGAGGATGCGGGCCAGTGCCTCGCGTCCATCGCTCTGGGGCATGACCAGGTCCAGCAGCACCAGGTCCGGGCGCAGCGTCTGGTACTGGCTGACCGCCTCGAGGCCGTTGCCGGCTTCGCCCACGACATCGAATCCTGCGGCGTCCAGTTGCCCGGCAGCGAGCATGCGCAAGGCGCGCGAGTCGTCGCACAGCAGTACGGTGGGTCGTACGGTCATCAGAGTCTCCTGGTCGAGGGGTGGGTTGTCCGCGGGCCTGTTGGCGTTAGCGGCCGGAGAACGCGATGCTTGAAAGAAATCGCAGGTGCGTTGCGGCATCAAGGCCCCGCCAGCCCGCATGGACGGCCTCGCCAGCCCATTCCGTGGCTGTCCGCTCCCGGCGCGGGATCCGCTCCGCGGGGGCTGCCGGGGTGGGAGCCTCGATGCCGGACGTTGTGCCGGACATCCGCTTTTTTTCGGATGGAGCGGGCGCATACTGCCGCCCTCCCACCCGCGGCCACGCACATGATCGACCCGATTCCCCTGGAAGACCTGGCGCTTCTCGACGTCCTGCAGCAGATCAGTCAGGGCAGCGATGCGATCCAGGTGGAAACCGAGATGACGCGGCGGTTGGTCGAGAGCGCGCTCGTCGAGGACGACGCAGATGGCATGCGTCTGACCCATGCGGGCATTGCCCTGTGCAAGTCGCTGCAGCACCGGGTGGCGGCCGACAAGCTGGCCAGCGAGATCATCGAGAAGCGCGAGAACGAAGCCGGAAGTGCCCAGCCGTTGCCGGGCGAGCGACCGCCGGTCGAGCCGCCGCTGGTCGCGTAAGCGAGCCGCGTGGACCGGGAAGCGCTCAGTGGTCCCGCGTGGCGCGCTCGGTCAATGCGCCGTTCTCGTACACGGCCATCGCGCCCGGGGAATGCGCGCTGGCCGTGTCGAACTCGAAGCGCAGATCCCGTTCCATCGCGAAAAAACGATGCGCGGATTCCGGATAGAGCACTGTGCTGAAGGTGCCGGCGGTCAGCGTGAGGTGATCGCCTTCGACGGCGATCAGGATCTCGCCAATGCGCGCCGAACGATAGCGCCCGGCACAGGCAGCCAGTGCCGAAGCCGGCAGCTGGATCGCCTGCGGTGGCGTGTACGGCACCGGGCCATGCGCGTAGCTCAGTACGCGGTGCATCTGCCAGTGGCCGTCATGGAATTGCCAGAGATTGGTGAATTCTGCTTGCCCGTCCAGTCGCTCCGGCGCATCTCCCGTGCGCACGTGGAAACGATGGCGGCCTGACAGGATGGCGTAGCCGTCAGCCAGTGGATGGAAGACGAGACTGTCGTCGATGACCTCGCGACGCAGCCGCAGGTCGGGCGTCGCGCAGGGACCGTTGCGCAACGAGTCGACGACGTCCGTGCGCGACGTCGTGCGTCCTGTTGTGTCGTGATAGAACTCGACGTCCTCGGTGAGCAGCGCGCCGATCGCCGTCATGTCGCAAGCGTTGTAGGCCTGCCAGAACGCGGCATCGGCGGCGCGCACCTCGCGTTCGGCATCCGGCGTCTGCGCAGTCGCCGCGGCGCACGCGATCAGCAATGCGGATGCAACGGCGAGTCGGGTGATGCGCATGTGCGGAGCCAGAGTGCGGACGGACCTCACGGTAACGAAGCGATGCATGCGTCGCGTCAGCCGGAAGGCACCCTGCCGGATGGCGTGCCGCGTGCAGTCGCGGCCTGCGCATGGGCGGGCGGCTTCGGCAGGCATGGCCGTCTGGCCGCTCGGACGCAGAAAATCCGTTCGTCGGACAGACGTGTTGCGATTCAGCGCAGGGGGCACACCGATGTTCGTTCCGAAATGGCTGGTGGCGATCGGCATCATTGCGTTCGTCGCACTCGCGATCTGGACCTGGCTGCTGGCGAATGGCCGCAATCCATTGCCGTTTCCCGACGGCGGCTCACGAATCTTCGCGGCCGCTTCGCCGGAGGCCAAGGCGGCGATCGTCGACGTGTTGGCGCGCAACGGGCTGCGGGAACGCTTCCGCGTCGACACGGACGGCGTGCTGCGTTCGATCCTGTTCGACGGCACGATCATCAACTGGTCCGCGCCCGGCGTGACGCGCAGGCTGCGCGGCGCGACATCGGCCATCGGCCTCGTCGCCGACGATCCGCTCAAGCAGGCGGAAGACGCGGCGGCCATCTTGCGATCGCATGGCTTCAGCGCCGACGTGGTGCGAGAGGCGGACCCGGGCGTTCCGGTCGTGTTCGTGCTGACCGACGCGATGCCCGGCACCGCGCTCAACTTCCGCCCGCATGTGATCCACATGCCGCGGCCGCCGAAGCCGTCGGCGCGCTGATCGCGTCAGCCGAGCGCCGACGTCGAGCAGCCGGCGAGGCTCACATCTCCGCGTCGATCGTCTCGTCCAGCCGGTCCGAGCCCACCATGTAGCCGCTGGCCTCGATTGCATCGCGCACATCGAACAGCGCCACACCGAGTGCATCGAGATCGGCCGTGTCCGCCATGCCGACGAGCTCGATACAGCGGTCGTTGAACCACGTCCAGAACTGGCGGTAGGTCTTGCCCTTCCAGTGTTCGTGGCGGATGGCCTGGTAGAGCTCGCCGACGGCGATGGTCAGATCGTCGCGCATCAGAATTCCGCCTGGCCGGGCAGCAGGCCGCGCAGTTCGGCGTCGGTGAGGTTGCGCCACTGGCCGGGCTTGAGATGCGCCAGCTTGACCGGGCCGATGCGCACGCGGATCAGCTGTTTCACGCGCAATTTGAAGTGCGCGGCCATCAGGCGGATCTGCCGGTTGAGGCCCTGGACCAGGATGATGCGGAAGCCGAACTTGCCCAGCGGGCTGGTGCGGCAAGGCAGGGTGGTCTGGCCGTGGATCGGCACGCCGCGCGACATGCCGCGCAGGACCTCCTGGCTCACCGCATGGTTCACGGTGACTAGGTATTCCTTCTCCAGCTTGTTCTCGGCGCGCAGGATCGCGTTGACGATGTCGCCGTTGCTGGTCAGCAGGATCAGGCCTTCTGAATCCTTGTCGAGCCGGCCGATCGGAAAGATGCGTTCGCGATGGTCGACGAAGTCGACGATGTTGCCTTTCACCGCGGCTTCGGTGGTGCAGGTGATGCCCACCGGCTTGTGCAGCGCGATGTACACGTGGCGCCGCTTGCCGGGCGCGGTGGTCCGCTGCAGCAGCGCCTGGCCGTCGATCATGACGGTGTCGCCTTCGCCCACTTCCGCGCCCACGCGTGCGCGCATGCCGTTGACCGTGACCCGGCCTTCGCCGATGAGGCGGTCGGCTTCGCGCCGCGAGCAGGCGCCGGTGTCGCTGATGTGCTTGTTCAGGCGCATGGGCGCGTGCGGTGCTAGTGATCGCGAAGGGCACGCAGTCTGGCAGATCGTGCGCCCGGGGTCATCGAAGCAGGCTCGCGGTGCCCGGCGAGCGGCCACAAAAAAACCCGGACGTTTCCGCCCGGGTTCTTTGGCGCCGCTTACGCGGCACAGGTCGAGTAGAACTTACTCGGCCTGGACTTCTTCAGCCTGCAGGCCCTTCTGGCCCTGCGCGACCTTGAACGAGACCTTCTGGCCTTCCTGGAGCGACTTGAAGCCGCTGCCCTGGATCGAACGGAAGTGGACGAACAGGTCGTCGCCGCTCTGCGGGGTGATGAAGCCGAAGCCCTTGGCGTCGTTGAACCACTTGACGGTACCGATCTGACGATCAGACATGGTGTTACTCCTTGGATCAGTTATTGGATGCACGGCCCGCAAGTGCGGTGCCGGGACTGTATCGAGCAAGGGGTAACGCGAAGCGATGGAGCGGATCGTCTGGATAGGCCGTTGCCGGCCTTGGAACCTGTGATCAACCGCATCGGAGCCACGATGTACCGTGATCCCGCTTTGAACAGTGGGTGCACCTTACATCACTTTTCCGATTTGTCTGTGAACTGTGAGCACGCGATTGCAGGATTCGGGGCGGGACAGGCGCCCGGGAGGCGCTGTGACGGGGAAATCCGGGGTTTGAGGCAGGACAGGCCGTCCTCGATTCCGGCCTGTCGACGCTGCCGGTGCGCCAAAAAGCCGTCGGCGGACGCGGACACCTGCTGAGCGCGCCGAGGTGGTGGCGCGCTGCGCACCGCGCCGCGCGACCTTGCTCAAAGCGTCTGGTGTCGGGACGGGTCGCCGCTGCCTGGCGCGGCCGCGCGTGCTCACACGCATCAAGCGCGGTGTGTCCTAGGGTCTGCGCTCACTTTGCATCCACCGGACTTCCCCATGGCTTCCGAGAACGCCGCGTTATCAGCCGACTACATTGCCGCCCAGAAAGCTCGCCTGGTGGCGTTGCGCGACGAACTGGGCGTCGACAACCGCGCGTCCGCAGCTGAGGAAGCCGAGTTGCAGGCGGATTCGATCGATGAACCGCACGGCTCGGGCGACGACGCGCAGAAGACCAACCTGCGCGACAACAATGCCGCGTTGATCGAGCACAACGCCGCGCGCCTTGCGGCCGTGACCCGCGCTTTGCAGAAGATCGAAGACGGCACCTACGGCCTGTCCGATCGCAGCGGCGCGCCGATCCCCAAGGCCCGCCTCGACGCATTGCCGGAAAGTCTGTGGACGGTCGAAGAAGACGACGGCGCGTAAGACCTGACGGTTTGATGGCGTTGGCGGCTGACGCCGCGGCGCGCTCGTGCGCTGCAGCGGCTTCGAGGTCTGGACGCGTTCGACGGTGCGGTGCCTGGGCACCTCGGCAGCCGTGAGCCCCGTGGTCTTGGGGCACTGACCATCCCGCATTTTTTGAATGCCGAGCCGCCTGCGCGGGTTGGCGAGATGCACACGAGGACAATGAGATGACACAGCAGGCATTGGTGGTGGGCGCGACCGGCATCGTAGGCAGCGCGCTGGCGAAGCAGCTGCTGGCAGCGGGTTGGAATGTGAGCGGTCTCGCGCGCCGGCCCGATGTCTTGCCGGCGGGCGTGCAGGGCGTGGCCGCGGATCTGTCCGACGCGCAGGCCACGCGCACGGCACTGGCGGGTCTGGCGCCCAGCCACGTGTTCATCACGACCTGGTCGCGGCAGGCGAGCGAGGCCGAGAACATCCGCGTCAATGCGGCGATGGTGCGCAATCTGCTCGACGGTCTGCAGCCGGCGGGTTCGGTGCGGCATGTCGCGCTGGTGACCGGCTTGAAGCATTACCTCGGTCCGTTCGAGGCCTATGCGCAAGGCGCGTTGCCGCAGACGCCGTTCCGCGAAACGCAGCCGCGGCTCGATGTCGAGAATTTCTATTACGCGCAGGAAGACGAGGTCTTTGCGGCTGCCGCGCGCGATGGCTTCCACTGGAGCGTGCATCGCCCGCATACCGTGATTGGCGCGGCGGTCGGCAATGCGATGAACATGGGCACGACGCTCGCCGTGTATGCCTCGCTGTGCAAGTCGACGGGCCGGCCGTTCCGCTTTCCCGGTTCGACCGCGCAGTGGGAAGGGCTGACCGACATGACCGATGCACGTCAGCTGGCGAAGCACCTGCTTTGGGCCGCCACTACGCCAGCTGCTGCGGACGAGGCGTTCAACGTCGTCAATGGCGACGTATTCCGCTGGCGCTGGATGTGGGGCCGCATCGCCGAATGGTTCGACCTCGAACCCGCGCCGTTCGACGGCACGTTACAGCCGCTGGAAAAGCAGATGGCAGGGGATGGGGAAGCCTGGACGCAACTGGCGGCCGAGCATGGCCTGGTCGAATCCGACATCCACCGTCTGATCTCGCCCTGGCATACCGATGCCGATCTGGGCCGGCCGCTGGAAGTGGTGACCGACATGTCCAAGAGCCGGCGCATGGGATTCCTGGACTACCAGTCCAGCGACGACGCGTTCTTCGACCTGTTCAAGATGTTGCGCGCGCAGCGTTTGGTTCCTTGAACGGACGATGCGCGGCGCGTCGCCGCGGATTGATCCACGTCACAGTCGATTGATCCGCGCGGGCGCAGGGTGATCCGCTCATCCACTGCATCGAGATCCGCCATGAGCATTCCGCAGACCCCGGACAGCATGAAGAAGTCGCAGCAGGACAAGGCGCCGCCGCAGAAACCTGAAGCCGAGAAGCCGTCGAAGCTGTCCAACGACGAGGCCGGCGACCAGGCGGAAGAGCGGCAGGGCGGGCACTGAGTCCAGAAGCGCCTGCAGCTCGCACCGATGAGGTGTCTTGTCAGGCCGCCGCCGTGCTCTCCGAAATCTCTTGATGCCGGCGGCGACGCGCAGCGCCGGGGTCGTGCGAGATATTAAGTAAGCGACCTGGGAGACCCTCCGCGCAGTCGATCCGCGAGAGACACACAGGCGTCAGGCGCCCGCGTTCGACTTCCGCTCACGCGCGGCTTCGGCCATCTGGTCGCAGCTGGCCAGCGCCTTCTTCAACGCTTCGGCGCCGTACGGCTTCTGCAGGATGTAGTGATCCCGCAGGTGCTCGGGAACCCCTGCTGCGCCGTAGCCGGTCATGAAAATATAGGGAATGCCGCGCGCATCGAGCGCATCGGCAATCGGGAAGCTCTGCTCGCCGCCCAGGTTGATGTCGAGGATCGCGAAGTCGATGTCACGCGCATCGAGGAGCCGCAACGCCTGCGCCACGTTCGATGCAACGGCCGGCGGCGCGTAGCCCAGATCGTCGAGAAAATCCTCCAGCAGCATCGCCAGGATCGATTCGTCCTCGACGATGAGGATCGCGGACTCGGTCCCGATCATGGGGTTTCCAGTTCAAGCTGCGCATCCAGCGAAGCGGTTTCCAGCGGCGCGGTCGCTTTGAACACGACGCCTTCCGCTGCGTAGGCCAGTTCGACTTCGCCGCCCAGGTCGTTGCGCAGGCCACGTTCGAGCAAGCGAGAGCCGAAGCCGCGCCGCGTCGGCATGTGGACTTCGGGACCACCGCACTCGCGCCAGGTGAACTCCATGGCGGCGCCTTCGCCAGCGTGTGTGCAATCCCAGCTGATGTGCACCGCGCCCCCGTCTCGCGACAGCGCGCCGTACTTCACGGCATTGGTGGCGAGCTCGTGCAGCGCCATCGCCAGTGCGAGCGCGCGCTGTGGATTCACTCGGCATGGGGGCCCGGACGCTTCGAAACGGGGAGCGTCGTCCGACTCGTACGGCGCAATGGCGCCGCGGACGATGTCGTGGATGTCGGCGCTGTGCCAGTTCTCACGCGTCAGTACATCATGTGCGCGCGACAGCGCGAACAGTCGAGATTCGATGCGTGCGCCACCGTCATCCAGATCGCTCGCGGTGCCCAGCGTCTGCCGCACCAGCGACTGCACGGTGGACAGTGTGTTCTTGACCCGGTGATTCAGCTCGTTGACCAGCAGCTCGAGGTGTTCCTCGTGCAGGCGCCGATCGGTGACATCGCGGGTGCTGCCGGCAATGGCTTCGACTTCGCCGTCGGCACCGAGCACCGGAGTGAAAATGTAGTCGTAGATGCGCACACCCTTGGTGTGATGCTTGAACGGCACATCGCCGCGGATGGGCGCGCGGGTGGCGATGACGCGTTCGATTTCCGCGTCGTGCATCGCTGCGTGCCAAGGCTCGTAACCCATCTCCAGGCAGGTCTTGCCGGCGGCGTCTTCCCAGCGCATGCCCCACATCGTCAACAGCGCATCGTTCGCGTAGACGAAACGATGCTGCAGGTCGAAGACGTACAAAAGGTCGGGCGTGGCCTGCAGCAGCGCTTCATAGGCGCGCAAGGTGGCGGGATCACGCGGCTGGGCAAGTTGCACGGAACGGGCTCGATCGACGGTGGCCGAATCTAGCACCGGGGCTTGTGCGCATTCCGTCATGACGCGCCGAAGTCTGAACACTAATGCGCCCCGGGGCGGGCGCGGGCGCGGGCCATCGTGAAGGCGCCTGTGCATCACTCACGCGTACGCTGCAGGCCCGTCAGACCGGCCGAGCGCATCCCATGGAGACAGAAGGCCGATATTCCCTCGCCGCTACGGTCACGCCGACGGCCGACAAGCCGGGTCGCTGGACCGGGGCGGGTGCGTTGTACGCCGCGGGCGCGGCGGCTCCGGTGGAGACGGTGCTGGCCGGTGACAACTTTGAGACACCGCAGGTGGCCGAAGTCGCGGCGATCGAGGCCGCGCGCCAAGTGGCCGCCACGCGCGACGCTGTACCCGTAGACGCGTCGCTGCCGGGCCCGACTGAAGACGCTCAGATGTCCAGCGGTCGTTCGATCTGATCCCAGAAGGCATCGGGCACGATGTCGAGCGCTTCCAGTCGCGGCCGGCCGAACAGATAACCCTGAAACAGCGGCACGCCGAGACCGCGCAGGCAGCGGTACTCGCCCTCGGTCTCCACGCCCTCCGCGAGCACGGCGCAGCCGATGGCTTCGGCGATCTGCACGATGCCGCGCACGATCGCCGTGCGCACCGGGTCGGTATCCACGTTGCGGATCAGCGCGATGTCGAGCTTGAGCAGATCGGGCTGGAAATCCGCGAGCAGCGTCAGTCCGGCATAGCCGGCGCCGAAATCGTCGATGGCGGTGAGGAATCCGCGGCTGCGGTAGTCACAGAAAATGCGCGTCAGGTGCGCGTGATCGCGAATTTGTTCCGATTCCGCGGTCTCGAAAATCAGCTTGTCGGTGGGAAAGCCGAACGTCTGCGCCGCGCTCAGCGTCAGGCGGATGCAGGTGGCCGGTTCGTACACCGCATTGGGAAAGAAGTTGATCGACAGCCGCTGCTGCAGACCGAGGCGCGCAGCCGTCTCGATGGCCTTGACACGGCAGGTCTGGTCGAACCGGTACAGCTGGGCGGGCGTGACGCGCGCGATGACCTCGGCCGCGCCACCGCCGTCCGCGGTGCGGACCAGCGCTTCATAGCCGAAGATCGAGCGGTCGCGCGCGTCCACGATCGGCTGGAAGGCCATGCGCACTTCAAAGTCGAGCGTATCGTCGCTACCGCAGCCCTTGCAGGGATGTGGCGAAGGCGCAGCGCCGAAGAATTTTTCCAGATACATGCGAGGTCCCAATGGGGAAGTTCCGCATGCCGGTGCACCGCGGGCCGCTGACATCCTACGGCCCGCCCGCGGGCGGGTGTGCGCGGTGGCGCACTTTACCCGCCAACGTCAGGAGACAGCCACTTCACCGATAGCGGATCTGCCGTTTGGCGGCCACGCAATGCGACTCGACACCATGGACGGCCGTGGCGTCCTTCGTTTCGAACGGTCCGTCCTTCCAATCCGCCCGCACCCGGCGCGGCGCGTGACCGATCAGCCCGGCTGGGGCAGCACGCATTCGTCCGGAACGCTGTGCTTGATCGCCAGCGCGTGGAGGGCCTGGTTGATCCAATCGCGCTCGTCCGGCGGCGCATTCTCACGCAGGCGTACCGCCATGTTGGCAAGCGCGGCGATCTTCTTCAGGCGGTCGCTCTCGGAGTCGCCGTAGGTGCACAGGCTGACATCGAGGTCGTGCAGCGCGGCAGTCGTGGCGTCGTTGATCGTCATGGGCTGGGCGTCGGTCGGGTTGCGCAACTGTAGAGCGGGCGCGTGCACGGTGCGTCATGGCGACAGCGCCGCCAGCGCATACAGCGGTGGCGGTCGCGATGCGCCAGACAGAGGCCAACAGCGCCAGCTGCCAGGCGCTGGCCTGAAGCGGCGTCGATTCGACCCGAGATCACACTCCGTAGTCGCATTGCGGCCGGTATCGACGATCCTGCTCTGAGACGGGAGGGCCTGACGCCGCTGCAGCATGCATCGCACCCGCGACCGGACTACCCTGCGCGCACATGTCCCGCAGGGAGCTCCGGATGAAGCCTGTCAACATTCTGTTGTGCTGTGTGCTTTCGGCGATGGCGGGCGCGCTGCTCTGTTACGCGGCACTTCGGGGCCCGTATGCAGACACCGGACGTGCTGACGCAACCGGCGCGGTGCCGTCTGCCGAGACCGCGTTCCAGAACACGGCTGCTGCGGAAAGCGCACGGCGTCCATCACCGTCCGTGGGCGGTACGACCGGTGCGGTGTCCGGACCGAGCGCCGTTGCCACGCCTGCTCACAGTGCTGGCACTTCGATGGCCGAGACACGCGGACGCGTCGCGCCGCCGTCTTCAGGCGCCGGTCCGCTGCCGATGTCGGAGGCCAACATGCGCCGCGCCGCTGACGCCATCACCGGCATGCGTCTGCGCGACAGCGATCTGGACGACCTCTACACGCTGCTGGAAAACGAAGGTCGCGATGCGGCGTGGTCCGATGCCGCCGAGGCACAACTGGTGGCGTTCCTGCGCACGCACGGCGGCGGCTATGACGGCCTCGAAGTGATGCCGCCACGCTGCAGTGCGAATGTCTGCGAACTCGCGGCCGTCGCGCAGCCCGGCCTGGGGACCGAGGCCGCGCATGCGAACTGGCAGCGCCTGCTCGGGGTGATGTACGGACAGGACTGGTTCCGCAGCGCCTTCGTCGATCAGCGCATGGGCATGACGGGCCAGGGCGGGTCGGCCATCTACGTGACCAACTTCATGCGCGCGGATCCAGCGCCATGACGCGCGGCCGCGCGGCCGCACTGCTGTGTGCAGTGTTGTCGTGCCCGGCGGCGGCGACGCAGCCGGCCGCATTCGCATGGCCCGATGGCCAGCGCGCCGCCGTGAGCCTGTCCTATGACGATGCACTCGACTCGCAGTTGGACACCGCGATTCCCGCGCTCGATCGTCATGGATTGAAAGGCAGCTTCTATCTCACGCTGTCGGCCGACACGGTGCGCACGCGCATGCAGGACTGGCGAGCGGTGGCGCGCAGCGGGCATGAACTGGGCAACCACAGCCTGTTCCACCAGTGCGCGGCGTCGAAGCCGGGGCGCACGTGGGTAATGCCGCAGGATGATCTCGATGCGATGACCGCCGTGCAGATGCAGGAACAGGTCCGGCTTGCGTCGACGATCCTGCAGGCGATCGACGGCGCCACCACGCGGACGTTCACCGTGCCCTGCGGCGACACGCAGGCGCGCGATGGCGACTACATCGCGGGACTTGCGACGGAGTTCGTGGGTATCAAGGTGATGGGCAGCGCCGTGGTGCCCGACATGCACACCCTCGACGCGCATGCGGTGCCGGTGGAGGCGCCGGTCGGTCTCGATGGCGACGCATTGATCGCACTGGTCGAAGACGCTGCGCGCCGCGGCACGATGGTGAACCTCACCTTCCATGGCATCGGCGCCGAGCATCTCGCCGTGTCGAGCGAAGCGCATGCGCAACTGCTCGATCATCTCGCCGTGCACCGCGACCGTTACTGGACCGCGACCTTCCGCGAGATCATGACGTGGGTGCGCGATCGGCAGACGCCGGCCAGCGCGCCCTCCCACCGCGTACTGGACACCCCTTGACCCGACACATCCTGTTCGTCTGCAGTCGCAACCGGCTGCGCAGCCCGACCGCCGAACAGGTGTTCGCGGATTGGCCCGGCGTCGAGACCGCATCGGCCGGCCTGAGCCCGGACGCCGAAGCGCCGGTGACGCCGGAACTGCTGGCATGGGCCGACACGATCTTCGTCATGGAACGCGTGCATCGCACGCGTCTGAGCGAGCGGTTCCGGCCGCATCTGCGGCATGCGCGGGTGATCTCTCTGGAGATTCCCGACGATTTCGATTTCATGGAGCCGGCGCTGGTGCGCCTGCTCGAAGCGAAGGTGCCGGCGCATCTGCCGCGCGGACGTCGTGCACCGAAGCACGAGGACTGACGCGTCCCGTCAGCGCACGATCTGCGCAGCAGGGATCCGGATGATGTAGTCGCTGCCGATGTCGAGCGCGGTTTCAACAAGGAGTTGATAGCCCAGCACGTCGCAGCTGCGCTTGGCGATGCTGGTGCCGAGCCCGAGCGAGCCGTTGGGATTGAGGCCAGCGAGATCCTCGGCAACGCCGCGCGCGTCGCGGTCGTTCATGCCGCTGCGATTGCCGCCGCCGCGCGCGCGCACCGACAACTGCAGGCCATCGGCATCGTGCGTGCACTGCACGCAGACGAGGGTCGCGTGTCGCTCCAGCGCCACGCGCACGAGGCTGCACAGGGCGCGTAGCAACAACGGCGCGTTGGTGCGCAGCACGACATCGGTCGCGTCGACTTCAAGCCGGGTGCCGTGTACGCGCATCGGCAGTGACATCGAATGCGCGAGATCGTTGAACACGCCCGACAGCGGCACCTGCGCGCTGGGTTGCAGGTCCTGGTCGGCTTCTTCCGCAGTGGCTTCGGCGACCTGGCGGAAATCAGTCTCCAGCGTACGCGCTGCATCGAGCGCCAGCGCAAGCAACTCTTTCTCTTCGTCGGAGTGCGTGAAGCTCGCCAGCTCGCCGAGCACGGTGGTGATCGTGGTCAGTGGCCCGCGGAAGCCGCGCGTGGCCAGCACGTTGAGGCGCGAGCGATAGCGGTTGGCGCGGCGCGCGCTTTCCAGTGCGCGACGCAGTTCGAGCTGGATGCTGGCCTGGCGCACGGCGCCATGCAGGAATGCGCGTTCGGTATCGGTAAGCACGCGGGGGCGGCTGTCGAGCACGCACAGCGCGCCGAGTGCGCGGCCGGAATCCGACAGCAGCGGCAGGCCGCTGTAGAAACGGTAACCGGCCTCACGCACGAACGGCTCTCTGGCGAAGACGGGGTGGGCTGCGAGATCCGCGACTTCGATCGCTGTGCTGTGTTCGATGACCTGGCGGCAGACCACGGTCAGATCAGGGCCGTCGTGGCGTTCGGGAATCGCCTCGGGCGCGCGCTCGAGCGCAAACCAGGCGGAGACCTGCGGATCGAAGGTGAGCTGTGCGTAGGCGACGCCGAGACTGCGCTTGAGTCCTGCGAGCAGATCGTCGAACGCGTGCAGCAGCGAGGTATCGGTCACCGAGGCGACCGCGAGGTCGGCGAGATTGCCCGATTGGCTGAAGAAACGATCGCCAGTGGCCACGACGCCCTCCTCGGGCGACTGCTGCTCTGGCGTGAATCCTATGTGAGGGTACATGCGCTTTGCCAGCCGTCGATCAATGGGCAGCGCGCATTTCGTCCAGGGTCGCGACCGGCAGATGGTGGCGATCGACAAGCATCTGCAGCGTGTCGAGGAACCATGGTCGGTCCACCGGCACCACCATGAACTGCAGGGCGTCGGCAACGTTTGCGAAGGCCGCCAGGCGCGAAAGTTGCGACGCCCCCGTGCCGGACATGCGGACCAGCTCGCCGTCCAGGTCTTCCAGCACCGCAGTCGCGGTGTCGCGAGTGGTCAAGATGTTCTCCCGGTCAATGGGGGAACCTAGCAGCAAGCCAGTGCAGGAGCCCTCACATCCGCGATGCAGGTGTCGATCACGGACGGCTGATTCCGCAGCCGCGTCACTTAGACGGCGGGTTGCAGGTCCAGCGCGCCGCCAGCCAGGGGCATCGGCGGTGTGACCGCCCGCTCCGCCAGCGAGAGAAAACTCGCGGCGAGCGCGTCGACGTTGGCGTGGAACGCGACGGCGGAGACGCGGTCGAGTAGGCGGTCGGCTTCCTGGCGGAGCGGTTGCGCGTACTCCTCGAAGGCTTCGAGTGCATCGCTGCGGGTGTCGGACGCCAGCAGGATCTCGTGGCTCATCAGGCGCAGCGACTCGAGCCTGCGGTCGAGGGCACGCTGCAGGCCGGCCATGGCGCCGTGCGGTTCGAACGATGCGGCGAATGCCCGGGTCAGGGTGACGATGTCGGGCGCGACCTCGACCACGTCGTAATCGAAATGGCAGACGGTGCCGAACACCGTATCGCCGGCCGACACCGGAAAGCCGACATAGGTCCGGACGTCCGGGCGCTTGGGATGCTCTTCCAGGCGCAGATCGCATGCGGCGTCGGTGACCAGGAAGGCTTCGCGCGACTGCTGCACGAACGCACAGTAGGTCTGGTCGATCGGCACCGGCTGCAGCGCCGGCGCGTAGGCATCCAGGCGGTCGATGAGCACGAGGTTGCGCAGGTCCGCGTCACTGAAGCGGAACAACGCAGTGAACCGGCAGTCGGAGAGCAGGTTGAGGGTCTCGAGCGCGTTGCGAAGACGACCCTCGGCGACCAGACCATCGAGTTGGGTGAGTGTGGTCTGCGTCATGTCCCTAGCGTAGGGCATCACGCGGCCCTGCGCGGGGCGCATACAGGCGGGGCAAGAAATGCCCGGCAGCGTCGGCTCGGATGTCGTGCAGTCGCAGCGGAACGCATTTGCGATGCCGAAATCCAGCCGAGAACGTCGCCACGGCCGGGTCCTGCCAATTGCCCGCGGCATCCAGTGGGTCACGCAGTCGCAGCCCTGGCTGCGGTGGGAGTAGACGTGACGTCCGTTACACGCGGAGGCTCTGGTCAGCCCGGGATCGGGCAGGCTGAGCTGGTCGGCCTCGAAACAGGCCCACACCACGCCACAGCAGCGGCACCGTGAGCAGTTGCATTCGGTGACCTCCGTGGGCGCGGCGTCGACGACGATCTCGATCGCGCCGCTTTGGTACGTGGCGAGAAGCGTGCCATCGGCGGGCCGCCCGTTTCGGCAACGCACGGCAGGTCTCGGAACGGGCGACAGGCATGCGGATTCCACGCGGAATGACTGAGCCGCGTCCTGCCGAAGAAAGCGGACTCCCATCGCGCGCGGCGACGTTGGGTGGCCGCGAAGGCATCGATACCACAGGCTCTTTCGCCGGACGTGGCAGAATCCGCAGCCCCCCTCGGAGTGCACCATGCATCAGGCCGCCGCGAAGTTGCCCGCCCACGCCGAGTCCCGGCGCCTGTCCGCGCTGCGCAGCTACGGCATGCTCGATACGCCCGCCGAGACGGTGTTCGACGACATCACCCGGATCGCTGCGGCCATCTGCGGCACGCCGATGTCGATCATCAGCCTTGTCGATGTCGACCGGCAGTGGTTCAAGTCGGAACTCGGCATGGGCGTGCGCGAGACGCCGATCGATGCATCGATCTGCGCCCACGCGATCCTCGAGCACGATTTCCTCGAAGTACCGAACACCACGACGGATGCGCGCTTTTCCAGCAATCCGCTGGTGACCGGCGATCCGAGCCTGCGCTTCTACGCCGGTGCGCTGCTGAAGACGCCGGACGGCCTGCCGCTCGGCACGGTGTGCGTGCTCGATACCGTGCCGCGCGAACTCACGCAGGTGCAGATCGACACGCTGCAGGCACTCGCGCGGCAGGTGATGGCGCAGATGGAGCTGCGACGCATGCTGGTGGAAGCGCAAGCGCTGAACCAGCACCGGGCGCGCGTGCTCGCGACGGCCGGCCACGATCTCAAGGGACCGCTGCGCGCAGCGCTGTACGCGTTGACGAAGGCGCGCGCCGCGGACGGCGCAGAACGCGACGCGCGACTGGAAAGCGCGGAGCAGGACCTCGCGTACATCAACCAGAAGTTCGGCGACATGATCGCGGGCGCCACCGGCAAGGGCGGTGCCGCCGCGCCGGAACTGCGCCCCACGGATCTGGCGCCGGTGCTGGGCGAAGTGGGCCGGGTGTGGACGCGTGCAGCGCGACGCAAGCACATCGAACTGGTGGTCGATCCGGCGCCGTGTCTCGCCAGCACCAACGCGGGTTTGCTCGAAACCCTGCTCGGCAACCTCGTCGCGAACGCGATCAAGTACACGCCCGAAGGCGGTCGCGTTGCCGTCGAGTGCAGTGACGGCGAAGACGCCATCGAAATCGTCGTCGCCGACACCGGCATCGGCATGGACGCCACCCGCGTCGAGGATTACTTCACCGCATTCCGCCAGGCCGACGCTGCATCCGAAGGTCTCGGCATCGGCCTGTGGATCGTCCGGCAGGCCGCAGATGTGCTGGGCGCGCGCATCGACGTGCAGTCCGCCCTGGGCGAAGGCACGCGTGTGTCGGTGTCGCTGCCGAAGGGCTGAGGCGTTCGCTGGTCATTCGTTAACAGCCTGATCGCCCTACGTCCGTGCGGCGTTCGAAGTGTGACGGCGCGGATGCTGCGCTGCGTCTGGGGCACACGCGGTTGCACCGGTAGAGTGGCGCGACTTCCGGAGGAGCCCGCGGATGAAATGTCTGCCGATCGCCCTGTGTCTGCTGGGTCTGCCCACCGCTGCATTCCCGGCCGATGAGGTGTTCGATGTGCATGTGCACATCTGGAACGGCGCGACGTCGGTCGCGGAATATCGCGCGCAGGTCGACGAAGCCGGTATCGCGCTCGCCGGATTCGGCGGCATCTTCATGGCCTACGCGGGTCAGATCGATCGTACGCGCGAGAAGAACGACGAGCTGCTTGCGCTGGCGAAGCGGCATGCCGATTTCGTGCCGATCGGTTCGGTGCATCCCTACGACGGTGAGGTGGCGATCGCCGAGCTCGAACGCATCGCGGGGCTGGGCATGCGTGCGATCAAGCTGCATTCGCACACGCAGAAGCTCGATGCCGCCGATCCGCGCGTGATCGCGGCCTGCCAGCGCGCCGGCGAACTGGGGCTGGTGGTGCTGTTCGACGATGCCAACGTGACGCCGGCCGAAAACCAGAAGCTGTTCGATCTGGCGATCCAGGCGCCGAACACGCGCTTCGTGTTCACCCACATGGGCGCGCTGGAATTCCGCTTCTGGAATCTGTTGCCGCTCGCGCGTACATCCGACGGTCTGCTCGCCGACAACATCTACTTCGATGTGTCGGCGATCGTCACGTTGATTCCGGGCTCGCCGCTTGAGGAGGAATTCGTGTGGACGATGCGCAATGTCGGCATCGACCGCCTGCTGCTCGGCTCCGATTTCCCCCAGTTCACACTGAAGCAGAACCTCGATGCGTTGGAACAGTTGCCGTTGACCGATGAAGAGAAGACGAAGGTCCGGGTCGGCAGTGCGCGCACGCTGTTCGGCCTTGCCGATTGACCCGACGCGACCCGTCCGCGCCCAGGAATCCATGATGAAACGAGCCGCATTTCCCCGCGCATGGCGCGCAATTACGCTGCTGGTGCTGTGCGTGAGCTGCCTGTCCGTGGCTGCTGCCGATGATGGACCTTCGGTCGTCCGCGTCGTCACGACGGCGGATGGCCATCAGCTGCAGGTCGACGGCACACCGTTCCGCATTCGCGGTGCCGGTCTGCAGGACGGCGACCAGGAAGCGCTGGCCGCGCGCGGCGCGAATTCGTTCCGGACCTGGCACACCGCAGACGACGCCGCGCAGGTGCGCACGATGCTCGATCGCGCGCAGCGCAACGGGCTGATGGTCGCGATGGGTCTGCATGTCGGCAAGGAACGGCACGGCTTCGACTTCGGCGACGTCGCCGCGATCGCGGCGCAACAGGCGCGCCTGCTCGAACAGGTTCGCGCCTACAAGGAGCACCCCGCGGTGCTGATGTGGGTGGTCGGCAACGAACTGAATCTCGAAGGTCGCGATCCGCGGGTCTGGGATGCGGTCGAATCGATCACGCGCGCGATCCACGCCGAAGATCCGAACCATCCGGTGATGACGCCACTGGCCGGATTCGACCCCGCGCTCGCCGATCTGCTGCGCACGCGCGCGCCGTCGCTGGATCTGATCGGTGTGCAGCTCTATGGCGACATCGTCGATCTGCCGCGCAAGCTCGAGGCTGCGCGCTGGGACGGGCCCTATGTCGTCACCGAGTGGGGCCCGACCGGTCACTGGGAAAGCCCGCTGACGTCCTGGGGTGCGCCGGTCGAAGACGACGCGTCGCGCAAGGCGGCGCTGCTGGTCGATCGCTACACGCGCATCATCGAGGCCGATGCCGCGCAGGGGCTCGGGTCCTATGTGTTCCTGTGGGGGCAAAAGCAGGAGCGCACGCCGACCTGGTACGGCCTGTTCCTGTCCGGCGGCGAATCCACGCCGGGTGTCGATGCGATGCAGCAGCTGTGGACCGGGCACTGGCCGGCGAATCGTGCGCCGGCTATTTCACCGTTGCGCATTGACGAGCGCGTCGCTACCGACAGCGTGGTGCTGGCGCCCGATGCCGGACATCGCGCGCAGGTGCTCGCGACCGATCCTGATGGCGATCCGCTCGTCTACCGCTGGATCGTGCGCGAAGAGAGCCGGGCAACGTCGATCGGTGGCGATCCGGAGACCTTGCCGCCGGAGGTGCCGTTGCGGTTGGCCGAAAGTGCGGCTGGTGACCTGCGGTTCTCTGCGCCGACGCAGCCAGGCGCGTATCGCCTGTTCGTCGAGGTCCGCGACGGCCAGGGCCATGCGGCCTACGCGAACGTTCCATTCCATGTCGGTCCGCCGCCCGCGTAGGAGTGAACGATCGAGGCCTGTAGGCGCGCGCCTGCGCGCGGTCGGAATTTCCCGGCAGCGCGCCATCGCGCGTCCAGGATGGGTCAGTCCGTAGGCACGATCCGCAACACACGTCCGCTCGCGCTGTCGGTCAGCAGATACAGCGCGCCGTCCGGCCCGCTGCGCACATCGCGGATGCGCTCGCCGAGTTCGGTGAACAGGATGTCCTGCGTGCCGGGTATGCCGCCGGCCATCGGCACGCGACGCACGCTGCGTTCGGCCAGCGCCGACACGAACAGGCTGCCGCGCCATGCGGGGAACAGGGCGCCGTCGTACCAAGCCATGCCCGAGGGCGCGATGGACGGCGTCCAGTGCGTCATCGGTGCGGTGATGCCGGGCCAGGTGCGATAGGGCGTGACCCGCGCGCCGGTGTAGTCGACGCCGTCGGTGGTGATCGGCCAGCCGTAGTTCGCGCCGGCCGTGATCGCGTTGAGTTCGTCGCCGCCCTTGGCGCCGTGCTCGTTCGAATACAGCACGTTGCCGACGCGCACCATCGCCTGCGGATTGCGATGGCCGATCGACCAGATTTCGGGCAGGGCGCCGTCACGGCCGACGAAGGGGTTGTCACGCGGCACGCGGCCGTCGGTGTGCACGCGGATCGACTTGCCCAGGTGCGTATGCAGACGCTGCGCGTCGGTGCGTTTGAGATTGCCGTCGCCCATCGCGGTGACCAGCGTGCCGTCGGCGAGCAGCGCCATGCGGCCGCCGAAGTGCTGGCCGGCGCGCTTGGCCGGTTGCGAGGTGAACACCGGCGTGACGTCGTGCAGACGCGTGCGGTCGAAGCGTGCGCGCACGATGCGTAGGTGGTTCGCATCCGCGGTGCCGTGTGCGAACGACAGATAGACGAGGCCGCTCTGCGCGAAACCGGGATCGACCATGACGTCGAACAGGCCGGCCTGTCCCATCGCCAGCACCGGCGGCACGCCGTCGACCGGTGCGCCGCGCAGCGCGAATGCGCCATCGCTGCCGCGTTCGATGATGCGCAGGCGGCCCGCGCGTTCGGTCACCAGCATGCGGCCGTCGGGCAGGAACGCGAGCGACCACGGATGGTCCAGTCCGCCGGCGACGGTCTCCACGCGGTAGTCGCGCGTGTCGGCCATCGCGGCGCCGGCCAGCAACATCGACACGACTGCGATGCGTGCGATGCCGATGCGCGCGAACGGCCTGCGTGTGACACGCGGCAACGGCAGGCGGGGGGACGCGATCGACATGCACACTCCACATTCGGCGCCGCGACTGCGGCATCATCGCGTCAATGATGCTGCATGACACCTGCCGATGACGATGTCCCGCACGCCCCGCACCATCGGATGGGGCCGGCGCATCGCCGCGTTTCTCGCTGCGCTGCTGCTCGCCACCGCGTGGGGCAGCGTGGTGCAGACGCAGTTCAATCTGCAGGCACTGGCGGCGCTGGAGGTCGACATTCCGCTGCAGGTACGTGGGCTGACGACGCTGCAGGATCTCGTGGGCTTCGGCCCGGCTTATGCCGGCATCGTGCTGGCGGCGTGGCTGCCTGCATTTCTCGTCGCCGCCCTGCTGGTGCGCGTCTGGCCGCAGGCGCGCGTGCCCGTCTACGCGCTCGCCGCCGGTGTCGGCTTGATTGCAGCGGTGCGCGTCGTCGATGCGGTCGCGCCGATGCCGGTGCTGATCGACGCGACGCGCGGCATCAGCGGATTGCTGGCGATGGCGGTTGGCAGCCTGTTTGCCGGCGCCGCGTTCGCCTGGTGGACGCGGGCGCGGCGCAGCCGCTACTGATCACGACGCGGGCGTGCCGATCAGACCGCTTCGATCAACGCGAGGATGTTGCCCTCGCTGTCCTTGAACCACGCGGCCTTCGCGCCGCCGCCGGTGAACACGCCGTCGTCCCAGGCGCCGGCGTCATCGTCGATGTCGTAGCGCTCGAAGACCACGCCGCGCGCTTCGAGTGCGCGTTTCACCGCGTGGACGTCGTGCACCCGCCAGAACGCCTGGCTGGCCTTCGAGGTGCCGGCGTTCGGCGTCGGATACAGAAAGCACGCGGTGCCGCCCGCGAAGCGATAGGTCGCGCCGCCCGCGGTCTCTTCGCTGGCGTGCATCCCCAGCGTGTCTTCGTAGAATCGGCGCGCACGCGCAACGTCGCGTGCGGGCAGATAACTGTAGATCGGGAAGTCCTGCAGCATGGCGATGTCTCCGATGGCTCACCGGTATCAAGCGCCTGCAGTCGTGAAGTTGAAGTGGCAATCCGAAGCAACGCGCAGACAGCTGCCTGTATCGATGGCAACAGACGGGGCCGCGTGCGTACTGAATGCCCGTTCGTCTCGAACGACTCACGAGCACCGGCGGAGGGTGCGCGTACGGCGATTCCCGCCGTTGGAGCCTCCCATGAGCAATCAGCACCAGAAGCCGCAGCAGCAGGCGCAGTCCCAGAACAATCCGGGTCAGCAGGGCGGCCAGTCGCCCGGCCAGCAGGGCAATGATCGTCAGGACGATGCGACGCGTCAGGCGCCGCAGCGTCAGACGCCCGGCGGCAGCGAAGAAGAGGAATAAGCGGCGTCTCGTACGCCGACGTATGACACAGCGTGACGCTCCGGTTGCGGAGCGTCACGCGAACCGGATCAGGCGACGGCCTTGTCCAGGTCAGCGACGCGATAGCCCGCGCCGGTGATGGTGTGCAGCAACTGCACATCCTGGTCGCGATCGACCGCCTTGCGCAGGTTGTAGAGATGGCTGCGCAGGGTGTCGGAATCGGGCAGCGTCAGGCCCCAGATTTCCTGCTCGATCTCGCGACGGCTGACCACGCGCGGTGCTTCGCGCATCAGAATGGTCAGAATCTTCAGCGCGATCGGGGCGAGGTTGAGCTCGCGTCCGCCGCGCTGCACGCGCAGCGAGGACGGGTCCAGCACGAGATCTGCGATCTGCAGCACGCTCGCGCCGATTTCGCGACGGTCGCGACGGATCAACGCACGCACACGCGCTTCGAGTTCCTTGATGTCGAACGGCTTGGTCAGATAATCGTCGGCGCCGGCTTCGAGGCCTTCGATCTTCTCCTCCAGCGAATCGCGCGCGGTCAGCATCAGAATCGGGGTGGTGCTGCGATGCTCGGTGCGCAGGCGGCGACAGACTTCCAGTCCGCCCAGGCGCGGCAGCATCAGGTCGAGCACGATGACGTCGAATGCGATCTCGGTAGCGAGATTCACCGCATCCAGTCCGTCGGCTGCATAGTCGACTTCGAAACCACGGCTTTCGAGAAACTCGCCCACCGGTTCGGAGATATTGCGGTTGTCCTCGACGAGCAGGATCAGACCGCCGGGGCTGTGGTGCGCCATGGAACGACTCCGGACTACAGAATTAAGGTTCGCGAAGCTCGCATCAACGCGGTGGAAATCCGGTGAAAACCCATGTGCGTTTCCGCACATAGCCGGACCGGTCGATGGCGTCGGGTTGGAGCTGGGTCCTGCGCGCCGAACATACGACGGATACGGCGTCTTCTTTGCACCTAGCCAGGGGTTCCCAGATGCGGCGGCGCCCGATCTTGCGCCGCGCTCGGCGGTTGTGCGCCGCAGGCGAAGAACGCAGCGCGGCGCCGGTCAGTCGACCAGTGCCGGATGCGGATCTTCGAGTTCGGTCCGGTCGCGCCCGGCATGCTTGGCCGCGTACATCGCGGTGTCGGCGCGCTGCAGCAGCGCATCGCCCCCGGCATCGTCTGTGCGCAGCGCGCTGATGCCGGCGCTCAGCGTGACCTGCAGGCCGGGCTTGTCGAGCACGACGCCGGTGCTGGCGAGCATCGCGCGCAGCGTGTCGACCCGCATGCGCGCGTGATCGGGATCGGCGCCCGGCAGGATCACCAGAAACTCCTCCCCGCCCATGCGCGCGACGTGATCCGCGCTGCGGAATGCGCTGCGCAGCGCGTGCGCGACATGGCGCAATACCCGGTCGCCGCACTCGTGGCCGTAACGGTCGTTGATGCGCTTGAAGTGGTCCAGATCGAGGAAGGCCACCGTCAACGGCGCACCACTCGCGCGGGCGACGGTGATACTGCGTTCGAGTTCTTCCAGCGCCGCGCGTCGATTGGGCAGACCGGTCAGCGAATCGGTCTGCGCCAGGCGCGTCATCTCGTCGCGCTGCTGGCGGAGCATCCCCAGGCGCAGGGTCAGCACCATGCTGCACGTCAGCGCGAGCCAGCCGCCCGACAGCATGTAGGCCTCGACCTTCCACAGCGCCAGCGTCATCGGCGCGAAGGCTTCCAGCGCGGCGACGGCCAGGAATGGCAGCACGCCGGCCAGCAGCGACGCACCGCCCTCGCGACGCCGCACGAGAGCCACGATCGCGACTCCGGCGAACACCAGCGCCAGCAGATAGAAACCGACTTCCGTCGCGACCGACATCGCGGCCAGCGCGACGGGCGGCAGCAGCGGCGCGCACAGGCCGGCGATGACGAGCGCACGCGCGCCCCAGCGTACGCTGCGCTCGACCTGCGGCAGCCGCCGGCGCAGCCAGGATTGGCGCACCAGCGCCAGCGTGGTCACACCGACCAGCGCGACCGCCAGACCGACCATCGCTTCGACCGCAAAGCCCGCGATCGGCAGCCACGGCCGCGGCCACGCCCACATGCCGGACAGCAGTGCGAGCCAGGTCGCGAACACGCTCACCGTGGTGGCGTAGGTGAGGAACGCGCGCTCGCGCGTGGCGACGAAACTCAGCAGCGCCGACATCACCAGCGTCAGCACGACGGCCAGCGAGGCGACGCGGATCGCGAAGCGGCCGATGTCTCCGCGCTGCACCGGCGCCGGTTCGCCCAACTGCACGATCGGCCGCCACAGCGGCAGGGGGTTGGCGTCGTATTCGATCTCGATCGGCGCGGTGTCGCCGGCATCGGGCACCAGCACCGTGCCGACGCCGGCGCGGAAGCGCGAATCGAGCGTGCGCGCATCGGCCAGCGTGCCGCAGCGGTCGCGTTGGCCGTGCCGGATGTCGACTTCGCCGGCCAAGGCGTTGAGCACCACGACCGCCTGTGGATGGCCGGGCCAGCCGCCTTCGGGCGCCGGCAACTGCAGCACCTGCCGGCCCGGGCGATGCACATGCACGCATTCGTGTTGCGCATCGGAGACGAGCGCCGGTGCTCCGGTGAGCACAGGCGCAGCCGTGCCGAGCTGCCCGCAGGCCGCCAGCATGCACACCAGTGTTCCCACCGCGATGGACCTGGCCATCGACCGCCAATCCCGCCGTCGCCTCATGGTTGTTTGCGCCGAAGACACCCTGTCTCCCGGAATGGGAGCTTCGGAAAGTGTAACGGCCGCGGTCGGTATTTCTTGAGCCGCACGCCCACGCGTCCGCGATGACCGTCATTGCGCGCGGGTCTAAGCTGTCCGGCTTCCGTCAAACCGATCGCCGCCCATGGGTGTCCGCGCCATCCTCCATCTGCTGCTGCATGCCGCCGTGCCGGCGCTGCTGGCCTGGCTGTTCTGGCGCGAGCGTTTCGGCCGGGCTTGGGCACTGCTGATGCTCGGGTGGATCATCGACATCGATCATCTGCTGGCCGATCCGATCTACGCGCCGGGGCGTTGCAGCATCGGCTTCCATCCGCTGCACACCGCGCCGGCGATCGCGGTCTACGCCGGCCTGACGGTGCCCAAGCGCACGCGGCTGTTCGGCATCGGCCTGCTGGTGCACATCGCGCTCGATGCGATCGACTGCGTATGGATGCGTCATGTCGGCTGACGGTGCGCGCGTGTTGCTGGTCGGTGCCACGGGTCTCGTCGGCGGGCATGTACTGGACAGGCTGCTGGCGGACCCGCGCGTCGCGCGCGTGATCGCGCCAGTGCGGCGCCCGCTGCCGCGTCGCGATGGACGCCTGCTAACACCGGTCGTAGATTTCGATGCCTTGCCCGACGACGCAGCGCTGTGGTCGGTCGACGCGGTGATCTGCACGCTCGGCACGACGATGCGCGTGGCCGGCTCGCGCGAGGCGTTCCGCCGTGTCGACCTCGACTATCCGCTGGCCACGGCGGCGTTCGCGCGCCGACATGGCGCCAGCGCGTTCGCACTGACTTCGGCGATGGGCGCCAATGCGCAGTCGCGGTTCTTCTACAACCGGGTCAAGGGTGAACTGGAAATCGCGCTGCAGGCGCAGGGCTGGCCGTCGCTGACGCTCGTGCGTCCGGGTCTGATCGGCGGCGATCGCAACGAGGCGCGGCCTGCCGAACGCGCTGCTGCGGGGGTGCTCGGCGCGCTCGCGCCGGTGTTGCCGAAGCGCTGGCGCATCAGTCCAGCGTCGCGCATTGCCGACGCACTCGCTGACCACGTTCTGGCCGCTGCGCCCGGGTGCCGCATCATCGATGCCGCCGCATTGGCCTGAACACAGCCAGCACTGATTCAAGCGCGTGGTGTTAGCGTCGAACTCCGGGCCGACGCTGCCCGCCCTCGAAACCGGACCAGGCCTCGCCATGCGGATCAGCTCAGTGTTGTGGATGTCCCTGCTCGCTATGCCGTTCATGGCGCACGCGGCGGACGACGATGGCGTCGACCTGAGTCTGCCGTCGCAGCCGATGTTCACCGGCGAGGCGGCGTTCGGCGGCGGCACGTACACCGGTCCGCGCACCGATACGCCCGAATACCGTGCCCGCTACGGTGACGAGCTGGTGCGTCGCGGCGGCTGCCCGACTGCGCCCGACGGCAGCGAGCGCACCGTCACCGGCAGCGTCACCACCGGCATCGGTTATTCATCGCGTGGCGGCAACAGCCACTTCAATGCCGCCGACATCAGCCTGTGCAAGGAGACGGTCAGTGACGCCGGCAACATCAACACGATGCAGCTCAACCTGCGCGTCGCCCAGTCCGACGGTCCGGGTTATTACGGTGGCGGTTTTGGCCCCTATGGTGGCTACGGCGGATATGGCGGCTACGGCGCCGGTGGCTACTTCAACGGTTTCGGTGCGGGCTTCAACGACATCTACGGCCCGTATCCGGCCGGTCGCGGGCGCGACGAGTCGTGGACCGAAGGCCGTCAGCCCTGGCGCTGATCGCGACAGCGTTGCACGCGGTAGATCTCAGAGATAACGCAGCCACGCGATGTCGCGTCGGCGTGCCTTGAGTCGTGCGAAGGCCGCGGTCGGCGGCTGCAGCAACAGTGCCAACGCGATCGCGATCGCCAACAGCGTCGCCACGCTGTCAAAGCCGAAGACGGCGCCGCGATTGGTGCCCCAGAGCGTGACCGCACCGATGTACAGCAGCTTCAGCACGTACAGGTGCAACAGATAGAAAAACATCGGCGCCGCACCCAGCGCGGACAGCGGCTGCAGATAGCGGGCCAGCGCGGGCGACTCGTAGAGCCGCAGCAGCAACAGGCCGATGCCGAGCGTCAGCAGCACGAATTGCAGCGACGGCGGGTACTTGGTCACATTGAAGAACGCCATCAGGGTGCGCGTCGTGTCGGCCTGCAGCGCCCAGACTGCATCGCCGTAGACGTTCGTCACGCGCAACAGCAGAAAACCGGCGAGCGCGCCAAGCCCGCTCCAGAGCAGCAACGCATGCCGCCGTGAGGCCGGGGCCTCACGCGCGAACCACGGTCCGGCCGCCCAGCCCAGCGCGATGACACCGAGCCATGGCAGTACCGGATAGGAGGCGCGCGCGCGTAGCGCATCGCCGAACTGCAGCCAGTCGCGCTGATGCAGCACCGCCCACAGCGTGTGCAGCGGATGTCCGGTTTCGAAGCGCACCCCGTCGAGCAGGTTGTGGCCGGCGACGATCGCCACGGCTAGCGCGATTAAGGCTGCGCGAGGCAGCCACAACAGCGCCGAGAGCGCCAGCATGCTCAGCCCGATCGCCCAGATCACTTGCAGGTACAGCGTCTGCGGCGGCAGTTCGAGGGTCCACGCGAAATTGACCAGGGTCAGTTCGAGCACGACGAGAAACAGGCCGCGCTTGAACAGGAAGGCCGATGCCGCGCGACGCCCGTCCGGCTGTTTACTCGCGTAGAGCCATGCCGACAGGCCGGTGAGGAACACGAACACCGGCGCACACAGATGCGCGAGCAGACGGCAGGCGAACAACGCAGGCGAGGTAGTGGCCACATCGACCGGATCGCCTATCTGCACGTGCAGGAAGAAGGTCTCACGCACATGATCGAGGAGCATCAGCACCATCACAGTGCCGCGGAGCAGATCGATAGAGGACAGGCGTGCAGAGGTCGCGGCGGGAAGAGCGTAGGGAGACACAGACGCACCGTAAATCTCGAATCGTTAGATTATTACATAACGATTCAAGCGTGCCATCGGTGCTGAACGCAGGGGTGCGCAGAGAACGTTCCCATGTCACGCCGCTCACATTTGCCTGCCTAGGCTGGGCTCAGCCGTATCGCGGCGTAGACCACATAAAAATAGAGGCGATGATGACGATGAAGATTCCGAAGGGTGCCCTGATCGTAGTGGCGGATGGCGGTTCGGCCCGCGTGTTCAGCAACACCGGCGATGACCGCAACATTGCCCTGAAGCAGGAAGCGCTGCTGGAAGGCATGAACCTCGACGACGAAGGCCCGTCCGGTTCGATGCCGTCGGAATCCAGTGCCTCGCAGCTCGACGAGGCCACGTTCGCCAAGCAGCTGGCCAAGGGACTCAACGATGGCGCGTTGAAGAACAAGTACGCGCATCTGGTGCTGATCGCTGACGCCAAGACGCTCGGACGCGTGCGCCCGCTGCTGCACAAGGAAACCCAGCAGCGTCTGGTCGGCGATCTCGCCAAGGATCTGACCAACGCGCCGCTCGAAGACATCCAGCGCTCGCTGTCGTGATGACGGCCACCAGCGGCTACCGCGACGCGGCACTGACGCGCGATGACGTCGACGCGATGCGTGGGCCGCTGGTGATCGAATTCGGGACCGACTGGTGCGGCCATTGCCAGGCCGCGCAACCGGCGATCGCCTCTGCGCTCGCCGGTCGCGATCCCGTCGAACATCTGAAGATCGAGGACGGCAAGGGCCGTCCGCTCGGCCGCAGCTTCTCGGTGAAGCTGTGGCCCACGCTGATCGTGATGCGCGATGGCGTGGAACTCGCACGCGTCGTGCGTCCGGCGGATGCAGCCGCCGTCACCGAAGCGCTGCGCGCGCTGGATTAGCGCAAGCGCTTTACGCGGGCCTTCGGTGGTCCGCGATGCCGTGACACATGGGGATTACCCGGCACACAGAAGCGCCACGGCGCATCGATCGCATGGCGGATGCCGATGCGGCTCGTGATCAACGGTGCCAGTGGCGGCCGTGTGCCGTCATCGCCGATCCAGATGCGCGACGTGCGCCGGGCGATGTCGAGACCGCCATCCTCGCGCGTCACGCCCAGCGCCTGTGCCAGTCGTCCTGGGCCCGACGCGAGCAACGTCGGCGTCGTCGTGCGCCGCGCCTCGGCCATGGTGTCGAGGCCCGCGAGCGGCTCGGCCGCGCGGATCAGGACGCCATGCCCGGACCGCTGTCCGCAGACGGCATTGATCGCCCAGTGCATGCCGTAGATGAAATACACATACAGATGCCCGGCCGCGCCGAACATCACCGCATTGCGCGGCGTCGGCCCACGGAACGAGTGCGCTGCCGAATCGTCGCCACCGCAATAGGCTTCGACCTCGACGATGCGCGCGCGGCGTCCGTCGGCGGTCGCCAGCACCTTGTTGAGCAGTTCAGGCGCGACGACATCCGCATCGCGGGCATAGAAAAGACGGGGCAGGGGACGCATGCGTGCAGCGTGCGCGCAGTCGCGTGGTTCGCGCGCGAATGGCCACTCAGTCCGGGGCGCGCGGGCCGTCCTTGCGCGGGATGAAGGTGATCTCGCCCGAGGTCTCGAGCACCGCCAGTTCGATCTCGCCGAGCGTCGCGTAGCCGGCGGCGCGGCGTGCGATCGCGAAATCCTGCTCGCTGATGGCCTGACGCGTGAGCTGTTCGCGGAATACCTCGCCGCGACGCGCCAGGATCACGGGCACGCCTTCGATGAAACGGTCGAAGCGGCGGCTGTGCGCCGACAATCTGCCGACCAGTGAGTTCAGCGCCAGCAGCGTCGCCGCGAGAATCAGACCGCCGAGCAGCGAACTGTCTTCGCCGATCAACGAGTTCTGCACCGCGTTGCCCAGCAGCACGACGACCAGCAGGTCGAATGGCGTGAGTTGACCGACGGTGCGCTTGCCGGTCAGGCGCATCAGCACCAGCACAACCACGTACACGACGATCGCGCGCAGCACGAATTCCCACCACGGCATGCTCAGCGAAAACAGACTGTCGAATGCACCATTCATGAGGCGTCTCCGCCGGCGACGCCGGTGTCCGGCTTATCGCGCAGCCGATGTGGCGCGTCAGTGAATGCGGACTCCGGCACGGCCCGCGCTGGAAAATCCGGCGTGCGCACGCGCGCCAAAATCGCGACGCGGCTCACCACACACGATGTCGTCATGCTGCACGTGTGAGGATGCTCGTGTGCCCGGCGGCCTCCTCACCGTCGATGGACACCCTGCAATGCCTCCCTTCAGCTTCACCCTGCGGCATAACGCCGCCACCTTCGACTGGGAACTCGCCGCTGCCGGCGACGCCGCACCTTCGCACCACGCCACGCATTCGTCCGCGTTCGACATGCTCGCCGCGAATCCACTGATCGTTGCGCGCGGCGCGACCGTCCGCGTATTCGGCGCCGATGGCGGTTACGAACACGAGCGCACGTATGCGCCCGCTGCATTGAAGACCGCGAAGTTGAACTGCGACACCACCGTTTCGACTGTCGCGCTCTAGAGCGAATGCCATCCGCGCATGGCGCGGATCGGGTCATTACCGCGCGATTCCTGTGGACACTGCTCTGATGCGTCTGCGGTACGTCCAATCAACGCGGACTGAAAGCGACACGCGCATCCGCGCGCAGCGCTGACGTTGACGCGCACACTCAGTATTGCTGCGGCGGATCCTGCGGCTGGTTCGGTGCGGGCGGGTCCTGCATCGGTTGCGGATCCCGCTCCGGATCGCCGGGCGTCGGCAGTGGCGGATCGACCGGCTGGTCCGGCATCGGATCATGCATCGGATGCGGAATGCTGCCGGGCACGTCATCGGGCGGCGTCGGGGGGCGCGAAGGATTCGGCATCTGCATGGCGTCGTCTCGTTGCGGGTGGTGCGACCACCGTGGCCGCGACCGCGCCATGCACGCGTGAAATCCGCGCCTGCTTCACGCGTCGCGTCGCAGGCTGGGCCCATGTCGCATCGTGCGCGCCACGTCGTTCATCCAGAGCCTGCCGATGCGTAGGTTCGTGCAGGCCATCGCGGCCGATGCCGTGCCGGCCGCGCTGTCTTCCGGTATAGGTGACGCGCTGTCGGACGCGCCGCCGCGTTACAACATCGCCTCCAACGGCGATGCGCGCGTGTTGGTGATGCACGAAGGCGAAGTGGCCGTGGACACGCTGCGCTGGGGGCTGGTGCCGCGCTGGTCGAAGCTGCCGGAAACGGCGTACAGCACCATCACTGCACGTCTGAATCGCGCACCGACGAGTCGCATCTATGCCAGGCCGTGGGCATCGCGGCGGTGCGTCGTGCCGATGAACGGTTATTACAAGTGGGATCGCAGCGGCACGCGGCCCGTGCCGCATTTCATCCAGGCGCGCAGTGGCAAACTGCTGTTCGCAGCCGGCGTCTGGGATCTGTGGGAGCGCGAGCTGCCGCCGCTGGCCTCGTTCGCATTGCTGACGATGCCGAACACCGCGATTCCGCGGCCGCTGTCGCCCGACGGTCCGCTGTTTCTGCCGGCCTCGAAGCTCCTCGCCTGGCTGTCCGATCCGGCGCCCGATCCGGCGCAGATCGCCGGGACGCCGCAGCCGGAACTCGAGGCCTATCCCGTCTCGAAGCGGATCCGCAGCCGCGATGTCGACGATTACACGCTGCTCGAACCCGCAGCGCCGGACGCCCCCGACGAGACGGACGACGACTTCGACCCCGACGGGGACGTCGACGAGGACTGACGGAAATCTCACATCGCAGCGCTATCGTCCGCGCTTCCCCCAAATCCGTTCCGGAGTCCACCATGCCGAACCTGCGCACCGCCCGTCTCGCGCTGTCCCTTGCCGCCGTCGGCGCCCCCGCCTTCGCCCAGGCCCCGCCCACCGATGCGCAGGCCGCCTACATGGGCGCGCATGTCTTCGATCGCCAGATCGAGGTGTTCCGCGAGTTCTGTGCCAAGGATCCGGCCGGCGCGCAGGCGCTCGACACCGGCGTGACCCAGTTCCGCCTCAACAATCCGGACTACGTCGCCGCGAAGGGCAGCAAGCCGGATTCGCCCGAATTCGCCGCGACGGTGCAGGCCGTGGACGCGCAGTTCGATCAGGTCGCCGGCACGATGCGCACGCAGCTGGCGTCTCGCCCGGTTGGTCCGCAGTGCACGACGCTCGGCGACCAGCTGCGGCAGGCGCGCTTCGCGGCGCTACTCGAACAGGCCAAGCGCGGCGCACCGCCGGCGCCTGCAACGCCCTGACGCAACGCGCTAGAACGGCGCGCCGTCGACGGGATCGCGCGGCGGCGCCGGCAGCGCATGGATGCGCGCGCGCGTCGCCGCATCCGGCGCGTCGCGCTGCAGATCCCAGTCCTGTCCCTCGGGATAGGCGCCGGCCACGCGGAACGCAGCGTCGGCATCGATGCAGCGATGGCCGGTGCCGACCGGCAACAGCAGCGCGTCGCCTGCTTCGAGCGTGACGATGCTGCCGCCCGGGCCACCGATTTCCAGTCGCGCGCGACCGGCGTACACGCCCAGCACCTCGTGCGCGGTCGAATGGTAGTGGTGATCGTCGTAGACGCCGCCGCGCCAGTCCGGCGGCCAGCCGTGCGACGCGAACATGCGCTCGAATGCCGGCGCATCGGGCACATGGCCATCAGCTGAGCGCAGGCCGCGATACACGCGCACCGCGATCGATGGATTGTTCGGCACCCAGTCGTTGGGGCCGTGGACCAGATGTTCGATGCGCATTTCAGGCTCAGGACAGATCTGCCGGCAGCCTGCCTGCGGACGCGTCAGCGCGCCGGGAAATCAGCCCTGCAGGGCGACGTGCAGCGGCGCGTCGCTGTCCCAGCGTGCGCGGCCGTTGAGCTCGGGCAGTTCGACGAGTACGGCGGCGCCGACGACCGTCGCACCCTGTTGGCGCGCCAGCGACAACGCGGCGCGCAGCGTGCCGCCGGTGGCGAGTATGTCGTCGACCAGCACCACGCGCGCGCCGGGCGGCAAGGCGTCGGCGTGCATCTCCAGACGGTCGCTGCCGTATTCGAGCGCGTAGTCGTGCGCCAGCGTGCGCGCCGGCAGCTTGCCGGGCTTGCGCACCGGCACGAAGCCCGCGCCCAGTGCATGGGCGAGCGCGGCCGCGAAAATGAAGCCGCGCGATTCGATGCCGATGAAGGCATCGGGAACCGCGTCGCGCCACGGCGCGGCCATCGCGTCGATCGCATCGGCGAATCCGCGTGCATCGGCGAGGACCGGCGTGATGTCCTTGAACACGATGCCGGGTTTGGGAAAGTCCGGGATGTCCCGGATCAGCGACGACCAGTGCAGCATCGTGGGAGGGCTCGTTCGGCGGGCGACGATCATGGCCGCACACGCGTTCCGACACAATGTGCACGCCACGCGGCGTATACAGCCGCGACCCGCTTCCGGTGCCGTCATGCCCCAGTTCCAACCCATGTCGCACCGGTGGTCGGCCATCGTGCTCGCCGCCTCACTCGCGGCCGCCGCGCCGGTCGAAGCGCGCACCGTCTGGCGCTGCGTCAAGGGCGGCACCGTGAGCCTGTCGACCGCGCCCGAGCCGGGCTCGAAATGCGAGGCGCGCGAGATTGCCGACGACGCGGTGCAGACGCCGAATCTGTGGGGTTCGATGGGCGTCTTCAGTGGCGTGCTGTACGAGCGCGAGCAGGACGGCGTGATGGTCTACGGCACGCGACGGCTGCCGGGTTCGCGCGAGTACCTGCGCTTCACCGCGCAGACGCCGCCGGGCGAACCCGCACACGAAGGCCTGGGCAATGTCGGCGCACCGCAGCTCATGCCGCACTCGGCCCTGTTCGCGGCGAACGCGAAGACCTATGGACTCGACGAAGCCTGGCTGCGCGCGATTGCGCATGCGGAAAGCGGCTTCGATGCCACCGCGATCTCGCCGAAAGGCGCGCGCGGGGTGATGCAGCTGATGCCGGATGTCATTGCCGATTACGGCGTCGTGGATCCGGACGCACCGTCCGAATCGATCCGCGCCGGCGCGCGGCATCTGCGCGGTCTGCTGCGCCGCTACAACGGCGACCGCACGCTCGCGCTCGCGGCCTACAACGCGGGGATCGGCACGGTCACGCGCTTCGACGGTGTGCCGCCGTATGCCGAAACGCGCGCCTACATCGACAAGGTGCAGTCGCTTTACGTGCGGTATCGCGCCGCGCTGGGCAATCCGATCGAGCGACCGGAAATCTGAAACCCCGGAACGACGAAGGCCGCGGTTCCCCGCGGCCTTCGATGCGACGCGTGGGCGATCAGCCCTCGCGCGGCGCCAGCCGGATCAGGCGGCCGTCCTTGCCGTCCTCGATCACGTACAGCGCGCCGTCCGGGCCCTGCGCGACATCGCGGATGCGGCCGCCCATCGCGAAGCGCTCGGCCTCGCGCGCGCTGTCACCGGTAATCTCCACGCGCACCAGCGTCTGGCCCGACAGGCCGCCGATGAAGGCGTTGCCGGTCCATTCCGGGAACAGCGTGCCGCTGTAGAACGCGAGGCTCGACGGCGAGATCACTGGCGTCCAGGTGATCGCCGGCTTCTCGAATTCCGGACGCGTGTCGTGGTCGGGAATCGGACGGCCGTCGTAGTGGTCGCCGTTGGAGACGGTCGGATAACCGTAGTTCGCGCCGCGCTTGACGAGGTTGAGTTCGTCGCCGCCGGCCGGGCCCATCTCGCTGTTCCACAGACGGCCCTGCGTATCGAACGCGAGACCGAGCGGATTGCGATGGCCGAGCGACCAGACCTGCGACGCGACCTCGCCCTTGCCGGCGAACGGGTTGTCGTCCGGCACGCTGCCGTCGTCGTTGAGGCGCACGATTTTGCCGAGGTTGGACTGCATGCTCTGCGAGGGATCGAACTTCTGCCGCTCGCCCGACGAGATCCACAGCTTGCCGCCCCCATCGAACGCGATGCGGTGACCGTAATGGCCGTTGCCGTCGACCTTGGGCACCTGGCGCCAGATCACCGAGACGTCCTGCAGCGCGCCCGCGTCGAGATCCAGACGCGCGCGTGCGACCGCCGCGCCGCGACCGCCTTCGCCGTCTTCCGCATAGCTCAGATAGACGATGCCGTTCTCCGCGAACTGCGGATGCGGCTTGATGTCGCCGAGGCCGCCCTGGCCCGCGTTGGCGACGGCCGGCACGCCGGAAATCTCTCGCGCCTCGCCGCCGGGCAGCGTCACGTGCTTGAGCACGCCGCTCTTCTCGGTGATGAGCACGCTGCCGTCGGGCAGAAAGCCGATGGCCCACGGCTCGTTGAAGCTGGCGATCGCAGTGCTCGCGAACGGCAGGCCTTCGATCGCATCGGCAGCAGGCGCCGCGGTCGCGTCGGAGGTCGCTGCCTGCGGCGCTGCCGTGTCCTGCGTCGCGGTGCCGTTGGCGGCATTGCCGTCGCAGCCCGAGAGCCACAACAGCGAAGCGGCGAGGGTGGTCAGAACGAGGGGGCGCGTGCGTGTCATGCGTAACTCCAGAGCGCAATCGGGGTAAACCCGAGTGTCGCATAAAGGTTCGTGGAAACTGCTAGACGCGTGGTCGAAAACCGACTCGTAAACGTTGTGTTCGATTCAGCAGTTTCTCTGTGCGCGTTCGATCACCGCGCGTCCGCGCATCGTCCAACGCATCACCGTCATGAAGCGCTTCGTCCGCACGTACTCACACATCATGAACGGAATGCCTAGAGCGTGCAGTGCACGTTGTGGTTAAGCGTTCGTAAGCAGCGGCGATCGTGACGTTTGGTCCATTCATTCGTGCGCTTGCAAGGTGGACTCGTGCGGTATCCACGACGAGGACGACTCACCACCCCGCGCAACAAACCCAAGTTTTGAAATACGGAGAAGACGCTCATGAAGAATGCACGCAAGCCGCTGACCGCGATGATCGCCCTGGGTGTTGCCATGGCCATGCCGATGGCGTTCGCGCAGGACCCGACCTCTTCCACCACGCAGGCGCCGCCGACCACCGATGCGGCGACCACCACCACGCAGGGCTATGCGCAGGACGCCACGGCCGAAGCGCCGCAGGCTCAGCAGGGCCAGGTGACGTGGGCAGATCTCGATGCCGACGGTGACGGCAAGTTGAGCCAGGCCGAAGCGGCGGGCCTCGAAGGCCTTGCGCAGGTCTTCAGTGAAGTCGATGCCGACGGCGATGGCTTCATCACGCCGGAAGAGTATCGCGACTTCGTGAACCGTCAGGCGGCAGGCGCCGGCGCTGCCGAAGAGTGATGCCGGCACGCGGATGACGTGATCGACGTGATGTGATCACGCCCCATGGGGCGGCCTTCGGGCCGCCCTTTTTGTGCGCGCATGCAGACGATGCGGCCGGTGTGCAGCGCATAATTGGCGCATGACCGGAATCCGCATGGTCGGCTTCGACGCCGACGACACGCTCTGGCGCAGCCAGGATTATTTCGACGACGCGCAGGCCGAATTCGAGCGCATCGTCGGCCGTTACGTCGACCTCGCCGATGTGCGCGTGCTGGACGCGCTGTATGCGGTCGAGACCGCCAACATCGCGGTCTTTGGCTACGGCGTGAAAGGCATGACGCTGTCGATGATCGAGTCGGCGACACAGATCACCGGTGGGCGCATCGCAGCGCTTGACCTGCATCGCATCGTCGAAATGGCCAAGGGCCTGTTGCGGCATCCGGTGGAACTGCTGCCCGGCATCCGTCACGCGGTTGAAGCCGTGGCCGAGGATTTCGACGTGGTGCTGATCACCAAGGGCGACCTGTTCCACCAGGAAGCCAAGGTGCGCGATTCGGGCCTGTCGGATCTGTTTCGGCGCATCGAGATCGTCAGCGAAAAGGATCCGCCGACCTACGCCCGTCTGCTGGCCGAGTTCGATATTGAAGCCGGCCAATTCCTGATGATCGGGAATTCGCTGCGCTCGGACATCGCGCCGGTGCTCGCGCTCGGTGGATGGGGCGTGCACATGCCGTACCGCACGACTTGGGCGCATGAAACCGAGGCCGAGATCGACGCTGGACTCGATGCACGGATGTGCGCGGTTGCAGATCCGGCCGCACTGTCGGATGCAGTTGCATTGCTCGCGGCACGCGCATTCGCGTTGCGAGGTGCTTGATCCGAATCAGTTCACAAGCTCGGCGTAAACGCTTCCATCGTCGGTAAACGTTTACAGTTTGAACCGATTCTTTACGCGGCAGGGATTCTGGAGCTGCGTGTCGTGAAATTGCATGCCTGTTCATTCCAGGGCCGCCATGTTGGCGCCATGGCCGCTGCGGTAGCGGCCCACTGGAGAGATGACATGATCACTAACCCTCTGACCCGATGGCTTGCGCCTGGCCTGCTCGCTGCAGGTCTATCGGCCGCCGCGATCATGCCGGCGCCGGCGCACGCCCAGTCCAGCGACGACCTGGTGCAAGTCATTGTCGATGTCGCCGACGTGGTGTTGCGCGGCAACCAGCCGTACTACCGCGGCGACTACAACAATCAGCTGCGCGTGTCCTACGACAACCGCGGCCGTCCGGTGTACTACCGCACGGCGCCGCGCTACGACCAGCGCTACAACGCTCGCCATTACCGCAGCCCGCCACGTCATGCGCCGGCACACGGCTGGCGCAATCCGCAGCAGGTGCGCCGCGAGACCTGTGACCGTCGTGGCCGCTGCACCGTGCAGTACTACGATCCGCGTCAGGACCGGTCGCGCGACCGCCGCTGGCGCTGAGTTCGCTGCCGCGTCACTGCTTCGCGCATTCAGCGATTTGCCACGCCGCAGTCTTCGACTGCGGCGTGTGTCTGTCCGGAGCTTCTGCTAGCGTTGGTGCATGCGTTGCCATCCCCGCACCCGCCCGAACCACCGTCCGATCGTCGCGGTCCTGTCTGCGCTCGTGTTGTGCGCCGGCCTGCCCGCAAGCGTCGTCGCGTCCGAGCTGATGACCTGCGAACTGGCGTTCACTGCCGGCAACTGGTCGATGCATCACCGCACCGCGCGTGGCACCGGCGAATTGCGTTGCGCGGACGGCCGCACATTACCCGTGCGGGTCAGCGTCAAGGCCAATGGCGGCGACACGCTGCGCATCGATGCAGGTGCGGCGAGTTTCAGCGGCGTCGGGGATCCTCGCGACGTGATCGGTGCCTATGTCGCAAGTGGGCAGGTCGGCAACGATCTGGCGATGCGCAAGGGGGCTGTCGCGCTGCGCGTGACCGCCACCGGCGACTGGTGGCAGCAGGGCGGACGCCCTGGCACGCTGGTCATTGCTGCGCGCTGATTGATTCCGCCGGCTGCCCGGCGCTCGTCAGGGCCGATCAGTCCGCCGGCCGGCGGTTGTCTCCATGGCGCGGCAGTTCGCGCATGGTGCTCTCCGCATCTTGTCCGATCCGCGCAGCGAACCGGTCCAGCGCCAGCCACCAGGCGCCGAGCAGCACCACCACCACGCCCAGGCCGATGCTCCAGCGCCACATGCGAGTTGAACGATCTTGCGGGCGCGAAGTGGCCATGACGGCTGTCCTTGAATTACGGGCGTGAGGTATGGTCGTTCACCGCGTGTCGCGGGCACGTCGCGGTGGATGCGGCGCGTCGCGACACCTATTTCCGGACAACGCGGGCGCCGTGACCGTTCGGCCAGTCGAGGAGCCCACCCGATGCACATCCGCCCCGTCCTGATTGCATGGCTGCTGGCCGGCAGTGCCATGCCGGCGCTGGCGCAGGACGCAGCCGGTGCGCCGCCTGCGGAACCAGCGGAACCGGCGCAGACGGTCGCCGTCTGGTCGGCGGCGAGTGGCGACGACTGGCTCGATACGTGGCTGGCCGACGTCAACACCTACGCCGGTCGCTATCGCGGCGCGTTCGTCGACGAGCTGGTGCGCTACCAGGGCGCGCCGCGCGTCTTCGTCACCGGATTGCTGGATGCCGGTGCGCGGCCGGCGGACGTCTATCTGGCGTGCGCGACCGCGCATGCGCTGGGGCGGACCTGCCGCGAGATCGTCGGGGAATGGCGACTCGATCCGGCCGGCGGCTGGCGCGAGGTATTGGAGCGGCTGGAAGCGGGCCGCGGCACGGAGACATTCACCCGCGTGCGCCGCGGACTGGTGTCGAGTTTCGACCGCTGGGCGCGCCCGATCCGCCTGGACGCGGCCTTGCGCCGCGCGTTTCCCGACCGCGAAGGCTGAGCGATCCGGGCGCCGCAGACGCGACGCCCGGATGCCGGGTCAGCCGATCGCCAGCGTCTTGTTCTTGCGCTCGGCGAGGCGCTTCTCCAGGTAGTGGATGTTCTGTCCACCACCATGGAAGCCCTGGTCGCGCATGATCCGCTGCTGCAGCGGGATGTTGGTCTTGATGCCGTCGACGACCATCTCGCTCAACGCCACACGCATGCGACAGATTGCGGTCTCGCGGTCGGGACCGTGCACGATCAGCTTGCCGATCATCGAGTCGTAGTTCGGCGGCACCGCATAGCCTTCGTAGACGTGCGTGTCGACGCGCACGCCGGGGCCGCCCGGTGCGTGGAAGTGACGGATCGTGCCGGGCGAGGGCATGAAGGTGTCCGGATCCTCGGCATTGATACGGCACTCGATCGCGTGGCCGGTCAGTACCACGTCTTCCTGCCGGATCGACAGCTTGTGGCCCGAGGCGATCATCAGCTGTTCGCGCACCAGATCGATGCCCGTCACCATTTCGGTGACCGGATGCTCGACCTGGATGCGGGTGTTCATTTCGATGAAGTAGAAGCGGCCGCCCTCATACAGAAACTCGAACGTGCCCGCGCCGCGGTAGCCGATGCGGATGCAGGCATCCACGCAGACCTTGCCGATCTGCGCGCGCGCTTCGGGTGTGATGCCGGGCGCAGGTGCTTCTTCGACGACCTTCTGGTGGCGACGCTGCATCGAGCAGTCGCGCTCGCCCAGATGGATCGCGCCGCCTTGGCCGTCGGCCAGCACCTGGATCTCCACATGGCGCGGGTTCTCGAGGAACTTCTCCATGTAGACCATGTCGTTCGAGAACGCGGCCTTGGCTTCCTGCTTGGTCGTCGCGATCGCATTGACCAGCGCGGCTTCGGTGTGGACCACACGCATGCCGCGTCCACCACCACCGCCGGCCGCCTTGACGATGACCGGGTAGCCGATCTCGCGGGCGATCTTGACGTTGGTCGCCGCGTCGTCGCCGAGCGGGCCGCCGGAGCCGGGGACGCAGGGCACGCCGGCTTCCTTCATCGCGCGGATCGCCTCGACCTTGTCGCCCATCAGGCGGATGGTCTCGGCCTTCGGCCCGATGAAGATGAAGCCCGACTGCTCGACGCGCTCGGCGAAGTCGGCGTTCTCGCTGAGGAAGCCGTAGCCGGGATGGATCGCCTGGGCGTCGGTGACCTCGGCCGCGGCGATGATCGCCGGCATGTCGAGGTAGCTCTGCGCGGACGGCGGCGGGCCGATGCAGACCGACTCGTCGGCCATCGCGACGTGCTTGAGGTTGCGGTCGACGGTGGAATGCACCGCGACCGTACGGATGCCGAGGGTGTGACACGCGCGCAGGATGCGCAGCGCGATCTCACCGCGATTGGCGATGACGACTTTCTCCAGCATCGCGGCGGCCTCAGCCGATCACGAACAGCGGCTGGTCGAATTCGACCGGCTGGCCGGTCTCGACCAGGATCGCGACGACCGTGCCCGAGGTTTCGGCTTCGATAGGGTTGAACATCTTCATCGCTTCGATGATGCCCAGCGTGTCGCCGACCTTGACCTGCTGGCCGACCGAGACAAACGACGGCTTGTCCGGCGCCGGCGAGGCGTAGTACGTGCCGACCATCGGCGACTTGGTCACCTGGCCAGGCGGCAGGTCGTCGCCTGCGGCCTTCGGCGTGCCGCCAGTGGCGGCATCGACCGGCGAGCTCATCGGCATCACCGGCTCGGCGGCGCGCGGGGCGGCAGCGGCCGGCGCTGGGGCGTACATCATCGGCGCGGCGGCCGCGTTACGCGACAGGCGCACCGACTCCTCGCCTTCCTTGATCTCGATCTCGGTCAGGTTGGACTCTTCGAGCAGGTCGATGAGCTTCTTGATCTTTCTCAGGTCCATGCGGGCCTCTCTCTGTGCGTGGGTCGCGCAACCGCGCGAATACGGAACGGGATGGATGCGTGTCGGGTGTCAGCCGGCGGGGAGCCGGGCGATCGCGGCGTCGAGTGCGTAGCGGTAGCTGTCGGCGCCGAAGCCGCAGACCACGCCGATGGCGAGGTCGCTGAAATAACTGGTGTGGCGGAACGGCTCACGGCGGTGCGGGTTCGACAGGTGGATCTCGTAGAACGGCAGCGCCACCGCGGCCAGCGCGTCGCGCAGGGCCACCGACGTGTGAGTGAACGCGGCCGGGTTGAGCAGGATCAGCGCGGTGCCGTCGCTGCGGGCGGCCTGCACCCGGTCGACCAGCACGTGTTCGGCGTTTGACTGCAGGCTCTCCAGCACGTGGCCGGCGGCCTGCGCGGTCGTCTGCAGCGAGGCGTCGATGTCGGCAAGCGTCGCGTGCCCATAGACCTCCGGCTCGCGGGTGCCGAGCAGGTTGAGGTTGGGACCGTGCAGGACGAGGATCGAGGCCATGGGGACGCGGTGCGGCGGGTGCGCGAAGTCTGCGGGATGTCCCCGATGGTGTCCAGTTCGCAGACGTTTGACGATTTTAAACGTCCGTTTGAATTTCTACGCTCAGGGCGCGACCCAGCCGTCGATCTCGCCGTGGGCGAACGGGCCGATCCGTTGCTTCAGTAACCGCCCGTCTGCCGACAGCAGCACGGTGTAGGGCAGTACGCCGCGCGGATTGCCGAGACGCACGCCGGCGTCGGCCGGGCCTGGCGTGTCGAGACCGATGGCGTAGGTCACCGGGATCCGCTCGAGGAACTCGATGACGGCCTCGGCATCATCGAGTGCGATGCCAAGCACCTGCACGCCGGTGTCGCCTTGTTCGCGGGCGAAGCGGTCCAGCTCGGGCATTTCCTCGATGCAGGGTCCGCACCAGCTGGCCCACAGATTCACCAGCACTGGGCGACCGGCGTAGGCGGCTGGCATCTGCAATGTCTGGCCGTCGAGGCCGGCGACGTCGAATGGCGCGATGACATCGCCCCGGCGCGCGACGGTCACGCCTTCGGGGGGCGCAGGCGCGGTGGCGCTGAGCGTGTCGGCATACAGACGTTGTCCGGCCTCGGTGCCGAGCAGCGGGCCGGGGCCGCCGACAAACAGGCTGGCGAGCACGCCGAGACCGCCGGCGACGACCGCGATCGCGACGACGGTCAGTGGGCCGACCTTCATTGCGCCGGTCCCGCGCGCCCGAGCGCGTCGACGATGACCGCGTCGCTGAGCAGCGCCGGCAGCACCACACCGTCACCGCCGCCGGCCGGATACACCACGTACAGCGGTACGCCGACTGCGCCGTGCGCTTCGAGGAAAGCGCCGATCTCCGGATCCACGTTGGTCCAGTCGCCGACCATGTAGGTCGCGCCGGCATCGGCCATCGCGGTCTTGAACATCGCGCCCGACAGCACCCGGCGCTCGTTGGCCTTGCAGGTCACGCACCAGTCGGCGGTCATGTTGACGAACACCGGCGTGCCGGCGGCGCGCAAGGCGGCCAAGCGCTGCGCGGAGTAGGCGACGTGGGTGCTGGTTTCGCCGGCCGCGGTGTTCGCAGTCGCCGGCGTCGTGAGCCGGCCGACCGCGATCACCGGCAGCAAGGCCAGCAGCGCGAGCGCCAATGCGAGTCCGCGATGCAGGGCATGGCCGGTCCAGCGGCGCCGTTCGAACCACCACAGCGCCAGTGCGAGCACGGTCATGCCGGCTACCAGCAGCGCCATCGCATCCACGCCGCGCTGCTTGCCCAGCACCCACGCCAGCCACAGCGCGGTCAGATACATCGGGAACGCCAGCACCTGCTTCAGCGTTTCCATCCATGCGCCGGGCTTCGGCAGGCGGTCGGCCAGCGCGGGCACCAGACCGATCAGCAGGAACGGCAACGCCAGGCCGAGGCCCAGCATGAGGAACACCGCCAGCGCCATCGGCGTCGATGCGGTGAACGCGTACGCCAGCGCACCGCCCATGAAGGGCGCGATGCACGGGCTTGCGACTACGCACGCCAGCACGCCGGTGAAGAAGTCGCCGACCGGACCGCTGCGACCCGCGAGCGCGCTCCCGACATTGGCGATGCGACCGCCGAGACTGAAGACGCCCGACAGGCTCAGGCCGACCGCGAACATCAGATAGGCGAGCGCCGCGACGAACCACGGCTGCTGCAGCTGGAAGCCCCAGCCCATCGCCTGGCCGGCAGCGCGCAGCGCGATGACCAGCAGACCGACCGCCGCGAACGCGACCAGCACGCCGGCCGTGTACCAGAGCGCATGCGAGCGGGCGGCCGCGCGACTGCCGCCACTTTTGGCGATGCCCAGTACCTTCAGCGACAGGATCGGCAGCACGCAAGGCATCAGGTTCAACAGCATGCCGCCGAGCAGGGCCAAGCCGAGGGCTGCGAACAGGCCGATCGACGCGGCGGCAGGCGGGCGCGTGCGTGACGCGTTGTCGTCGCTGGCGTCTGGAGTGTCGGTTGTGTTGGTCGGCGCGGTGAGCGCGTCGATATCGCCGGCTGCAACAGGCGACGTGTCTTCAGGTGTGGCAGCGTCGTTCGCATCGATGGCCGCATCCGTCGCAGCGGATGCTCCCGGTGATGCAGTACCCGCCAACGCAGCCGCGGTTTCGGCCATGGTCTGCACGCGGCCGGTCGGCAACGCGACGCGCACCGTGCGGGTCATCGGCGGATAGCAGATGCCCTCGTCCTGGCAGCCCTGGAAGGTCGCGACCACCTCGATCTCCGCAGCTTCAGCCGTCGTACGCACCAGTGGCAGAGGCACGTCGATCTGGTCGAAGTACACGGTGACATCGCCGAAATGCGCGTCGTGATGTGACTGCCCCTTCGGCCAGCGCGGCGCGCCGGCGCGGATGCCCTCGACGCCGCGGACCTCGAACCGGTTGCGGTCGCGATAGAGGTAGTAGCCCTTGGCCGGGGTGAAGCGCAGCAGGATCGTGTCGCCGTCACCCGCGATGGCCTCGAACGCGAACGCGCGCTCCGGCGGCAAGGCATCGTTCGCACCGGTAAGCGTCGGGGTGCGGCCCGCACTGTTGGCGCCGAGCGCCTGACCGAAGGCGGCGAAGCCCGAGTCGCTCGCGGCGGGCGGGCGGGACGCACCCGCAGGGCCCCGCGGCAACGTGACCTGCAGCATGCGCGTCTGCGGCGGATAGCAGATGCCCGCATCCGCGCAGCCCTGATATTTCACTTCGACCTGCAGCGTGTCGACACCGTCGGCCGCCGCGCCCGTCAGCACGCCGGTGACCCGGCCGCGATAGGTCTCGACCTCGCCGAAGAATTCGTCGGTGTGCTTGCGGCCGGCGGGCAGTTGCAGCGGATTGGTCTTGAAGCCACTCTCGACCCGCGCGCCCATGCGATGGCGATACAGGTAATAGCCGTCGGCAATCGCCCAGCGGATCTCGATCCGGTCCGGCGCGACCGCTTCGGCGGACACCTTCAGGGCTTCGTCGACCGGCAACACATCGTCGAAACCGATTCCCTGTGCCCAGGCCGGCAGCCCGGTGAACAGCAGCATGCAGGCCATCAGCCACGCGGTGAGGCGGGCCGGCGGCCGGGCGAGGGAGGGGAGCCGCTGATCGCGGCCGGTCATGACATCGGAGGAGGGCGCACGCATCGCGCCAGTATCGCAGGCCGTCGCGGCGGATGCCGAACGCAGGTTCAGCGCCCGCGCGTTCACCGGGGAGCGCCACCACGGCGACTCTCGAAGCGCGGAAGTTGGGGGCGCGTGGTCCGAATCCTCGATGCGATGTCGTCACCGACGTATGCGCGTTGCAGGCGACCGAGCGTCGCGCGCCTGCCAGCAGTCGCACGAGAGCGCCGGCCCCACTGGGCAAGGTACTGCATCAGGACGGGCACTGAAGCAGACGAGGATGTCCAGTCCACTCGCCAGCGGCTGTCGACCTGCACGGCGTCTCCACGCATCCGCGGCCAGGCTTGCGAGCCGCAGTGCGGATGCAGCATCCCGTCAGCGGGAGAAAGATGTCGCGCGCATTAGTGAACCGGTCGGTATACTTACTGATCTTCCCGAGACCCAGCCGAATCGCCCCGCGATTCCCACAGAGTTCGATGCGCCCGATCATCTCCTGCTTTGCCGCAGCCCTGCTGGCCTGCGCCGCCCTTCCCGCTGCCGCCCAGAGTGCGCCTATCGACATCGGCATCGGTGCCTCCGCGACCCGCGAGAACGAAACCACCTTCGTCGCCAGCGTGGCCTGGCTGCCGGAATGGCGCCGCACCGAACGCGGCGTCCTGCGCTGGGACGTCGGCGCGGTCTATGTGCGTGGCCGCGACAATACCCGGTTCGATCTGTCCGAAGACGCCGGCGTGTTCCACGGCGGCGCCCGGTATGAGCGCGACAACGGGTTTGTCGCCGGCTTCGGCATCGGCGTCCAGGCCGGCCGCACCAGCGCGCTGTCTGGCAACCCGCAGTTCGTCAGTACGGTCGGCTGGCGCTGGGAGCGTTTCTCGCTGCTGGCCCGCCACATCTCCAACGCCAGCATCAAACAGCCCAACGATGGCGAGACGATGCTGCTCGCGGCGTGGCGCTTCCGCTGACGGCGGACAGAGCCCGCAGGTCGTGCCTGCCGTTGAGGTGGGCCGGTCAGGCGCAAGGCGTCGAGACGCCCGGTGGATGACGGGACGCGTCTGATCCTGGATCGCGCGGCGGGCGTGCCATGCCTCGCCGCGCGCCGCCGCGTGGCGGCGGTCCGCTCCATGTGATGCGCCCGGCGCCCTTGTGGGCGTTCCGAATTCGCAACGCCGCGCGTCTTTGCTGTCGCCCGGTCGTCCCCAGCAGGCTTACCGGGCGGCCGGGTAGTCGCACCGGGCGCCGGGAGCGTCCTTTCTTTCGCGGCGGCCCTTGTAATCCGATTCCCCGTGCCCATCTCCGGTCCCGTCCTGGTTTTACCGGGTGCGTGCGCCGCGGTTCCTGGCAGTCGTCTCGGGCGAGTGCTAGAATTGGCGAACGATTTCTTTCCAATCAATTACTTAGCGAGGCTGTAATGAGCAACCTGAAGCCGCTTTACGATCGCATCGTGGTCAAGCCTGTCGAGGCCGAAGAGAAGAGCGCCGGCGGCATCCTGATTCCGGACAACGCCAAGGAAAAGCCCACCAAGGGTGAAGTCGTCGCCGTCGGCGAAGGCAAGGCCCTGGACAACGGCAGCGTGCGCGCGCCGAAGGTCAAGGTCGGCGACATCGTGATCTACGGTCAGTACGCGGGCAGTGCCTACAAGGCTGACGGCATCGAATTCAAGATCGTGAAAGAAGACGACATCCTCGCGATCGTCGGCTGACCCGGGCGCGGCGATGCGCGATCGGTGATTCGTCACAGCACACGCTGACGATCCCGGCCGGTCCGGATTGCCGCTGCCGCGCGCGCTTTCGAATCACGAATCAACACTTACGAATCACGGAGTTATCCAAATGGCTGCCAAAGAAATCCGCTTCGGCGAAGACGCACGTTCCAAGATGGTGCGTGGTGTGAACATTCTCGCCAATGCCGTCAAGGCAACCCTGGGCCCGAAGGGCCGCAACGTCGTGCTCGAGAAGAGCTTCGGCGCGCCGACGATCACCAAGGACGGCGTGTCCGTCGCGAAGGAGATCGAACTGGCCGACAAGTTCGAGAACATGGGCGCGCAGATGGTCAAGGAAGTCGCCTCCAAGACCTCCGACAACGCCGGTGACGGCACCACCACCGCGACCGTGCTGGCGCAGGCGCTGATCCGCGAAGGTTCCAAGGCCGTTGCGGCCGGCATGAACCCGATGGACCTCAAGCGCGGTATCGACCAGGCCGTCAAGGCCGCCGTCGCCGAGCTGAAGAACCTGTCCAAGCCGACGGCTGACGACAAGGCGATTGCGCAGGTCGGCACGATCTCCGCCAACTCGGACGAGTCGATCGGCACGATCATCGCCGACGCGATGAAGAAGGTCGGCAAGGAAGGCGTGATCACCGTCGAAGAAGGCTCGGGCCTGGACAACGAACTCGACGTCGTCGAGGGCATGCAGTTCGACCGCGGCTACCTGTCGCCGTACTTCGTCAACAACCAGCAGTCGATGTCGGCCGAGCTGGATGACCCCTTCATCCTGCTGTACGACAAGAAGATCTCGAACGTCCGTGACCTGCTGCCCGTCCTCGAAGGCGTGGCCAAGGCCGGCAAGCCGCTGCTGATCGTCGCCGAGGAAGTCGAAGGCGAAGCGCTGGCGACCCTGGTCGTCAACACGATCCGCGGCATCGTCAAGGTCTGCGCCGTCAAGGCACCGGGCTTCGGTGACCGTCGCAAGGCGATGCTCGAAGACATGGCCACCCTGACCGGCGGCACCGTGATCTCCGAGGAAGTCGGCCTGACGCTCGAGAAGGCGACCATCGCCGACCTCGGCCGCGCCAAGAAGATCCAGGTCTCGAAGGAGAACACCACGATCATCGACGGCGCCGGTGAGACCGGTGGCATCGAAGCCCGCATCAAGCAGATCAAGGCGCAGATCGAGGACACCTCGTCCGATTACGACCGCGAGAAGCTGCAGGAGCGCGTGGCCAAGCTGGCCGGCGGCGTTGCGGTGATCAAGGTCGGTGCTTCGACCGAGATCGAGATGAAGGAAAAGAAGGCCCGCGTCGAAGACGCCCTGCACGCCACGCGCGCAGCGGTCGAGGAAGGCGTGGTCCCCGGTGGTGGCGTGGCGCTGGTGCGCGCGCTGCAGGCGATCGGCGAGCTCAAGGGCGCGAACGAAGACCAGAACCACGGCATCATCATCGCCCTGCGCGCGATGGAAGCGCCGCTGCGCGAGATCGTCACCAACTGCGGTGAAGAGCCGAGCGTCGTGCTCAACAAGGTCAAGGACGGCACCGGAAACTACGGCTACAACGCCGCGACCGGCGAATACGGCGACATGATCGCGTTCGGCATCCTGGACCCGACCAAGGTCACCCGTTCGGCCCTGCAGAACGCGGCCTCGATCGCCGGTCTGATGATCACGACCGAAGCGATGGTCGCCGAGCTGCCGAAGAAGGAAGAGCCGGCGATGCCGGGCGGCGGCGGCATGGGTGGCATGGGCGGCATGGATTTCTGATTCAGCCCCAACCGCTATGACGTTGCACGAAAAACCCCGCCGCGAGGCGGGGTTTTTTTTGGCCGGGCTGTTGTAGCAAACGGGCGCCGTTAGATCCCCCGGATGTACGTGGAGGCAGTCCTCACCGCTACTCGCTCATGCTTGACCCATGCCGACGACCTCATCCGATCCGTGGTGGCGCGCGCACCGCACGGGGTTGCGTCGTGCGGGCATCGTGGTGGCCGTGCTGTACCTGCTGTATCTCGTCGCTGCCAACCTGTTCCTCAACAGCGCGTTCGGCGCGGACGTCATCAACCGCAAGCCCGAGCGTTTCCACGCGCGATGGGACTGGGCGATGAGCCTGTATCCGGGTCACATCCACGCACGCGGCATCGTCATGGGTGGTCATGCGCGCACGAACCTGTGGACGATCGCCAGTCCGCGCGCCAACGGTCGCATCCGGATCCTGCCGTTGCTCGGACGCGAGATCGCGTTCGGCAGGATCCGCGCGCAGAACGTGTCCGTGCACGTCGCGCGCACGCCGCACGATTTGCCGACGACGGTGCGTCCCGGCAAGTCGCCGTGGACGATCCGCTTCGCCGCGATCACCACGCCGAGCCTGCTGCGACTGGATTTCTACGACGCGCGCGTGACCGGTCACGGCGAGGCGCGCTTCGTGTTCGAGAAGACGCTGCAGGGCGGCGCGATGGAAGTCGGCCCATCCACGCTGACGATGCCGGACGCGACCCTGCAGATCAGCGACGTGACGGTGCTGCGCGAGGGCATGCTCGAGTTCGAGATCGCGATTCCCGCGCACATCCGTGAGCAGGCGCAGGGTGAGGAGAAGCTGGTGCTGCTCGATGCGCATATGCGCGTCGACGGTCCGGCGCCGGGCATCGATCTGGTCGCACGCAACGACGACGCCCTGCCGATCGGCACGGCCGGTTTCGTCGGTCATCTGCGCGCCGATCTGACCCTGGAGCGCGGCGTGCTGATGCCCGGCAGCCAGCTCGACTGGTCGGCGCCGGTGTATTCCAGCGCGGCCGATGGCACGCCGCTGCGGCATCCGCTGGGCGTGGCCTTGCGCACATCGTCCGACGCGATTCTCGTCGCCGCCCGTGTGCCGGCGCCGGCGTCGGGCACGCCGTGGCTGCGTGCCGACCTGCGTGTCGCCGATCGCCGCATCGGCCCGGACGACTGGTTGCGACCGGTGCGTGCGCTGGGCGGCACGGTCGAGACGCAATGGCCAGCGGTGCCGCTGCGCTGGATCGACGTGATCCTGCGCGACGTCGACTGGCTGGCCTTCGACGGCCGCGCCGATCTCGACGCCGACGTGCGCCTGCACGACGGGCAACTGCAGCCCGGCAGCCGCATCGATCTCGACAATGCCGCGCTGACGGCGCGCGTGCTCGACAACCGTTTCAGTGGCAACGCGCACGCCCGCATGCGGATGCGCGATGACGCCGAATCCGGTCAGCGCACGACGATCGGCATCGTCCTCGACCGCTTCACCCTTGCGCCGGAATCCGCGCCGGACCGGATCGATCTGCGCGGCCGCGATCTGCGGCTGGATCTGAGTTCAACCGGCACGCTGGCCGAGTTCCACGAACGTCTCGATGCGCGACTGCGCTTCGACGATGCACAGGTGCCGGACCTGCGCACCTACAACCGCTATCTGCCCGGCGACAGTGCGCGTCTGGTCGGCGGCAGCGGACATGCCAGCGGCGACATCCGTCTCGACAACGGCGGCGAGATGATCGGCGGGCGCATGCGCGTGCGTGGGCAGGATGTGCGCGTCGCGCTGGGACCGTCGCAGCTGTCGGGCAATGTCGATCTCGACAGCCGCCTGTCGCGCATGCAGCGCGTCGGGCGGCGCTACAAGATCGATGCGATGGCGTTGCGTCTCGACGGTGTGCGGCTCGACGGGGCCGGTGGCGACGACGCGCCGTGGTGGGCAAAACTCGCACTGGAGAACGGCACGCTGGACTGGCGCGAGCCGTTCGAAGTCACCGGCCGCGGCCGCGTCGACATGCGCGACGTCAGTGTGCTGCTGGGCCTGTTCGCCGAGCGCAGAGTGTTTCCGCGCTGGATCGGCAATCTGATCGATTCCGGCGAAGCGCACGCGACCGGCGATCTGCGTCTGCGCGGTAACGAGCTGGTGTTCGATCGCGTGCAGGCCAGCAACGACCGCATCGACATGCAGGCGCGGCTGCGCATCGCCGACGGCACGCCGAATGGCGATCTGTACGCGCGCTGGGGCGTGCTGGGCATGGGCGTCGAGCTGCAGGGCGGCGACCGCAAGCTGCACATCGCCGGCGCGCGCGACTGGTATGAATCACGGCCACCGCTACTGCCCAAGTGACGGCTGCGGGCTGCGATGGTCGCGACTGCAACCGTCGCACCGCGCGGATGGCCGTGTTATCAATGGCGCCATGACCTCGCGTCCCTCCAGCTTTTTCTATTGGTATGCGTTTCCGACGCCACAGGCGGCGGACGGTCCGCGCGCGCCCTGACACCAGGTCGCACGTATGTCCCGGAAGCCGCCAGAGACCCTGGCGGCTTTTTTCGTTTCAGCCTTCCGTTTCCGAGATCGACCATGCCCCCGCACACCGACGACCTCCGCATCCGCGACCTGCAACCGCTGACCCCGCCCGCCACGCTGCTCGCCGAACTGCCCTGCAGTGACGCGATGTCGACGACCGTCGCCGACGCCCGCGCGGCCTGCCACGCGATCCTGCACGGCGAGGACGATCGACTGATCGTCGTCGTCGGCCCGTGCTCGATCCACGATCCGGTCGCGGCGATGGAGTACGCGCACCGCCTGCGCGCGCTGCGCGACACGCATGGCGACGCGCTGGAACTGGTGATGCGCGTGTATTTCGAGAAGCCGCGCACGACGATCGGCTGGAAGGGCCTGATCAACGATCCCGACCTAGACGGCAGCTTCCACATCGACAAAGGCCTGCGTCTGGCGCGCGGCCTGCTGCGCGAGGTCAATGCGCTGGGTCTGCCGGCAGGTGTGGAATTCCTCGACATCATCAGCCCGCAATACATCGCCGATCTGGTGGCCTGGGGCGCGATCGGCGCACGCACGACCGAGAGCCAGGTGCATCGCGAGATGGCGTCGGGCCTGTCGTGTCCGGTCGGCTTCAAAAACGGCACCGGCGGCGACGTGCGCATCGCGGTCGACGCGGTCGGCGCGGCGTCGCATCCGCACCATTTCCTCGCCGTCGGCAAGGACGGGCGCTGCGCGGTGGCGTCGACCTCCGGCAATCCGGACTGCCACGTGATCCTGCGCGGCGGGGCGGTGCCCAACTACGACGCGGCGCATGTCGAGGCGGCATCCGGCGTGCTGCAGGCGCAGGGCCAGCGCGCGGCGCTGATGATCGATGCCAGCCACGCCAACAGCAGCAAGCATCCCGACAACCAGCCGAAGGTCATCGACGACATCGCGCGCCAGCTCGAAGGCGGCGAGCGCCGCATCGTCGGCGCGATGATCGAAAGCCATCTCGTCGCCGGCAAGCAGGCGCTGTTGCCGGGGACGCCGCTGGTCTACGGCCAGAGCATCACCGACGGCTGCATCGACTGGGACACGACGGTGCGCACGCTCGAGCGTCTCGCCGATGCGGTGCGCACGCGTCGCGCGCAGGCGGAATCGCAGGCAGCCTGATCACGTGTAGGAGCGCGCTTGCGCGCGATCGGGCGTCGCCGGGAATGCCATCGCGCGCAAGGGCGCTCCTACCGGCTCTTTACGCCGCGCTGCCCGCCGCCATCCCTGACGCCCAGGCCCACTGGAAGTTGTAGCCGCCGAGCCAGCCGGTGACGTCGAGCACTTCGCCGATGAAGTACAGCCCGGGCGCGTGCTGGGATTCCATCGTGCGCGACGACACGCCGCCGGTGTGCACGCCGCCCAGCGTGACTTCGGCGGTGCGGTAGCCCTCGGTGCCGCTGGCGACCAGCGGCCAGGCCTGCAGCAGCGCGGCGGTGTCCTGCAGTTGCGGCGGGGTGAACTGTTTCATCGGCCGGTTCGGCAGCCAGATCTCGCACAGGCGCTGGGCGAAGCGGCGTGGCATCAGTTCGGCCAGTACGTTCTTGAGTTCGGTACCGGGGCGCTCGGCCTGCTGCGTCTGCAGCCATGCCAGCGCATCGCGGCCGGGCAGCAGGTCCAGGCGCAGATCGTCGCCGGGCTGCCAGTAGGACGAGATCTGCAGGATCGCCGGTCCGCTGATGCCGCGGTGCGTGACCAGCATGCGGTTGCGGAAGAACGCGCCGTTGCAGCCGGCTTCGACGTCCAGTGCGACGCCGGACAGTTCGTCCAGGCGTTCCTGATGCTTGCCACTGAGCGTCAGCGGCACCAGGCCGGCGCGCGTCGGCACCAGCGTGTGGCCGAAGCCGCGCGCGAGGTCATAGCCGAAACCGGTTGCGCCCATGCTCGGAATCGACAGGCCACCGGTCGCGACGATCAGCGAGGCGCAGTGCAGTCGCCCCGCTGCAGTGTCGATGACGTAGCCGTCGTCGACGCGTCGCGGCAGCTGCACCGTGCAGTGCGTGCGCACCTGCACGCCGACGGCATCTGCCTCGTCGAGCAGCAACTGCACGATCTGCTTCGATGAGCCGTCGCAGAACAGCTGGCCCAGCTCCTTCTCGTGCCAGGCGATGCCGTGGCGGTCGACCAGTTCGATGAAATCCTGCGGCGTGTAGCGCGCCAGCGCCGATTTGCAGAAGTGCGGGTTGTCCGACAGGTACTGCGCCGGCGTGGTGCCGGTATTGGTGAAATTGCAGTGGCCGCCCCCCGACATCAGGATCTTCTTGCCGACCTTGTTCGCGTGGTCGAGCACCAGCACGCGACGCCCGCGCTGGCCGGCCGCAATCGCCGCCATCAGGCCGGCGGCGCCCGCGCCGAGCACGATGACGTCCCAGTCGGTGGACGGCAGGGCGGTGGATGCGGGAGCGGGAACGACGGGCATCGCGGGACGGGTCGGGCAGGGGCGCGCAGTCTAGCGGGCGGCGGCTGCGGCTGTCGTCGGAGGCTGTCACCGGCGTGTTCACGCGGACGCGTCCAGACTGCCGCACCTCCCATCGATGCGCGCGCATGGACCTCAAGAGCGGTTATCCCTTCTGGGCCGTGCGTAACGGTCTGATGCACGCGTTCCCCCGGCTCGAAGCCGACGTGGCCTGCGACGTGCTGGTCGTCGGCGGCGGCATCACCGGCGCGCTGATCGCCGACGAACTCGCCACGCACGGACATTCGGTCGTCGTCGTCGAGCAGCGCGACATCGCCTGGGGCAGCACGGCCGCCAGCACGGCGCTGCTGCAGTACGAGATCGACACCCATCTGGTCGATCTGGCCAAGCGCTACGGCGAGGCCGATGCCGCGCTGGCGTATCGCGCCTGCGGCGACGCGATCGACATGCTGGGCGAGGTGGCGCGTTGCCTTCGAGACGTGGATTTCGAACGCGCCGACAGCCTCTACTACGCCAGCCGCAAGCGCGATGTCGCCAGCCTGCGCGAGGAATACGAGGCACGTCGACGCCACGGCTTCGACATCGAGTATCTGGAATCGGAACCGCTGAAGGCCGAGTACATGATCGACGCGCCCGCTGCGCTGCGCAGCAAGCAGGCTGCGCAGGTCGATCCCTACCGCTTCGCGTCACGGCTGCTCGCGCGACTGGTGAAACGCGGCGCGCAGGTGTTCGACCGCACCGCGATCCTGCGACTCGATGCGCGCGCGCGCGATGTTGTCGCGACGACCGACAACGGCGCGCGCATCCGCGCCCGCCACGTCGTGATCGCCGCGGGCTATGCCAGCCAGCACTGGCTGCCGAAGCAGGTCGCGCGCAACCGCAGCAGCTATGCCTTCGTCACCGATCCGATCTCCGAAGCCCAGCTCGGTCCGCTCACCCACACCCTGGTCTGGGAAACCGCGCGGCCCTACCTCTACATGCGGACCACCGGCGACCGGCGTCTGCTGATCGGCGGCGAGGACGACGATGTCGACGTGCCCGCAAGGCGCGACGCGCGCGTGGAGAAGAAGGCGCGCGTGCTGATGAAACAGATCGCGAAGATCCGCCCGGATCTCGACCTGACCCCGACGTTCTCCTGGGCCGGCACCTTCGCCGAAACCGAGGACGGCCTGCCGTTCTTCGGCCCGCATGCCGCGACCGGCAAGCGCGTGCATTTCGCGATGGCCTACGGCGGCAACGGCATCACCTATTCGATGCTGGGCGCGGGCCTGCTGCGGGCGCTGATCGAGCGGCGCAAACATCCGTTGGCGGCCCTGTTTTCCTTCGATCGCCTCGACCGCTGACAGCGCCGCGCGCGTATGGATAATCGGTGCGATGACCGCACCGTCGCCTTGGCACCTGTACCTGCTCGAATGCCGCAACGGCAGCTGGTATGCCGGCATCACCAATGATCTCGACGCGCGCTTCAAAGCCCACGCGGCCGGCCGTGGTGCGAAGTACACCCGCGGCAATCCGCCGGTGCGCATCCTCGCCACTCGCGGCTATCCCGATCGCGCCAGCGCCTCGCGCGCCGAATGGCAACTCAAGCGCCAGCCGCGTGCGCGCAAGCTGGCCTGGCTGCAGGCGCCCGAATCGACGCTGGAAATCCGCGCCGGCGGTCTCGACGATCCACGCGTCATCGCGCTGCTGCAGGCCCATCTCGACGCGATGGCGCTGCACTCGCCGCCCGAAAGCATCCATGCGCTGGATCTGTCCGGCCTGCGCGCGCCGGGCGTGTCGTTCTGGGGTGCCTGGCGCGGCGATGCGCTGGCCGGCTGCGGCGCGCTCAAGGATCTCGGCGACGGGCACGGCGAACTCAAATCGATGCGCACCGATGTCGCGCACCTGCGTGAGGGCGTGGCCGCAGCGATTCTCGCGCACCTGATGGCCACGGCCCGCGCGCAGGGCTGGCAGCGGCTGAGCCTGGAGACCGGCACCGCGGCCGCATTCGCGCCCGCACATGCGCTGTACGCGCGCCACGGCTTCGAGCCCTGCGGTCCATTCGGCGATTACACCGACGATCCCTTCAGCACCTTCATGACCCGCACCCTGGACGACTGAGCGCTACCCGCGGGCGTGAACGTGCCGGACGCACTGGCTATAGTCGTGCGCTGTCGTTTTCGCAGGTCGTCCATGTCGCACGTGTCCCCCGCATCGCTCCCCACCATCGCCTGCGCCGCCGGCGGCACCGGCGGGCATCTGTTTCCGGCCGAGGCGCTCGCGCGCGAGCTGCAGCGTCGCGGACATCCGGTGGTGATCTACACCGAGCGCCGCGGCGCGGCGTACACCCAGGCGCTGGCCGGTCTCGATCATGTCGTGTTGCCCGCGCGCAGCCTTGAAGGCGGCCTGACCGGCAAGCTGGCCGCCGGCCTGACGATCCTGCGGGCGACCGCGCAGGCACGCGCCGACATGCGCCGCCGCAGCGTGCGCCTGCTGGTCGGGTTCGGCGGCTATCCGAGCTTCGCGCCTGCGCTCGCGGCCAAGAGCCGCGCGCTGCCGCTGCTGCTGCACGAGCAGGGCGCGCGCCTGAGCATGGCCAACCGCAAACTGCTGCGCTTCGCTGATGGCGTGGCGACGTCGTTCCCGGACACCGCCGGCCTCGACGGCTTCGACACCGCTCGCATCGTCGACACCGGCAATCCGGTGCGTCAGGCGATCCTTGATGCGCGTGGCGACTACCCGGTGCTCGATGGCGCGTCGCCGCTACGCCTGCTCGTCGTCGGTGGCAGCCAGAGCGCGCGGGTGTTCGGCGATGTCGTGCCGCCGGCGCTGCTGCAACTGCCCGATTCGATCCGCCAGCGCCTGCAGGTCTCGCTGCAGTACAAGGGCGATGCGAGCGATCAGATCGAGCGCACGCTGCGCGCTGTCGGCATCGACGCGACCGTGCGCCCGTTCTTCGACGACATGGGCGTGCGCCTGCGCGATGCGCATCTGGTGATCACACGCGCCGGCGCGACCACGGCCGCAGATCTGCTCACCGTCGGCCGTCCGGCGGTGCTGGTGCCGATTCCCGCGGGCGGCTCGCGCGACGAGCAACGCCGCAATGCCGAGACGCTGGCCGCCGCCGGCATCGGCTGGTGCGTGGCCGAGTCCGAATTCACGCCCGAACATCTGTCGACGCTGCTGACCGATGCTTTCGCCTCGCCGACCGTGCTGCCTGAGGCCGCGCGCGCCTCGGCCGCGCTGGGGCGTCCGCAGGCCGCGTCGACGCTGGCCGATCTCGTGCAGTCCACGCTGGCCCGGCACGCATGAGCGGCCGCCGCGACGACTGCGATGTGCTGGTCGTTGGCGGCGGCCACAACGGCCTGGTCTGCGCGGCGTATCTTGCCGGTGCCGGCCTGCGCGTGCGCGTGCTGGAGCGCCGCAGCATCGTCGGCGGCGCGGCCGTCACCGAGGAGTTCCATCCGGGGTTCCGCAACTCGCTGGCGAGCTACACCGTCAGCCTGCTCAATCCGCAAGTGATCGCCGATCTGCGGCTGGCAAAGCATGGCCTGCGCGTGGTCGAGCGGCCGTACTCGAACTTCCTGCCGCTGCCGGACGGCCGCGCATTCCGTCTCGGCGGCCCGGACGGCGCCGCCGAACTCGCGCGCTGGTCGCCGCGCGATGCGGCGCGTCTGCCCGAGTACTACGCGATGCTCGATCGCGTCGTCGTCGTGCTGCGCGAGCTGATGCACGCCACGCCGCCCAATGTCAGCGATCGCTTCGTGCTCGCCGACTGGCTCAACTCGTTGAGCGTCGCGCGGCAGCTGAAATCGCTGGACATGCGCGGCCGCCGCGACCTGCTCGATCTGTTCTCGAAATCCGCCGGCGAACTCCTCGACGACTGGTTCGAGTGCGAGCCGCTGAAGGCTGCGCTGGGCTGGGACTCGATCGTCGGCAATTTCGCCAGTCCCTACACGCCGGGCTCGGCCTACGTGCTGCTGCATCACGTGTTCGGCGAGGTCAACGGCAAGAGCGGCGTCTGGGGCCACGCGATCGGTGGCATGGGCGCGATCAGCGATGCGATCGCGACCGAGTGCCGCGCGCGTGGCGTGGTGATCGATACCGATGCGGAGGTCGCGCAGGTGCTGGTCGAGGACGGTCGCGCGGTCGGTGTCGCACTCGTCGACGGACGCACATTGCGCGCCGGCGTGGTCGCGTCCAACCTCAATCCGAAGCTGCTGTACACGCGCCTGGTCGCGCCCGAGCATCTCGACGAGGACACCACCGCGCGCATCCGCCGTTATCGCTGTGGTTCGGGCACGTTCCGTATGAATGTCGCGCTTTCGGAGCTGCCGGATTTCCGCGCAGCCCCGGGCACCACGCTGCAGCCGCATCATCAGAGCGGCATCCTGATCGGCGATTCGCTCGGCTACTTCGAGCGCGCGTACTTCGATGCGAAATCGCGCGAACACAATCCCGGCTGGGCGCGCGCGCCGGTCGTGGAACTGGTGATCTCGTCGACGCTCGACGACAGCCTCGCGCCGCCCGGCCAGCACGTCGCCAGCTTGTTCTGCCAGCACGTCAATCCTGTCATCAAAGAGGCCGACGGCGGATGGGACGCGCACCGCGACACGGTCGCGCAGCTGATGATCGACACCGTGGATGCGCAGGCGCCGAACTTCGCGCGCAGCGTGCTCGGCTATGACGCGCTGACGCCGCTCGATCTGGAACGTCGGCTCGGCCTCATCGGCGGCGACATCTTTCACGGTGCGCTGGGCCCGGACCAGTTGTTCAGCGCGCGACCCGTACTCGGGCAGGGGAGCTATCGCGGCGCACTGGACGGGTTGTACCTGTGCGGCTCCGGCTCGCATCCCGGCGGCGGCGTCACCGGCCTGCCCGGGCGCAACGCCGCGCGCGAGATCCTGCGCGATCTGCGACGCAGTCCTAAACCCTGAACAGGTGGGTTTTTTTGTGGCCGCCATCCATGGCAGCCACCCGCTGGGCCGTCGCTTCGCGACGTCAAAAATCGCTCCAGGCGATTTTTTGAACCCGTCGGTATCGTTTTGCAATGCAGCGTGCAAAGGGGTAACGACTCTTTCACTATTGCCCTGCACCCGACGTGGGGGAGGGAGCAAGGCCCGCAACCGGTTTACCGGTCGCGGGCTTTTTTTTGCCTGATGTTTCTGCAGGGCATGCCCGAACGCCACATATCCGGGCGCGATATCCGCATCGCGATGCGACAATCCGCGGATGCCTGACGCCCCCTTGCCGCCCGAACTCGACGCCCAGCTCGACCGCCTGATCGCGCGACTGCCGGACGCCATTCGCAGCGATCCCGATGCACTCGCGCGCATCCGCCCGGTGGCGCTCGCCAGCGATTTCGCGCTCGACGTCCTGCAGCGTCAGCCGGACGTGCTCGCGCAGCTGCTCGAAGACGACGCACAACCCGGCATTGCGCCGCCTGCGCTCGACGCCGGCAATCGCAGCGAATGGCCGGCGTTGCTGCGTCGCTACCGCACCGCGTGTTCGGCGCGGCTGGTGTGGCGCGACGTGCACGGTCTCGACGGTGTCGACGCGACGCTGGCCGGCAGCACGGCGCTGGCGGAAACCTGTCTGACGCTCGCGCTCGACGCGCTGGAAGCCGAGTTCGCGCAGCGTTACGGCCATGTGCGCGATGCCGACGGCACCGTCGTGCGACTGGTCGTGTTCGGCCTCGGAAAACTCGGCGGCGGCGAACTCAATTTCAGTTCCGACATCGATCTGATCTACGGCTTCGCGACTGCGGGCGAGAGCGATGGCGCGCGTGCGCTCGCAGCCGAGGACTATTTCACCCGGCTCGGTCAGCAGCTCGCGAAGCTGCTCGACGAGAACACCGCCGATGGTTTCAGCCATCGCGTCGATCTGCGTCTGCGGCCGTTCGGCAGTGCTGGCCGCATCGCATTGAGTTTCGCGGCGATGGAGCAGTACTTCCAGCACGAAGGGCGCGACTGGGAACGCTATGCCTGGCAGAAGGCGCGGCCCGTCGCGGGCGACATCGAGGCCGGCGAACGGTTCCTGTCGCAGTTGCGGCCCTTCATCTATCGCCGCTATCTCGACTACGGCGCGCTCGACGGCCTGCGGCAGATGAAGGCGATGATCGCGGCTGAAGTGGCGCGCAAGGAGTTGTCCGACGACATCAAACGTGGCGACGGCGGCATCCGCGAGATCGAGTTTCTCGCCCAGGCCCTGCAGTTGATCCGAGGCGGCCGTGAGCCCGCGCTGCGCGATCGTCGTCTGCTGCCGACGCTCGAGGCGCTGCACGCGCATGCGCAGATCGACGCGGACACGCTGGCGTTGCTGCAACGTGCCTACCGCTTCCTGCGCCAGCTGGAGAACCGGCTGCAGATGCTGCGCGACGCGCAGACGCACATGCTGCCGGCCGATCCGCTGGATCGCTTGCGCGTCGCGCGCTCGCTCGGTTACGCCGACTGGTCAGCGCTTGTCGATGCGCTGCGCGTAGTGCGGGCTTCTGTGGCGCAGGAGTTCGACGCGCTGTTCGCCGTACGCAGCCAGCAACGTTCGGTCGATACCGACGACGATCTCGCCGGCTACTGGCGGGCCTTGCCCGCGGGTGGCGAGCGCGGCGTGCTCGAGGCCGCCGGTTTTACCGACAGCGCGGACGTCGACGCGGCGCTGCGCGACTTCGCGCGCTCCCCGAGCGTGCGCGACCTCTCCGACAGCGCACGCACGCGACTGGACCGGTTGATGCCGGTGCTGCTGCAGGCATCCGCGCCCGCCGATCGTCCGCTACAGGCGATCCGCCGGCTGCTCGCGTTGCTGCACAACATCCTGCGGCGCGCGAGTTATCTGGCCCTGCTCGACGAGCGGCCCTCGGCGCTGGCGCGTCTGGTCGACGTGGTCACGCGCAGCGCGTTCCTCGCCGAACGCCTCGCCGCGCATCCGCTGCTGCTGGACGAACTGCTCGACAGTCGTGACGAAGGCCCAATGCCGCAGCGGGGCGAGATGGCCCAGGCCTGCACGCGCGCGTTGCGGCAGCCGGACCTTGAAGCCGGCCTGCTGGACCTCAACGAGGCCCGCCAGCAGCTGAGCTTCCGCATCGCGCTCGCCACGCTCGACGGGCGCCAGTCCGGGCAGGACGCGACGCGCCAGCTCGCGTGGCTGGCCGATGCGGTGGTCGATACCGTACTCGCGCTGGCGATGCGCGATCTCGAAGCCACGCACGGCGCGCTGCCCGACGCGCGGTTCGCGGTGATCGGCTACGGCAGTCTCGGCGGCGAGGAACTCGGCTTCGGTTCCGATCTCGATCTGGTGTTCCTCTACGACGCGCCCGCCGATGCGCAGTCCACCGGTGCGCGCCCGCTCGATGTACAACGCTGGGCCGCGCGGCTGGGGCAGAAGATCGTCGCGCTGCTGGGCACCGTCACCGGCGGCGGCCGTCTCTACGACGTCGACGTGCGCCTGCGCCCGGACGGGGGCAAGGGGCTGCTGGTCTCGTCACTGGCAAGCTACGCCGAGTACCAGCGCGAGCGGGCCTGGACCTGGGAGCACCAGGCATTGGTTCGCGCGCGTTTCGTGGCCGGTCATGACGTGATGGCCAGCGCCTTCGAGGACGTACGCCGCGACATCCTGGCGACGCCGCGCGATCCGGAGACGCTGCAAAATGACGTGCTGTCGATGCGCCGACGCATGCGCGCCGAGCTGGACCGCAGCGCCGGAAACCGCTTCGATCTCAAGCAGGGTGCGGGCGGGCTGGTCGATCTAGAGTTCCTGATGCAGTACCTGGTGCTGCGCCATGCGGCGACGCGGCCCGCGCTCCTCGCGCCGCGGGCGACGCCGCTATTGCTGGAAGTCGCGGGCGCAGAGGGGCTGGTGGACCCAGCCGTGAGCGCCGGCTTGCGGGCGGCCCACGCCACACTTCTGGAACTGGGGCTCGGCTGCACCCTGGACCGCCGGACCCGCATCGTCGTCGAGACTCCAGAACTGGAGTCTGCGCGCGAAACGGTCCGTTGCGCGGCTGACTGGACCTGAATGCGGTTGATTTCATGTGCGGTTGGCCGTCCTGCCCGCAGACTGACCCCTAGAACGCAGGAGCCAATCCGGTCGCTTCAGTCACTCCGGTAGCGAGCGGCATTCAACTGAAACCGCGGGCTCGTTCCGTGAATGGAACGCTCGGGAACTCCTGTGCGTCTTAGCAGTCAGACCTATCGACTGCTAATATCCCTTCCTATGAGCACGCAGACCATGTCACACGCCCTGGTTGCCAACAGCCTCCCGACTCTCAACCCGCTGGGTTCGCTGGATGCCTACATCGGCGCCGTGCACCAGATTCCGGTGCTGTCGGTCGAAGATGAGCAGGCGCTTGCCCAACGCTTCCGCGACGACGAGGATCTCGACGCCGCGCGCGAGCTGGTGCATTCGCACCTGCGCTTCGTGGTGCACGTGGCCCGTGGCTACAACGGCTACGGCCTGCCGCTGGGCGATCTGATCCAGGAAGGCAATATCGGCCTGATGAAGGCGGTCAAGCGCTTCGACCCCGACGTGGGCGTGCGCCTGGTGAGCTTCGCCGTGCACTGGATCCGTGCCGAAATGCACGAGTTCATCCTCAAGAACTGGCGCATCGTGAAGGTCGCCACGACCAAGGCGCAGCGCAAGCTGTTCTTCAACCTGCGCAAGTCGAAGAAGCGCCTGGGCTGGTTGAACGCCGCCGAAGTCAGGGCCGTCGCTGCGGATCTCAACGTGTCCGAGCGCGAAGTGGTGGAGATGGAGTCGCGTCTGTCGGGCCGTGATATCGGCTTCGACGCGCCTGCCGGCGAGGACGACGACAACGCGCCGCCCGCGCCGGTCGCCTATCTCGTCGCCCGCGACGAGGATCCGGCGCAGCTCTACGAGCGCACCGACAGCGAGGACAGCAAGCTCGATCTGCTGCGCGAAGGCATGGCCACGCTGGATGCCCGTTCGCGCGACATCATCAGCCGCCGCTGGCTCGACGACGAGCACAAGGTGACGCTGCAGGAACTGGCGGACGAGTACGGCGTGTCCGCGGAGCGCATCCGCCAGGTCGAAGCGAACGCGCTGAAGAAGATGAAGGCGCTGTTCGCGGCCTGATTGGCAGGACCCGAGCGACACACGGAACGGCCCGCGCAAGCGGGCCGTTTCTGTTTGCGCGAATCAGAAGTGGTGCGAGTTCACCACTTGAACAGCACCAGGCTGATCGCCAATGCGGCCATGCCGGAGACGAGGCCGTAGACCGTCTCGTGGCCCTTGGCGTAGCGCTTGGCGGCGGGCAGCAGTTCGTCGAGGGCGAGGAACACCATGACGCCGGCGATCAGGCCGAAGACGACGCCGAACACCGGTTCGGACAGGAACGGGCGCAGCACGGCGTAGCCGATCAGTGCGCCGATCGGTTCGGCCAGACCCGACAGCAGGCAGGCGAGAAAGGCGTAGAGCTTGTTGTTGGTGGCGAAGTAGACCGGCACGGCGATTGCGATGCCTTCGGGAATGTTGTGGATCGCGATCGCGAATGCGAGCGGCATGCCGACACCCGGGTTCTCCAGCGTTGCGAAGAACGTCGCCAGACCTTCGGGAAAGTTGTGCGCAGTGATCGCGACCGCGGTCAGCAGGCCGACGCGCTTGATGTAGCTGGTGTTGTGTTCGCGGAAGTAGGGATCGTCGACGTCCAGGCGCTCGTGCGGGTTGGGCACCAGCCGGTCGATCGTGACGATGAAGAGCACGCCGCCGAGGAACGAGAGCGTGCCCCAGGTGAAGCCGAGCTGCGGACCGTAGGCATTGGTGAACGCGAGGATCGACTTGTCGAGGATCTCGGTCAGCGACACGTAGACCATCGCGCCGGCGGCGAACGCCAGGCCGAACGACAGCAGGCGCGCGTTCGGCTGCTTGGAGAACAGCACCAGCAGGCTGCCGAGGCCTGTGGCCAGGCCAGCGGCGGTGGTGACCGCGAGCGCGATCCAGAAATTGTGGGTCGAGATTTCGAGCATGCGCGGAACGCCGGAACGTATGGAGGGAGCGACTCAGCCTGGCTGCAGATCCGGCTTGGGCGGGCGCGCGGCCATGCTAGCCGATGCGCGGTGCGTCAGGCCCTTCGCGCGTCGGCGTCGTGACCGGTTCGGCATCGACGGGCGGGCCAAAGATGATCCGCGCCGCGCGCTGGTAGCTCCAGTACGCCATGGTCCAGTTGAGCAGCACGACCACGCGGTTGCGGAAGCCGATCAGAAAGAACACGTGGGCGATCAGCCAGAACCACCACGCGAGCACGCCCGACAGTTTCAGCCGGCCGAAGTGGACGACCGCGGCCATGCGTCCGATTGTCGCGAGGTTGCCGAAGTCGCGGTAGGCGAACGGCGTCGTCGCCTGCCCGCGCAGGCGCGCGCGGATGCTGGTCGCGACGTGCCGCCCCATCTGCTTGGCGGCCGGCGCGACGCCCGGCACGGGCTGGCCTGCGCTTTGGATCGCGGCGAGATCGCCGGCGACGTAGATGTCGGGATGGCCCGGCACGCGGAGATCCTGTTCGACCTGCACCCGGCCGGCACGGTCGCGCGGCGCATCGAGCAGGGCGCCCAGTGGCGACGCCGCCACGCCCGCGGCCCAGATCACCGTCTTCGCGGCGACGCGCTGATCGCCGAGGCGGTAGCCGTCGGCATCGATGTCGGCGACCGGCGTGCCGGTCTGCACCTCGACACCGAGCTTCTGCAGCTGACGGCGCGCCTTCTCCGACAGATCGTCCGGGAACGACGACAGCACGCGCGGCCCCGCTTCGACCAGGCGCACCTTCGCCAAGGCCGGATCGATGTTGCGGAACTCGCTGCGCAACGTGTGCCTCGCGATCTCGGCCAGCGTGCCGGCGAGCTCGACGCCTGTCGGGCCACCGCCGACGACGGCGAAGCTGAGCCACGCGGCGCGCTTGTCGGGATCGGTTTCGGCCTCGGCGCGCTCGAAGGCGAGTAGCAGCTTGCGCCGCAGCAGCAGCGCATCGTCGAGCGTCTTCAGGCCCGGCGCATGCGCGGCCCAGTGGTCGTTGCCGAAGTAGGCATGGGTCGCGCCGGCGGCGAGCACCAGCATGTCGAAAGCGAGGGCGGTGCCGTCGGCAAGCGCGAGCGTTTTGGCGGCGGTGTCGATGCCCTGCACATCGGCAAGTCGCACCTCGACGTTGTCCTGGCTGCGCAGGATGTGACGCAGCGGCGCGGCGATATCCGGCGCCGACAGGCCTGCGGTCGCCACCTGGTAGAGCAGCGGTTGGAACAGATGATGGTTGCCGCGATCGACGAGCGTGATCCGCACCGGATCGCGCGCCATCGCACGCGTGGCCCAGAGGCCGGCAAAACCACCGCCGACGATGACGACATGGGGAATGCGATCGGAACTGGGCATGGGATCGACGTGCGTGCGGGTGGCCGATTGTAGGCGGCCGTCCGGGAACACGCTGTCAGCTATCCGGACCTGTAGGAGCGCGCTTGCGCGCGATGGGGTGATCAAGGGAATGCCCATCGCGCGCGAGCGCGCTCCTACAGGCCGGCGTCGTGCCTCAGAGCCGCGCGCGCTGCGCGGCGAGGGCGTCGTGCTGCGCGGTCCAGTCGACGAGGCGATGACGCTCCTGCTCGACGACGGCCGCCGGCACCTTGTCGCTGAACTTCGCGATCTTCGCGGCGCTCTTGTCCTTCTCCGCCAGCACCCGGGCGATTTCCTTGTCGAGGCGCGCGCGCTCCGCATCCAGATCGACCAGGCCTTCCAGTGGCACGAACAGCTTCACGTCGCCGACCAGACCGGTGGCGGCCGGCGGTGGATCGCCGTCGACGGCGTCGATGCGATCGAGCCGGTTGAGGAACTTCAGCTGCGAGTCGAACCGCTGCAGACGCACGCGCGCGGCGTCGCTGCCGGCCTGTACCAGCAGCGGCACCTGCTTGCCCGGCGACACGCCCAGCTCGCTGCGCACGCGGCGCAGCGCGGTGACCATCTGCTTGAGCCATTCGACGTCGGTCGTCGCCTGCGCGCAGCGGGCGATCAGATCGCTGTCGGGTGCCGGATAGGGACGCAGCGAAATCGTCGCGTCCGCGATGCCGACGCGCGGTGCGACCTGGCGCCACAGCTCTTCGGTGAGGAACGGGATCAGCGGGTGCAGCAGACGCAGCAGCGATTCGAGCACGTGCAGCAGCGTGTGGCGGGTGCTGTTCGCTGCGGGCGCGTCATCACCCAGCAGCGCCGGCTTGGCGAGCTCGACGAACCAGTCGCAGAAGTCGTTCCACGCGAATTCGTACAGCGTCTGCGCGAGCAGGTCGAAGCGGTAGCTGGTGAAGTGCGCGCGTGCCTCGTCGGCGGTCGTCGCCAGACGCGCGAGAATCCACTTCTCCGCGTCGGTCGTCGGCTCGGGCGCACCGTCGGCGCTGAAGCCTTCGGTGTTCATCAACACGAAGCGCGTCGCGTTCCACAGCTTGTTGCAGAAATTCTTGTATCCCTCGGCGCGGCCGAGATCGAACTTGATGTCGCGGCCCGGGCCGGCCAGCGCGGCCATCGTGAAGCGCAGCGGGTCGGCGCCGTGGGCGATGATGCCGTCCGGAAATTCCTTGCGCGTCGCCTTCTCGATCTTCGGCGCGTCCTTGGGCTTCATGAGCCCGGTGGTGCGCTTGGCGACGAGGTCTTCGATGCTGATGCCGTCGATGATGTCGAGCGGATCGAGCACGTTGCCCTTCGACTTCGACATCTTCTGACCGTCGCGGTCGCGCACCAGACCGGTCATGTAGACATCGCGGAACGGCACCTGGCCGGTCAGGTGATCGGTCAGCATGATCATCCGGGCGACCCAGAAGAAGATGATGTCGAAGCCGGTGACCAGCACGCTCGACGGCACGAAGTGCTCGAAGCCGCGCTCGGTCATCGCCGTTTCGTCCGGCCAGCCCATCGTGTTGATCGGCCACAGCCCCGACGAGAACCAGGTCTCGAGCACATCGGTGTCCTGGGTCAGCACGACATCGGCACCGAGTCCATTGCGCGCACGCGCTTCGGCCTCGTCGCGGCCGACGTAGGCGCGTCCGTCTGCGTCGTACCACGCGGGAATGCGATGGCCCCACCACAGTTGGCGGCTGATGCACCAGTCCTGGATGTTTTCCATCCAGTGGCGATAGGTGCTGGTCCAGTTCGGCGGCACGAACTTCACTTCGCCGCTCTCGACCAGATCCAGGCCGCGCTTGGCGAAGCCTTCCATCGCGACGAACCACTGGTCGGTCAGGTACGGCTCGATGACCTGACCCGTGCGATCGCCGCGCGGGACCTGCAGCTTGTGCGGCTTCGTTTCGACGAGGAAACCGCCGGCTTCCAGATCGGCGAGCACGGCCTTGCGCGCGTCGAAGCGATCGAGGCCGCGGTACTGCTCGGGCGCGTTCTCGTTGACCGCGGCATCCGGGGTGAACAGGTTGATCATCGGCAGGTCGTGACGCTGGCCGACCTGGTAATCGTTGAAGTCGTGAGCGGGCGTGACCTTGACCACGCCGGTGCCGAACGCGCGGTCGACGTAGCCGTCGCCGATCACCGGGATGATGCGACCGGTCAGCGGCAGCACGACCGATTTGCCGATCAGATGCGCGTAGCGCGCGTCATCGGGGTGCACCATCGCCGCGGTGTCGCCGAGCATGGTTTCCGGACGCGTCGTCGCGACGACGAGATAGTCGCGCGTTTCGCGCAGCGTCTCGGTGCCATCGGCGTCGACTTCGACGTGTTCGTAACTCGCGCCATCGGCAAGCGGATAGCGGATCGACCACAGCGAGCCGTCTTCTTCCTCGCTGACGACTTCGAGGTCGGAGATCGCGGTCTTGAGCACCGGATCCCAGTTGACCAGGCGCTGGCCGCGGTAGATCAGGCCTTCCTCGTGCAGGCGCACGAAGGCTTCGACGACCGCCTGCGAGGGCAGCGGGTCCATCGTGAAGGTCTTGCGCGACCAGTCGCCCGACGCGCCGAGGCGACGCATCTGGCGCTCGATCGTGTCGCCGGACTGGCCCTTCCACTCCCACACCTTCTCGATGAAGCCGTCACGGCCCAGCGAGTCGCGGGTTTCACCCTTGCCTTCGAGCGCAAGGTTGCGCGAGACCACCATCTCGGTCGCGATGCCGGCGTGGTCGGTGCCCATCTGCCACAGCGTGCGATGCCCGAGCATGCGGTGGTAGCGGATCAGCGCGTCCTGCAGCGTGTGCTGGAAGGCGTGGCCCATGTGCAGCGTGCCGGTAACGTTCGGCGGCGGCAGCAGGATCGTGTAGGCCGGGCCATCGCCCTGCGGCTGGAAGACGCCGGTCTTCTCCCATTCCGCGTACAGGCGGGCTTCGAAGGTGCCGGGGTCGTAGCTTTGGGCGAGGGACATGGAAGAGCCGTGATGGGTGATTGGGGATGAACGGACATGCGTCCGTTGAGAGCCGTGATCGGAAGAGCGAAGCGGCATCACGTGATCGGTCGAGGTGCTCTTTCGAATCACCCATCACCCATCACGAATCACCGCCCTCACATATCGTGCTTGGCGAGATCGAGGCCGGCGGCCTTGTACTGCTTCCACCGCTCGCGCAGCGGTTCGCGGGCCGAGTCGTCGGCCGGCACCACTTCGAGCACGCGCTCGAAGCCCGGCGGCGCCACTTCGTCGCGCAGGTTGATGACCAGCGCGCGCATCGGCGCGTCGAAGTCGGGCGTGGCGATGAGGACCGGTGTTTCGTCGTCCTCTTCGTCCATGCCCGCGATCTGGTGCGGGATGTAGGCGTCTTCGCCCATGTCCCACAGCAGATCGTCGAGCGCTTCGGCCTGTTCGGCGTCGCGGGCGAGGATCAGCGTCCACAGGTCGGCCGCATAGGATTTGCGGACCAGTTCGCACACCAGACGCAGCGGTGCCTCGCGGAAGCGCGGCTTGGCGATCAGGTAGAAGTCGGCGCGGGCCATGGCAGTGGCGGTCGGGCCGGAACCGGGGACGCGGCGCGATGCCGCATCCCCGCAAGGCCCGGACCGGTCAGTCGACCTGGTCCATGAGCCACTGGCTCAGCAGACCGACCGGGCGGCCGGTGGCATAGGCCATCTTGCCGCTGCCGCTGGCGCTGCCGGCGATGTCGAGATGCGCCCAGCGCTGACCTTCGGTGAAGCGCGACAGGAAGCAGCCTGCGGTGATCGCGCCGCCCCAGCGACCGCCGATGTTGTAGACGTCGGCGAAGTTGGAATCGAGCATCGACTGGTATTCGTCCCACAGCGGCAGACGCCAAGCACGGTCGAACACGTGCTCGCCAGCGGCCAGCAGCTCGGCGGCCAGATCGTCGTGCTTGCTCATCAGGCCGGTGGCCTGCGTGCCGAGCGCGACCATGCAGGCGCCGGTCAGGGTGGCGACGTCGACCAGTGCGGCCGGCTCGAACCGCTCGGCGTAGGTCAGCGCGTCGCACAGGATCAGGCGGCCTTCGGCGTCGGTGTTGCCGACTTCGATGGTCTTGCCCGACATGCTGGTGATGACGTCCGACGGGCGATACGCGTCGCCGTCGATGCCGTTCTCCACCGCCGGCACGATCACGTGCAGGTTGATCGGCAGATCGAGGCCGACCGCGGACACGAACGTGCCCATGACCGTCGCCGCGCCGCACATGTCGAACTTCATTTCCTCGATGCCGCCCTGCGTCTTGAGGTTGACGCCGCCGGTATCGAACGTGATGCCCTTGCCGACCAGCACGTAGGGCTTCGCGTCGCCGCCGTTCTTCCAGCTCAGCACGACCAGACGCGGACGATTGGCCGAACCGCGCGCCACGGCGAGCAGCGAGCCCATGCCCAGCGCTTCCATCTGGGCCTCTTCGAGCACTTCGCACGAGGCCTTGTCGAACCGCGACGCGAAGGTTTGCGCCTGTTCGCCCAGGTAGGCCGGGTTGCAGATGTTCGGCGGCAGGTTGCCGAGCTCGCGGGCGAACTGCACGCCAGCGGCGATCGCCTTGCCCTGCGCCAGCGCATCGGCGTCGTCGCCGACGATCGAGATCGCGGTCAGCGTGTCGGGTTCGCGCTTCTTGTTCTTGGCGCCCAGCGTGGCCACGTAGCGATACGCGGCGTGGTCGGCGGCGACCACGGCCTGGCGAATCTTCCAGGCGGCGTCGCGGCCCGCGACGTCGAGATCGGCCAATGCGATCGCGGCGCTGGTGCTGTTGCCGTCACGCAATGCGCGCACGGCATCGGCGACCGCCTTGAGGTACTGCGGCACGCCGAACTTGGCGCGCTCGCCCAGGCCGATGGCCAGCACGCGCGGCGCAGTGACGCCCGGCAGGTCGTGCAGCAGGCTGGTGCGACCGGCCTTGCCGGACAGGTCGCCACGGGTGGCAAGGGCGGCCAGACGGCCGCCGCTGGCGGTGTCGACGGCGGCGGCGGCGCCGGCCAACGGGCCGTCCGCGAACACGCCAATGACGAGGCAATCGCTGGACAGGGCGGCGGGGGATGCTTGGTTCAGGGAGAATTCGAGGGTCATCAACCAGATTCCATGGGGTGATCGGTACACTTCACGGTCCAGCGCGCGGCGCCCAGTCAGGCTTGCCGCTGCAGAAGCGCCGTGGTGGCGCGGCTGGACGAACCCCCAAGTCTAAAGCAAAGCCCCCACACACGATGTCGAAGCTCGACCGATACCTGTCCCGCGAGTTGGCCCAGTCCACGTTCGCCGCCCTCGTGGTGCTGCTGATCGTGAGTCTGGGCGGCGTGTTCGCGGACGTGCTGAGCGACATCGCCCGCGGCCGGGTGCCGGCCAAGCTGATGCTGGCCCAGTTGGGCCTGTCGGTGATCAGTTACATGCCGCTGATTCTGCCGCTGGGCCTGATGCTCGGGCTGATGCTGGGCTTCGGCCGCCTGTACCGCGATTCGGAAATGCCGGTACTGACCTCGGTGGGCATCGGTCCGCGGCGTCTGCTGCGGCCGCTGTCGCTGGTGGTCGGGCCGATGCTGCTGGTGATCGGCGCCTGCTCGCTGTGGCTGGGGCCGTGGGCGCGCGACTACTCGCAGCAGATGATCGAGGCTGGTCAGCGCAGCCTGCTGGTCAGCGGCCTGGAGGCGGGTCGCTTCGTCGAGTTTCCCGGTGGCGGCGGCGTGGTCTACGTCAATGCAATGTCCGACGACGGCAGCAAGCTCGGCCGCGTGTTCGTCTATCGCCAGGATGAAGGGCGCATGGACATCACCACCTCGCTGAGCGGTGCGTTGAGCATCGACGGCACCGAACGCTTTTTGCGTCTCGATGAGGGGTTCCGCGTCGAAGGTCCGATGGACGCAGGACTCGACTACCGCCTGATGCGTTACGCCAGCAATGAGCTGCGCCTGCCGGCGGTCGAATCGCGCGCCGATGGCGACGATCCCGAACTGCAACCGACGCTTTCGCTGTTCGGCGATGCGCGCCCGGAAGCACATGCCGAGCTGCATTACCGGCTGGCGCCGGTGCTGTTGACGCTTGCGTTCGCGCTGCTGGCGGTGCCGCTGGCGCGCAGCCCGCCGCGTCAGGCGCGCTACGGCAGGATGATGACCGGCTTTCTCGCCTACGTGATGGGCATGAACCTGATGATGCTCGGCAAGGACTGGGTCGCAGACGGACGCATTCCTATGCTGCTGGGTCTGTGGTGGCTGGTGCTGCCGCTGCTCGGGTTCGCAGCCTGGATGTACTTCAGCGATGGCCGGGTGGCTGCGCCCAAGTGGAGGCGCGCGAAATGAAGCCCTTGCTGCGCATCCATGATCTGTATGTCGCCAAGGTCGTCACCATGATGGTGCTGGCGACCTGGATGGTGCTGGTCGGTCTCGACGCGGTGATGGCCGGCGTCAGCGAGATCAGTGCCGTCGGGCAAGGCGATTACACCTACTTCGGCGCGCTCACCTACATCCTGCAGACGCTGCCGCGTCGCGCGTATGTGATGTTCCCGACTGCAGCGGTCATCGGCTCTCTGATGGGTCTGGGCCAGCTGGCGGCCACTTCGGAACTCATCGCGATGCGCGCGGTGGGCCTGTCGCGCACCCGCCTGAGCGTGTCGGTCGCGTTGCCTCTGCTGGTGCTGACCGCCGTGATGGTGCTCAGCGGCGAGACCCTCGGCCCGATGGCCCAGCGCAGCGCCGACAGCATGAAGTCGGCCGCGCGATCGAGCGACATGATCGTCGGCCGCTATTCGGGCCTGTGGGCGCGCGAGGGTGACACCTTTCTCAATGCGCAAAACGGCACCGAGATCAGCGACGGCGCCGGCGCCCGGATCCAGCTCCAAGACGTGCGCCTGTTCGAGTTCGCCAGCGATGGCCGCCTCGAATCGGTGGCGCACGCCAAGACCGCCGAGCACGGCGCCAACGGCTGGTTGCTGCGCAACGTCCAGCGCACCTGGTTCGAACCGCGCGCGGTGACCCGCACCGAAGCACTGGAAGAGCACTGGGACTCTCAGCTCGATGCGACCACGCTCGCCGCCAGCGCCAGCAGCATCTGGCGTCCGCGCTACATGCCGGCGAGCGAACTGCGCGCGGGCATCGAATATCGGCACCGCAACCAGCTCGACGCCAGCGAGTTCGAAGAGCACTACTGGGGCCGCTGGTTCTATCCGCTCAACGTGCTGGCGCTGTGTCTGGCCGCGATTCCGTTCGCGTTCGGCTCCCTGCGCAGCGGCAATGCCGGCAAGCGCCTCTTCATCGGCGTGGTCTTCGCACTGGGCTTCTGGCTGGGCCAGACCCAGATCGTCAAGCTCGCAGCGGTGTATCGCATCGATTACCGCCTGGCCTACCTCATTCCGCCGGTCGTGATGCTGATCATTTCCTGGGCTCTCTTCCGCCGCCGGAGTGGGTGAGCGCCCGTCGCTCACGCGGCACTGCCGCGTGACGGGCGCGAACGCCTCGCGTGCTACGCGAGGCCGGACGCGCAATTCAATGAATCGTCGATAGCAGGTCGCCCACGCCGCGCGCGGCAGCGAATGCCTCGCGTGCTTCGCCGGGCCGGACGGGCGATGAAACAGACCGCCGACAAAACATCGACGTGCGGCGCGCGCGGCGACGAATGCGTCGCGAGGCCGGACGAGGCTCGACGGCGGATGGCTGTTGCGACCAACCCGAACGCCGTCATCCCGGCGCAGGCCGGGATCCAGTGACTGGGCTCAGCGCGAGCCGCGTATCGGGGACTCAGTCAATCGGCTGCTGAAAGAACGATCTCGCTTTTACAAAGAGAGCGCAGAGAGAACCGTCAAACGAGTCCAAGTCTCTGGATCCCGGCATGCGCCGGAATGACGAGTTCGTGCACTAAGTCGGCGTCGTATTCGGGTCTTGGTGTCGCTGTCGGCGCTCGATACAAGCGTGACGAATCAACCGCCCTGCGCTTTCCGCTTCGCTTCCCGTATCACCCGCGTCCCGCTTGCCCGGTCATGCCAGGTCAGCCGCTCCCGATCGAGCCACGCCCACCAGAACCCCAGTCCGCCGGTCAGCACCGACAGGGTCGCAACGCAGAACCGCACCCACAACGCCCGCGTCGAAGCCCGCCCGCCATCCTTCGCGCGCACCCGCAATCGCCACGGCCGCATACCGAGCGTCTGCCCGCCGGTACGCCAGCTGACGACGGCGTACAGACCGGTCACCAGCCAGCACGCCGCCCACAACGCGAGTTGCAACCCGCTCAACGGCGCGATGTTCTCGTGCGCATCGTGGTGGCCGAGAAAAGTGAAGGCGGCAGTGAATGCAGCCGACAGCAGCAGCCACATGGCCAGCACCGGCCACAGGTCGTAGAGCATCGCCAGCAAGCGCCAGCCGATCCAGGGGCGGGGTGGGGTGGTTGGCGGCGTGGGGGCGTCGGACATCGGCAAAGCATAGCCGCACGCTCGAGCGTCTAAGCTTGCCGCGATGTCCAGCCGCCCCGCCAGCACCACGCCTGCCGATCGCCGCGCCCTCGCAGTCGCGCTGCCGCCGTTACGCGATGCGGACCGCTGCGATATCGAAGGCTTTCTCGACGCGTTCTGGGCCGAGCACGGCATCGCCAAGCAGACCGCCGCCGCGTACCGGCGCGATCTCGAGGGCCTCGCCCGTTGGCGTGACGGTCGCGATGGCGGCATCGCGCACGCGGACCGCGTCGCGTTGTTCGAGCATCTCGCCTGGCGCACGCGTCACGGCTGGTCGCCGCGCAGCAATGCGCGTCTGCTGTCCGCATTGCGCGCGTTCTTCGCGCATCGCCAGCGCCGACACGGGCGCGTCGACGATCCCACCGCGCTGCTCGATCCACCCAAGCTGCCGCGCTCGCTACCCAAGGCGCTGGGCGAGTCGGAGATCGACGCGCTCCTCGGGGTGCCTGACACGACCAGTGTCGACGGTCTGCGCGATCGCACGATGCTGGAACTGATGTACGCCTGCGGACTGCGCGTCAGCGAGCTGGTGGACCTGCCGGCCAATGGCGTCAATCTCCGTCAAGGCGCATTGCGCGTGACCGGCAAAGGCGAGCGCACGCGCCTCGTGCCGCTGGGCGAGGAAGCGCAGCACTGGCTGCAGCGCTACCTCGACGAAGCCCGACCGACACTCGCGGGCGGCAAAGGCCCGGCGCGCGACGCCGCCGGCGATACGCCGCTGTTTCTGACGTCGCGTCGCGCGGCGATGACCCGGCAACAATTCTGGGTGCTAGTGAAACGTCACGCTGCCGCAGCCGGCATCGATCCCGCCCGCATCAGTCCGCATGGCCTGCGCCACAGCTTCGCCACCCATCTACTCAACCACGGCGCCGACCTGCGCGCGCTGCAGATGCTGCTCGGACACAGCTCGCTGTCGACGACGCAGATCTACACGCTGGTAGCGCGCGAACAGCTCAAGCGACTGCACGCCACGCACCATCCGAGGGGGTGAGCGGTCATGGTGGCGAGCCATTGGCTCGCATGACCGCGAACGCCCGGCGTGCTTCGCCGGGCCGGACGGGCGATGCAGCGAAAAGCCGATAACGACTCGATCCAGAACCGCGCGGGTGCGCCGAACGCCCGGCGTGCTTTGCCGGGCCGGGGGTCGATGAAGCGAATAGCCGACAGCAGTTCGATCAAGCCCCTGCGGATCCGTTGGACATCCCGCATGCATCGCCGGGTCAGCGCTTCCTGCGGCTAATGAGTTTCTCGCCAGCACAGGCCCTCACCCGACGCGCTACGCGCGTCGACCTCTCCCGGAGGAAGAGGTGCGGATTCAATGTGCGCTAGCAAGCCGCTGGTTCGTTCGCGTCGATCACTGCGCTATGCGCGCGCCGCTTGTTGAATGCGATCCGCCCGGAGGCGGCTCGCCGCATAGACCGAATGCATCGATCGAACCTGGCGCCGCCCGACTGGAGGTGTGATCCGTCGACGCTCCGGAATTCAAGCCAGCTCCCGTCGGAAGAGGGGTTGGGGTGAGGCAGCAGATCGCAGTGATCCCGCCACACGCCCGAGAGCGACGGGTTTCGCTTCGCTCGACCCCTCATGCGATGCAGAACGTTTCCACGTCGCTGCGCGTTCGGACGCGCCAGGCCGGGGCGTACATCACCAGCCCTGACCCCGCCAAGCCCCCACCATGAACGCCCCCAGCCCCGCTCCAGGCCACCCGGAGCCCGCCCCATCCCTTCATGCCAGAATGGCCGCCCCCGGGATCGCCCCCGCTTTTGGTCGTCAGATTCGATGAAGCGATACGTGCTCGCGCTGCTTGGCGCCTTCAGCCTGTCCGCCTGTGCCCAGAACCCGGGTGCCGACGCCGCCGCGGCTTCCGCGTCCGCCACGCCAGAGCCGGCTACGGTGGAAGCGCCGGCAGGCTCGCCGGCAGCCGAAGCGCGTAATGCGATCCTGGCGATCAATCCGCGCGTGTCGATCGAAAGCGTGTCGGATGCGCCGCTGCCCGGTTTCCAGGAAGTCGTGGTCGCGGGTCAGGTGCTCTACGTCAGCAACGATGGTCGCTACGTGTTGCAGGGCAGCCTGTTCGATGCGCGTGAGAAGCGCGATCTGAGCCAGGCGGGTCTGTCGAAGCTGCGCCAGCGCCTGCTGTCCGAGGTGCCGGAAGACCAGCGCATCATTTTCGCGCCGGCCAATCCGAAGTACACGGTCTCGGTGTTCACCGATGTCGAGTGCGGCTACTGCCGTCGCCTGCACGAGGAGATCGCCGAGTACAACAAGCGCGGCATCGCGATCGAGTACCTGGCGTATCCGCGCATGGGCCCGGGCAGCGACGATTTCCGCCTGATGGAGTCGGTCTGGTGCGCCGCCGACCGCAAGCAAGCGCTGACCGATGCGAAAGCGGGCCGTCGCGTCGATTCCAAGGCCTGCGAGAACCCGGTCGCCGCGCATTACGCGCTCGGCCAGCGCGTCGGCCTGACCGGGACGCCGATGATCATCGCTGCAGACGGCACCCAGATGCCGGGCTACATGCCGCCGGACCAGCTACTCGAAGCGCTGCAGCGTCTCGACGGCGAGGCTGCGGGCGGCAGTCGCTGAGCGGAACGCCCCGCGCATACGTGCGGGTGGGGCAGCCGGCGCGGCCATTGGCTACAATGGCCGGCCCTGAAATACGGTTTCCCCGGACATGATCGTCCTCGAGGGCCAGCAGGCCCTGTCGCCGTTCCGCCGCGAACGGCTTGAAGCACGTCTGCAGTCAGTCTCGCCCACGCTCGCAGTGGCCGGCGCCTGGCATGTCTACTTCGTCGAAGCCGACGCCGGGCAGTCGCCCGACGACGCCACGCTGCGACGTATTCTCGAGGTCGATGCCGGTCCCGCACCGGCGCGCGTCGAGGGCGCGGTCTCGCGCTACGTCTCGCCGCGGCTGGGCACGATTTCGCCCTGGGCCAGCAAGTCGACCGAGTTGTTGCGCGGCGCCGGCCTGCCGGTGCATCGCGTCGAACGCGGCCTGCGCCTGGATCTGACCGGCTGGCCGGACGATGCGGCCGAGCAGGCGGCCGTCTCGAAGTTGCTGCACGACCCGATGACGCAGTCGCTGCTCGACGACGTGGACGCCGCCGACGCGCTGTTCGCGGCGCCCACGCGCGGCGCGCTCGAACGCATTGCGCTCGACGATCTCGATGCCGCCAACCGTCGCCTCGGCCTCGCCCTGGCCGACGACGAGATCGCCTACCTGCGCGAGCGATTCGGCGCGCTCGGCCGCGATCCCGCCGATGTCGAGCTGATGATGTTCGCGCAGGCGAACTCCGAGCATTGCCGGCACAAGATCTTCAATGCGTCGTGGACCATCGACGGCGAGGACATGTTGAAAGGTGGCCGCGCCCACGACGCCGACAGGCCGGCGTCGCTGTTCGGCATGATCCGCCACACGCATGCGACCACGCCCGAACACACGCTCTCGGCCTACAGCGACAACGCCGCGGTCGTCGAAGGCTATCCGGCGCGCCGCTTCCGGCCCGATCCGGTGTCGTTCGAATACCGCAGCGAGCCGCTGATCGACAGCGCGTTCTGCATCAAGGTCGAGACCCACAACCACCCGACGGCGATCTCGCCGTTTGCGGGCGCGGCCACCGGCGCCGGGGGCGAAATCCGCGACGAAGGCGCGACCGGCCGTGGCGGCAAGCCCAAGGCCGGCCTGACCGGTTTCTCGGTCTCGCACCTGCGGATTCCGACGCTGCCACAGCCATGGGAAGCGTCGCGTGCGCTGAATCCGCGCATGGCGCCGGCGCTCGAGATCATGCTCGACGGCCCGCTCGGCGGCGCCGCGTTCAACAACGAATTCGGTCGGCCGAATCTGCTCGGTTACTTCCGCAGTTTCGAACTGCCCGAAGGCGATGACGGCCTGGTCCGCGGCTACGACAAGCCGATCATGCTGGCCGGCGGCCTCGGCGCGATCGATCGCGCGATGGTCGAGAAGAAGACGCTGTCGGCGGGTGATGCCGTCGTGGTGCTCGGCGGTCCGGCGATGTTGATCGGCCTGGGCGGCGGGGCGGCGAGTTCGGTGGCGTCGGGCGAAAGCGCCGAGGATCTCGACTTCGCTTCCGTGCAGCGCGACAACCCGGAAATGGAGCGTCGCGTGCAGGAGGTCATCGACCGCTGCGTGGCGCTCAGCGATCACAACCCGATCCTGTGGTTCCACGACGTCGGCGCGGGCGGTCTGTCGAACGCGATCCCCGAGCTGCTGCACGATTCCAGCGTCGGCGGCGTCATCGATCTCGACCGCGTGCCCAGCGACGATCCGTCGCTGTCGCCGATGCAACTGTGGTGCAACGAGTCGCAGGAACGCTACGTCCTCGGCATTCCGCAGGACCGCGTCGAGGAGTTCGAAGCCATCTGCGCGCGCGAGCGTTGCCCGGTCGCGATCGTTGGCGTGGCGACGGCCGACGAACATCTGACGGTCGGCCATGGCGCGACGCTGGAGACGGTCGGCAGCGGCCGTGACTGGCCGATCGATCTGCCGATGGACGTGCTGTTCGGCAAGCCGCCGAAGATGCATCGCGATACCGCGCGCACCACGCCGCATCGCTGGCCGGCGCTCAACAGCCGCGCCGTCGATCTGCACGAAGCCGGTCTGCGCGTACTCGCGCATCCGACGGTCGCGTCGAAGTCATTCCTGGTCACGATCGGCGACCGCAGCGTCGGCGGCCTGACCGCGCGCGACCAGATGGTCGGCCCGTGGCAGCTGCCGGTCGCCGATTGCGCGATCACGCTGTCCGGTTTCGAAGGCTTCACCGGCGAGGCGATGGCGATCGGCGAGCGCAGCCCGCTGGCGCTGATCGATTCCGCCGCCGCCGCGCGTATGGCCGTGGGCGAGGCGATCACCAATCTGTGCGCCGCGCCTGTCGAAACCCTGCACCGAGTCAAGCTGTCGGCGAACTGGATGGCCGCGGCCGGACATGCCGGCGAAGACGCGCGCCTGTTCGATGCGGTGCATGCGGTCGCGATGGAACTGTGTCCCGAGATCGACCTGTCGATTCCGGTCGGCAAGGATTCTCTGTCGATGCAGGCGCAATGGCAGGCCGACGGCGCCGCGCATAAGGTCGTCTCGCCGGTGTCGCTGGTGATCACCGCGTTCGCGCCGGTGCCTGACGTGCGCACGCAGCTGACGCCCTTGCTCAGCCGCGAGCCCGACACCGAGCTGTGGCTGATTGGCCTGGGCGCCGGCAAGCAGCGTCTCGGCGGTTCGGTACTGTCGCAGTGTTTCGAAGGTTTCGGCGGCGCGGTTCCGGACGTCGACGAGCCCGAGCGCCTGAAAGCGTTCTTCGAACTGATCTGCGAAGCGCGTGAGGCCGGCCTGCTGATGGCCTATCACGACCGCTCCGACGGCGGCGCGTTCGCCGCGCTGTGCGAAATGGCGTTCACCGCGCACGTCGGCCTCGACATCGACCTCGAAGGCTGGGGCGACGACCGCAACCGCGACGCGCTGCGCACGCTGTTTTCGGAAGAGCTGGGCGCAGTGGTGCAGATCTCCGCCGAGGACCGCGCCGAGTTCGCCGATCTCGTCGCGCGTCATGGCCTGATCGAATGCGCGCAGCGCATCGCACGCCCGACGACGGCGAATGCGATCCGCGTGCTCGACGGCGAGGACGTGCTCGCCGAGTGGAAGTGGGAGACGTTGTTCGACGCCTGGTGGTCGGTGACGCACGCGATGCAGGCGTTGCGCGACAACCCCGAGTGCGCCGAGGAAGAGCGCGCGGCCGCGCGTCGCTTCGATGCACCGGCGATGCGTCCCGTGCTGACGTTCGATCCTGCCGAAGACGTCGCCGCGCCGTACATCTCGACCGGCGCACGACCGAAGGTCGCCGTGCTGCGCGAGCAGGGCGTCAACGGCCAGATCGAAATGGCGTCCGCGTTCGACCGCGCGGGCTTCACCGCGATCGACGTGCACATGAGCGACCTGATTGCCGGCCGCGTGGATCTGGCGACGATGCAGGGCCTCGTCGCCTGCGGCGGCTTCAGCTACGGCGACGTGCTCGGCGCGGGCCGCGGGTGGGCGACCTCGATCCTCGAGACCGCCGAACTGCGGGCCGCGTTCGAGCGCTTCTTCGCCCGCGGGGACACGTTCTCGCTGGGCGTCTGCAACGGCTGCCAGATGCTGTCGCAGCTCAAGCCGATCATCCCCGGCGCCCAGCATTGGCCACGCCTGCTGCGCAATCGCAGCGAGCAGTTCGAGGCGCGCTTCGGCCTGCTCGAAGTCGAGGAATCGCCGTCACTGTTCTTCACCGGCATGGCCGGTTCGCGAATTCCGGTGGCGATCGCCCATGGCGAAGGTCGCGTGCAGTTCGACGACGATGCCGACCGAATCGCAGCGACCGTGGCCTTGCGCTACGTCGACGGCAACGGGCAGGCCACGCGCTACCCGGCGAATCCGAACGGCTCCCAAGACGCTATCGCGGGGCTTGCCTCCACCGATGGCCGGGCGACGATCCTGATGCCGCATCCCGAGCGCACCCCGCGCACGGCCAACCTCAGCTGGGCGCCGGCCGACTGGCCGGAAGACAGCCCGTGGCTTCGGATGTTCCGGAACGCGAGGCAGCAGCTCGGCTGACAGCTGGCTCGGGATCATCTCGTCGCGCGTCTTTGCAAGAATTCGCGCTTCACATATCTGAACACGCCCGACCCTGTGAGGTCGGGCGTTTTCGTATGCGCGTCAAAAATTTGACGCTCGTCACACTTATGACATGAAATGTCATTAATTTATGGTTTAAGTAATTGATTGTCTGAAATTGTCATCTTTGGCCCTTGACGGGCAGTTTCTGCGGCGCAAGTATCGATCACGAACCGGCGTTGGGGGACCGTTCAACTTGTATGCAATCACGACATCGACCGGGCTGAGCCCGCGCGACACCGCGCGCCTCGCCCTGCGCCTGCACTAGACACCGAACCCACGGTCGCTCGCGGCCGTGGGTTTTTGTTTGCCAAAAATCTTTCAAATCAGCGACTTGCAGAGGATCAGATGAACCGAATCTATCGAAAGGTGTGGAGCCGCGCGCTCAAGCAACTCGTGGTGGCTTCCGAACTCGCCTCGGGAGATTCGGCCGGAGGCGCCGGTCACCGCGTCACTGGGGCCGGCGGCCGCGCCGTCCTGTCCGCTGCAGTCCTGGTGGCGCTTTCGGGCATGGCACTCCCTCTCTCGGCGCAATCCGTCGGAATGGGCGGCTCTGGAACCTGCGCCGTGGTCGCAGGCGGGCGTCTGGTCGTGACGCAGTGCGCGATCACCGGGAGTGCTAACGCATCGGGCACGAACGCCACGGCGTTCGGCGCCCAGGCGGTGGCCAGTGGTCCACAGTCGACTGCGCTGGGCTATGCCGCGCAGGCGACCGGTCCGAACTCGACTGCACAGGGTGCGAATGCCCGCGCAACGGCGAATAGCGCAACGGCGAATGGCGCCAATTCCCGCGCGAGCGCAGCGAACGCGTCAGCGATGGGTGCAGGCGCCAATGCCGCTGCAACCGGCGCGACGGCGCTGGGCTCGAACGCGCAGGCCTCCCGCGCGCAGTCCACTGCGGTCGGCTTCACCGCGCAGGCGCTCGCCGACGGCGGCACTGCGGTCGGCAGGACTGCCACCGTTCGCGCAGGCGCGACCGATGCGGTCGCCATCGGCCACGGCTCGGTCGCCACGGAAGCCGACACGGTCTCGTTCGGTGACGGCATCGGCACCGGCGCCGCCGGCGCACCGGCGACGCGGCGCCTGGTCAATGTCGCGGACGGCATCGCAGACAGCGACGCAGCCACCGTCGGCCAGGTCGATGACGCAGTGGCCGAGTCCACGCGCCACTTCCAGGCAACCGGCGACGACGACGCGCTGGTCGAGGGCGAAGCCTCCGTTGCAGCAGGCGCGGGCGCCGCGACCGGCGGTGACTTCACCACCGCAGTCGGCTCGACGAGCAGCGCGTACGGGACCGGTGCTTCGGCATTCGGCAGTGGTGCCTACGCCGGCGCGAACCAGTCCACGGCGCTCGGTTTCAATGCGAGCGCGAGTCAGGAGAACGGAACGGCGGTCGGCGCGGGCGCCGATGCCAGCGGGATCGCCAGCACTGCGGTCGGCGGGCAGGGCGAGGCACTCGACGAATTCGGCTGGCCGATCGAAGACGAGGATGGCAACCCCGTGCTGGTCGGCGCTGCGGCGGCGGATTATTCAACCGCTGTCGGCGCAGGCGCGCAGGCGACCGGCGTGCGTTCTGCGGCACTCGGCTATGGCGCACGCGCGGAAGGCGAGTTCTCGCTGGCTGCCGGCAACAAGGCCCACGCCCAGGCGGACTACGCCGTGGCCCTGGGCGACAACAGTCGCGCGAATGGTGAGCAGAGCACCGCGACGGGCGCCTACGCCTGGGCGACTGCCGATGGTGCGACCGCCTACGGCAGCTTCGCCTGGGCAACCGGTGTGGAATCGACCGCGCTGGGTCTGGACGCCTATGCGCCGGGTCGCCGGTCGGTCTCGGTCGGGTACGGCAGCTGGTCGCCGGGTGAGAGCGCAGTTGCCATCGGCAAGGGTGCGTTCGCCTACGACAACTACACGGTGGCCATTGGCCACCAGGCATTCGCTGATGACATCCACGCCATCGCGGTGGGTACCAATGCCTACGTCGATGCCGAAAGCGGCATCGCAATCGGTGCTGGCGCATCGGTCGAAACCGGCGCCACCAATTCGGTCGCGCTCGGCTCGGGCAGCACTGCCGATCGCGCGGACACGGTATCGGTCGGTGCTGAAGGCAACGAGCGCCAGATCACCAACGTGGCGGCAGGGACCGAAGAGACCGACGCGGTGAATCTCGGTCAGCTGGATGAGGCCACCGCGCGCTTCACGGCGACGGGCGATGGCGAGGCCTACGCGGATGGCGTGGACGGTACCGCGGCAGGCGCCAACGCCACGGCAGGCGCCGACTATGCGACCGCGATCGGGTCCGGCACGAACGCGACTGGTGTCGGTGCGTCCGCATTCGGCAGCGGCAGCAGCGCCTGGGGCGAGTACGCGACAGCGTCAGGTTTCAACGCACTGGCGGAAGGCGATTCGAGCACGGCCGTGGGCGGCTGGCTGTATTACGAAGATCCCGACACCGGCGAGGTGCTGCTCGACCAGACCACCACGGCGGTCGGCGACGGCGCGTCGGCATTCGGCGCAGGCGCGCAGGCGACAGCGGCGTTCAGCACTGCGGCCGGTGCCGCCGCGACTGCCGAGGGTGCGCAATCGACCGCGCTTGGCTACAGCAGCACCGCGGCGAGCGATGGTTCCAGCGCACTCGGCGCCTTCTCCGAAGCAACGGGCGGCTTCGCGACCGCAGTGGGCTACGGCAGCGTAGCGAGCGGCGACTACGGCCTTGCGGTTGGCGGCATTGCGGATTACGGCGATCTGCTGATCGGCTTCCCGGGCCTCATTCTGCAGACCACCGAAGCCAGTGGCGTCGCGTCCACTGCGCTCGGTAACGGCGCCCTGGCGACGGATATCGGTGCAACCGCGGTGGGCACGCTGGCAGAGGCGACCGGCATCCAGACGACATCGGTCGGTACGCTCGCATATGCCACGGCGGACGGTGCCAGTGCGGTCGGCAGCGGCAGCGCCGCATCGGCCGAAGACGCGACGGCGATCGGTTTCCTGGCTGGCGCTTCGGCGACGAACAGCGTGGCCCTGGGTGCGAATTCGGAAGCAGACCGCGCGGACACCGTTTCAGTCGGCGCGGGAGGCGCGGAGCGGCAGATCACCAACGTCGCGGCTGGCACCGAAGGCACCGACGCGGTGAACGTCGATCAGCTCGATGACGCCACGCAGTACAACAAGTATTTCGCAGCTTCCGGCGGTGCGGACGACGATCAAGGCGCCGTGGTCGATGGGGAATACGCCACCGCGGCCGGCTCTGCCGCGACGGCACTCGGAGACGGTGCGTCGGCGTTCGGCAGCGGTGCATTTGCACTGGCCGACAACGCGACCGCGGTCGGTTTCAACGCCACGGCGAGCGGCCAGAACAGCGCGGCATTCGGCGCAGGTGCGCAGGCCGCAGGCGCGGCGAGTGTCGCGGTCGGCGGTACGGCAATCGACGAGAACGGCGATGCACTGCTGGTCGGTGCGGATGGCGCGCCGATCGAAACGGCGGCCACCAGCGCCGGCGTTGCAGGCACGGCAGTCGGCGCGAGTGCCAACGCATCTGGCTTCGCGAGTTCGGCGTACGGCGTGGGTGCGTCGGCAGCCGGAGAAGTCTCCGCAGCGTTCGGCGCGGTCGCGACCGCGGCCGGCGATGCATCCACAGCGATGGGGTACGCCGCAGCGGCCACCACGGCCGATTCGACGGCGATCGGCTCTTACTCGGTCGCCAGCGGCATCAACAGCGTCGCGGTCGGCGGTGGCGCCGGGCTGTTTAATCTCTTCCCGACCGAGGCGTCGGGCGACTACTCGACCGCGGTCGGCGGCGCGGCCTGGGCGAGCGGATTCAACAGCACGGCGGTGGGTAACTTCTCCACGGCCGCAGGTGACGATTCGCTCGCGCTCGGTTCCGATTCCACCGCGACCGGCGCAGGCAGCGTGGCTCTCGGCCAAGGCTCAGAAGCAGATCGCGACAACACGGTGTCCGTCGGATCGGAAGGCAGCGAGCGTCAGATCACCAACGTCGCGGCAGGCACCGAAGCGACGGATGCGGTGAACGTGGCGCAGCTCGACGATGCCACGCAGAACACCAAGTATTTTGTCGCCAGCGGTGCCGAGGGCGAAGACGGCGTTGCGGCCTATGTCGACGGCGAGTACGCCACCGCGGCCGGTGAGGCCGCCACCGCCTACGGCACCGGGGCGTCGGTGTTCGGCTCCAGTGCCTCCAGCGTCGGCGACTACGCGACCGCCTCGGGCTACGGCGCTTCGGCGAACGGCACATCCGCGACGGCAGTCGGCGGCCTGCTCTCCTATACCGATCCAGACACCGGCGAAGTGCTGCTCGAACAGCTGACCACCGCCGACGGTGAGGGCGCGACCGCCCTTGGCGCGGGTGCGCAGGCGTCGGAATCGTTCGCAACCGCGACCGGCGCAGCCGCGTCCGCGTCCGGGCTGCAATCCACGGCGACGGGATACAGCAGTGATGCGTCGGGTCTCGCCTCCACCGCCAACGGTGGTTTCAGCGAAGCGACCGGCGAGTTCTCGACTGCATTGGGCTATGGCGCCGCGGCGAGCAACACGCGCACGACGGCGGTCGGCATCAGCGCAACAGCGAGCGGCACGAACGCCACCGCGCTGGGCAATACGGCCGATGCCAGCGGCAACACAAGCCTCGCTGCCGGCAGCACATCGCGTGCCACCGGCCTCAACAGCACTGCACTGGGCGGCTCGGCCTGGGCGACTGCGGACAATGCGACGTCGGTGGGACAGTTCGCGTGGGCGACTGCGGTCGGTACGACGGCAGTGGGCCGTGATTCCTATGCTTACGCGCAGAACGCGACCGCGCTCGGCCTCAGTGCCTGGGCCAATGGTGTCAACAGCGTGGCGATCGGCGCCGGCTCGCGGGCGACGGAAGCGGATGTCGTCTCCATCGGTAACGGCACAGGCGCAGGTGGCTACCCGGCCACGCGCCGGATCACCAATCTCGCGGCGGGCATCAACGACACCGACGCTGTGAACATGGCGCAGCTCAACGCGATCGGCGATGTCGCCGAGGAAACCGGCCGCTATTTCAAGGCGACGGGCGAAGGCGAAGCCGCGGTCACAGGTGAGGAATCTGTCGCGGCGGGCTCCGACGCATCGGCGGATGGCGACTACAGCACGGCCGTGGGTTCGGCTGCGCTGGCACTGGACGACGGCGCTTCGGCCTTCGGTAGCGGCGCATTCGCACTGGCCACCAACGCGACCGCGATCGGCTTCAATGCCGCGGCGACAGGCGAGAACGCATTGGCTGCCGGTGCAGCGGCGACGGCGGGCGGCGAGTACGCCGTCGCAGTCGGCGCGGAGAGCGCTGCAGATGGTCTGTACGCAACGGCGACCGGCGCGGCCTCGATCGCCAGCGGCGATGGCAGCGTGGCCTCGGGTGCGCTGGCGGGCGCGTCGGGTACCGAAGCAACAGCAGTCGGTTTCTTCGCTGATGCCTCCGGCGAAGGTGCGACGGCGGTGGGCGCAGAGAGCGTTGCCACAGGCGAAGAGGCCGCAGCGTTCGGGTTCGGTGCGGTTGCGGATAACGACTACGCCACCGCGATCGGTGGCTCGTCGATGGCGAGCGGCTTCAACAGCACGGCGATGGGCAATGTCGCTGTGGCGAGTGGCGACGACAGCCTGGCCCTTGGCTCCGATTCCGAAGCGACGGGGACCGGCAGTGTCGCTTTGGGTCAGGGCTCGGTGGCTGATCGCGACAACGCCGTATCCGTCGGCGCCGTCGACAGCGAGCGTCAGATCACCAACGTCGCTGCCGGTACCGAAGACACCGATGCGGTCAACGTCGGGCAGCTCGCGGAGGCCACTGCAGGCACCAGGTATTTCCGTGCGACCGGTGAAGGCGAGGCCTACGCCGACGGCGTGGATGCCACGGCGTCGGGTTCCAATGCGACCGCAGGCGGTGACTATTCGACCGCGACCGGCTCGGGTACGAACGCGGTGGGCGTCGGCGCGTCGGCATTCGGCAGCGGTAGCAGCGCTTGGGGCGACTACGCGACGGCCTCGGGTTACAACGCGGTGGCCGAAGGGAACTCGAGCACCGCGGTGGGCGGCTGGTTGTATTACGAAGATCCCGATACCGGCGAGGTACTGCTCGACCAGACCACGATCGCGCTCGGTGAGGGCGCTTCGGCCTTCGGCGCCGGCGCGCAGGCGAACGGTGCGTTCAGCACCGCGACGGGATCCGCATCGCTTGCGGACGGACTGCAGGCGACTGCGACAGGGTATTCGAGCGCCGCGACCGGGGATTACAGCGTGGCCAATGGCGGATTTAGCCAGGCCAGCGCGGTGGGCACCACCGCGCTTGGCTACGCCACGAATGCATCGAGTCAGTACGCCACAGCGGTGGGCTGGGGTGCAGTTGCCAGCGGTGCCGGCAGCACTGCGGTAGGCGGTATGGGTGATCTGGTGCCGGGTCTCGGTTTCCTGGTGCCCGCAGAAGCTGCGGGGACGGCATCTTCCGCCTTCGGCGCCGGTTCGGGTGCATGGAGCAACTACGGCACGGCCATTGGCGCGCTAGCGCAGGCGGACGGCGTCGGGTCCACGTCGCTGGGCTATTTCGCCTATGCGCAGGGCGAAACCGCGACCGCGTTGGGTGCGCAGGCCTGGGCGCAGGGTTTGAACTCCACAGCCGTCGGTTTCTACAGTACGGCTGCGGCCGAGGAGAGCACGGCGCTTGGTTTCAACGCGCAGGCTGCAGCTTCGAACAGCGTCGCATTGGGTGCCAGCTCGATTGCGGACCGGGAAGACACCGTGTCGGTGGGTAGCATCGACAACGAGCGTCAGATCACCAACGTCGCGGCCGGCACGGAGACGACGGACGCGGTGAACGTGGGTCAGCTGGACGAGGCCACGGCCTACAACCAGTATTTCCGCGCGACCGGCGAAAGCGAGGCGTTCGTCAACGGCGAGGATGCGACGGCATCGGGCTCGAACGCCTACGCCGACGGCAACTACGCCACTGCGCTGGGCGCCTCGAGCGATGCCTACGGCACCGGCGCCTCGGCAGTGGGCAGCGGCGCGGCAGCGCAAGCCGACTTCGCGACCGCGGTGGGCTACAACGCGACCGCGTTCGGCCAGAACAGTGTCGCGCTGGGTGCACTTGCACAGGCCGATGGCGCGGGCAGCATCGCGATCGGCGGCAATGCCGTGGACGAAAACGGTGATCCGCTGCTGACGTTGGGCGGCGTGCCGGTCGAGACCGCGGCCACCAGCGCAGGTGTGGCCGGTACGGCCGTAGGCGCGAGCGCGGACGCATCCGGCTTCGCGGGTTCGGCATTCGGTGTCGGCGCGAGTGCGTCGGGCGAGGTGTCTTCGGCGTTCGGTGCGGTTTCCACCGCAGCTGGCGATGCATCGACCGCCATGGGCTATGCATCCGCGGCGAGTGGCGTGGACTCCACCGCAATTGGTTCCTACTCGGTCGCCTCGGGGATCAACAGCGTTTCGGTTGGCGGTGGCGCCGGACTCTTCAGCCTGTTCCCGACGGAAGCCTCGGGTGATTACTCGACGGCAGTCGGCGGCGCGGCATGGGCCAGCGGCTTCAACAGCACCGCGGTCGGCAACTTCTCGACCGCTTCCGGCGAGAACTCGCTGGCCCTCGGCTCCGATTCGACCGCGTCGGCTGACGGCAGTGTGGCGCTCGGCCAGGGATCTGAAGCGGATCGCGTGAATTCGGTGTCGGTGGGCAGTGCCGGCAACGAACGTCAGATCACCAATGTCGCGGCGGGTGAGCTGGCGGAGAGCAGCACCGATGCAGTCAATGGCGGTCAGCTCTTCGATACGAACGTGCGCGTGGATGGCGTCGAAGATCGGCTGGGCGATGTCGAAGGCATTGCCGCCACCGCGATCACCTACGACGACGACACCCGCTCGACGCTGACATTCGAGGGCGACGACGGCACGCGCCTGACCAATCTCGCCAATGGCGCGATCACTGCGGGCAGCAGCGATGCGGTGACCGGCGGCCAGGTGTTCGGCGGACTGCAATCGACTGCCGATGCATTGGGTGGTGGTGCCGCGGTCACCGCGTTCGGCACGATTTCCGCGCCGACTTTTGCCATCCAGGGCGGCAATTACTACTCCGTCGGTGATGCGTTCGGTGCGTTGGATGCCGAGATCAGCGGCTTGAAGCAGCAGGTGGGTGATCTGGACGCAACGGTGAACTCGACCACTGCCAACAAGCCGCAGGCAAGGGTCGCAACGGCTTCTGCCGGCGACGAGGCGGTCGCCGCCGCTGATCAGCCCGCCGCTGCGGCGACTGCAGAGGTTGCAACCGCTGGCGAGGCTGTGGATGCGGTGTCCAGCACGCAGGCAACTGCACAGGCGGCTGCACCTGCAGACGCCGACACCTCCGGCGTGCAGGGCACGCCGGTTGCGGCGAGTGCCAGTCGCGAGCGCGTGGCAGACGCGACGTCCAGCGCGACGGCCTCTGCCACCGCGGCAGCTGCTGACGTCCCGGCAGCCGGTGGCGCAACGATGGCGCAGGTGGAAGCGGCTTCCGCCGATGCGCGCGCGTATGCCGATACCACCGCGACCCAGGCGGTCAGCAGCGCGAATTCGTATACCGACCAGCGCTTCGCAGCGTTCGACGACACCTTCGAGCAGTTCAAGGGGGATGTCGATCGGCGCTTCTACGACACGGATCGTCGAATCGACCGCCAAGGCGCAATGGGCGCAGCGATGCTCAACATGGCGACCAGCGCCGCGGGCATTCGCACCGAGAACCGCGTCGGCGTCGGTGTCGGCTTCCAGGGCGGCGAAAGCGCGCTCTCGGTCGGCTACCAGCGTGCAATCAGTGAGCGCGCGACGGTGACAGTCGGCGGTGCATTCAGTGGTGACGAAAAGTCGGTCGGCGTAGGTGCCGGTTTCGGCTGGTAACCAATGCGTACGGACTGCCGTCGCGCCCGGTTGATGACGGGCACAACGGTGGTTCGCAGTGTCATGACGAAGTGGAATAAATCCAAAAAACGTTGAGGAGAGTGAGATGTCGATGAAGAACAAGACGCTGTTGTGCGCTGCAGTTGCCGCCGCAATGGCCATGCCCGGCGCGTTCGCTGCGGGCCCGACGGCCGTGATCGGTCAGTCGAAAATCGCCCAGCCCCCCGCATCAGCGCAGCTCGCGGGTGCACGCCTGATCGTCAAGTATCGCGCCGGCACTCTGGAGCGCAGCAGCAACACCGCCAAGACCCGCGTGGTGCAGTCCGCAGCGGCGCGCATGGGCGGCAATACTTCCAAGGCTGGTCGCAGCGCAGCGCTGTCGGCAACCCATGTCCGTCAGCTCGGCGTCGGCGCCGATCTGTTGCGGCTCTCGCAGAAGATGGACGCCAGCGCGTTGAACACCCTGGTGCGGGAAATCGCTGCGGACCCGTCGGTCGAATACGCGCAGGTCGATACGCGCGACTACGCGCTGGCCAACCCGCGCGCGGCGACGGATGCATTTCCGCAGTTCGTCCCGAACGATCCCTTCTATGGGCAGTACCAGTGGAACTTCACCAATCCGGTCGGCGGCGTCAACGCACCGGCGGCATGGGACGTTGCCACCGGTGAAGGCATCGTGGTCGCGGTCCTCGACACGGGCATCCTGCCCGAGCACCCCGATATGAACGCTGGTCAGCTGCTGGCGGGTTACGACTTCATCACCGACGCCTTCGTCTCGCGTCGCGATACAGACGAGCGCGTGCCGGGTGCACTCGACTACGGCGACTGGAATCCGGTCGCAGGCGAGTGTTACGCGGGTTCGCCGGTCTCCGACAGTTCATGGCACGGCACGCACGTGTCCGGCACGGTGGCGCAGACCACCAACAATGCACTGGGTGCCGCTGGTCTCGCCTACGGCGCGAAGGTGCTGCCGCTGCGCGTGCTGGGCCGTTGTGGTGGTTACGGTTCCGACATCGCCGACGCGATCATCTGGGCGTCGGGCGGCACGGTGCCCGGTCTGCCGGACAACGAGAACCCGGCGGAAGTCATCAACATGAGCCTGGGCGGCGGCGCGGCGTGCGATCCGGCTTATCAGGACGCGATCGACATCGCGACCGCGAACGGCAGCCTGGTGGTCGTCGCGGCCGGTAACAGCAACTCCGACGTCGTCAACTTCCGTCCGGCGAGCTGCAATAACGTGGTGGCGGTCGGCGCGACGCGCATCACCGGCGGTCGTGCGTCCTACTCCAACTTCGGTGCGCTGGTCGACCTGTCGGCACCGGGTGGTGGCGGTTCGCAGGATCCCGGCAATGGTGGCTGGGACGGCTACATCATCCAGGCGGGTTCGGATGCGGCGACTACGCCGGATTCGGGCGAATACCTCTACTCCGGTTACACGGGCACGTCGATGGCGTCCCCGCACGTCGCCGCGGTGGCCGCGCTGGTGCAGAGCGCTCTGTCCGCAGCGGATCGGGATCCCATGACTCCCGCCGCGCTGGAAACCCTGCTCAAGCAAACCGCGCGTCCGTTCCCGACCACCATCCCGGCCAGTACCCCGATCGGTACGGGCATCGTCGATCCGGTGGCCGCTTTGGCGCTGGCATTGGAAGAGCCGTGTGATCCGGCCGTCGAGGAATGCGCGCCGCCTGCCACGCCTATCGTCAACATGACGCCGGTGCGGGCCCTCAGCGGCGCGGCGGGCAGCGAGACGCTCTACAGCGTCGAGGTGCCTGCCGGTGTCACGGGTCCGTTGAGCATCACCACCAGTGGTGGCAGCGGTGACGTCTCGCTGCATGTCAGTCTGGATGAAGCGCCCGGCGACACGGGGACCTGGAATTCGACGCGCCCCGGCAACTCGGAGACCATCCGCATCAATGCGCCAGCGGCCGGCATCTACTACATCAAGCTGTCCGGCAACCGTGCGTACTCCAATGTCATCCTGCAGGCGCGCTTCACCGCGCCTTGAAGTTGAGTTGAGGGCAGCCTTGCGACTGCAGGATGCCTGATTGTTGATGCACCCAAAGCCGGCGGATGCTCTATCCGCCGGCTTTCTTGTGTCCGAGATCGCGCTCAAAAGTTGAACGCGATTGCAGGCTCACGGCACGAGGCCTGCCACGCCGAAGGTATTGCAAGTCGCATGATCGAGCGTGTCGCCGCTGCTCGTTGCCGAACTCGGGTCTGCGCGGATCTGCAGCTCGTCGAGTGACGGGGCGGTTGCTGATCTGTTCAAGTATCTCGATCGCGATCGAATACCGAGCATCGAAGACAGCTGCCAGGCGTCGTTGTGGCGACGACAGCGTGCATCCCGCCGCGCATCGTTAGGCCGGCGAGTCGGCGTGATATCGCCTCATCGAACTGCGATCGATGTACAGCGGCTCGGTTGAGGATCGAGCCTAGGCGCCACTCGATCTCGCGCGTGATGTCTGAAACGAGTTGTCAGAGTTCTTCTGGCGCGGGAGCTGTATTGCACACCGCCGATTCTGTGCACAAGCCCGATTCGCTGGCGCGACCTGCGTCGATGGTGTGGCCGCGGCGTGCCAGCTCCGTCGGTCAGCAGGTGCAGGACGCAAACGCGATTCTCACCGCCTGGTCTTCGCGGCTGGACCGCCGCAGTCGTCCCCCGATATCCGTATCTGTACGTGCCGTACCAGCAGATGCCGGACATCGCCACCGCACAATGGCACTTGGGACGCACGCGCTTCGATCTCGGAGGTTTCTCCTGCGGAGCCCACGTGACGGGCCGATCAGCTGGGCATCGCGTATCTGGGATACTGTCGCGCCAGACTTCCGTACGATCGCAGTCCGATGTCCATCTCGTCCAAGTCACGCCGCGACGCACGACGTCGCAATGCGCCGCGCCGCAGCGACAGCGCTGCAGGTGCGCCGCAGATCCACGCGCAACTCAAGGGGGCCGACGAACGGGTGCTCGCCGGCGCGACCTATCACGAAGGCGAGTGGACGCTCGTGCTGCGCGGCGAACCCGTTGCGACCACGCCAAGTGCTGCAATGGTGCTGGCGATGCTGCGGCACACCGCCGCGTCGCGCCATGCCAATGGCATCGCCACGCGGCTCTCGGTGTCCAAGGCGCTCGACGCCGCTGCGAGCGCCGAAGCACAGGCCGAAGGCCGCACGTTGACCGAACATCTGGACTGGCTCGAGTCCGAGCGCCGCACCCGCAACGCGCCACCCGAGGCGCCACCCACCGCGCACTGACGCGTCACGGCGCGTCCGGCTGCACGATGAACCGTGCAGGCCGCCCCGGGATGCGGGCGCTGCGAGGCCGGTATGATGCCGCGGTCCCGGTTTCCGATCCGTCCCGATGCAATCCGTTCGCTCCCTGCCGCGCGTGACCGCACTTGCCGTTGCCGTCCTGGTACTGGCTGCATGTGGGCGCAACGTGCGCGAAGACGCGCCGTTCATGGGCGAATCCTTCGATTCCGACGAAACCTATTCGCGTACTTACGAACTGCCGCCCGCGCAGGTCTGCAGCGCCGCGCGTCTCGCGCTGCTCGGCCAAGGCTATGCGGTGGGCAAGTCCAGCGACGAGGCCGTTGAAGCGACCAAGAATTTCCAGCCAGAAGCCGAAGTCCATACCCAGCTTGCGGTCCGCGTGTCCTGCGTGTCCCGTGGGAGCGACCGCACGCTGTTGTTCGTCAGCGCGCTGCTCGACCGCTATGTACTGCGCAAGAGTTCAAATTCCGCGAGCGTGGGTGTCGGTGCGCTCGGGTCACTGTCGCTGCCCATCGGCAGCAGCGAGGACTCGCTGGTGCGCACCGCGAGCAGCACCGTGCAGGACACCGGCTTCTATCGGCGGTTCTTCGAGCGGGTCGGCTTCTATGTGCCCGCACCGAGCAGCCGGGACCGCACGCCGAGCGCCGACGAGATGCGACGCGAAGATCCGCCGCCGGCGGACCTCGAGCACAGCGCCGAGACTGCGTCGGAAGCGCTGCCTGGGGGCTGAGAACAACGGCGCCCGGCGCCGACGAACTGCTAAAGTCGGCCGATCCGTAATCGATGGGATGGCCGTGCAGTGAATGCGGTGCTCGAAGATTCCACAGCGACGCCCGACACGCCCGAGGCGCGCATCGTCGCGCGCCTGCGCGCCAGCGGCAGGCTCAAGGATGTCGATCTGGCGCGCGCGCAGCGGCTGCACGCCGAAGCCGGCGGCAGCCTGTTGACCCTGCTGGGGCGTCTGGGCTTGGTGTCTGAACGCGACCATGCCGAAGCCTGCGCCGCCGAGCTCGGCCTGCAACTGCTCGCCGCCAAATCCGTGCCTGAAGATCCGCCGGAACTGGTCGACGGCGCGCAGCCGTTGTCGGTGCGGTTCCTGCGTCAGTTCCACGTGCTGCCGATCGGCGAAAGCCGCGGGCGTCTGCATGTGTGGATGTCCGATCCGCACGACGATTACGCGCTCGACGCCGTGCGGCTGGCGACCGGCTGCGCCATCGCGCCCGCCGTCGGCCTGCGCTCGGAGATCGACGACCTGATCGAGCGCTGGTACGGCCAGGGTCGCAGCGCGATGGGCACCATCATCGAATCGGCGGATGGCGAAGGCGGCGGTGATGTCGACGACGTCGAGCATCTGCGCGACCTCGCGTCCGAGGCACCGGTGATCCGATTGGTGAACCTCGTGATCCAGCGCGCCGTCGAACTGCGCGCGTCCGACATCCACATCGAACCGTTCGAAAGCCGGCTGAAAGTGCGCTACCGCGTCGACGGCGTGTTGATCGACGGCGAGAGCCCGCCGGTGAATCTGACTGCGGCGGTGATCAGCCGCATCAAGATCATGGCCCGGCTCAACATCGCCGAGCGCCGCCTGCCGCAGGACGGCCGCATCATGCTGCGCGTGCAGGGCAAGGAACTCGACCTGCGCGTGTCGACGATGCCGACCGCGCATGGCGAAAGCGTGGTAATGCGTCTGCTCGACCGCGAGACGGTCGTATTCGATTTCTACCGGCTCGGCTTCACCGACGAATTCCTGCCGCAGTTCAACAAGGTGCTGGACCAGCCGCACGGCATCCTGCTGGTGACCGGCCCCACCGGCTCGGGCAAGACGACGACGCTCTACACCGCGCTGTCGCAGCTCAATACGCCCGACGTCAAGATCATCACCGTCGAGGATCCGGTCGAATACCAGATCGAAGGCATCAACCAGATCCAGGCCAAGCCGCAGATCGGTCTCGACTTCGCGCACGCACTGCGCTCGATCGTCCGCCAGGATCCGGACATCATCATGATCGGCGAAATGCGCGATCTGGAAACCGCGCGCATCGCGATCCAGTCCGCGTTGACCGGCCATCTCGTGCTCAGCACGCTGCACACCAACAATGCCGCGGGCGGTATCACCCGCATGCTCGACATGGGCGTCGAGGATTACCTGCTGACATCCACCGTCAACGGCATCCTCGCCCAGCGCCTGGTACGCAAGCTCGAGCCGACGCATCGCGTGCGCTACGCCGCATCGCCGGAGGAGATCGAACGCTTCGAGCTCCGACGGTTTCAACCTGATGGCGAGATCGTCCTGTATCGCCCGGGCCCGTCGGCCGGCGCGCCCACGGGGTATCTGGGCCGCACCACGATCGTCGAGTTCCTCGTCATGAACGACACGCTGCGCCGCGCGGTGATGCGCCACGCCGGCATGGGCGAACTCGAACAGCTCGCCCGCGAATCGGGCATGCGCACGATGTACGAGGACGGCATCCTCAAGGCGCTGGCCGGCGAGACGACGATCGAGGAAGTGCTGCGGGTGACGGAAGATGCGTGATGTACCGCTGGACGCGGTGCCTGATCCGAAAAGGCAATTCATGAGACTGACAGGGATGGCGTGCGCTGCAGCCTTGTTTGCAGTGGCCTGTGGCGGTGATCGGGATGTGGAGAGGCAGGGCGCCGGTTCGGACGTCAGCGTTGCGGGTGGGGACGCAGAACACACATTGGAGGTGGCGGATCGGGATGCATCCGTCGGTGCGATTGCGCCCGAGGCCGTTGCCGCACGCACAACGGACCAGCCCGGTGACGACTCGGTTTCCAGTACACCGATGGCTGTTCCGATGCATCGGACGCAGGCCTCGCCCCAATCACGCACGTCTGTCGAATCACGTTTGATGCAGGACGGTGCGTTGATGTCCGATACGTTCGGATTCATCAACGATGGGCAGGCCTGGGCCGATGCGGTTCGTGCATTCGAGAACGATGGCCTGACCGATCCCGACGCACGAGACCTGCATCAGCTCTTCGGCGATTGGTTGCGCACATCGCTCGGTCGGCATGGGCTTGAGATTTCCGGCTTCGGCTGTGGACGCAGCCTGTGCGCCGCGACGATTCCCGTGGTTGCGCCGGATGCAGCTGCGCGATACGCCGCGTGGTACGAAACAGACGCCAACCAACCGCCGATGCCGCTGCCGGTGTTTGCCCAGATGGCGTTCACTTGGCCAAGTGGCGCCAGCGAGATGCGGATCCTGTTCTCGACGGACCCCGACGTAACCGGAGTCAACGCGCCGTAAGGCGTCCATTCCATGACCCTCTACCGCTACAAAGCCCTCAACACCCGCGGTGAAACGCTCGACGGCACGATGGATGCCGGCAGCGAAGCCGAGGTTGCGTTGCGTCTGCAGGAGCAGGGCCATCTGCCGGTCGAGGCGCGGCCGGCGAGCGAGGCGCGCGCTGTCGAGGACTGGAAGGCGCTGTTCAAGCCCAAGCCGTTCTCGGGGCCGCGGTTGGTGCAGTTCACCCAGCAGCTCGCGACACTGCTCAACGCGGGCCAGCCGCTGGATCGTGCGCTGACGATCCTGCTCGATCTGCCCGAAGAGCCTGAAGCCAAGCGCACGATCACCGAGCTGCGCGATGCGGTGCGTGGCGGCGTGTCGCTGTCGACCGCGCTCGAACGCCAGCACGGCACGTTTTCGCGGCTGTACGTGAACATGGTGCGGGCAGGCGAGGCCGGTGGCAGTCTGGAAGACACGTTGCAGCGACTCGCCGACTACCTCGAAAGTACGCGTGCGCTCCGGGGTCGCGTGATCAATGCACTAATCTATCCGGCGATCCTGATCGTCATGGTCGGCGCCTCGCTGATGTTCCTGCTCGGCTACGTCGTGCCGCAGTTCGCGGCGATGTACGACAGCCTGGACGCGGAGCTCCCGGTGTTCACCAAAATCGTGCTCGGCCTCGGCGAGTTTGTGCGCGACTGGTGGATCCTGATGCTGGCGCTGCCGGTCGCGGCGATCTACACGTTCGTGCTGAAGCTTCGCGACGCGCGGTTCCGGCTGCGATTCGATGGCTGGCTGCTGCAGCGGCGGATCTTCGGGCCGCTGGTCGCGCGGATCGAGACCGCGCGGCTCGCACGCACGCTCGGCACACTGCTGCGTAACGGCGTGCCGTTGATCGCGGCGCTCGGCATCGGTCGCAAGGTGCTGGGCAATCTCGCGCTGTCGGCGGATGTCGACGCGGCCGAGAGCGAGGTCAAGAACGGCGTCGGTCTGTCGACGGCGCTGGGACGCAGCAAGCGCTTTCCCCGCCTCGCGATCCAGATGATCCAGGTCGGCGAGGAATCCGGCGCGCTCGACGCGATGTTGCTCAAGACCGCAGACACCTTCGACCAGCAGACCGGCACGTCGCTCGATCGCATGCTCGCCGCGCTGGTGCCGGCGATCACGATGCTGCTCGCACTGGTGGTGATGGTGGTGATCCTCGCGGTCCTGGTGCCGATTTACGACCTGACCAGCGTCATCGGCTAGGGTGCGCCAGCGGTTCAGGACGCACGCGGCATACAATGCAATCCGGACTCTTGAACGAGGCAGTGTCGATGCAGCACATCCGCAGATCGCGTCCCTTCGGTAGCCCGCGCACCGCGCAGGGCGGCTTCAGCCTGATCGAAATCATCCTCGTCGTCGTCCTGATCGGCGGCATCGTGGCGTTCGCCGCGACCCGTATCCTCGGCGGCGGCGACCGCGCGCGCGTCAATCTCGCCAAGGCGCAGGTGCAGACGCTGGCCGAAAAGGTGCACCAGTACGAAATGGACACCGGCACGTTGCCCAATGCACTGGGGGATCTGGTCACCCAGCCCGGCGGCGCCAGTGGCTGGCTGGGCCCGTACGCGAAGGACGCCGAGCTGCGCGATCCCTGGAACACCCCTTACGAGTTCGCCACGCCGGGCAACAGTCAGCCGTTCGACATCCTCAGCTACGGCGCAGACCGCAAGCCCGGCGGCGACAGCGTCAACGCCGATATCCGCTACGAATAAGCGCTTCGCGCGTCGTGGAAACCGGCGCCGATGATGCTAGATTCCGGGGCTGCTCCTGCTCCGGAACGTCGCCGCACCAGATGTCGCATCGCATCGCCCGGGTTCGCGGCTTCTCGCTGCTGGAAGTGCTGATGGTCGTCGGCCTGATCGCCGTGACCGGGGTGCTGGCGGCGGCCGCGATGAGCGGTGGCTTCGATCGCATTGCGTTGCAGTCCACGAGCAAGACCATTGCCGCGCAGTTGCGTTACACGCGGGCGCAGGCGATTTCGACCGGTGCGCCGCAGCGCTTCGTGATCAACCCGCAGGCGCGCACCTGGCAGGCGCCGAACGGTCGCCACGGCACGATTCCCGAGCCGCTCGCGGTCGAATTCACTGGCGCGCGCGAACTGCAGTCGAGCGACAGCGAGGGCGCGATCCTGTTCTTCGCCGATGGCGCGGCGACGGGTGGACGGGTGCGTGTGTTGCTGCGTGATGCGGCCTGGCAGGTCGACGTGGCCTGGTTGACCGGGGAAGTCCGTCTGTCGCGCGCGAACGCGAACGAATGAACGTGCGCGGCCAGCGCGGTTACACCTTGCTCGAAGTCATCGTGGCCTTCGCGGTGCTCGGCATCGCGTTGATGCTCTTGCTCGGCACGCTGTCGAACGGCACGCGCCAGGTGCGCTGGGCGGCGGATTCCGGACGCGCGGCGTTGCATGCGCAATCGCTGCTGGATGGCATCGGCATCGAGATTCCGGTGGTGCCGGGCAGCACCACCGGCGAGTTCGAGGACGGGCGCTATCGCTGGACGTTGGAGATCGCGCCCTTCGTCGATCCGGCGATGCCCCCTGCGCTACTCGATCCGTCCGGCCAGCAACTGTTCGAAGTCGCGCTCGCCGTGGACTGGGGCGAACGCGGGCCGCGCGAGCGTCTGCAGGTCCACACGCTGCGGTTGCGCGAACCGGATGCGCTCGGCGTGCCGACCCCATGAAGCACGCACGCGGGTTCACCCTGATCGAGGTGCTGTTGGCGACGGTGCTGCTCGCGGCCGGACTCGCCCTGGCGCTGACCACGTTGCGCGCCGCGACCGCGACCGTCGATCGCGGCGAGGCCCTGTCGCAGCGCAGCGAGCGCATGCGGGCAGTCGAAGGTTTCCTGCGCCGGCGCATCGCATCCGCGCAGCAGATCGCGTTCCAGACCGACGAGAACACCGGTGAGATCTCGCAGTTCGTCGGCGAACCGCAGCGCCTGCGCTTCGTCGCTGATCTGCCGAACTACCTGGGGCAGGGCGGGCCGCATCTGCACGACATCGCGGTCGACGAGGTGCGCGGTGCGCAGCGCCTGACGGTCGCATTCGGCATGGTGATGACCGGGCGCACGATCGAGCTCCCAAGCCCGCGGCCGCCCGAGCCGCTGGTCGATGACCTCGTCGAATTGCGGATACGTTATCGCGGCTTCGACGAGGCCGGCGCGCTCGGCGAATGGCAGGAACGCTGGGGGCCGGCCGCATTGCCGTTGCAGGTCGAAGTGCAGATCGAGACCGAGCGCGACGGCGCCTGGCCGACACTCGTGGTCACGTTGCCGCAGGGCACCGGACAGGCCGCGCAGGTGGCGATGCCATGAGTGCGCGCGCGCATCGCGGGGCCGCGCTGTTGCTTGTGCTGTGGCTGATCACGTTGCTGGCGGCGCTGGTCGGTGCCTTCGCGCTGACCGCGCGCATCGAACAGCAGCAGGGCCGCGTGCTCAGTCGCGGCGTCGCCGGCGACCAGGCCGCGCGCGCGGGTCTCGAGTACGCGTTGACCCGGCTGGCGATGGACGATCCCGCATTGCAATGGCAGCCCGACGGACGTCCTTACGGCTGGCGGTTCCATGACATCGACGTGGAGCTCAAAGTCGTCGACGAAACTGGCAAAGTCGATCTCAATGCCGCCGACGGCCTGCTGCTGGCCGCGCTGTTGCAGACCACCGGCGCCGATCAGAGCGTCGCGGTGCAGGTCGCCGGCGCGATCGTCGACTGGCGCGATGGCGACGATTTCGTGCAGATCACCGGCGGCGCGGAAGCCGCGGACTATGCCAGCGCGGGGCGGCCCTACGGCGCCAAGAACGCGCCCTTCGAAAGCGTCGCAGAGGTCGAGCAGGTGCTCGGCATGACACCAGAGCTGTATGAGGCGGTCGCGCCATATCTGACGATCTACAGCCGCCTGCCGTCGCCCGATCCGCAGTTCGCCGCCGGCCCCGTGCTGCAGGCGATGGGCGTCGAGGCCGATCCGATCCTCGCGGCCCGCGAAGCGACCGCCGCGCAACTGGCCGGCGCCCTGCTGGGCGGCGGAAGCGGCACGTATAGTATCGAGAGCCAGGCGCGGCTCCCGGAGGGGCGGACCGCGCGGCTGCGGGCAGTCGTCAGAACCGGCGCTGGCGCCGTACCGGGCACGGCCTACACCGTGCTGCGTTGGGAAGAAGGAGCGTCACCACGATGATGTCCGCGACACCCGCAACTCCGGGCGAGACCGTGCCCGGCCGCCGCGCCTGGCGCCTGGACGGCCGCACGTCGGCGCGCGTCCGGACGTTCCTGTCGTGGTGGGGGGCGGCGCTGTCGGCCTGGTTGCCGGCGCGTGTGCGTGAACTGTTCGGCCTCGCCAGCCGCCGTCTGCTGCTGGTCGGCAACGGCAGCGATATCGCATTGCGCTTGCAGGACGCCGACGGCGTGCGCGATCTCGCGAGCGTGCCGCGCGCCTCGTTCGACGAATCTGCGGGCGATCCGCTGGCCGCGCTGCTCGCGCCGCGCACGATCGATCTGCCGCGCTGGTTGCTGCTGCCCGCACGCACCGGTCTGCGTCGGCGCCTGACCCTGCCCGAAGCCGCCGGCGATCGCCTGCACGATGTGCTCGGTTTCGAGATCGACCGGCAGACGCCGTTCACCGCCGCCGATGTGCGCTACGACCACCGCGTGCTCGGCCGGCGCGGCGATGGCCAGATCGATGTGGAGCTGGTGGTCGTGCCGCGCGCCGCGATCGACGCGCAACTCGCCGCGCTCGGCCCGCTGGCGCCGATGCTGGCCGGTATCGATCTCGCCGGTGACAGCGGCCCGTTGGGCGTCAACCTGATCGACGATGCGCGTCGTCGTCGCCGCGAGGATCCGCAGCGGCGCGTGCAGCTGATGATTCTCGGCATTGCGGTGCTGCTGACCGCATTCGGCCTGTGGCAGATGCGCGAGAACCGCAGCGCCGCGGCCGATGCACTGGACGCACGCGTCGCCGCAGAAGCCACGCGTGCGCGCGCGGCTTCTGCGCAGCGCCAGCAACTCACTGATTTGCGCGAAGGCATGGCCTTTCTGCAAGCGCAGCGCGCTGCGCGTCCGTTGACGGTGGCGGTGCTCGATGAGCTCGCGCGTCGGTTGCCGGATTCCACGTCGCTGGAGAAGGCCGCCATCGAAGGCGACCGTGTGCTGCTGATCGGCCTGAGCACCGAAGCCTCTGCACTGGTCGGTCAACTGTCGGGCTCCACGCTGTGGCGCGCACCCGCGCTCGCCGGCGCACTGCAGAACGATCCGCGGACGCGCTCGGACCGCTTCACACTCACCGCTGAACTCGTGCCGCCGCCCACGGCTGCGCCGGCGCCTGCCGCCACACCACAGGAGCCCGTGCGTGCGGACGATGCCCGATAGGTCCGTGTCGGCCCGCGACCGCTGGCTGGCGCTCGCGCTGCTGCTGGGCGTGCTGTTGCTGGGGTACCTGTTGCTGATCCATCCTTGGTGGACACAGCCCATGCGCGAACTCGGGTCACGTATCGACACGCTGCAGGAACGTGAGCTGCGCATCCGCCGAGAACTCGAGCAGGCGCCGCAGGTGCGCGCCGAACTCGAACGTGCGCGCGCAGCCATGGACGACACGCCCGGTTTCATGCCGCAGGCAAGCGTGGAGCTTGCGACCGCCGCGCTGGTGCAGCGTCTCGAAAGCGCCGTGCTCGACGCGAGCCCCGGCAACCGCAGTTGCGCGATCAGCAACCGCTCGCCGATCGCCGGCCAGCGCAGCGACCAATACCCGCGCGCGACCGTTCAAGTGCGCCTGCGTTGCGGCAATGCCGAACTGGCCGCGGTGCTGCATTCGCTGGAAACCGGCACGCCACGGCTGTTCATCGACAACCTCAACATCCTCAGCCAGCGGCATACGCTCGCGGCCGGCGCGACCAGTGGCGGTGTCGACGTGAGTTTCGACCTGTCCGGTTACGTGCTGCCGGCGCCCGGCGCGGCGCCTGCGGCCAACGCCGCTGCGCGCGCGCGTTCGACGGCGGCCAACGGAGGCGGCGATGCGGATTGATGCCACCAATGCGCGCACCTGGCTGGTCGCCGCGGTCGGCGGCTGGGCGTTGCTGTTCGCGCTGCTGTCGCTGGCCGGACTCGGCAGCCGCATCGGCACGCTGGAGGACGACGGCGTGGCCGCAGCACCGGTCGGCCCCGCGCCCGGCGATGCCGCGCCGGCGCCGCCTCTTTCGAGCTTCGACGAAGTCGCCGCGCGTCCGCTGTTCTCCGGCGACCGCCGCCCGCATCCCTTCTTTATCGATCCGCAGGACGAAGGCGAGGGCACCGGCACTGGATTCGACTACGTGCTGACCAGCGTGCTCCGCACGCCCGACTTCGCGATGGCGATCCTGCAGCCCAATGGCGGCGGCGAGTCGATCCGGCTCAAGGTCGGCGAAGGTCCGCCTGAAGCTTCGAACTGGCTGCTCGATTCGGTGGATGCGCGCAGCGTGGTGTTCACCACGCCGGAAGGCCCCCGCACGCTGGAGCTGCGCGTGTTCGACGGCACTGGCGGACAGCCGCCCACGCCGATGACGCCGACACCGCCGCCGGATGGTCAATCGCCGGCGCAGGCGGCATCGCGCCCGCCGGCGACGCCGACGCAGGCTGTCCAAAATGCGGCCGGGGCTGCGGCACGCGCCGCAGGCAACGGCGCAAGCCAGCAGCCCGTCGGCGATGCGCAGGCTGGCAACGGGCAACCACGTGGTGCGGCCGGCCAGCAGGCGACGGCAGTCACCGGCAGCGACGGCAGTGCGACGCCCGAAGCCGCGCCAGCGGCCGGTCCGTCGGAAGCACAAGTCGAAGCGATCCGTCGCCGGATCGAAGAACGGCGCGCACGTCTGCGCCAGCAGCAACAGCAACCCAATTCCGCCCAGGACTAGACTCCCGTCGATGAAGCCTTCCCAGACGCCAGCCTTCCACCTCCGGGCGATCGCCCTCGGTACCGGCATCGCACTGCTCGCCGGCTGCGCCACCGCGCCGACCGCCTCGATGCGCCGCGATGCCGACCTGCGCCAGGGCGCGGAGGCGGGCACGTCGTCCACCGACACCGCATCGGCGCCGGGCGCACGCACGCAACCGCTGCTCGGCGATGACGAGCGTCCACAGCCGCAGATCCGCCGCGGCAGCGGCACGGTCATCAACCAGCGCGCCGCCTCCGCCGCGCCGCCCACACTGGGCGCGACCAGCGGGCAGGCCTCGTTCAATTTCGAAGGCGAATCGGTGCACGCCGTCGCCAAGGCGATCCTCGGCGACATGCTCGGCCAGAACTACGTCATCGCGCCGGAAGTGCAGGGCACGGTGACGCTGGCGACGCCGCAGCCGGTGAGTGCGGCGCAGGCGCTGAGCCTGCTGGAGATGGTGCTGGGCTGGAACAACGCCCGCATGATCTACAGCGACGGCCGCTACAACATCGTCGCCGCAGACACCGCGCTCGCAACCGGCACCGTCGCCCCGCGCACCGGCAGCACCGGCGCAGCGCGCGGCTTCGAGGTGCGCACTGTGCCGCTGCGCTACATCTCCGCGACCGAGATGGAGAAGGTGCTCGAGCCCTATGCGCGCCCGAACGCGATCGTCTCTGCCGACAACGCGCGCAACGTCATCACGATTTCCGGCAGCCGCTCCGAACTCGACAACTACCTGCGCACAATCGAGATCTTCGACGTCGACTGGCTGTCGGGCATGTCGGTCGGCGTATTTCCGCTGCAGTCGGGCAAGGCCACGCAGGTCGTCGCCGATCTGGAAAAGGTGTTCGGCGCGGACAGCGAATCGCCGGTCTCGGGCATGTTCCGCTTCATGCCGCTGGAAGGCGCGAACGCGGTGCTGGTGATCACGCCGCAGGCCGATTATCTCGGCGAGATCCAGCAATGGCTGGAGCGGATCGACAACGCGGGCCAGGATCCGAAACTGTTCTCCTACGAACTGAAGTTCATCAAAGCCCGCGAACTCGCGCAGCGCCTGTCGGAGGTTTTCGGCGGCGGCAGCGGCAGCAGTGGCGGCCAGGATGCGGCCTCGCTGATGCCGGGCCTGACCGGTAACACGCTGCGCACCGGCGGCACGGATGGCTCGTCCGGCCTCGACAGCGGCAGCGGCAGCAGTTCCGGACTCGGCAGCAACAATCGCGGTGGCGGCTCGGGCATGAGCCGTGGTGGTGGCAGTAGCGGTGGCGGTGGCGGTGGCGCCAGCATTGGCCAGATGGAGCTGAGTGATCAGCAGGAGGGACCGGGCAGCGTGACGCTGGAAGTCGAGGGCGACCGCGTTGGGGTGTCGGCGGTCGATGAAACCAACACGTTGCTGGTGCGGACGACGCCCGCGGCGTGGCGTTCGATCCGCGATGTGGTCGAACGGCTCGACGTGATGCCGGCGCAGGTGCATATCGAAGCGCAGGTCGTGGAGGTGCTGCTCAGCGGCGACCTTGAGTACGGCGTGAACTGGTTTATCGAAAAGGGCATGACCGACAACCAGATCGGGCCTTTCCCGTCGCCTGCGGGCGGCGGACCGAGCAGCTGGAGCACCCTCGGTGCCAGCATCGGCGGCATTTCGGGCCCGGGCCTGGCGTGGTCGCTGGTCAAGAACGACGCCGCAGCGATCATCAGGGCGCTCGACCAGGTCACCGACGTCCAGGTCCTGCAGTCGCCATCGGTATTCGTGCGCAACAATGCGATGGCCGAGTTCAACGTCGGCGCGAGTATCCCGATCTCGTCGACCAGCGTGAACCCGATTCTCGGCGACAGCCAGTACACCCAGGTCCAGTACATCGAGACCGGCACGATTCTCAAGGTGCGCCCACGGGTGACCCGCGACGGCATGGTATTTCTCGATATCGTGCAGGAAGTCAGTACGCCCGGCGCGCAGAACACCGCGGACGATCAGGGCAACGTGCGGATCGATACGCGCAGGCTGAAAACCGAAGCCGCTGTGCAGGCGGGCGACACGGTGATGCTGGCCGGGCTGATCCGGGATCAGGTGTCTCGAACCTCGTCGGGCATCCCTGGTCTGAGCCGGATTCCTGTCATCGGGGGGCTCTTCGGATCGCAGGGTTCAGGCACCGAGCGCAGCGAAGTCATCGTGCTGCTGACGCCGACCATCGTGCGCAATCCGCTCGAGGCGCGTCAGCTGACCGACGAGTACGGGCGCCGTTTCCGCGCGCTGCAGCCGCTGCAGGGCACGCAGGACTGAGCCCGGCGATGCGCGGAGACGCTGCGCATGGCTGAGTTGCCGGTGATCCTGCTGCCGGTCGGGCACGACGACGACGCGCTCGACGCGTGCCTGGCCGCGCTCGATGCCGGCACGCCTGCGGGCACGCGGATCTGGCTCGCCGACGATGCACGTATTGGCCCGCGTGGCGCGGAGATCGTGCAGCGCTGGCTCGCCAGTACGCCGTTGCAGGCCGACTACACCTGCCGCCAGCGATCGATCGGCGAGGTCGCGCATCTCGACGACGTGCTGCGCGCCTGCGGCGATGCCGACGTCATCGTGCTCGCACCCGACGCGATTCCCGCGCCGGGCTGGGCCAGCGCACTCGCGGCCTGCTTCGCGCGTGATGCCTCGATCGCGACCGCGACGCCGTGGTGCAACGCCGGCGAGTCCGCGGCCTGGCCGCGGATCGGCGAGATCAATCCGGTGCCCGATGCGCCGTCGCGTCTCGCGCGTGCGTGTCAGGCCCTGCCGCCGCTCTATCCCGAACTGCCGGCCGCGATCGGCCACGCGGTGCTGTTGCGCGGCAATGCGCGGCGCAAGGCCGGCGGTCTCGATGCGTCCAGCTACCGCTCCTGGTACGCCGCGCTGATCGACCTGTCGCTGCGCATGGCGGGTCTGGGCTGGCGCAATGCGCTGTGCGAAACGGCGTTCGTCGCACGCGGCGGCGAGGGAGGTCCGGCGGACGGCGACATGGACGCGCTTGCGGTGCGCTGGCCGTCTTGGCATTCGCGGCTGGCGACCTTCCTGATGCAGGACCCGCTGTACGCGACGCGCGTGGCGCTGCAACGCGGCTTCGATGCGCTGGAGAACGCGCCGGCGCAGCAGCAGCTGTTTCACGAGGAAACGGCGGACGCAGTCCGCCCGCCCATGCCCCTCTCCCATCCGGGAGAGGGGAGGACCATCCGCGAAGCGGATGGTGGGGTGAGGGCAGCCGGCGCTCGCGATACGCCAACTGCACCCGACGCGGCGGACAATGTGTCTTTCACCGAAGACACGCCGCCCAAGTGACCGCTGCAGATTCCGCCAAGCCCGACATCGTCGCCGTCGTCGTCACCCATCGAAGCGGCAGCACGATCGATGCCTGTCTGACACGCCTGCGCGCGGCCGACGGCGTCGCGCAGATCCGCGTCGTCGACAACGCGTCTGATGACACGACGTTGGCCATCGTCCAGCGACACGCCTCGCTCGATCCGCGGGTGCACTTCATCGGCAATCCCGACAACCCCGGCTTCGCCGTCGCCTGCAACCAGGGCGCACGTGATGGCGACGCGCCGTGGATCGCGTTCGTCAATCCGGATTGCCTCGTCGATGCCGATTCGCTCGCGCGTCTGCTTGCGCACGCCGATGCGCTGGCCGCACCGTGCCTGCTCGGTACCGAACTTGTCGGTGAGGATGGCGCGCGCGATCCCGCCGCACGCCGCCGTGATCCCGACTTCGCCGCGATGCTGCGCGACCCACAGGCCCGTGTGCTCGCCGTGCCGCGCGATGCCGCGCAGCCGCTGCAACGCGTGCAGGCGATCTCCGGCGCGCTGATGCTGCTGCCGCGGACGTTGTTCGACCGCATCGACGGTTTCGATACCGGCTACCGGCTGCACGCCGAAGACCTGGACTTGTGCCGGCGCGCGCGCGAAGCCGGCGCAGTGATCGCGGTCGCCAATGACATCGCGGTGTTGCACGTGCGCGGCGTGTCCAGCCGCTCGCGGCCGGTGTTCGTCGAATGGCACAAGCATCGCGGCCTGTGGCGCTACTTCCGGCGCTTCGAGGCCGCGCACCGCAAATGGCCGCAGCGCGTCGCCGTGTGGACGATGATCTGGGCGCGCTTCCCGATCGCGGTGCTGCGCCGCGCCTCGCAGGCGGCGGGCTGACCGATGGCCGCGATCGCCTCCTTGCTCGACACCGATCTGTACAAGTTCACGATGATGCAGGCGGTGCTGCACCAGCACCCCGGCGCGGTCGTGCAGTACCGCTTCAAGTGCCGTACGCCCGGCATCGATCTGGCGCAGTTCATCGGCGAGATCGATGCGGAGATCGATGCGCTGTGCGCGCTGCGCTTCAGCGCGGACGAACTGGCCTACGTGCGCGCGCTGCGCTTCGTGAAGCCGGACTTCGCCGATTTTCTCGGCCTGTTCCATCTCGATCGCAAGTACATCGATCTGCGCGCGTCGACGGACGTGCCGGGCGAGATCGAGCTCGAGATCACCGGCCCGTGGCTGCACACGATCCTGTTCGAAGTGCCGCTGCTGGCGATCATCAACGAGGTCTGGTTCCGCAACACCACGCAGGCCGATTTCGTCGAGGGCGAACGGCGTCTGCAGGCCAAGGCAGCATTGCTGCAGGATGTGGCCGGTTACGAGGATTGCCGGATCGCCGACTACGGCACGCGTCGCCGCTATTCGCAGCACTGGCACGGGCACATGCTGCCGCTGCTGCGCGATGCGCTCGGCGACCAGTTCGTCGGCACCAGCAACGTCCACTTCGCGCGCATCCATGGCATGACGCCGCACGGCACGATGGCGCACGAGTATCTGCAGGCGTTCCAGGCGCTCGGGCCAAGGCTTCGCGATTCGCAGGTCGTGGCATTGGATTCGTGGGCGCACGAATACCGCGGCGATCTCGGTATCGCACTGTCGGATGTCGTCGGGCTGGATGCGTTCCTGCGCGATTTCGACATGTACTTCTGCAAGCTCTTCGACGGCGTGCGCCACGACTCGGGCGATCCCTTCGTCTGGGGCGACCGGATGCTCGCGCACTTCGCCGACAACCGCGTCGATCCGTCGAGCAAGATCCTGGTCTTCAGCGATGGCCTCGACATCGACAAGGTCAAACGCCTGCACGCCTACTTCCGCGGCCGCTGCAAACTGGCCTTCGGCGTCGGCACGCACCTGACCAACGATCTCGGGCCGACGCCGCTGAGCATCGTCATCAAGATGGTTCGCTGCAACGGCCAGCCCGTGGCCAAACTCAGCGATTCACCAGGCAAGAGCATGTGCGACGACCCGGGCTATCTGACGTATCTGAAGCAGGTGTTCGGGCTGCCGGCCGACACCGCGGCCTGATCGCCGTACACGAAACCCGCACGGGTTTCATCGGGATGACATGGGGCTGCGGTGGAATACGCGGTTGCGGCGTACCGCGCCGTGTTCCTCCATCGTCTGGATTCCGCATGACCCTCCACGTTGCTTCTTCCCGGCACGCGCGCCGCGCGTCCTTCTCCGTCCTGTTGCTCGCCCTGGCGGCCAGCGCGTCCGCTGCCGAGCACGATGACGGCCGCGCCTGGCGCGCCGGCGACCACCACGTGCACAGCGAATGGAGCGTCAACTGGGATACGTCCACCTCGCCGCCGACGCCGATCCGTGGTGGCGACTCACCGTACTCGCGCACACGCAACGCCGAGGAAGCACGTCGACATGGTCTGACATGGATGGTGCACACCGATCACGGCGGCCCGAGCCATTCGGCGGTGACGCACGATTCCGCATGGCCGGCGCTGCAGCAGGCGCGCTCCGACGTCCCCGAGGTGCTGCAGTTCCACGGCATTGAGTTCGACGTGCCGGCCGGCGAGCACGCCTCGCTGATCATGGCGCCGGGCGCACACGAGAACACGATGCTGGTCGACCTGGAGCGACGCTTCAGCCGCCGCGAAGTGGACGACGACGCGCGCGACACGCCGGAGGCGATGCTCGCCGCGCTGCGCCACATGCAGGCGCAGCAGCCGCAACCGCTGATGTTCGTCAATCATCCCGCGCGCACCGCGACCGGGATTGGCGCCTGGGGTCAGGTGGATCCGCAGGAACTGCGCAACTGGCAGGACGCCGCGCCGGATGTGCTCGTCGGCATGGAAGGCGCGCCCGGCCATCAGGCCGACCGCCGCCATCGCGGGCTGTACCGCAACCATGCGGCGAAGACCTGGGGCGGCTTCGACCAGATGACCGCGCAGCTCGGCGGTGTGTGGGACACGCTGCTCGCCGAAGGGCGCCGCTTCTGGATCACCTCGACGTCCGATTCGCATCGCAACGTCGACATGGGCGGTGCGGACTTCTGGCCGGGCCAGTACAGCAAGACCTATGTACTGGCGCGCCATGACAGCGCGGATATCTTCGACGGTCTGCGGAACGGCCGCATGTTCGCGGTGACCGGTGATCTCATCGAAACGCTCGATCTGCAGGTCGACGCCGAAGGCGCGGCGCCGGCCACGATGGGCGGCACGCTGCAGGCCGCTGCCGGTGCGCAGCTGACGCTGCGCGTGTCGGTCACGGTGCCCGACGGCGCCAATTTCAACGGTGACCGCAATGCGATCGACCACATCGACGTGATCGCCGGGCAGGCGTCTGCCGACGGCACGCCGGACATGACCGTCCACACCGTACGCGCCGCGCAGTGGCAGCAGACCGGCAACCGCATCGCATTCGAACTCACGCTGCCGGCGCCGGAGACGCGTGGTTTCGTGCGTGTGCGCGGCACGTCGAACACGCGGATCGAGCCGACCCCGGACGCCGCTGGCGAGAATCCGTGGCAGGACCTGTGGTTCTACTCGAACCCGGTGTTCGTGGAGCTGCGCTGAGAACCCCGCGCAGACTGGATCCGCTCCTTCCCCCGCCTGCGGGGGAAGGCTGGGATGGGCGAACGGCCCGTCGACGCGTGAATGATCCGAGCGGAGCGCTCGACGAGTGAGCGGTTGCCTTGGCAGCTGACGGATTGCGCCCACCCAACCCTCCCCCGCAGGCGGGGGAGGGCTCAGGCCGCGTCAACGAAACCGGTTGATCGCATCCCGCAACGCACTCGCCTCGCGCGCCGCCGCGTCCGCGTAGTCATCGCCGTTCGATGCGTAGAGGATCGCGCGCGAGGAACTGACCATCAGGCCGGTGCCGTCGGCGGTCTTCGCGTGCGTAACCACCGCCTCGACATCGCCGCCCTGCGCGCCGACGCCCGGCACCAGGAACGGCATGTCGCCGACGATCGCGCGGACTTCGCGCAACTGTTCGGGCCAGGTCGCACCGACGACGAGCGACACGTTGCCGTGGCCGTTCCAGTCACGCGCGATGGTCTCGGCGACGTGCTGGTACAGCGCACGCGTCGCACCGGCATGCGCGACCGGGAGGTCCTGCAGATCGGCCGCCCCCGGATTCGAGGTGCGGCACAGGATCACGACGCCCTTGTCGCTGCGGTCGAGGAAGGGCTGCACCGAATCACGACCGAGGTAGGGGTTCACCGTCACCGCGTCGGCCTCGAAGCGCTCGAAGGCCTCAGTGACGTAGCGCTGCGCGGTGCTGCCGATGTCGCCACGCTTGGCATCGAGGATCACCGGCACGCCCGGGTGCGTGGCATGCAGATGCGCGATCAGCCGTTGCAGCGCGTCTTCCGCACCGAGCGCAGCGAAGTGCGCGATCTGCGGCTTGAACGCGCAGGCGTACTCGGCGGTCGCATCGGCGATGTCGCGGCAGAACGCGAACACCGCATCGGGGTCATTGGCGAAACGCGCAGGAAACTTCGCCGGTTCGGGGTCGAGGCCGACGCAGACGAGCGTGTCGGCGGACTGCCAGCGCGTACGCAGCGCCTGCATGAAGGTGTGCGTCATGGGACGGCTCTCAGGTGACGATGATCGGCGCGCCGTGGGTGACGACGACCGTGTGTTCGAACTGCGCGCCAAAGCCCTTGGGGCAGATCAGCGACCAGCCGTCGTCCAGGTCTTCGGTGCGCGTGGCGTGGGTCGCCAGAAACGGCTCCACGGTGATGACCATGCCGTCGTGCAGACGGCGCGTGTCGCGGGGATCGAAGTAGCCGGGAATCGAACCGGGCGCTTCGTGCAGCGCACGGCCGACGCCGTGGCTCTGCAGATTGCGGATGATGCGGAAACCGCGGCGTGCGGCGACGGTTTCGATGGTGCGGCCTATGCTGCTGAGCAGTTCGCCCGCACGCAGCTGGGCGATGGCGGCGTCGCGTGCTTCGCGCGTCGCATCGAGCAGACGCTGCTGCGCCGCGCTCGCGGTGCCGATGACGAAGCTCGCGCCGGTGTCGGCGAAGAAGCCGTCGAGTTCGGCGGACACGTCGATGTTGACCAGATCGCCATCCTGCAGCGGCGTCGCGTTGGGGATGCCGTGCGCGACGACGCGGTTGACGCTGATGCAGGTCGCGGCCGGGAAGCCGTAGGTCAGCACCGGCGCCGACTGCGCGCCGGCGTCGTGGAGCATGTCGGCGCCGATGGCGTCGAGTTCGCGCGGCGTCGTGCCGGTCTGTGCGCGCTCGCGCATCGTCGACAGGATGCGCGCGACGAGTGCGCCGGCGCGCTTGAGGCCTTCGAGTTCTGCCAGGGTCTGGATGGTCATGTGACGCTCCCGGTGGTCTGTCTTACCTCTACCCCGACGGGCACGTCGTCCCGGAGGGAGAGAGGTTCGACGCTCTTCGGCTGCCGGTCCACGCAGGCATCCGCGCGGACCGATTGCCGGATCGCTTACTTCAGCGCCTTGAACCGCAGACGCTTCGGACCCGCGTCGTCGCCCATGCGGCGGCGCTTGTCTTCTTCGTACTCGCGGTAGTTGCCCTGGAAGAACTCGACGTGGCTGTCGCCTTCGAACGCGATGATGTGCGTGGCGATGCGGTCGAGGAACCAGCGGTCATGCGAGATCACGAAGGTGTTGCCGGGGAACTCCAGCAGCGCGTCTTCGAGTGAGCGCAGGGTTTCGATGTCGAGATCGTTCGATGGTTCGTCGAGCAGCAGCACGTTGCCGCCCTGCAGCAGGGTCTTGGCCATGTGCAGACGACCGCGCTCACCACCCGACAGCGTGCCCACCAGCTTCTGCTGGTCCTGGCCCTTGAAGTTGAAGCGGCCGATATAGGCGCGCGACTGGATCTCGACGCCGTTGATGTTGAGGATGTCGAGGCCGCCGGCGATTTCCTGGAAGACGTTGTGGTTGCCCTCCAGCGCATCGCGGCTCTGGTCGACGTAGGACAGCTGCACGGTCGGTCCCACGACGATCTCGCCGGAATCCGGCTTCTCCTGCCCGGTGATCATCTTGAACAGCGTGGATTTACCCGCGCCGTTCGGGCCGATGATGCCGACGATGGCGCCCGGCGGAATGATCATCGACAGGTCGTCGATCAGCAGGCGGTCGCCGAACTTCTTGGTAACGCCCTTGAACTCCATCACCGCATTGCCCAGACGCTCGCCCGGCGGGATGAACAGTTCGTTGGTCTCGTTACGCTTCTGGTAGTCCACCGACTGCAGTTCTTCCAGTCGGGCCAGACGCGCCTTGCCCTTGGTGCGGCCGCCCTTGGCGTTCTGGCGCGACCACTCCAGTTCCTTCTGGATCGCCTTCTGACGTGACTTTTCCTGGTTGTCTTCCTGCTTCAGGCGCTCGTCTTTCTGGGTCAGCCATTCGGTGTAGTTGCCCTTCCACGGAATACCGCGGCCGCGGTCGAGTTCGAGGATCCACTCGGCGGCGTTGTCGAGGAAGTAGCGGTCATGGGTGACCGCGACGACGGTACCGGTGTAGCGCGCGAGGAACTGCTCCAGCCATTCCACCGACTCGGCGTCGAGATGGTTGGTCGGTTCGTCGAGCAGCAGCATGTCCGGCTTCTGCAGCAGCAGGCGGCACAGCGCGACGCGGCGCTTCTCGCCGCCCGACAGATTGCCGACCTTGGCTTCCCACGGCGGCAGGCGCAGCGCATCGGCGGCCACGTCCAGCTGGTTCTCCAGCGTGTGCGCGTCGCCCGCGGCGAGGATCGCCTCCAGGCGCTCCTGTTCCTTGGCCAGCGCGTCGAAATCGGCGCCTTCCTCGGCGTAGGCGTCATAGACCTTGTCCAGCGCGGCCTGGGCCTGCAGCACTTCGCCCACGCCTTCTTCGACCGCTTCGCGCACGGTCATCTCGGGATCCAGCTCGGGTTCCTGCGCCAGATAGCCGACCTTGGTGCCGGCCTGCGCACGCGCCTCGCCTTCGAAATCCTGGTCCACACCCGCCATGATCTTCAGCACGGTGGACTTGCCCGAGCCGTTGAGGCCGAGCAGGCCGATCTTCGCGCCCGGGAAGAACGACAGCGAGATGTCCTTGATGATCTGCCGCTTCGGCGGGACCACCTTGGACACGCGGTTCATGGTGTAGATGTATTGCGACATGGGGGCTCCGGTTGTGCCGGCCCGCGCCGGGGCCCGGTCGGGCGGCGTCGGGTTGGGAAGGGATGGCGGCGATTATAACGGCTCGCGCCCGGCGGGGCCGCGCGCCGGGCGGGCCGGCGCTACAATGGCCGGCCTCGCCGTTCACTGTTCCGGAGCCCTCGATGTTCCAGCGCGACGCCCGTCTCGAAAGCTACGATCCCGCACTCGCCCAGGCCATCGCGAACGAGGTCCGCCGCCAGGAAGACCACGTCGAGCTGATCGCCTCGGAGAATTACTGCAGCGCGTTGGTCATGGAGGCGCAGGGCAGCCAGCTGACCAACAAGTACGCCGAGGGCTACCCGGGCAAGCGCTATTACGGCGGCTGCGAGTACGTCGACATCGCCGAGCAGCTCGCGATCGACCGCCTCAAGCAGCTGTTCGATGCCGATTACGCGAACGTGCAGCCGCACTCGGGCTCGCAGGCTAACCAGGCCGTCTACTTCGCGCTGCTGCAGCCGGGCGACACGATCCTCGGCATGTCGCTGGCGCACGGCGGTCATCTGACCCACGGCGCCAAGGTCAATGCATCGGGCAAGCTTTTCAACGCGGTGCAGTACGGCGTCGATGATGCCGGCCTGATCGATTACGACGAAGTCGAGCGCCTCGCGCTCGAGCACAAGCCGAAGATGGTCATCGCCGGCTTCTCCGCGTACTCGCAGATCGTCGACTGGGCGCGCTTCCGCGCGATCGCAGACAAGGTGGGCGCGTACCTGTTCGTCGACATGGCGCACGTCGCCGGCCTCGTCGCCGCGGGTGTGTACCCGACGCCGGTGCCGCATGCGCACGTGGTCACCTCGACCACCCACAAGACCCTGCGCGGTCCGCGCGGCGGCATCATCATCGCCAGCCAGCAGGGCGCCGGCGAGCAGTTCGACGAGATCGCCAAGAAGCTGCAGTCGATCGTGTTTCCCGGCATCCAGGGCGGCCCGCTGATGCACGTGATCGCCGGCAAGGCGGTCGCGTTCAAGGAAGCGCTGGAGCCCGCGTTCAAGACCTACCAGCAGCAGGTGGTCAAGAACGCGCAGGCGATGGCGAAGGTCATCATCGAGCGCGGCTACAAGATCGTCTCGGGCGGCACCGAAAACCATCTGATGCTGGTCGACATGATCGGCAAGGACGTCAGCGGCAAGGACGCGGAAGAAGCCCTCGGGCGCGCCCACATCACCGTCAACAAGAATTCGGTGCCGAACGATCCGCGTAAGCCCTTTGTGACCTCGGGTTTGCGTCTGGGCACGCCGGCGGTGACCACGCGTGGTTACGTCGAGCAGGACTGCACCGATCTCGCCCACTGGATCTGCGACGTGCTCGATGCACCGAAGGACGAAGGCGTGATCGCCACCGTGCGCGACAAGGTCGCCGCGCAGTGCGCGAAGTACCCGGTGTATGGCTGAGCAGCCGGGCATGAGGGGTCTTGATTCGGGTGTGGCAAGGCGCCTGATCCCCGGGATGGCCGCTGCGTCGTCTCGAACGCTGTTCCCCACGCCTCGCGCCTGATGCATTGCCCCTTCTGCCAGCACACCGATACCCGCGTGATCGATTCGCGCGTGTCCGAGGACGGCGCGACGATCCGTCGCCGGCGCGAATGCGAGGCCTGCGGGGAACGTTTCAGCACGCTGGAGACGATCGAGCTCAAGCTGCCGACGATCATCAAGGGTGACGGGCGGCGTGAGCCGTTCGATGCGCGCAAGCTGCGCCTGAGCATGGACCGCGCGCTGCACAAGCGTCCGGTGTCGGAAGAGCAGATCGAGGCGACGGTGCGCGCGGTCGTGCATCACCTGCGCATGACCGCGGAACGCGAGGTGTCTTCGCGCCGGGTCGGTGAATTCGTCATCGCGGAACTGCGCAAGCTCGACCACGTCGGCTTCGTGCGATTCGCGTCCGTGTACCGCTCGTTCGAAGACGTCGCCGATTTCCGCGAAGAGCTCGACCGGCTCGAGCGCGACCTGCCGGGCGATGGCCAGTTGCCGTTGCTCGAAGGCGAGACGGCGCCGACGGGCAAGGGCCCGCGCAGGCGCTGAGCGGGGCGGTCGCGAGTTTTGATCTCTGCGCCCGTGATCATCTTTCTGCGCACCGTTGCGGCATTCGTGCCCTGCGCCTCCATCCCGCTCGTGATCGAACACGCTGTCAGGAGAGCCTCATATGTCCGATTTCACTGCCGACGACCATCGCTTCATGGCGCAGGCCTTGCGCTTGGCCGAACGCGGCGCATGGACGACGCGGCCCAATCCCATGGTCGGCTGCGTGCTCGTCGCCGATGGCGAAGTGGTCGGTGAAGGGTTCCACGTTGAGAAAGGCGGCCCGCATGCGGAAGTGGTCGCGCTGCAGACGGTAGGCGACCGTGCGCGCGGCGCGACGGCCTACGTGACGCTGGAACCCTGCGCGCATACCGGCAGCACCGGACCGTGCGCCGACGCATTGATCGCGGCCGGCGTGTCGCGCGTGGTCGCGGCGATGCGTGATCCGTTTCCCCAGGTCGATGGCGCCGGCTTCGATCGGCTGCGCGCGGCGGGCATCGAAGTTCAGTCAGGATTGATGGAAGTGGCGGCGCGTGCGCTCAATCGCGGGTTCCTGTCGCGCATCGAGCGCGGCCGGCCCTGGCTGCGCGTCAAGCTCGCCTGCAGCATCGATGGGCGCACGGCGATGGCGAACGGCGATTCGAAATGGATCAGTGGCGAGGCCTCGCGCGCTGACGTGATGCGCTGGCGGGCACGCGCGGGCGCGCTGTTGACCGGCAGCGGCACGGTACTGGCCGACGACCCGCAGTTGACCGTGCGCCTCGCAGAAGACGCGCCGTTCGTGGTGCCGATGCGCGTGGTGCTGGATGCGGGCCTGGCGACGATCGCACGGGGCAACGTCCGTGATGGCGCCGCGCCGACGCTATACGTGCACGCGCACGACACCAAGGTGCCGAATGGTTTCGATGCGCCGCGCATCGCGATTCCACGCGGCGCGGATGGCCAACTCGACCTGCACGCGGTGCTGGCGGCGCTGGGCGAAGGCGGCATCAACGAGATCCAGGTCGAGGCCGGCGCGACGCTCTCGGGCGCGTTCCTGCGTGCAGGCCTCGTCGACGAATTGCTGTTGTATGTGGCGCCTGTGCTGCTGGGCGAGCGCGGGCGTCCGCTGTTCGACGGGCTCGGCATCGACACCATGGCGCAGCGGCTGCAGCTGCAGACGATCGAGACTCGCCGGATCGGCGACGACCTGCGGTTGCTGCTGCGGCCGAAGCCGGCCGCCTGATCCAGGCCCTGTAGGGGGCGCGCTCGCGCGCAAAGGGATTCGACCCGATCGCCATCGCGCGCAAGCGCGCGTCCGCAGGAGCGCATCATCCGTGGGCGCCCTGCCTGTCCCTGCAATGAAGCGTCCCGCCGCGGTGCCCCGGGCCCGCGCGACGGCGCTGGTAGAATCCCCGGGGCCGGCCCAGCCGGCAACACACAATCGAATGTCTTCGGGGCGGGGTGAAAGTCCCCACCGGCGGTAGGCGCGGCGACGCGCGAGCCCGCGAGCGCTGCCGGCAACCGCCGGCGGGTCAGCAGATCCGGTCGAACTCCGGAGCCGACGGTCAGAGTCCGGATGCGAGAAGACGACCTCATGCGTGGCCCAGCGGCAGCGCACGCTGTCGCGTCCCGGACCGTTCCCTTTCGGCTTGACCGTGCGGGCGTGCCCGTGCGGACGGAGGCAGCGACATGTTCACCGGACTGATCGAGGGCGTCGGACGCCTGGTTTCCACCGAGACGCTTGGCGGCGACGCGCGGCTGCGCATCGCGGTCGGCACGCTGCCGTTCGACGGCGTGGCGATGGGCGAGAGCATCGCGGTCAATGGCGTTTGCCTGACCGTGGTCGCGTTCGACGATGCGCATTTCGAGGCAGATGCCTCGACCGAAACCCTCTCGCTGACCACGCTCGGCGTGCTGGCGCCGGGCCGCGCGGTGAATCTGGAGCGCGCGATGCGCCCGACCGATCGCCTCGGCGGCCACATGGTCAGCGGCCATGTCGACGGCGTCGGCAGCGTCGCTTCGGTGCACGACGATGCACGCGCGCAGCGCTGGCGCTTCGATGCGCCGGCCGCGCTGCTGAAGTACGTCGCGCACAAGGGCTCGATCTGCGTCGACGGCGTCAGTCTGACGGTCAACGCTGTCGATGCGACCGGCTTCGAGGTCGCGCTGGTGCCGCACACCGTTGCGCACACCGCGTTCGGCAGCACGCCCGTCGGCGAGGCGGTGAACCTGGAGGTGGATCTGGTCGCGCGTTACGTCGAGCGCCTGCTCAGCGCGGGCGTCGTCCAGGCGGGAGCGGCGGCATGAATTTCGCACCCGTTCCCGAACTGCTGGAAGAGATCCGCCAGGGCCGCATGGTCGTCATCGTCGACGACGAAGACCGCGAGAACGAAGGCGATCTGATCATGGCCGCCGAGCTGGTCAAGCCCTCGGACATCAACTTCATGGTCACCCACGGCCGCGGTCTGGTCTGCCTGCCGGTGACGCCCAGCCGCGCCGCGCAGCTGGGTCTGGCGCCGATGGTCCGCGCGAACACCGCGCAGTTCCAGACCAACTTCACCGTCAGCATCGAGGCCGCCGAAGGCGTGACCACTGGCATCTCGGCCCACGATCGCGCGCACACGATCCGCACCGCGGTGAAGGCGAACGCGAAGCCCGAGGATCTGCACCAGCCCGGTCACATCTTCCCGCTGGTCGCCCAGCCCGGCGGCGTGCTGACCCGCGCCGGTCATACCGAAGCCGGCGTCGATCTGGCGATGCTCGCGGGCCTGGAGCCGGCCGGCGTGCTGGTCGAGATTCTCAATCCCGACGGCAGCATGGCGCGCCGCCCGGAGCTGGAGGTCTTCGCTCGCGAACATGGCCTGAAGATGGGCTCGATCGCCGATCTCATCGCGCATCGCCTCGCCACCGAGCACACCGTCGAGCGCATCGACGAACGCGAGATCGAAACCGAGTTCGGCGCCTTCCATCTTGTGACTTACCGCGATCGCATCGCACACGAGCTGCATTTCGCGCTGGTGCGCGGCACACCCGACGCCGACACGCCCACCCTTGTGCGCGTGCAGGTGGAGAACCCGCTCGCCGATCTGCTGCACTGGCGCCGCGACGATTTCGGCGTGGCCGGCAGCGATGCGCTGCGTGCGATCGCCGAAGCGGGGCAGGGCGTGATGGTGGTGCTGTCGGCGCCGCGTGACTCCGACGCGCTGCTGGCGCGCCTGCGCAAGGAAACCGTGGTCCGGCCGCCCGGCAAGGACAAGGACGTGGGCCAATGGCGCCGCAACGGCGCCGGCGCGCAGATCCTCGCCGATCTCGGCCTCGGCCGGCTGCGCGTACTCGGCACCCCGCGCAAGCAGGTGGGTCTCGCCGGCTACGGCCTCGAAGTCGTCGAATACGTCACGGCCTGACGCGCGTTAAACTGACCGGCCTTGCGCGAATCCCCATGCCCATGAGCTACCTCGAAGGCGACCTGCGCGCCCCGGCCGGCGCGCGTTACGCGATCGTCGCCAGCCGCTGGAACCCCAAGATCACCGATGCCCTGATCGCCGGTGCGCGCAAGGCGTTCGCCGATCACGGCGTCGCCGAAGACGCGGTCGACGTGATCCGCGTGCCCGGTGCCTGGGAAATCCCGATGGTGTGCGCGCGTCTCGCCGCCGCCGGCGCGCATGCCGCGCTGCTGGGCCTGGGTTGCGTGGTGCGCGGCGACACGCGCCATTACGAGCAGGTGGCCGACGGCTGCAGCGACGCGCTGATGCGCGTGGCGCTCGACAGCCGGGTGCCGGTCGCCAATGGCGTGCTCGCGGTCGAGGACTACGTCGACGCCGAAAAGCGCGCGGGCGGCAGCCACGGCAACAAGGGCGAAGAAGCGGCGCTGGTCGCCATCGAAATGAGCAATCTGTTGGACAAGATCGGATGAACCAGACCCGCAAACCCCATGGCGTCGACCCCGTGCTGCGCTCTCGCGCGCGCCGTCGCGCGCTGCAGGCCATCTACGCGATGCAGATGTCGGGCACCGAACCGCGCGAGATCGTCGCCCAGTTCGCGCACGAGCAGGCCAAGGAAATCGCCGACCTCGCGTATTTCGAGGATCTGGTCCACGGCGTCGGCACGCGCTACCGCGAACTCGATGCGTCGCTGGCGCCGTTCCTCGACCGCACGATCGAAGAGGTCGATCCGATCGAGCGCGCGATGCTGCGCATCGCCGCCTACGAACTGCAGCACCGCATCGATGTGCCGTATCGCGTCGTCATCGACGAGGCGCTGAAGACGGTCAAGCGTTTCGGCTCCGAGCACGGCCACACCTACGTCAACGGCGTGCTCGACCGCGCTGCGGCGGAATGGCGCGCGCCGGAAGTCGGCGCGCCGCGCGGGCGTTGAGCCCGTCTCGGCTGCAATGGCCGGCGAGTTCGACCTGATCGACCGCATCCGCGCGCGCATCGTCGCGCGCGATGACGTGGTGCTGGGCATCGGCGACGATGCCGCGCTGCTGCAGCCGCCCGCCGGCATGCAGCTCGTCGTGGCGATGGACACCCTCAACGCCGGCATCCATTTCCCGCATGACACCGCGCCGGCCGACATCGGCTGGAAGGCGCTGGCGGTGAACCTGTCCGACCTCGCGGCGATGGGCGCCACGCCGGCCTGGTGCACGCTCTCGCTGTCGTTGCCCGAACCCGACGCGGCGTGGGTCGATGCGTTTCTCGACGGTTTCGATGCACTCGCGCGCCAGCATGCGGTGGCACTGGTCGGTGGCGACACCACGCGCGGGCCACTGTCGATCTGCGTGACGGTGTTCGGCTTTGTTTCCCCCGGTCGCGCGCTGCGTCGTGATGGCGCGTGCGTCGGTGACGAGATCTGGGTCAGTGGCGCGCCCGGCGATGCGGCTGCCGCGCTGGCGCAATGGTCGGCGGGTGCTGCGCGTGATCCGGTGCTGCGTGAGCGGCTCGACCGGCCGACCCCACGGATCGCACTCGGCTTGCGGCTGACTGGCTTCGCGCATGCCGCGATCGACATGTCCGATGGCCTGCTGGCCGATCTCGCCCATATCTGCCGCGCGAGCGATGTACGTGCCGAGATCGATGTCGACGCGTTACCGGCGTCGGACGCCTTGCGCGCTGCTGCGCCTGATCCAGACACACGTCGCGCGCTGCAGGTGAGCGGCGGCGACGATTACGAGCTCTGCTTCACCGCGCCGGTCGGCGCTCGTGATGCGATCGAGACCGCTGGGAAGGAGGCAGGCGTTTTTTTGACCCGCATCGGACGCATCGTGGAAGGGCAGGGTGTCGTCGCGACTGCGAACGGCGCGCCTTGGACGCCGGTGCGCGCTGGTTGGGATCACTTCGCCGGTTGAAGCGCGCCCGCTGGCGGAACTCGTGCGTATCAGGATTGCATTGTCGGATGCTTGCCTGGCTCGGGAGCTGCAGTGCTTCTGCTTCTGCTTCTGCTTCTGCTTTTGCTTTTGCTTTGCCTTTTGCTTTTGCTTTGCCTTTGGCTCTGGCTGTTCGCTTTTGACTTGAATCGAGCCGTAAAGCGAGCCGAGCACCGGAGCCTGGCGTGGCCGAAGAGCAGCCCATGTCTGAGCGCAGCGAGTTTGGGCTGCGTGCCG
>NZ_CEEDOV010000009.1:0-65680 GCF_979256585.1 Luteimonas sp. AC640a | reverse complement strand
TTTTCTTTGGTTCCGTTTCTTTTGGGCCAGCAAAAGAAATGAACCCGCTCGCCGCAAGGTGAGTGGAAGCGTTTGATGTTGCTTCTCGCGGTAAGCGCAAAATCGCTGTAGCAACGTCAAACGCTTTCGCCCGCTAGCGCGGCCGAGTTCATTTCTTTTGGTTGACGCCCGCGCGCGTAGCGCGAACGGCGCAGCCGGCCCCGAAGCGGCGAGCATCGAAGATGCGAGTCAAAGAAACCGAACCAAAGAAAAGCGTCTCCCCGACACGTCCACAGCCCGCGGCGTCGTGTGCACAGGGATTTTCCGACTCGGCATCCTGCCTCGGTCGGAAAACGCCGCACGTTCTGTGCGGCGCCCTACGGGTCAGCGCATAACGCTGCCACTTCAAAGTCCTTGGAAAGCAGCGCACCACCGACAGCGAATATCAGACGCCTACGACAAGAGCGGAGACCTGGGCGAAACAGAATCCAGAACGAAGCAGCCCTCAGGCCGCATCCCCCTCCGGAATCATCCCGATCGCCACATCGATCCGCGCGAGCGCGTCCTCGCGCCCCGCCAGATACACCGTATGCCCGATATCCGGGCTGACCTGCGTGCCGGTGATCGCCACGCGCAACGGCTGCGCGACCTTGCCCATGCCGAGACCCAGCGTCTCGACGGTTTCGCGGAATGCCGCGTCGATGGCCTCGACGTTCCAGTCCGGCAACGCGGCGAAACGCGCGCGGACATCGGCCAGCGGCGCGCGGGTTTCGGCCTTCAGGTGCTTGGCGACTGCCTTCTCGTCATACGCCGCAATGGGGCGATACCAGACCGCCGCGCGCTCGGACATTTCCTTCAGCGTCTGCACGCGATCGCGCAGGGCGATCACGACATCGGCCGGCGCCGGGCCTGCCGACAGGTCGTAGCCGTCATTGCGCAGATGCCATTCCAAATGCGCGGCGACCGCAGCCGGGTCGTCGGTCTTCAGATACTGCTGGTTGAGCCAGCCGAGCTTGGCCATGTCGAGACGCGCGGCCTTGGCGTTGACGTCCTTGAGGTCGAAGAGCTGCTGCATCTCGGTGATCGAGAAGATTTCCTGATCACCATGCGACCAGCCCAGACGCACGAGATAGTTCAGCAACGCGTGCGGCAGGTAGCCCGCATCGCGGTACTGCATGACGTCGGCGGCGCCGGTGCGCTTGGACAACTTGGCGCCCTGCTCGTCGAGGATCATCGGCAGGTGCGAGAACGCCGGCACGTCGGCGCCGAGCGCGCGGTAGATGTTGATCTGCCGCGGGGTGTTATTGACGTGGTCGTCGCCGCGCACGACATCGGTAATGCCCATGTCCAGATCGTCGACGACGACGGCGAAGTTGTAGGTCGCGTAGCCGTCGGGGCGGAAGATCACCAGATCGTCGAGTTCGCTGTTAGCGATCTCGATGCGGCCCTTGACCTTGTCCTCCCAGACCACGGTGCCTTCGAGCGGATTCTTCAGGCGGATCACGCGATTGGGATCGTCGCGCTTCGGCTCGTTGCGCTCGCGATACGCGCCGTTGTAGCGCGGCTTGTCGCCCGCGGCCATCGCGGCTTCGCGCATCGCATCGAGCTCGGCCTTCGACTCGTAGGCGTAGTAGGCCTTGCCGTCGGCGACGAGCTGCTCGGCGACTTCAGCGTAACGGTCCAGGCGGTGCGTCTGGTAGATCGGGCCTTCGTCGTAGCCCAGGCCCAGCCACTCCATCGCCTCGAGGATCGCGTCGATCGCGGACTGGGTGCTGCGCTCGCGGTCGGTGTCCTCGATGCGCAGCACGAACTCGCCGCCGCGACGCCGCGCCTCCAGCCAGCAGTACAGCGCCGTGCGCGCGCCGCCGATGTGCAGGTAGCCGGTGGGACTGGGGGCGAAACGGGTGCGGCAGGACATGCGCGGGACTCGGCGTGGGGACAGCGCGCATTCTAACCGGCGCGTCCAGCCGACCCCGGCGGCCGGATTACAATGGCGCCATGACGACGCTTTTCATCTCCGACCTGCATCTGGATCCGGCGCGTCCGGAGATCACCGCGCTGTTCCTCGCGTTCCTGGACGGCGAAGCCCGCAGCGCGGATGCGCTGTACGTGCTCGGTGATCTGTTCGAATCGTGGGTCGGCGATGACGATCCGTCCGACGCCGGCGCGCAGGTCGCCGAACGTCTGGCCGCGTTGTCGAACGCCGGCGTGCCGGTCGCGTTCATGCACGGCAATCGGGATTTCCTGGTCGGTCATGACTACGCACGTCGCGCCGGCATGACATTGCTGCCCGACCCCGCCGTGATCGATCTCTACGGCCGCCCGGTGCTGCTGACCCACGGCGATCTGTTGTGCACCGGCGATATCGAATACCAGGCGGTGCGCAGCCAGGTGCGCAGTCCGGCATGGCAGGCGCAGATGCTGGCGCAGCCGCTGCCTGCGCGACTTGCATTCGCCCAGCACGCACGCGAGGCCAGTCAGGCGCGCGCCGCGAGCTTGCGCGGCGACGGCACGATGGAAACCGTCACCGATGTGGCGCCGGCGACGGTCGAGGACTGGTTCACGCGCTACGGCGTCGACACGATGATCCACGGCCACACGCATCGCCCGGCAATCCACGACCCGAAGGTGGCCAGCCGCGACTGCCGCCGCATCGTGCTCGGCGACTGGTTCGAACAGGGATCGGTGTTGCGTGCGTATGCGGACGGAAGGCTGGAATTGTCGGCGCTGTCCCGCGCGCCGTAATTCGCAGAAAATCCACTGTGGGAGCGCGCTTGCGCGCGATGGGATGGCCGGAACAGCCCTTCGCGCGCAAGCGCGCTCCCACACGAAGCGCTAGCGTTCGGCGAGGGCCTGCAGCGCCGCCAGTTCTTCTGCGCTGAAACCCGCTGCGGCGCGTGCGTCGATATTGAACGGACCACGCAGCACGGCGCGCGCGTAGTCGGACAGCAGATCGCGAAACGTCGATTCCGGCTGCACGCCGCGACGCTCGCAGAACCACCGGAACCAGCGACTGCCGGCGGCGACGTGCGCGACTTCCTCGCGCAGGATCACTTCGAGTACGGCGACGGTCTCGTGATCGCCGAGCGAGCGCAGCTTCACGATCATCCCCGGCGTCACGTCAAGGCCACGCGCCTCGAGCACGCGCGGCACCAGCGCCATGCGTGCCATACCGTCATGCGCGGTCTTCTCGCACATTTCCCACAGGCCGTTGTGCGCGTCGAAATCGCCGTAATCGAAGCCGAGTGCGCGCAGCCGGTCGCGCAGCAGCACGAAATGCCGCGCCTCGTCAGCGGCGACCGACACCCAGTCGGCGTAGTAGTCGGCGGGCAGATCCCGGAAGCGATAGACCGCATCCCAACCGAGATCGATCGCATTGAGTTCGATATGCGCGATCGCATGGATGAAGGCCGCGCGGCCTTCATCGCTACCCAGGCCGCGACGCGGCAGCTCGCGCGGATGCACGAGCTTCGGGCGATCGGGTCGACCGGGCATGCCGATCGGCGCGGGCGCAGCTGCGTGGGTATCGAGCGGCAAGGCGCCTTCGCGGAACCGGCGTGCGTAGGCGCCGGTCAGCGCGACCTTGTCATCAGGATCGCGCGCGTCGAGACAATGGCGCGCGGCCGCGAACAGATCCGAAGCGTCCGCCGCCACGCCTGCGCTCACGCGCGGCGCTTTTTCTTGGCGTCGTCGTTGCGTGTCTGCTGCAGACGCTCGAAGTAGCCCGCTTCGATACCGGTCACGTATTCGCCGCTGAAACAGGAACTGTCGAAGCGACGCTCGGGAAACTTGGGCCCGGCCACCGCCGTCTCGAGATCGGCCAGATCCTGATAGATCAGCCAGTCGCAACCCAGGAATGCCTCGACCTCCTGCTCGGTGCGATTGTGCGCGACCAGTTCGTCGACCGACGGCATATCGATGCCGTAGATGTTGGGATGGCGCACCGGCGGCGCAGCAGACGCGAGATACACCTTCTTGGCACCGGCGTCGCGCGCCATCTGCACGATCTGCTTGGACGTGGTGCCGCGCACGATCGAGTCATCGACCAGCAGCACCACGCGATTGCGGAATTCCAGCGGAATCGGGTTGAGCTTGCGCTTGACCGACTTCGCACGTTCGCCCTGCCCCGGCATGATGAAGGTGCGGCCGACGTAACGGTTCTTGATGAAGCCCTCGCGGTACTTCACGCCGAGCACGTTGGCGAGTTCCAGAGCAGAGTCGCGCGAGGTGTCCGGAATCGGGATCACCGTGTCGATGTCATGGTCGGGCCGCAGGCGCAGGATCTTCTCGCCCAATGTCACGCCCATGCGCATGCGCGCCTTGTGCACCGAGATGTTCTCGATCATCGAGTCGGGGCGCGCGAAATACACGTATTCGAAGATGCACGGTGCGTGCGGCTGCTGCGGCGCGCACTGGCGGTGATGCAGTTCGCCGCGCGGCGTGATCACGATGCCCTCGCCCGGCTCGACGTCACGCAGGTGTTCGAAACCCAGGATATCGAGCGCGACCGATTCCGACGCCACCGCGTACTCGGTGCCCTCGGCAGTCTCGCGCTTGCCCAGTACCAGTGGGCGGATGCCGTGCGGATCGCGGAACGCGATCAGGCCTAGACCCAGCACCGTCGCGACCACGGCGTAACCGCCCTTGGCGCGGCGGTTGACGCCTTCGACGGCGCGGAACGCAGCTTCGGGGGTCAACGCCTTCTCGCGGTCCAGCTCGTGTGCGAACACATTGAGCAGTACTTCGGAATCCGAATCGGTATTGACGTTGCGGCGGTCGGTCTCGAACACCTGCTGGCGCAGCTGGTCGGTATTGACCAGGTTGCCGTTGTGGGCGAGCGCGATGCCGTAGGGCGAGTTGACGTAGAACGGCTGCGCCTCGTCGTGACCCTCGCTGCCGGCGGTGGGATAGCGGCAGTGCGCGATGCCCACTCGGCCCTGCAGCAGATCCATTGCCTTGGTGTCGAACACGTCACGCACCAGGCCATTGCCCTTGTGCACGCGCATCACCGTACCGCTGGAGACGGCGATGCCGGCCGCATCCTGACCGCGGTGCTGCAGCACCGTCAGGCCGTCGTACAACGCGGCTGCGACTTCAGAGGTTCCGACAATCCCGACGATCCCGCACATGTTCGATTTCCAGTTCTGCTTGAGGCGCGCGGACGCACCGGTATGAAGTGTGGGACGGCTTTCTTACGGCGCCGGTCAGGGGTGCGAACGGACCAGACCGTCGACGCCCACCGCGCTGCGGACGCGCGTCTTGAGCTGGTCTGCTTCGCCGCGCGACGCGACGGGGCCGGCCTTGACCCGGGTCAGGCGGCCCTTGTCGGTGTCGACCGAATCGGTGAACGCGGTGATGCCGGCGCCGCGCAGACGGTCGCGCATCGCGTTGGCATCCACCGCGTTACTGAAAGCGCCCACCTGGACGATGAAGCCGGTGCCGGACGTCGGCGCCGCTGCCGAAGGAGTCGATGGCGGCGCAGGCGTGGCGGCAGGCGGCGGTGCCTGCGCCGGCGGCGTGCGGGCGGGCGGTGCGTCTTCGGGCAGTTGTTCGGTGGTCGGTGTCGCAGGCGTCTGGGCCGCGGTCGGGCGCGACGCAGGCGCAGGAGCTGGCGTCGGCGTTTCCGGGCGGGCCACGTCCGGACGGACGCCCGCGTCGAGCGCGACCACGCGCGGCGTCACGTCGTCGCGGACCTGCGCCGCGCGCACGCGGACGATCTCGGCATCGGCGCGGTTCGCATACGGCCCCAGGCGCACACGCTGGGCGGGCTTGCCGTTGAGGGCGAAGCTCTCGCGATAACCGCGCAGTCCGGACTCGCCCAACTGGCGCAGGATCGCCTCGGCATCGGCTTCACTGGCGAACGCGGCGTAATGCACGGCGTAACCGCCGCCTGCGACGGTTGCGGGTAGGGGGTTGTCCTGTTCGGAGGTGTCGACGGTCGGCAGCGCGCTGCCGTCGGGACGTGTGGCCGCCGGCGCTGCAGGCGCGGCTTCCGACAACGGGGCGCCGGCGAGTGCGCCACCCTCGCGCGCCGGTGGCGGCGCGATCAGCGGCAGATCGACGGTCTTGTAGTCACCGGTCGGCGCGTCGGGCACGTCGAGGGACATGTCCGGCAGGCCGCTCGCAGGCGCGGGGCCCTTGATCAGCATCGGCAGGAAAATGACCGCGAGCGCGATCAGCACGGCGGCGCCGATCAGGCGTTGTTTCAATGCAGGCGACATGCGGGATCCGGACACGGGTTGCCGCGCGAATTATACGCGCCGTCCCGCCCTGCTTCTTAACGCCTGCCCTGCAACGCCTGCAGAGCGGCCGCCGCCGCGTGGAACGTGCCGAACACCATCACGCGGTCGCCGGGCGCGGCCTCGGCGAGCGCAGCAGACAGCGCCGTGGCGACGTCGACATGACCGGTGACGTTCTCCTTCAGCACCTCGGACAGGCGTGCGCGCAACGTGGCGGCGTCCTGGCCGCGCGCACTGGCGACCGTCGATCCGGCCAGATGCCAGTGCGCAATCGAGGGCGCCAGCGCGCCGACCACGCCCGGCGCATCCTTGTCCGCAAGCGCGGCGTACACCGCGACCGTGCGCCCGGCCGCCGGCGCCGCGATCAGCCAGTCGGCCAGCGCCTGCGCCGCCTGCGGGTTGTGCGCGACGTCGACGACGACGTCCACGCCGTCTTGCTCGAAGCGCTGCAGGCGGCCGGCCACCGTGGCGCCAGCGATTCCGGCGGCGAGCGCGGCATCGTCGAGATCGCGATCCAGCGCGCGGATCGCGGCGATCGCGACCGCCGCATTGCGTAACTGTACCGGCGCGGCCAGCGTCGGCATCGGCAGCTCGACTTCGAAGCCGACCTCGCGCCAGGTCCAGGTGCCGGCGCCCGTCGGCGCGTACAGGAAATCGCTGCCACCCCGGACCGCGACCGCGCCGATGCGGTAAGCATGGCGCAACACGCTCGCCGGCGGATCGGTATCGCCGACGATCAGCGGCTTCCACGCGCGCGCGATGCCGGCTTTTTCCAACCCGATCGTCTCGACGTCGTTGCCGAGCCAGTCCTGGTGATCGAGACCGACCGTGGTGATCACCGCGACGTCGGGCTCGACGATGTTGACCGCATCGAGCCGGCCGCCGAGTCCGACCTCGAGCACGGCCAGATCCAGCGCCGCACGCGCGAACAGCCACAGCGCCGCCAGCGTGCCGGTCTCGAAGTAGGTCAGCGTCGTGTTGCCACGCGCGGCCTCGACCGCCTCGAACGCCTCCACCAGCGCGGCATCGTCGGCATCACGTCCATCGATGCGCACGCGCTCGTTGTAAGCGAGCAGATGCGGCGAGGAATACGCGCCGACGCGCCAGCCCGCCGCGCGCGCAATCGATTCAACGAAGGCGACCGTCGAGCCTTTGCCGTTGGTGCCGGCGACCGTGATCACCTGCACCGCAGGCCGTCCGCAGTCCAGACGCGCGTAGACCGCGCCAACGCGGTCGAGGCCCATCTCGATTTCGGTCGGGTGGCGCGCTTCGATCACCGACAGCCAGTCGACCAGCGAACGGGGCTCACTCATAGCGCGCGGTGGACCGCCTCGCCGAAGAACGCGGTGTGGTGTGCGCAGTCGTTGAGGCGCACGACGTCGAGATGATCGACGTCGGGGCCTTCGAGCAGGTTCAACGTCGTCGGCGCCTGGCGGAACGTCCACAGGCGCGACAGCGGAATGCCGAGCACGCGGCACAGGATCACGCGGTTGACGGCGTCGTGGGCGACGATCAGCGCGGTGTCGTCCGGCCCGAGGCCGTCGACGGCACGCGCGAATGCGGGCCAGGCGCGGTCGAAGACCTGATGCAGCGATTCCCCGCCGGGCATCTGGACGGTATCGGGCGCATCGCGCCATGCAGCCAGGCGCTCGGGATCGCGCGCGCGGATCTCGCTGGCCAGCAGGCCTTCCCAGGTGCCGTGGGCGATCTCGGCGAGGCCCGGGTCGGTCGCCAGCGTGGACGCCCGCGTCGCACCGAGTGCGAGACGTGCGGTGCGATCAGCGCGCGACAGCGGAGACGCGACCGCGCGATCGATGCGGACATCGGCCAGACGCGCGCCCAGCAGCGTGGCCTGACGCTCACCGGTGTCCGACAGCGGAATGTCTTCCTGTCCCTGATAGCGGCCTTCGGCATTCCACGGCGTTTCGCCGTGGCGGGCGAGCAGGATTCTCATCGCGCGGTTCCTCAAGTGGGGGGCGTCCGGCGCTGCCGGCGCGATAGTTTACGGGAGGGGCACCACCGAAGCGCCCGGGATCCGGACCGCGGAATGCATCGCGCGCCCGGCACATGGCCCGGGCGCGCAGACATGAATCAACGCGCAGACGCGCCCATTTCCTGCAACAGACGCGGCGCCGGATCAACTTCCTGCATGATCCAGCGGATGTAGCGCTGGTCGACCGAAATCGTGCGCGTCATCGCCGGATCGAAGACCCAGTTCGACACGACTGCCTCCCAGGTCATGTCGAACAGCAGGCCGGTCAGGCGACCGTCCGCATCGAGCACCGGCGAGCCGGAATTGCCGCCAGTGACATCAAGATCGGACAGGAAGTTGACCGGCACGCTGCGCAGGCGACGATCGGCCAGGCCTCCGTCGCGACGCGCGGCGATCGCGTCGAGCTGGGCCTTGGGTGCGTCGAACGGTTCGGTGCCGGTGGCCTTGGGCGGAATCTCTTCCAGACGCGTGAACGGCGTCTGCTGCGCGCCGGCGAGATTGGTGTAGCCCACGACGTTGCCGAAGGTGATCCGCAGCGAGGAATTCGCGTCCGGATACACCGCTTCCTTGCGGCTCGCGCGGTAATCGGCGACAGCCTGCAGATACGTCGGGCGCAGCTGCAGCAGATCGCCGGCACGGGCCTTGGACGCGAGTTCGATCTGCAGCAGTTCCGGCGTCACCGCCGCGGCGTACATCAACGCCGGATCGCGACTGCGCAGGAATTCGTGGCGATCGGCAGCGAACCACTTCAGGCGTTCGTCGCTGTTGGCCAGCGTGCTGCGCTGCAGACGATCCAGCGCGCGATCGATCGCCGCCGCGTCGTTGCCGCCCAGCCAGGTGTCGATCGCCTGGATGCGCTGCTCCGGCGGCAGCTGGATGTACTGCAGCAGCGCGTAGCGCGTGAGCTCGCGGTCCATCGCCGGTACGAAGCGGCGGTCCATCTGCTTCAGGCCGCCCTCGATCGCCGGCTGGTCGCGCTGCTGGTAGCCCTGCTCGCGCATCGCATCGGGCTTTTCCTTCTCCATCGACAGCCGGTACAGACGATTCGCGGTCGACAGCAGGCCGCTGTTGTCGAGCAGCGACAGCACCAGATCACGCTCGCGCGTGGCCTTGGCCTGTGCATCGAGGGCGACGATCTTCGCGTGCGCATCGAGCGCGGCCGCGCCATCACCGCCGCGGCTGCGCAGCCACTCGAGCACCGCCGCTTCCTCGGACTGCTTGCGCGCCAGCGCGCCGATGCGCTCGAAGCCCTGCAACTGGCCTTCGTAGTTCTTCAACGTGTTCTGCCAGCCACGCACCGCGCTGGCATAGCGCACGTCGATCTCGGGATCTGCCTTGCCTCGCGCCTCGACCAGATCGATCAGAGCGCGGTAATGGCGACCGATTTGCGGATATCGCCAGGCGACGGTTTCGGAGAATTCGTCGGCGAAGGCGTATCGGCTGGTGCGGCCCGGATAGCCGGCGACCATGACGAAATCGTTCTCGCGCAGCGGCTTGTCCGCCAGGCGCAGGAAGCGCTGCGGGGTGTAGGGAATGTTGTCCTCGGCGTACTCGGCCGGGCGGCCGTCGCGGCCGACGTAGGCGCGATAGAACGCAAAATCGCCGGTGTGGCGCGGCCACATCCAGTTGTCGACATCGCCGCCGAAGCTGCCGATGCCGCCCGCCGGCGCATAGACCAGGCGCACGTCGCGGATTTCGAGGTTGCGGAACAGCCGGTAGCTGTTGCCGCCGAGGAAGCTGTACAGGCGGCAGCGATACGCGGCATCGGCCTCGCAGCGCGCGACGAGGGTCTTCTCGATCGTGTCGAGTGCAGTCGTGCGGGCCAGGCCGTCGGGGGCGGCGTCGATCGCGGCGCGGACTTCGGCGGTCACGTCCTGGATGCTGTCGAGCGCGTAGATGCGCGCGTTCGGGCCGGCTGAGATCTCGTCACCGATCGCCGCGGCATTGAAGCCGTCCCGCATCAGGTTGTTCTCGGGGGTCGAATTCAGCTGGATCGCGCCGTAGGCGCAGTGGTGGTTGGTCAGCACCAGACCCTGCGGCGAGACGAAACTCGCGGTACAGCCGCCGAGCGAGACCACGGCGCCCAGCGGGTCGCCGGTCAGATCGGCCAGGCGGTTCGGATCCAGCTTCAATCCGGCCTTGCGCAGCGCCGGCGCGATGTCGGGCAACTGTTGCGGCACCCACATGCCCTCGCCCGCCACCACCCCTGGCGCACTGCAACTGAAGAAGACGCCCAGCAGCGTCGCGGCCAGTAACGGATGGCGCATGGTGGTCCTGTGGATCGTGACGGGGGGCCAAGTCTAGCCAACCCGCTCGCCCGGCGCAGGCCAACGCCGGCTGGCCGACGTGCGGGTGCAGCACGGCCGTGACGGACCCGCGCCGTATAATCGCGGGCTCTTTCCGGCATCTGCAGACACGACACAATGGCCCAGACAATGAAGGCGCTGGTCAAGCGCGAAGCGACAAAAGGCATCTGGATGGCCGAAGTGCCGGTGCCGGCGCCCGGCCCCAACGACGTCCTGATCCGCGTCGAGAAGGCCGCAATCTGCGGCACCGACCTGCACATCTATCTGTGGGACGAGTGGAGCCAGCGCACGATCACGCCGGGCCTGGTCATCGGCCACGAGTTCGTCGGCCGCATCGTCGAGCTGGGCTCGGCGGTCACCGGTTACACCGTCGGTCAGCGCGTGTCGGCCGAAGGCCATCTGGTCTGCGGCCACTGCCGCAACTGCCGCGCCGGCAAGCCGCACCTGTGTCCGAACACCGTCGGCATCGGCGTCACCCGCAACGGCGCCTTCGCCGAATACGTGGTGATGCCGGCGACCAACCTGTGGCCGATCCCCGACCAGATTCCGAGCGAGCTGGCCGCGTTCTTCGATCCCTACGGCAATGCCGCGCATTGCGCGCTGGAGTTCGACGTGGTCGGCGAGGACGTGCTGATCACCGGCGCCGGCCCGATCGGCGTGATGGCCGCGGGCATCTGCAAGCACATCGGCGCGCGCAACGTGGTGGTCACCGACGTCAACGATTTCCGCCTGAAGCTCGCCGCCGACATGGGCGCCACGCGCGTGGTCAATGTGTCGAACACCTCGCTCAAGGAGGTCATGAAGGACCTCCACATGGAGGGCTTCGACGTGGGTCTTGAAATGAGCGGCAACCCGCACGCGTTCAACGACATGCTCGACTGCATGTACCACGGTGGCAAGGTCGCGCTGCTCGGCCTGCTGCCCAAGGGCGCCGGCATCGACTGGGACCGCATCATTTTCAAGGGCCTCACCGTGCAGGGCATCTACGGCCGGAAGATGTACGAGACCTGGTACAAGATGACCCAGCTCGTGCTGTCGGGTTTCCCGCTCGGCAAGGTGCTCAGCCACCAGCTGCCGGCCGACGAATTCCAGAAGGGTTTCGACCTGATGGAATCGGGCAAGTCGGGCAAGGTGGTTCTTGACTGGCGTTGATGCCGGGTGGTCTGTCGGCTGGCGCAACGCCAGCTGATGGACCAGCAAACGGCGCTCTGACACGTGTGTTGGGCGCCGACCCATAGGGTGCCGAGCCGCGCCCTCTACCAGGGATGGTTCAAATGCGTATCGCCACTTCTTGTCTGCTGTCCGCTTGCCTGTTGGCCACAACGGATATCGCCGCAAGCGATCCCACCTGCCCGGACGTGGACGTGCCTCCCGCCCCCGTCTGCATCGCGACGCCGCATGGTCTGGCCTACGCCGACAGCGAAGAAGAAGCCAGCGGCGCAGCGCGGGCACTGAGCGACGCCGCCCAGCGCTTCGCAGGCTACTTCGGACGCGCGCCGACCGGCGCACTCGTGTTGAGCGCGACGTTCGACCCGCTGGTCGCCCGCGAATTCGCACAAACGCACGGACTGGAATTCGCGCAGGTCTGGTTGCCGGCAAGCGCCAACCGCGCCATGACCGAACGCGCCTTGCGCCAGTCCGGCCTGGAACGTGCGCAGATCCAGCGTGCGCTCGCAGGCGCGGCTACACAGGACGAGAGCACGCTGCGGCACGAAGTGGGCCACGCGATGTATGCCGCGCTGTACTGGCCGAACGCGACCGGCACGCGCGATGCGCGGTACGGCAGCCCGGCACCCGACTGGCTGGACGAAGCGTCCGCCATCCTGATGGAAGGGCCTGAAAGCCAGGCGAAATACGCCGCAATGTTCCTAGACGTTGCCAAGCGCAATCCGCGATCGACACCGTCGTTGGCAGAGTTCGTTGCGTCGGAACATCCAGTCCGTTCGACGGCACTGGCAAGCGCACTTGCGCGCGGACCGAAGTCCACATCGGGCGTACAGATGGTGACGGTCGGCGGAAGTGAAGACTTTCCCGGTCTCGATACGTTCTACGGCCAGTCACTGCTGCTGGGCTATTTCCTCACCGAAACCAGCGGCGACACGCGGATACTCGCGCCAATCAGCACCGCTATCGCCGATGGCGCCACGTTCGAGGACTGGCTCGCACGTGAGGGCGAGGGCCACCGCCTGCCTGCCAGCATGGACGCGCTCGAGACAGCCTGGACTGCATGGCTCGAGCAGCTTCGCAACGCAGCCGCCAGACGCGCCAAGTAGAATCACGGGCCCGAATCAGAAGGCGCCCGACATGTCCAACACCCAGCGCTACGCCGACACCCTCGACGAGATCCGCGACGCGGGTCTGTTCAAGGCCGAACGCGTGATCACCGGCCCGCAGTCGGCGGAAATCACGCTCGAAGACGGCCGCACGGTGCTGAACTTCTGCGCCAACAATTACTTGGGCCTGGCCGACCATCCGGACATCATCGCCGTCGCGAAGAATGCGCTCGATACACACGGCTTCGGCATGGCGTCGGTGCGCTTCATCTGCGGCACGCAGGATCTGCACAAGCAGCTCGAGAAGACCATCGCTGACTTCTTCGGCAAGGAGGACACGATCCTCTACGCCGCCTGCTTCGACGCGAATGGCGGCCTGTATGAGCCGCTGCTCGGCGAAGAAGACGCGATCATCTCCGACGCGCTCAACCACGCCTCGATCATCGACGGCATCCGCCTGTGCAAGGCCAAGCGCTACCGCTACGCCAATTGCGACATGGCGGATCTGGAAAAGCAGTTGCAGCAGGCCCGGACCGACGGCGCACGTACGATCCTGATCTCGACCGACGGCGTGTTCTCGATGGACGGCTTCATCGCGCCGCTCGACGAGATCACCGCACTGGCGCAAAAGTACGACTCCCTGGTGCATATCGACGAATGCCACGCCACCGGCTTTCTCGGCGAGACCGGCCGCGGCTCGGCGGAAGTGAAAGGCGTGCTGGAGAAGATCGACATCGTCACCGGCACGCTCGGCAAGGCGATGGGCGGCGCGCTCGGCGGTTTCACCACGGCCAAGCGCGAAGTCATCGAATTGCTGCGCCAGCGTTCGCGCCCGTATCTGTTCTCGAACTCGCTGCCGCCGCACGTCGTCGCGGCCGGCATCAAGGCCTTCGAGATGCTCGACGCCGCCGGAGACCTGCGCACGCAGCTGGTCGAGAACACCCGCTACTTCCGCGAGAAGATGACCGCCGCCGGCTTCGACGTGCGCCCCGGCGTGCATCCGATCAGTCCGGTGATGCTCTACGACGCCAAGCTCGCGCAGCGTTTCGCGGAACGGTTGCTCGAAGAAGGCATCTACGCGATCGGTTTCTTCTTCCCGGTCGTCGCGAAAGAGCAGGCGCGCATCCGAACCCAGATCAGCGCAGCGCACACGCGCGAACACCTGGACCGCGCGATCGATGCGTTTACCCGCATCGGTCAGGAGCTGGGCGTGCTGAAGGCCTGAGAACGTGCTCAACGTCCTGCTGCGCTTGCCATCTGCGCGTGCGGTGCTCCAAGTGCGCCTGTACTTTGCCGTACGTTGCGTTTTCGACGCTCCAGCACGCGCCACCTGGGTGCGCTCGCGACGTGCGTTGAACAGGTTCTGAGCCATGCGCGCGGCGCTGCGATGGCGTCTGCTGATCGCAGCGCAGACCGATGCCGCCGCTGAGCTCGACGGCGGCATCTGGTCGACGCGTTGCCTGCATTGCCGCAGCGCGTTGCAGGTCCGCGACGATGGCGAGCCGCTTGGGCTCGCCACACTGGAACACGTGGTACCGCAGGCCTGGTTCGGTCGACGCGCGGCCGCCGCATTGACAGCCCGGGTCGGCGGCGACGCCAATGATCCGCGCAACCTCGCGCTGGCCTGCGCACGCTGCAACCACGACGAGGGCAAGGGCCACGACGCACGGGGTCCCGGCGATATGCGCGCGCGCGAAGTGGTTGAAGCCTTACTCGCGACGCGCCTCAGCCGATGGTGGGATCCGAAGGCGGCGCCAACGCGCTGACCTCGTCCGACGAGAGCAGGCGCCATGCGCCCTTGGCGAGATCGCCCAGCACGAGTGTGCCGATCGCGACCCGCACCAGTCGCAGGACGCCGAGATCATGTGCAGCGAGCAATCTGCGGATCTGCCGGTTGCGGCCCTCGTCGAGGACGATCTCAAGCCACGCATTGCGCGCGCCATGACGCAACAGGCGCGTGGCTGCAGCTTGCAAGCGTTCATCCGCGTCGTCGACGCCTTGCACCAGCGCTTCGAGCAACACGGCGTCCGGCAGCCCATCGACCTGCACGTGATAGGTCTTCTGCGGCCCCTGCGCCGGGTCGGTGACACGCGCGGCCCAGGCGGGATCGCTGGTGAACAAGAGGAGACCTTCGCTGGCCTTGTCGAGCCGACCGACCGGGGCGATCCAGCCGAGATCCGCGCCATCGAAACAGCGATAGACCGTGTCACGGCCATGCTCATCGCGCGCGGTCGTCACCAGTCCACGCGGCTTGTTGAGCACCAGATAGTGATGTGCGCTTGCGTGCGCCGCATCGCCGTCGAGCACGATGTCCGAGGCGTCGAGTGCAACCGGAAATTCCGGATCGCGGACGATCGTTCCGCCGACCCGCACGCGTCCCTCGCGCACGCGCCGCTCGGCTTCGCTGCGCGAACACAGCCCACGCTTGGACAGCACGCGCGCCAGCCCGTAACGCGGCGGACGTGCAACACGCTTCAAGACGCAGGACCTCGACATGCGAACGGCCCGCTTGCGCGGGCCGTCGTCATGCAGGCGATGCAGAGACGCGCAGCGATCATTCGACGGGCGGCGTCTCGCCGGGAGGCGCGGTTTCCGCTGCAGCCGGCGCCGCCGGTGCGTTCGGATCGGCGCGTCGGCTGCCGACCGTGTAACCGTTGGCCTTGATCCACGCGTCGAAATCGTCGGCCGTCATGCGCTTGCCGCCCTGGGTCATATTGAAGCGATAGGGGGTGTTGTCGAACTCGGTCTGCTTGACGTAGGCCGCAGGATCGTTGGCGCTGACAGCACCTGCAGCCGGTACCGCCATCGCAACGTTCTGGCACTTCTCGATCTCGAGCCGCAGCACGACCTGCTCGGCGGACTGCGCCTCGTCATAGGCACGTGCCAGTACGGCGCTGGTGCCGAGACGGTACGTGGGCGCGGCAAGCTCCGGAGAGACCGGCTCGAGCACCGTCGCCTGCACCGGACGTGCGGTCCGGGTGTCGAGAGTGCTGCAATCGGCGGCATGGCCGGCGAGTGGCAGTGCCAGCAGAGGCAATAGGAACAAGGCACGCATGAGAGACAATCCCCGAGGTCGAATTGGCCTGAAGTGTAGGCGGCAAGTACACGCCATACAAGGGAAAAATGTGCACCCGCGCATTCACGCGACTGCCGGATCGACGCCTCTCTCCGGACCGCGGCCGGCCAATGCGGAAATGTCCCGCGCTCGCATCGATCATCGCTCGCAAGACACTCTGGAACCCCACAAACAGAAAGCCCGGCACGAGGCCGGGCTTTCTGGTGTTACAACCGGACGTTCTTAGTTCTGAACGTTCAGCTCGGTGCGGCGGTTGCGCGCACGGCCTTCCGGGTTGTCCGAACCATCAGCATTGGTGTTCGGCGCGATCGGGCGGCTTTCACCGTAACCGGTCGGACCCACAAGGCGGTCGGACATGATGCCGTTGCTGGCGAGGTGGTCATAGACCGCCTTGGCGCGACGCTCGGACAGACGCTGGTTGTAGGCATCGGTACCGACCGAGTCGGTGTGACCGGCGACTTCAACGCGCAGCTCCGGGTAACGCTTCAGGATCTCGACGGCTTCGTTGAGGATTGCCACTGCGTCAGGACGCAGCGTCGCACGGTCGAAGTCGAAGTTGACGCCATTCAGATCGATGGTGATCGGAGCCGGCGGAGCCGGAGCCGGGGCCGGAGCCGGCGGCGGCGGCGGCGGAGCCGGCGGAGCCGGGGGAGCCGGCGGCGGGCCGAGCGGAATCACAACGCCGACCGAAGCCATCACGTCGCCGAAGTAGCTTTCTTCAGCATTGTGCGGGTAGCCCGCCCAATCACGCGAACCGTTCGCAGCGACGCTGCTGTCGTCGAAATCAGCGCGGTACGCGATTTCGGCACGCACGGCGACGCGCTTGTCGAAGGTGGTCTGCAGACCAGCACCGACCTTGGCTGCGAAGTTACCGTCCTTACGCTCGCCGGGCGAATCCGGGCTCGGGAACGCGTCGAACTCTTCTTCCGAACGCTGGTAGCCAACGCCGGCCAGCAGGTACGGGTTCCAGCCACGGCCTTCGGAGATGAAGTGGTAGCGGAAATCAACCGAGACGCCGTACTGGCTCCAGTTCAGGTCGTTGTTCGCACCTTCGACCGAGCTGTCGAAGCCCGGGTTCTGGTAGTTCAGCTCACCGTCGACCGACCAGTTGGGGCTGATGAACTTACCCATGCCCAGCGTGACGAACGGGGTGTCGTCGGTGCGGCGATCTTCTGCCTGGAAGTTGAAGCCCGTCGAACCGGTGAGGTACCAACGGTCGTCGAACTCCTGGGCGCTGGCGTGACCCGCCAGACCAAGACCGCCGAGCAGCGCGGCGCAGAGGAGTTTCTTGTTCATGTTTGTTCAGCTCCTAGAAAAGGGGGAATGCGTCGTGGCATCGATTGAGGCGTCAAACGCAAACGCCTTGCACATAGCCTAAAGTCAGCAGCGTGAAGACGTTGTTAACACTAACATAACGGTTGAAAGCTTCCTAGATCGCCATGCCGAGTATTCATCCAGGCTTTGGTTTGGTCAGGAACCTCAACGCGGCGAGATTGTCGTGAAGGGGATGTGCGCGTGGCGTCAAGAACATTCGCCCTTCTTAACTGGCGCTTGATCTGGAATTGACGTTTGCCAGCTTTCACGCATTTCTTCTCATATCAGCCGACCCCGTGCCAACTCGGATCGGATCCGAACTCGGACTGCAGAAACGCAACGAATGCACGCGTGCGTGGCGGCACGAAGATACGGTCGGGCATGACCGCATGGATTCCGGTCTCCGGCGGCGCATATCGAGGCAGCACCCGTACGAGGCGACCGGCCTGCAGATCGCCCGCCACATGCCACAGCGCATGCATCGCGACACCCGCCCCTTCCAGCGCCGCGTCACGCAGCACTTCACCGAGATTGCTTTCCAGCGGCCCGTTCACGGTGATGGTCGAATCGACGCCGGCGCCGTCGACCAGCTGCCAGCGATCCTGCCGCCCGCGGCTCCCTACGAGAATCAGGCAGTCGTGCGCGTCGAGATCGTCGGGACTGGCCGGCATGCCGCGGCGCGCCAGGTAATCAGGCGAGGCGACGAGTACGCGCGGATTGGCCGCAATCTGCCGCCCGACGAGTTGCGAATCGTCGAGATCGCCGATCCGGATCGCTAGATCGAACCCTTCCCGGACCAAATCGACCTGCTGGTCGCTCATGTGCACGCTGAGCTGCAGGCCCGGATGCGCGCCGAGAAAGCGCGGCAGGCGTGGCGAAATGTGCTGGCGGCCGAACGAAGCGGACATCGTCACCCGCAACGTCCCGCCGACCGCCTGCCCGCCGCTCTCGCGCAGGCTGCCGGCGAGGCCGTCGAGGGCTTCGACCAGTGCACGTCCCTCGCCCGCCAGCCGAAGGCCTTCAGGCGTGGGATGCAAGCGCCGCGTGGTCCGATGCAGCAGCCGCACGCCCAAGGCGTCCTCCAGCCGTTTCAGGTGCTGGCTCGCCAATGCGGGCGACAGATCCAGGCTGCGCGCGGCGGCACTGATCGAGCCGGTGTCGAGCACACGCAGGAACAGGGCGATGTCGCCGATCCGGTCCATCGATTCGAAAGAATCCCTTGAAGGTGATTGGCGATCCTATCGCTGTTCGACCGGAACGCGAGAGGTCGACAATGCGGAGGTCGCATCACCTCCCCAAGGACTTCCCATGAAAGCCGTCGCCCTGACCCGCTACCTCCCGATCGACGACCCGCAATCGCTGCAGGATGTCGAACTCGACCTGCCCGAACCCGGACCGCACGATCTGCGTGTGCGCATCAAGGCGGTGTCGGTCAATCCCGTCGATACCAAAGTACGCGCGCCGAAGCCGCAGACCGAAGCGAATCCGAAGGTCCTCGGATACGACGCCGCCGGCGTGATCGACGCCATCGGCAGCGAGGTCACCGGCTTCGACGTCGGCGACGCGGTCTACTACGCGGGTGACATCACCCGTCCGGGCAGCAACGCAGAGTTCCAGCTTGTCGACGCGCGCATCGCCGCGAAAAAGCCGAACTCGCTCGACTTCGCCCAGGCTGCCGCTCTGCCCCTGACTGCGATCACCGCGTGGGAGCTGCTGTTCCAGCGCATGCCCTTCGACATCGACGGCGGCGGCGCCGGCGCCGGCAAGACCCTGCTGGTGATCGCCGGCGCCGGCGGTGTCGGATCAATCGCGATCCAGCTCGCGAAGCGGGCCGGCTTCACCGTGATCGCGACCGCGTCGCGCATGGAAACCATCGCGTGGTGCCGGATCATGGGCGCTGACCATGTGATCGATCATCGCGAGGATCTCGCGCCGCAACTCCAGGCGCTCGGCTTCGAGACCGTCGATGCCGCACTCAACCTCGCCGACACCGATCGCTACTGGACGGTTCTGGGCGAACTGCTCGCGCCGCTCGGCCACGTCGGCCTGATCGTCGAGCCCGCCGGTGCGCTGAAGATTGGCGATCCCTACAAGGCCAAGAGCATCGGCATCCATTGGGAAATGATGTTCGCGCGCCCGCGCTTCCGCACCGCCGATATGGGCGAGCAGGGCAAGATCCTCGCGCGGGTCGCGGAGCTGATCGATACCGGTGCGCTGCGCGGCACGCTGTCGGACATGCTGTCGCCGATCAATGCAGCAACGCTGCGCGAAGCGCATCGCCGCGTCGAATCCGGCAGCACGATCGGCAAGGTGGTGGTCGCCGGGTGGGCATGACCCGTAGGGCCTGAGCGTCCCGCACTGTCGTTTGGGACCACGCGTCCGGCCCCCTCAGGGTCGGACGTTTCTGTGTAGGCGCCTCCGGAACATCGGCTGCACGCAGCACATCCCGTGCGCGTCGAACGCGTTCGGACGGGCGACGCCGCTGATCGGTATGGGCGTGCCCATCCGGATCGCGAGGACGCGCGTCGAGACGCTGGCGCTGACGATCGGCGGGCGGCTGGGCAGCAACGTTGGCTGGCGCACGCTGGCGTGCAGCGCGCCGGACGTTGGCCGGCGCAGGTCACGCCAACGCATTGAACGGCGCAGTACGTGCGTCACCGTCGTGGCGACGCTTTCGCGCATGCACTGCGGCCGCGATCACGCCGCGGCGTGCACCGAATCCGTCCGGTCGCGCTTGAGCACTGCGACCGGCTCCGCCCACGCGCTGCCCGCGCGCCGCTTGCTGGTCGCCAGCACCAGATCCGATGGCTCGAACACGTTGAGGTTGTGGGTAATCGGCGTGGTCAGGATGTACTGCGCATCCGTGCTGCGCAGGAAGCGGCCGACCTTCTCGATGTTGGCGACGTCGAGATGTGCGAACGGTTCGTCGATGAAGACGAAGCCGCCCGGCTGGTCCTCGTCGCGCAGCAGTGCGACCAGCAGCAGCAGCGATTTCATCACCTGCTGGCCGCCGGACGCCTCGCCGTCGTCGAGGCCGATCCAGCCCTTGCGGTCGAAATCGAACCGCACGGTGAGCCCGGCCTGCGCCAGCGCGACATCCTCGTTCGCCAGTTCCGGCATGCCGACATCGACACCGATGCCGGCGAGTTCACCGAGCGCGGTGAGGTTCTTGCGGTAGCGGCGTACGGTCGCGCGCAGCACGTTGATGTAGGCGCCACGCGCGTCCTCGGTGAGACGGCGCGCGCGGTGCAGATGCGCCTCGCGCTTGCCGATCGCCGCTTCGAGTGACTCGTGATCGGCAGCGAACTTGTCGCGCATCGCCACGCAGGCGGCGTCCTCGACAAAGCTGCCGCGTGCGAGCCGCTCGTCGATGCGTTCGAGTTCGCGCCGCACCGCGCCTGCGCTCTCATACGCATCGCGCGCCTCGCGCAACGCGTCGCGCGTGCGCCATGCAGCCGGCATGCGCGCACGCCGCTTGCGGAAATCGACCAGACGCTGCACCAGCGCCACGCGCTCCTGCGCGATCTGGCTGCCGCGGTCGCGCAGTTCCTGCGCCAGCGTGCGCAGTTCGCCCGCGCGCGTGGCGGCGGCAATGCTGCCGTCCTTGTCGAGCCGCTCGCAGGCATCCAGCACAGCGCGCGCGTCGGTCAGCGATTCGGCGGCAGCCTGCGCGGCCTCGGCCAGCGCCGGCAGGCGCGACTGCGCATCGGCGAATTCGGCCGCGCGCGTCACCAGTTCCTGGCCGGCATCGAGACCGAGCAAGCGCGATTGCGCCGTATCGACCTCACGACCCAGTGTGGTCAGCGCGTCTTCGCGTGCCTGTGCGCGCTCCTGCAACGCGATGGCTTCGGCATGCAGCGACGCGAGCCGCGCCTCGCGTGCACCGGTACCGAAGTGATGCTGGCCGCCGCCGATATGGCGACCGCCGCGGTGCTCGCGCAGATAGCCCTGCGCGGTGATCCAGTCCTGGCCCTTGGGCAGGCGCTGGCCGGCTTCGACATCGGCGACGCGCTGCACGCGATCGAGCTGGCGCGGCAGCCACGCCGGCGGATCGGCATTGAAACGCACGACCTCGAGCAGCGAGCCACGCGTCGCCGGACCGGCCGGCGCGCGTTCGGCGACGACGAAATGCCGGTACTGCAGGCGCTCGCCGAGTTGCCAGGCCTGGCGCGCATCCTTCGCCGCGTCGAGTACCAGCAGATGCCGGTACGGCGCAAGGACCGCCTCAAGCGCGACCGCCCATTGCGGATCGGCGATCTCGACCAGTTCGGTGAGCACCGCATGGCCGATGTCGGCACGATCCAGCGCGGCACGGAACTCGCGCTCGAAGGGTTCGACGACGCGGCCGCCGCCGCGCAGCGCGGCCACCTGGGCAGCGACCTCGCCACCCCGCGCGCGGTCGCGCTCGGCCTCGAGGCGCAGTTCGGCCTGACGACGACGGCCCTGCTCGACCTCGCGGCTGAGCGCATCGACATCCGCGCCGCCGCGTTCGGCCTGGAGACGCGCGAGTTCATCGTGGCGCCGCACCAGCTGCTCGGCGTCACGCGTCTGGTCGCGCGCGCCGGTGAACCGCGTCTCGGCCGACTTCAACGCCGCGCGGGCATCGGCGATCGACTGCTGCAGGCCAGCGCGTGCGTCGATCGACGCCGTGTCCTCGGCCTGCAGTGCGTCGTGCGCCTGGCTGCGTTCGCGCAGGCCACGACGCAGGCCGGTGAGTCGCGGCTTCGCGCCATCGATGGTCGCGCGCAGGTCGGCCAGTTCGACTTTCGGCGCGATTTCCGCTTCCAGAATCTGCCGCTGGTTGCGCAGCGCCATGCCGTCCTCGTAGGACCGCACATCGGCGCGCGACGATTCGAGCCGCATGTGCAGCTCGGCGAGTCCCTGCTGCAGTTCGGCGATTTCCTTGTCGATGTCGAACTGCTCGGCGCGGGCGCGCTGGTAGTCGTCCATCACCGCCTTGTCCTCGAACACGTCGAAGACGAGTTGCAGCAGTTCGCGTGGCGACAGCTGGCACAGCTTGTCGGTGGCGCCCTGCTCCAGCGTCAGCACGCGACAGATCGCGCGGCTCAGGCCGGCGCCGGCGAGGCGCACACGGTAATCGCGCACGCCCAACCACTCACCGCCAGCGTCGAGCGCTTCGACCGGCACGTCGCCGGCGACGATCTGGTAATCGCGTGTCCAGTCGCCGCCGCGCTTGCGCACGCGGCAGGCGATCGTCACCTGCTCGTCCATGCACGGGAAGAACGCGCGGCGGCCACGTCGATCGACCGGATTGCTCACCACCGCGCGCAGCCACGCGAACGGCTTGCCGTTGTGGCGCAGATAGGTCTTGTAGTCGCGCGCCATGTCGCGATCATCGATGGCCAACAGCGTGCGCAGCGCGTCGAGCAGCGTGGTCTTGCCCGAACCGTTCGGTCCGACGACGGTGATGATGGAGGCATCCAGCGGCAGCGAATAACGCTGCCAGTAATCCCAGTGCACGACTTCGAGACTGCGGAATTCAAACATCGGCCTGCGCCTCTCCGGTCGTTCCGGTGTCGTGGGTCATGTCGTCCAGTCCATCGGCGTCTTCCACGTCCAGCCCTCGACCGACGCGACTCTCGGCGATCACGTGCGCCAGCGCGCCGTCCATCACGCGACTCGCGATGCGCTCGTAGTCGAACGCGAGGTCGAGCAGCGGGCCTTCGTGGATCCGCTCCTTGCGCCGCGCGATGAATCCCTGCCGCTGCAGCGTGCCGAGATTCATGTGGATGCGGCCCTTGCCGCCGAGCTGCGCGCCGAAGTCCGCGAGCAGCGTGCGCTCGTTGACCGGCTCGACGACTTCGGCGCCGACCGGCACCGGCTTGAGTTCGGCGAACATCTGCTCCTGGTCCTGCGACAGATCGGTCTGCTGGCGCGCGATCTGCCGCTGGCGCTTGGGCAGCACCAGCAGCGACCACAACACCACCAGCAGCGCGAGCGCATCGCGGCTGAGCTGCAGATTGCTCGCGGCCCAGGCATCGCCGTGGCCGAACACGTCGGCCTCGTGCTGGCGCGCGATGCCGATCGCGACGTGCGCCGCGTAGGGATGTTCGAGCAGGCGCAGGCCGGCGGCAGCGAGGCGGCGGTCGATGTCCTCGCGCAGCTCGGCATCGACCAGCATCTGGCGCACGGCGCGGTCTTCGCGCGGCAGCCAGCGCTCGGCGAGCAGCCGCGCGATCAGGGAAGCGGTGGAGTCGGTCATGCGGTCTTCTTGCGTCGTGCGGGTGTCGGCGGCGTGCCGGTCTCCACGGAAGGCGGGGCGGCGCGTCGACGGCGCGGTGCAGGCGCGGCGGCGGCCTCGTTGCCGTCGTCGGTGATGCCGTGCGCGGTCATGTCGGGCATCTCGATTCCGGGCTGGGCTTCGTCGTCGACGCCCACGGGGAGCAGGCGACCACGGCTCATCAGTGCGACACCGGCGCGGTCGATACGATCAAAGGCGGCGTCGACGCGCCACTGCATCGGCAACTGCGCGAGCCGCGCGCTGACGCCGCTGCGGTGCTCCGCGCCGGCATCGCCGATCAGGCCCAGCAGCGACAGGCGATACGCACTCACCGCGAAACTGTCCTGCGGCACCCAGTCGCCGAGTGGCGCGGCCACATCCAGCGCGCTCAGCTGGTCGAGCCATTGCGCGGCGTGTGCATAGTCGTCGGCGGCGACCGGTGCCTGCAGGTCTTCGGGCGCATCGCGCGGCGGCGGCAGGCCGGCATCGGCGGCCGCTTCGCGCTCGCGCTCGACGAGTTCGTACTCGGCGACGTCCAGCGCGATCGGCCCCAGCACGAACGCCGGCTGCGGCGCGATGGTCAGCGCGTCGTTGGCCATGTCGGCGAGCGCGGCCGGATCGCAGGCGCGCAGGAAGCGGTTGACGTCCGACGACGACAAGCCGCTCGCGCCCAGATGCACGCGATGCCGGTCGAGCTGGTTCAAGGCGCGCTGGAACACCGACGCCTGGCGCAGCATCGCGCTCTGCGCGCGGCCGATCTGCTGCGCGACGCGATGCGTGGCGACATCCAGATCGTCGTCCGCCGCGATCGCGCGGATCAGCTCGGTACCCTTCTCCACCCAGTGCCAGACCGACTGCAACGTGTCCGCGGCCTGGCGGATGCGGTGCTCCGAACCGCTGAGCACGGCCTGGTCGAAGTCCTCGCGTAGTTCGTTGAGCCGCGATAGCAAATGCTGCAGGTCCGCGGCGCCGACCTTGCCGACCGCCTGGCCGGCGGCGAGCTGCGCAGTGACATAGGCCAGTTCGTCGCCCTCGGCATTGAACTGCACCAACAGGCCCAGCGCCGACAGCGCCTGCCGGCCCACTGGGCTGATGCGGTAACGCTGGCTGTGCGCGTCCCAGGCCAGCAGGCCGTTGTCGCGAAGGCGGCCGATCACCGTGTCGAACTTGATCGGATCGAGCCAGGCGAAGTGCTCGCGCAGTTCCTGTGGCGACCAGTCCGGCGCGTCGCCGCGTTCGCCGATCGCGCGCAGCACCAGCAGGCGCACCATCACGATCTCCTCGCCGCCATGAAACAGCGTCGAGAACGCACGCAGCTGTTCGCGCGCCGCCAGCAGCGGATGCAGGTCCGGCAGATCGGCGGCGACGATGCCGTCGCGCAGGTAATCCTGGAAAGGTTGGATGGCAGCCGTCCCTGGTGCGGGGCGCGACATGTTCAGGGCGCGGCCCGGCACTGGCAACTCTTGACAGCCCGCGCGTGGCCGCTTGCGTCCGCCGCGCTTGCCCGGACGTGGCTTTCCCGGCACGCTGGGCGATCCATACGCACGCGTATCCTGATCATGACGCCAGCCTCCGGCCAGCCCGTCGCCGCTTCCTATCCGCATCTGCTGGCGCCGCTCGATCTGGGCTTCACCACCTTGCGCAACCGCGTGCTGATGGGCTCGATGCACACCGGCCTCGAAGATCGCGCGGCGGATTTCCCCAAGCTCGCGCGCTACTTCGCCGAGCGCGCCGAAGGCGGCGTCGGCCTGATCGTCACCGGCGGCTTCTCGCCCGATATCGCCGGCTGGCTCAAACCCTTCGGCGGCAAGCTGTCGTGGCGCTGGGAAACGCGGCGGCACCGTCAGGTGACCGACGCCGTGCACGGCCATGACGCGAAGATCTGCCTGCAGTTGCTGCATGCGGGTCGCTACGGCTATCACCCGCTGCAGGTCGCGCCGAGCCGGATCAAGGCGCCGATCAATCCGTTCACCCCGCGGGCGCTGTCGGCGCGCGGCGTCGAACGCACGATCGACGCCTACGCGCATGCCGCGAAGCTCGCCCGCGAGGCCGGCTACGACGGCGTCGAAGTGATGGGCAGCGAGGGCTATCTGATCAACCAGTTCCTCAGTCGTCGCACCAATGCACGCGACGACACCTGGGGCGGCGACACCGCGCAGCGCATGCGCTTCGCGACCGAGATCGTGCGCCGGGTGCGCGCGGCGGCGGGCGACGATTTCATCATCGTCTACCGCCTATCGATGCTGGAACTGGTGCCGGACGGCTCGGCCTGGGACGACATCGTGCAGCAGGCACGGGCCGTCGAAGCAGCCGGCGCGACGCTGATCAACACCGGCATCGGCTGGCACGAGGCACGCGTGCCGACGATCGCCACCTCGGTGCCGCGCGCCGCGTTCGCCGGCGTTACCGCCAAGCTGCGCCCGCATGTGACGCTGCCGCTGGTCGCGACCAACCGCATCAACATGCCCGAGGTCGCCGAACGCATCCTCAGCCGAGGCGACGCCGACATGGTGTCGATGGCGCGGCCGCTGCTGGCCGATCCGCAGTGGGTCGCCAAGGCCCGCGCCGGCACGCCCGAGCGCATCAATACCTGCATCGCCTGCAACCAGGCCTGCCTCGACCACGTGTTCGCGAACCGCACCGCGAGCTGCCTGGTCAATCCGCGCGCATGCGCGGAAACCGAACTCAACTATTTCCCGGCGGCGACACCGTTGCGCATCGCCGTGGTCGGCGCGGGCCCGGCGGGCCTCGCCTGCGCGACGGTTGCCGCGCAACGCGGGCATGCAGTGACGCTGTTCGATGCCGCAGCCGAGGTCGGCGGCCAGTTCAACCTCGCCCGGCGTATTCCGGGCAAGGAAGAATTCGACGAAACGCTGCGCTACTTCCGCACACGGCTGGTCGAGACCGGCGTCGACGTGCGCCTGTCGACGCCCGTCACGGCCGCGGATCTCGGCGGATTCGATGCCGTGGTGCTGGCGACCGGCGTGGTGCCGCGCGCCGTGGAATTCCCGGGCAGCGCGCATCCCAAGGTGGTCGGCTATGTGGATGTCATCGAAGGCCGCGTCGTGCCCGGGGCGCGCGTCGCGATCATCGGGGCCGGCGGCATCGGTTTCGATGTCGGCGAATTCCTGGTCGAACACCCGGGGCAGTCACCCAGTCTCGACCCGGATACCTGGATGCGCGAATGGGGCATCGACCCGAGCTTCGAACAACCCGGCGGCCTGGTGCCGGCCGCGCCCGCGCCGCCCGCAAGAACGCTGTGGCTGCTGCAGCGCAGTCCCGGTCGCCCGGGTGCGCGACTCGGCAAGACCACCGGCTGGATCCATCGCAGCACGCTCAAGGCCAAGGGCGTGACGATGCTCGGCGGCGTGGAGTACCTCGGTGTCGACGATGCCGGCCTGCGCATCCGCGTCGATGGCGCGGAGCAGACACTCGATGTCGATCACGTGGTGATCTGCGCCGGCCAGGAACCGCGCCGTGAGCTGTTTGAAGCCTTGCAGGCGAACGGCGCCGTGGTGCATCTGGTCGGCGGCGCCGATGTGGCCGCCGAACTCGATGCCAAGCGTGCGATCGCGCAGGCGAGCCGCCTCGCGGCGCACCTCTGAAGAAAACGTCGGCCCGTTCAGGTTCCAGATGCGGTGGCTTGCCCGCTGAACGAGCCGCCATGCGAGCGTGATAAACCTGAATAGGGGCCGCCGAACGGCCCGGCCAGCCACACATCTCGCCCCGGCGCCAGTGCCCCGCATTCATCTGTGATTCGAAAAACCAGGGCTACCGTGCCGTCTCTTCGTTCCGCCCCCTTCGGCGGGACACCGGCCCGACCCGCCTTCTGCGGACTTCGGTGCCCGGGCGATCAAGCGCACCACAGAGTCCGCCGCCCTCCCCAATACGCCATGCCGGTTCCAGCAGTCGTCTGCGTTTCTTCCGATGAGGAGGAAGACGACGTGCGGCCCGGCGCAACGCAGCAAGGAGTCGTTGATGAAACTTGAATGGGTGATGTGGCTCGCCTCCGTGCTGCCGCCCCCCGCCGCCGATTCGCTCTGTCTGAGCACGACGGTGTATCTGGAAGCCCGCGACCAGTCCGTCCGTGGACAGGAAGCCGTCGCCGAGGTGGCCCTGCGCCGCCAGGAGAGCGGTCTGTGGGGTGAGTCGATGTGCGAAGTGGTCACCGCGCGCAAGCAGTTCGCGCCGACGATCCTGTCGCCGAACACCAAGCTCGCCAACACCAATGCATGGACCCGCGCGGTCAGCGTGGCGCTGGAGTCGGAGCGCAACTGGTCGCTGCCGCCCGAGCAACGCCGTCAGGTGGTGCCCGGCGCGAGCCACTTCATGGCCCACGCGATTGCCGCGCCGGCCTGGCGCAGTGCGCACCAGGTGGCGACGATCGGCGATCACACCTTCCTGCGCGTGCAGTCGCTGCGCCCGGCGCGTCCGACGACCGACAGCGAGCGCGGCTGACCGCCGGCGTCCCGGCTTCCCCGGCCGCGACGCCCGGCGCATGATGGCGGCCCGTCCAACCCTGGGACCGCCATGCGCATCCTCCATACCAAACCCGGCGCCTGTTCGCTGGCCGACCACATCGTGCTGCAGTGGATCGGCGCCCCGTTCGAAGCGCGCGTCGTCGACGCGACGCAGATGAAGGAACCCGCGTTCCTCGCACTCAATCCCGCCGGCGCGGTGCCGGTGCTGGTGGAAGGCGACTGGGTGCTGACCCAGAACGCCGCGATCCTCAACTATCTGGCCGACCGCCATCCCGACGCGAAGCTCGGTGGCGACGGTTCACCGCAGGGCCGCGCCGAGGTCAACCGCTGGCTCGCGTTGCTCAATGCCGATCTGCATCCGTCGTTCCATCCGCTGTTCGGCAGCACCAAATATCTGGAAGACGCGGACGCCATCGATCGCACGCGCAAGCACGCGATGCAGAAGATCCGCGGCCTGTATGAGCGCATCGACGCGCAGCTCGCAGGCCGCGACTACCTCACCGGCACGCGTTCGATCGCCGATCCCTACCTGTTCGTGACCCTGCAATGGGCCAAGCGCCTGAAGCTCGATCTGGGTGGTCTCGATCACCTGCACGCGTTCGACGCTCGCATGCTCGCCGACGACGGCGTTCGTGCGGCGATGACGGCCGAAGGCCTGATCTGATCGATCTGTCCGACCAGCGCGTCGCCTCTGCGCGGCGCGCCGGTTGGCAGGCCTGCCCTCGACGCGCTCGCGCCGCCCAGGCCGCTGGAATCAGCCCAGCGTATCGCCGGGCACGCGGATCGCGCCGTCCATCAGCACGCGCGCCGAGCGCGACATGGTCGCCTTCGACACGGTCCACTGTCCGTCGACCTCGACCGCCTCCGCGCCGACACGCAGGGTGCCCGAGGGATGCCCGAAGCGCACCGAGGTACGCGCGCCGCCGCCCGCGGCCAGATTCACCAGCGTGCCGGGAATCGCCGCCGCCGTGCCGATCGCGACCGCGGCCGTGCCCATCATCGCGTGGTGCAGCTTGCCCATCGACAGCGCGCGCACCAGCAGATCGACATCGCCGGCCGCGATGGCCTTGCCGCTCGACACCACGTGATCACGCGGCGGCGCGACGAACGCGACCTTGGGCGTGTGCTGACGCTTCGACGCCTCGGAGACATCGCGGATGAGGCCCATGCGCACCGCGCCATGCGCGCGGATCGTCTCGAACATCGCGAGCGCTTTCGCATCGCCGTTGATAGCGTCCTGCAGTTCGGTGCCGGTGTACCCGATCGAGGCGGCGTCCACGAAGATCGTCGGAATGCCGGCATTGATCAGCGTCACGCGCAAGGTACCGACGCCCGGCACGTCGAGATCGTCGACGAGATGGCCGGTCGGGAACATCGCACCGCCGCCCTCACCCTCGCCTTCATCGGCGGGATCGACGAACTCCAGCACGATCTCCGCGGCCGGGAACGTCACGCCGTCGAGTTCGAAATCGCCGGTTTCCTGCACCTGCCCGTCGGCGACCGGCACGTGCACGATGATGGTCTTGCCGATGTTCGCCTGCCACACGCGCACTGCGACGGTGCCGTCGCGCGGAATCCGCGAAGCGTCGATGAAGCCGTTGGCGATCGCGAACGGACCGACCGCGGTGCTGAGGTTGCCGCAGTTGCCGCTCCAGTCGACGAACGCGGTATCGATCGAGACCTGTCCGTAGAGATAGTCGACATCGTGATCCGGCACCGACGCCGGCCCGACGATCACGCACTTGCTGGTCGACGAGGTCGCGCCGCCCATGCCGTCGGTGTGCTTGGCGTAGGGATCGGGCGAACCGATCACGCGCATCAGCAATGCGTCGCGCGCGGAACCGGGCACCTGCGCGGTAGCGGGCAGGTTTTCTAGGCGGAAGAACACGCCTTTGGAGGTGCCACCGCGCATGTAGGTGGCGGGGATGCGGAGTTGGGGGACAAATGCCATGACGGATTCCGGCGTGGATAACGGATGGGGTACTAGAAGAGTTCTTCCTGCGCGACTGGCGGGTCCAGCTCGCGCAGCAATCGCCAGCGGCCAATCACCTCATAACGGTAAGGATCTCCGCCGCCGACGATGAGGCACAACTCGCTGAGAGCCCACGGAATGGGAGGCTCGATCGTGATGTTCGCGAAGGACCTCTTGGCTTTGTAGCTCAAGGTGATGTGCGGTGTTACACCGGTCGCGATCTCTGCGAACTCAGCTTTCACAAGCGCCGCCTTCACCGCTTTGTGCAGCGCCTTGAATGCTTTCGGCACACCAAAAGCGCGCAGCGTGCAGTGCTGATGGCCACTCTCGAGATCCGGCCCTTCGATGCGGTTGAACTGCAGCGTGCATGCGTGCGCTGAGATGCTCGCGCCGACACGCTGCAGCCGTTCGCATTGCTCCGCCGTCGGATTGAAGATCCTCTCCGAAAGCGATTGGTGCCAGTTCTCTGGCGAGAACATCTCTCCACCTAGCGCACTCTCCAGCCCGAGCTCGATCAAACGCTGCAGCGCTTCCGCGCGCCATTGCTCGGGCGGCAGGATGGCGAAGAAAATCCGCGGTGATGAAGACATTGCAGTGATCTCAGTCGACTTTCGAAGATTCCAGAAAATCCTGCGCAAACCGCTGCAGCACACCACCGGCTTCGTAGATCGAGACTTCTTCCGCGGTATCGAGACGGCAGATCACCGGCACCGACAGTTGCGTGCCGTCATGGCGGTGGATCACCAGCGTGAGCATCGCGCGCGGGGTGCGGTCGCCAGTGACGTCGAAGGTTTCGGTGCCGTCGATGCCGAGCGTCAGGCGGGTCACGCCGGGCTGGAACTCCAGCGGCAGCACGCCCATGCCGATCAGGTTGGTACGGTGGATGCGCTCGAAGCCTTCCGCGACGATTGCCTCCACGCCCGCCAGACGCACGCCCTTGGCCGCCCAGTCACGCGAGCTGCCCTGGCCGTAGTCGGCGCCGGCGATGATCACCAGCGGCTGCTTGCGGTCCATGTAGGTCTCGATCGCTTCCCACATGCGCACGACCTGGCCTTCCGGCTCGATGCGCGTCAGCGAGCCCTGGCGCACCGTGCCGTCGACGATCGCCATCTCGTTGACGAGCTTCGGATTGGCGAACGTGGCGCGCTGCGCGGTCAGATGATCGCCGCGATGGGTCGCGTAGGAATTGAAGTCGTCTTCCGGCACGCCCATCTTGGCGAGGTATTCGCCGGCCGCGCTGTCGGCCATGATCGCGTTCGACGGCGACAGATGATCGGTGGTGATGTTGTCGCCGAGCACCGCGAGCGGGCGCATGCCGGTCAACGTGCGCGCGCCGGCCAGCGCACCTTCCCAGTACGGCGGACGGCGGATGTAGGTGCTCATCTCGCGCCAGTCGTACAGCGGCGCGACGCGCTCGCCGGTATCCACGTGCAGCTTGAACATCGGGCCGTAGACGGCGCGGAACTGTTCCGGCTTGACGCTGGCCTTGACCACCGCGTCAATCTCTTCATCCGACGGCCAGAGATCCTTGAGTGTCACCGCGTTGCCATCGTGGTCGATGCCGAGCACATCCTTCTCGATGTCGAAGCGCACGGTGCCCGCGATCGCGTAGGCGATGACCAGCGGCGGCGACGCGAGGAAGGCCTGCTTGGCGTAGGGATGGATGCGGCCGTCGAAATTGCGGTTGCCGCTGAGCACGGCGGTCGCGTAGAGATCGCGGTCGATGATCTCCTGCTGGATCGCCGGGTCCAGCGCGCCGCTCATGCCGTTGCAGGTGGTGCAGGCGAAGGCGACGATGCCGAAGCCGAGCTGCTCGAGATCCGGCAGCAGGCCGCTCTCCTCGAGATACAGCTGCACGGCCTTGGAGCCCGGCGCGAGCGAGCTCTTGACCCACGGCTTGCGCATGAGGCCGCGTGCGTTCGCGTTGCGCGCCAGCAGCGCGGCGGCGATGACGTTGCGTGGGTTCGAGGTGTTGGTGCAGCTAGTGATCGCGGCGATGATCACCGCGCCGTCGGGCATCGTGCCGTCGGTCGGCATCTCCCATGCGCCGGCGATGCCGCTCGCGGCGAGATCGCTGGTCGCCACACGCTTGTGCGGGTTCGATGGGCCGGCCATGTTGCGCACCACGCTCGACAGGTCGAAATGCAGCGTGCGCACGTACTCGGCGCTGACCAGCGAATCGGCCCACAGTCCGGCGGCCTTCGCATAGGTTTCGACCAGCGCGACCTGGGTGTCTTCGCGACCGGTCAGGCGCAGGTAGTCGAGCGTGTTGTCGTCGATGAAGAACATCGCCGCGGTGGCGCCGTACTCGGGCGCCATGTTGGAGATCGTCGCGCGGTCGCCGACCGACAGCGCAGCCGCGCCGGGTCCACGGAATTCCAGATACGCGCCGACCACCTTCGACTTGCGCAGGAATTCGGTCAGCGCCAGCACGACATCGGTCGCGGTGATGCCGGGGCCAGGACGGCCTGCCAGTTCGACACCGACGATCTCCGGCGTCCGCATCCAACACGCGCGGCCGAGCATGACGTTCTCGGCTTCGAGTCCACCGACACCGACCGCGATCACGCCCAGCGCATCGACGTGCGGCGTGTGACTGTCGGTGCCGACGCAGGTATCCGGGAACGCGACGCCGTCCTGCACGTAGACCACCGGCGACATCTTCTCCAGATTGATCTGGTGCATGATCCCGTTGCCCGGCGGAATCACCTCGACGTTGTGGAACGCGAGCTTGGTCCAGTCGATGAAGTGGAAGCGGTCGGCGTTGCGGCGATCCTCGATCGTCCGGTTCTTCGCGAACGCATCCGGATCGTAGCCACCGCATTCCACCGCCAGCGAATGGTCGACGATCAGCTGCACCGGCACGACCGGATTGACCTTCGCCGGATCGCCGCCCTGGTCGGCGATCGCATCGCGCAGACCGGCGAGATCGACCAGCGCGGTCTGGCCCAGGATGTCGTGACAGACCACGCGCGCCGGGTACCACGGAAAGTCGATGTCCTGCCGCAGCTCGATCAACTGCCGCAGCGCATCGTCGAGCTGCGCGGGGTCGCAGCGTCGCACCAGATTCTCGGCGTGCACACGTGCGGTGTAGGACATGCGGTCGTAGGCGCCGGGCGCGAGGGCTTCGACGGCCGCGCGCGCGTCGAACCAGTCGAGCTGCGTGCCGGGAAGGGGTTTGCGGTGCTGGCTGTTCATGGCTGGCTTCAACAATTCGGAAGGAGCGGAAACGCGAGGTCCCCGCGCTTGCGGGGACCGATGCAGACGGCCTTACGTGCGTTCGGCGATCGGCACGAACGCCTGGTCTTCGGGGCCGGTGTAGTGCGCGCTGGGGCGGATGATCTTGCCGTCGATGCGCTGCTCGATGACGTGCGCGCTCCAGCCGGCGGTGCGGGCGATCACGAACAGCGGGGTGAACATCGCCGTCGGCACACCCATCATGTGGTAGCTCACCGCGCTGAACCAGTCGAGGTTCGGGAACATCTTCTTGATGTCCCACATCACCGTTTCCAGGCGCTCGGCGATGTCGTACATCTTGCGACTGCCCACTTCGTCCGAAAGTTCTTTGGCGACCTGCTTGATCACTTCATTGCGCGGATCGCTGACGGTGTAGACCGGATGGCCGAAACCGATGATCACTTCCTTCTTCTCCACGCGCGCCTTGATGTCGGCTTCCGCTTCGTCCGGCGTGTCGTAGCGCTTCTGCACTTCGAACGCGACTTCGTTCGCGCCGCCGTGCTTCGGGCCACGCAGCGCGCCGATGCCGCCGGTGATTGCGCTGTGCATGTCGCTGCCGGTGCCGGCGATGACGCGACAGGCGAAGGTCGACGCGTTGAACTCGTGCTCCGCGTACAGGATCAGCGAGGTGTGCATCGCCTTGACCCACGACTCGCGCGGCTCGTGGCCGTGCAGCAGGTGCAGGAAGTGCCCGCCGATCGAATCGTCATCGGTCTCGACGTCGATTGCGCGGCCGTTGTGGCTCCAGTGATACCAGTACAGCAGCATCGAACCGAGCGACGCCATCAGCTTGTCGGCAATGTCGCGCGCGCCCGGATGGTTGTGGTCGTCCTTTTCCGGCTGCACGCAGCCGAGCACCGACACGCCGGTGCGCATGACGTCCATCGGATGCGCCGACGGCGGCAGTTCCTCGAGCGCCGACTTTACCGCCGCCGGAATACCGCGCAGGGATTTCAGCTTGGCTTTGTAGCCGCGCAGTTCCGCTTCGGTCGGCAGCTTCCCGTGCACCAGCAGATAGGCGATTTCCTCGAATTCGCTGGTGCGCGCGAGATCGAGAATGTCGTAGCCGCGGTAGTGCAGATCGTTGCCGCTGCGGCCGACGGTGCACAGCGCGGTGTTGCCGGCGGCCGTGCCGCTCAGTGCAACGGACTTCTTCGGCTTGAAACCGGGGGCGGTGGTGGCGGTGTCGCTCATCTGGAATCTCCGTTGGATGCCCGCAGGCACGGATGGAATGATCGGAAGTCGCTTATTTCTTGGAGGCGAACAGCGCGTCGAGGCGCTGTTCGAACGCGTGATAGCCGATGCGCTCGTAGAGTTCCTCGCGGGTCTGCATGGTCTCGACGACGGCCTGCTGCGAACCGTCGCGGCGCACTGCGGTGTACACCGCTTCGGCGGCCTTGTTCGCCGCGCGGAATGCGGACAGCGGGAACAGCTGGATCGCGACACCAGCCGACGCCAGTTCGTCGCGCGTGAACAGCGGCGTGGCGCCGAACTCGGTGATGTTGGCCAGCACCGGCACCTTGACCGCATCGACGAAGCGGCGATAGGTGTCGAGGTCATAGGCGGCCTCGGCGAAGATGCCGTCGGCGCCGGCGTCGACGCAGGCGACGGCGCGTTCGATCGCAGCGTCCACACCGTCGACCTGGATCGCATCGGTGCGCGCGATCAGGAAGAAGTCGGGATCGGTCTTCGCGTCAGCCGCAGCCTTGACCCGGTCGACCATCTCGCCCTGCGACACGATCTCCTTGCCCGGCCGATGGCCGCAGCGCTTGGCGCCGACCTGGTCCTCGATATGGCACGCCGCCGCGCCCGCCTTGATCAGCGACTTCACGGTGCGCTCGATGTTGAACGCGCTCGCGCCGAAGCCGGTGTCGATGTCGACCAGCAGCGGCAGATCGCAGACGTCGGTGATGCGGCGCACGTCGATCAGCACGTCTTCGAGCGTGTTGATGCCCAGGTCCGGCAGACCCAGGGAGCCCGCGGCCACGCCGCCGCCCGACAGATAGATCGCCTGGAAGCCGGCGCGCTTGGCCAGCAGCGCGTGGTTGGCGTTGATCGCGCCGATCACCTGCAGCGGCGATTCGGCGATCAGGGCGGCGCGGAACCGTGCGCCTGCGGAAACGGTGGACATGGGGTCGACTCCGGGACTGCGGTGTACCGCGATGCCGTGCAATCTGGCACCATCCGACTGGTTGATCAATCTTGATCGAATCAATCAATACATCGGAATTCACTGTGAATGCGAACGATGGCGACCTGATGTCCGCGGCGCAGGCCTGCGCCGCGCTCGGCATCAGCACCGCGACGCTCTACGCCTATGTCAGCCGGGGCCTGCTGGAGTCGCGCCCCGGCGCCGACCATCGCAGCCGCGTGTACCTGCGCCAGGACGTAGAGCGCCTGACTCAGCGCAAGCGCGCCGGCCGTGGCGCGGCCCGCGGTGCGGCGCAGAGCCTCGACCGCGGCCTGCCAGTGATGGAAACGCGCATCTCGCTGATCCGCCCCGACAGTCCGTATTACCGCGGGCGTTCGGCGGTCGCGATGGTCCGCAGCGGCGCCACGCTCGAAGACACCGCGCGTCTGCTGTGGGATTGCGGCGATGCCGATCCCTTCGACGCCGAGACCGGCGACTGGCCCGCGCGCGTCGCGGCAATCGCGGGCGATGCCAGCCTGCCGCCGATCGAGCGCGCGATGGCGGCGATCCCGCTGCTCGCCCCGGACCTGCGGCATTCGCTGAGCGCCGCGCCCGCGGCCAAGCGCGGCGTCGCCGCGACATTGCTGCGCCAGAACGCGGCGCTACTGGTCGCAGGCTCGCCGGACGCGCGTCCGGTGCACATCCTGCTCGCCGATGCCTGGCGCCCCGGCGATGCGGCATTCGCCGAGCTCGTGCGCGCGGCGCTGGTGTTGTGCGCGGACCACGAACTCAACGTATCGGCCTTTGCCGCGCGCGTGGTCGCGTCGACCGGCGCACATCTGCATGCGACCGTCTGCGCAGGACTCGCCGCTTTGTCGGGCCCCCGCCATGGCGGCGCGACCGCGCGTGCGCACGCGCTGATCCGCGAGGCCTGCGATGCGCCCTCGCCCGCTGCCTTCGTCGCCGAGCGCTGGCAACGCGGCGACGACCTGCCCGGCTTCCACCACGTGCTGTACCCCGACGGCGATCCGCGCGCCGCCGAAGTGCTGACGATGCTGCGCGCGCGTCATGCGGACGATGCACGCATGCAGCAGGTCGAAGCGGTGCTCACCTCCGCGGCCGAGACCAGCGGCCGCCATCCCAACATCGACGGCATGCTCGCGGCGATCTGCTTCGTGCACGGCCTGCCGGCCACGCCGGCGCTGTGCATGTTCGCCGCCGGCCGGCTTGCCGGCTGGCTGGCGCATGCGCTGGAGCAACAGGAACTCGGCACGCTGATCCGGCCGCGCGCGCATTACAGCGGCGTCGCGCCGGCGGAATAGCGATGCGTTTCGTTGTGTCGGATGCGCCCTTGCAGGAGCGCGCTTGCGCGCGATGACGCATTTCCGGGACAGCCACATCGCGCGCTAGCGCGCTCCTACAAGTGCAGCAGAGAACTATCGGACTGCGCCAAGGAACACACGTCGCGGCGCCGCTGCGCCGGACCTGTAGGAGCGCGCTTGCGCGCGATGGGCATTCCCGTTGAAACCGATCGCGTGCTCCGAACAGACGTGCGCCCACGAACCCACCCCGCACGTGCCGCAGGAATCAGCCCGCGTCCGCGCCCCGCGCCAGCACGCGGCGCACTTCCTCCAGCGCATTCGGGTCGTCGAGCGTCGACAGATCACCGGGATCACGCGATTCCGCCAGCGCCTGTAACGAACGCCGCAGCAGCTTGCCCGAACGCGTTTTCGGCAAGGCGTTGACCACGTAGACCCGCGCCGGACGCGCGACGGCGCCGAGTTGATCCGCGACGGTGCGCATCATTTCGCCAGCGGTCGCGTGCTGCGCGTCCGCATCCGCCGATGCCTGCTTGAGCGTCACGAAGACGATCGGCACCTGGCCTTTCAGTTCGTCAGCGACGCCGATCACCGCGGCCTCGGCGACGGCCGGATGGCTGGACACCGCTTCCTCGATCTCGCGTGTGCCGAGGCGATGGCCGGCGACATTGATGACATCGTCGGTGCGGCCGAGGATGAAGGTGTAGCCGTCCTCGTCCTGGATCGCCCAGTCCAGCGAGCTGTAGAGCAGTTCCTCGAAGTGCGAGAAGTAGCTCGACAGGAAGCGCGCGTCGTCCTTCCAGACCGTGGTCATGCAACCGGGCGGCAGCGGCGGCTGGATCACCAGCACGCCCTTGGTGCCGGGTGGCACCCGCTCGCCGGTGGCTTCATCGATCACGCGCAGGTCGTAGCCCGGCGTGGGCAGGCCAGGCGAGCCGAACTTGACGGGTTTCATCTCGACACCCGGCATCAGCGCCAGCACTGGCCAGCCGGTTTCGGTTTGCCAGTAGTTGTCGATGATGGTAGTGCCGCCGAGGCCTGCGCTGATCCAGCTCGCGGTGGGTTCGTCGAGCGGTTCGCCGGCCAGGAACAGGTATTCGAGTTTCGACAGGTCGTACTGCGTCAGGAATTTCGCATCCTGTTTCTTCAGTACGCGGATCGCCGTCGGCGACGAGAACATCGTGCGCACGCCGTAGTCGGCGCAGATCTTCCACCAGATGCCGCCATCCGGATTGATCGGCAGGCCCTCGTAAAGGATCACGGTCGCACCGGCGATCAGCGGTCCGTAGACGTTGTAGGAATGGCCGACCGCCCAGCCCACGTCGGACGTGGTGAACATCACCTGCCCGGGGCGGATGTCGTAGATCGACCACATCGACAGCGCCATCGCCACCGCATACCCGCCCACATCGCGCTGCACGCCCTTGGGCTTGCCGGTGGTGCCGGATGTGTAGAGCAGATAGCTGGGTTCGTTGGATTCCAGCCAGGCCACCGGCACGTCGGTGCCAGCGTGCTGCGCGCGGATCGTCGCGTAATCGACGTCGCGTCCTTCGACACGCGTGTAGCCGGGATCAAGTCCGCGATCGACGATCAGCACGTGCGGCGGCGGGGACGTCGTCTCCGCGCATGCGGCATCGATCAGGGGCTTGTAGGGAATCGTCTTGCCACCGCGGCTGCCGGCATCGGCAGCGATCAGCAGCTTGGGCGCGGCATCGTCGATGCGCAGCGCGAGGTTGTGCGCGGCGAACCCGCCGAAGACCACCGAGTGCACGGCGCCGATCCGCGCACAGGCCAGCATCGCGAACGCGGCCTCGACCATGTTGGGCATGTAGATGACCACGCGATCGCCGCAGCCGACGCCGAGCGCGACCAGCACCGCGGCGAAATCGTTGACCTCGCGATACAGCTGCGCGTACGTGATCTCGCGCGTCTCGTGGGTCTCGGTCGAGATCGCAACGAGGGCGAGCTGGTCGCCACGCGCCTCGAGATGCCGGTCGACGGCGTTGAAACACAGATTGGTTTCGCCGCCGACGAACCACTTGCGGAATGGCGGATTCGAATAGTCGAGGATCCGATCCGGCGCCTTGTGCCAGTGGATTGCCTGCGCCTGCTCGCCCCAGAACCCTTCGGGATCCTCGATGGAGCGGCGGTGGAATTCCTCGTAGCCCATGTCGATCGTCCAGCATGCCGGAGCATTCGAGCATACCCCCCGGAATGGACGCAGCCTCTCAGACCTTCGTCGAGGCGCCGACCCCGCTGGCGCGGTCGCCTACAATTCTTCGACCAGACACGCCGATTGCCCCATGACATCCGCATCCCGATCCAACCTGAGCACCTTTCATCCCCGCCAACTCGCGGGTGTCGCCGCCGTCGCCCTGCTGATCAAGGCGATCTGGCTGGTCGCGGATCCCACGCTCCGGGTCTACATGGGCGACTCCATGGTCTACCTGCAATCCGCAGCGCTGCTGACCGGAAGCGGCGGTCGCTCGTTCCTGTATGGATGGGTGTTGCACTTCGTCGCGCTGCCATTCGGACCGCCTGTATCGATCATCGTGGTGCAGGCGGTGTGGTCGGTCCTGATCTGCTTGGCCCTTTACGTGTTCCTGCGCTACGCGCTCGGCCTGCGTTACTGGGTGGCCGCGGTGCCCGCGTGGCTGCTCGCGACCGAGCCCGCACAGATCTTCATGGAGCGCATGGTGATGGCGGAAACGCTGGGGCTGCTCGCGTTCGTAACGACCGTGCTGGTGTTCGCCCGCTACCTCGCCACCGGACGACTCGGCTGGTATCTGCTGGCCTGCCTGGGCGGCCTGGCCGCGACGGCTTTCCGCACGAGCTTTCTTCCTGTCGCGATCGGTCTGGCGGTCGTGGCGCCCGTGCTCTATCTGTGGCTCGGCACGCGCGGACCCCGCATCCGGGGCCGGCAACGCATCGCGCATCTTCTGCTCGCGCTGGTCATGCTGGTCGGCACGCATACCGCCTACGTACACGCCTATGGCCTGGCGACGCACTATCCCCCGGGCTACCTGGCCTACACCGGCATGATGCGCATCGGCCTCGTGGCGCCACTGATCCGGCCGGAACACTTCGAGGGGACCGGCGTCTCCGGCGAGATCCTGGAAGAGGTGAAGCGCCCCCTGCAGGATCATTGGCAGCGGGGCCATCACATCTGGGAAGCCGACGGTCTGTGGCCCGCGCTGCAGAAGCACAGCGATGATCCGGAGGCGGTCGCCCGCACGATCACCCGGCGCGCAATGCTCGACGATCCGTTGGGCCTCGTGGCGATGAATCTCGACACGATGGGCGGCTATTTCGAAGAGAAGCGGGTGTACTGGCGGATGCTGGACGACAAGGGGGTCATTGCGCCGGCGGCCCACGACATCGAGTTGATCAAGACCTGGACCGGCTGGGATCCGACCGGCATCGACAAACGTGAGACGCCCGCGCGTCGTTTTTTTGCGGCCTCGACGCCCTGGCTCACGTTCTGCCTGTTTGCCCTCGCGCCGTTGGGCCTGCTGACTGCGGCTGTCGGCTGGCGGCGTCCCCAGCGCGTGTTCTACCTGCTGCTGGCACTCGCGTCGCTCGGGCTGGTCGCGAACCACGTCCTGTTCGCGCACATCGTGTCGTTCCGCTACCTGCATCCGTTCTCGTGGTTCGTGTTCGCGAACCTCGCCGTGCTCAGCAGTCTACTGATCCGCGCTCGCCCGACAGCGCAGGCCCCGGAATCTGCAGGTAGGCCAAGCGCTTGAGTTCGAGGCGCGCGCGTGCGACCGAATCGAGCACGATGCCGATGACGGTCGACAGCGCGGAGATCACCAGCAGCGCCGCCACCAGGACCGCGGTCGGCAGCCGTGGCACCAGCCCCGTCTCCAGATAGGTCACCAGGAGAGGTCCGGACAGCATGACCGCCACGGCGAGCAGGCCGCCGCCGATCGCGCCATAGAACGGGATGGGGCGTTGCGTCGCGAACAACGTCAACATCGTGCGGAGAATGCGGAACCCGTCACGCCAGGTGTTGAGCTTGCTGGTCGACCCCACCGGGCGCTCTTTGTAGGGCGTCGGCACCTCGAGCACCTGCATCTGCAACGCGAGCGCGTGGACCGTGAGTTCGGTCTCGGTCTCGAACCCCGCGGCATGCGCCGGGAAGCTCTTGACGAAACGCCGTGAAAACGCCCGGTAACCGGAGAGGATGTCGCGGCACGGCCGACCGAAAAGCTTCGACAGAAAACCGGTGAGCATCCGATTGCCGAGAACGTGGCCTGCACGGTAGGCGGCTTCGCCAGTGGCCTCACGCAAGGCCACGACCATGTCGTGACCTGCGCGTACACCTGCAACCAAGCGGAGGGCATCGTCGGCCGAGTACGTATCGTCGCCGTCGACCAGCACGTAGATGTCCGCCTCGATGTCGGCGAACATCCTGCGCACAACGTTGCCCTTGCCCCGAAGCGTCACGGAGCGGGTCAGCGCGCCGGCTCGCTCCGCGAGCGCGCGCGTGCCATCCGCGGATCCGTTGTCGAACACATGGACGCGCGCGCCCGGAATCGCCGCAGTGAAATCGGCGACCACCTTTTCAACCGTCGATGCCTCGTTGTAACAAGGCACGAGGACGGCGATCCGGGGCGCCGTTCCGCTGCGGAATTCCAAGAGACGCGCCGATCAGCCCAGCAGATGCGCCACGCCGCTGCGCTCTTCCTCGAGCTCGGCCAGGGTCTTGTCGATGGCCTTCTGGCTGAAGTCGTCGACTTCGATGTCCTTGACCAGCGTGTACTCGCCGTTCTCGGTGGTCACCGCGAAGCCGAAGATCACGCCTTCGGGAATGCCGTAGCTGCCGTCGGAGGGCACGCCCATCGTCACCCACTTGCCGTTGCTGCCCAGCACCCAGTCATGGATGTGGTCGATCGCGGCGTTGGCGGCCGATGCGGCCGAGGACAGGCCACGCGCTTCGATGATCGCCGCGCCGCGCTTGCCGACCTGCGGGATGAAGGTGTTGGCGTTCCAGTCGGCGTCGTTGACCTTGTCCTTCAGGTTCTGGCCGTTCGCGGTCGCGAAGCGGTAGTCCGGGTACATGGTCGGGCTGTGGTTGCCCCACACGATCAGGCCTTCGATGTCGCCCACGGCCAACTCGGCCTTGGTCGCCAGCTGGCTCAGCGCGCGGTTGTGGTCGAGGCGCAGCATCGCGGTGAAGTTGCGCGGGTTGAGATCCGGCGCCGACTTCATGGCGATGTAGGCATTGGTGTTGGCCGGGTTGCCGACCACCAGCACCTTGACGTCACGCGAGGCGACCTTGTTCAGCGCCGCGCCCTGCGCGGTGAAGATCTTGGCGTTCTCGAGCAGCAGATCCTTGCGCTCCATGCCCGGGCCGCGCGGACGCGCGCCGACCAGCAGGGCGATGTCGGCGTCCTTGAACGCGACGTCCGGATCGTCGGTGCCCACGACATCGGCCAGCAGCGGGAACGCGCAATCCTCGAGTTCCATGATCACGCCCTTCAGCGCGGCCTGTGCCTTGTCGATCGGCAGTTCGAGCAGCTGCAGGATCACCGGCTGGTCCTTGCCCAGCATTTCGCCGGAGGCGATCCGGAACAGCAGCGCATAGCCGATCTGGCCGGCAGCGCCGGTCACGGCAACACGGACGGGCTTCTTCATCGTCATTCCTCTCGTTCGTTCAAACGGTCACGTGGGTGGGAAGCATCCGGTCGGCGGGGCCGGCCGGTCAGGTCAGCTCCGCGAAGAATTCGCGGATGCGGGCCAGCCCGGGCGCGAGTTGCGCTTCGGGACAGGTGTAGCTGATGCGCAATGCGCGCGGCTCGCCGAACGCCGAGCCTGGCACGCAGGCCACGCCCTTGGTTTCGAGCAGCGCATTGCACAGGTCGACGTCATTGCCGATGCGCAGGTCGCCATGCGATTTGCCGAACGCGACGCTGATGTCGGGAAACACGTAGAACGCACCGGCAGGCTTCGGGCAGACCACGCCCGGAATCTCCGCCAGCGCCGCCATCACCACGTCGCGGCGCGCCTGGAATTCGGCGCACTTCGCCGTCGGCACGTCCTGCGGGCCGGACAACGCGGCGACCGCGGCCGCGGTCACGACTTCCGGCACGTTGGTGATGTGATTGGAGTTCATCGTCGCGAACGCTTTTGCGACGTTCTCGGGACCGGCCAGCAGGCCGACGCGCCAGCCCGGCATGCCGTAGGTCTTGGACAGCGAGTCGACGAAGATGGTGCGCTCGCGCAGTTCGGGCCGCGCCTGCACGACGTTGTGGTAGCCGATGCCGTCGAAGACCATCCGGTTGTAGATGTCGTCGGTGACGATCCACGTGTCGGGATGGCGCACCAGTACGTCGGCCAGCGCGGCGATCTCGTCGCGCGTGTAGACCATGCCGGTCGGGTTCGACGGGTTGTTGAACAGGAAGACCTTGGGCTTGCGCGCCAGCGCGGCATCGAGCTGCGCCGGGGTCAGCTTGTAGTCCTGTTCGGGCGGGCACGGCAGCAGCTGGATGTCGGCGCCGACGATCTCGGCGATGTCCAGATACGTCGTCCAGTACGGCGTGGCGAACGCGAAGCCGTCGCCTTCGTCGAGCAGCACTTCGGCCAGCGTGTAGAGGATGTGCTTGGCGCCGATGCCGCTGGCGCAGTGCGCGCGGGTGTAGCCCGGCAGGCCGATGCGATCGAGATGGCCGATGAACGCGTCGAGCAGCGCATCGCTGCCGCGGTTGCTGCCGTACTGCCCGCTGTCGTGGTCGAGCGCCTCGCGCGCCGCCGCATACACGTGCGGGCCGGGCAGGAAGTTCGGCACGCCGATCGAGAAGCTGATGATGTCCCGGCCTTCGGCCTTCAGGCGCTTCGCCATCTCGGCGACCTGCATGATGGCGCTGGGCTTGGCGCGAGCGGTCCGCGCGGCGAGCTGGGGCATCGGAGAAATCTCTTCGTGGAGCGTCGGGAATGCGGCGGAAGCGCTGATTTTCGGCGGCAGATGGTACCACGCAGCCCTGTGGCGACTGCCCGCGCGACGCGCGGCGAGGCGCGGCTTCAGAGGTAATCGAGCACGTCGCCGAGGTCGTAGTTCTCGTCGAAATAGGTCTGCCATTGCGCGTAGGCGTCGCGCAGGCACTCGGGTGTTTTGCAGGCATCGAGCTGCTGGACGACCGCGGCCGCGGTGCGATCGCCGTCGGGATACCGCGCCGACAGTTCGACCAACTGCGTGCGCAGGCCGCGATCGAGTTCCGCGAACTCGCTCTGGCTGCAGGCCAGCGTCGCCCGCAGGCTGCCGGTCGGTGCATCGCCGCCACACGCGACAGCCTCGGGCAGCACTGCGCTCTGACGGACTTCAAGCACGATCTCCTGCCGGTCGCGATCGGTCAGCCGGCGCACGAAGCCCAACGTCTCGGTCTGTCCCTGCGCCCAAGTGACGCGCAGGTGGACGCCCTCGCCGGACGCCGCGTCCTGCACCTTGCGCAGGGTCACCGTCTCGTCGGGGCCGTTCTCACGGGTGATGTGAAAAGCCAGGGTCTGGTTGTCGACATCGACATCCTCGACCGTGCCTGCGAGCCAGCTGCCGTCGCGCAGGATCCGCAGGCCGCCGACGCTCTGCCATTCGATGGCGTAGATCGTTTCGGCATCGTCGCCGCCGGAAACCCCGGTGCTCCAGATGCCTTCGAGACTGCGCTCGAGATCCTGCGCCTGCGGCGCATCCGCGACATCAGGACCCACAGAGTCGATGTCGGAATCGGGCGAAGAAGGCCCGCACCCGGACAACGCACCGACGCCCAGCGCCAACACCAGACCGCACCACCATGTGCTGCTCGAGGCCATTCCATTCCCCCAAAGAAAACAGGCCGGCGAATGGCCGGCCTGTCGGTCTCGCTTAGGCAGCGAGCGTCTTGTTCCACTCGGCGACGCGGTCGGCCTTGGCCGCCAGCACCGCTTCGGTGTCGCCAACGATCTTGATCGACTTGATCGCATCGCCCTGCTTCACGGCGTCGACCACGTCCAGACCTTCGGTGACCTTGCCGAATACAGTGTGCTTGCCATCCAGCCAGTCGGTCTTGATGTGGGTAATGAAGAACTGGCTGCCGTTGGTGTTCGGGCCCGCGTTCGCCATCGACAGCACGCCACGGTCGTGTTTGACGCCGTTATTGGTCTCGTCCTCGAACTTGTAGCCGGGGCCGCCACGGCCGGAACCTTCGGGGCAGCCACCCTGGACCATGAAGTCCGGGATCACGCGGTGGAAGCTGAGGCCATCATAGAAGCCCCGCTTGGCGAGATTGACGAAGTTGGCCACGGTCAGCGGCGCCTTGTCGGCATGCAGCTCGACCGTGATCTGGCCACGGTCGGTATCGAATACAGCGTTCAGGGACATGGGAAATCCTGGTTGGAGGGACAATCATCGGCGCACCGACGAACCCGCGACATGCGGCCCCTGGCAACCGGTTTCAAGCGGCGTTTGGGCGGCTCCGCCATGCGGCAGCGCAACACGCTATAATGCGGGGCTCTTTCACTGACTCTTGTGCGCCCCGGTCTTCGACTCTGGCGCAGCCTTGCCCATGTCCATCGAACGCCTGCGCAATATCGCCATCGTCGCCCACGTCGACCATGGCAAGACCACCCTCGTCGACTGTCTGCTGAAGCAGTCGGGCACCCTCTCCGAGCGCACCGTGCTTGCCGAGCGCGTGATGGACAGCAACGACCAGGAAAAGGAACGTGGCATCACGATCCTCGCCAAGAACACGGCGATCACCTGGAACGGCAACCGCATCAATATCGTCGACACCCCGGGCCATGCCGACTTCGGCGGCGAGGTCGAGCGCGTGCTGTCGATGGTCGACTCGGTGCTGATTCTGGTCGATGCGATGGACGGCCCGATGCCGCAGACCCGCTTCGTGACCCAGAAGGCGTTCGCGATGGGCTTCAAGCCGATCGTCGTGGTCAACAAGATCGACCGTCCGGGCGCGCGTCCCGACTGGGTGATCGATCAGGTGTTCGACCTGTTCGACAAGCTCGGCGCGACCAATGAGCAGCTGGACTTCCCGATCGTCTACGCCTCGGCGCTGCACGGTTACGCCAGCCTCGACGACGCCGCACGCTCGGGCGACATGACGCCGCTGTACGAGGCGATCATGCAGCACGTGTCTCCGCCGGCGGTCGATCCGGACGGCCCGTTCCAGATGCGCATCAGCCAGCTCGACTACAACAACTTTGTCGGCCTGATCGGCATTGGCCGCATCCAGCGCGGCAAGGTCCGCACCAACATGCCGGTCAGCATCGTCGACCGCGAAGGCAAGAAGCGTCAGGGCAAGATCCTGCAGGTCCTGGGTTTCATGGGTCTGGAGCGCGTGGAAACCCCGGAAGCCGAGGCCGGTGACATCGTCGCCATCTCGGGCATCCAGGAACTGGGCATCTCCGACACCGTCTGCGCGCTCGATACGCCGGAAGCGCTGCCGGCGCTGACCGTCGACGAGCCGACGATTTCGATGACCTTCCAGGTCAACAACTCGCCGTTCGCAGGCAGCAAGGAACACAGCGGCGGCAAGTTCATCACCAGCCGCCAGATCCGCGAGCGTCTGGAGCGCGAGACGCTGCACAACGTCGCGCTGAAGGTCGAGGAAGGTTCGGACCCGGACAAGTTCCTGGTCTCGGGCCGCGGTGAGCTGCATCTGTCGGTCCTGATCGAGAACATGCGCCGCGAAGGCTTCGAACTGGCCGTATCGCGCCCGGAAGTCATCGTCAAGGAAATCGACGGCCAGCAGATGGAGCCGGTCGAGCAGCTCGTCGTCGACATCGAAGAGCAGCACCAGGGCGGCGTGATGGAGAAGCTCGGCATCCGCAAGGGCCAGCTGAAGAACATGGAATCGGACGGCAAGGGCCGCGTGCGCCTGGACTATGAAATCCCGGCGCGTGGCCTGATCGGCTTCCAGAACGAATTCCGCACCCTGACCCAGGGCTCGGGCCTGCTGTTCCACGTGTTCGACCGTTACGGCCCCCGGGAAACCGGTGCGATCGCCAAGCGCCAGAACGGCGTGTTGATCGCCAACGCCGCGGGCGCCACGCCTGCGTATTCGCTCGGACCGCTGCAGGAGCGCGGCAAGCTGTTCGCCGCCGAAGGCGACAACGTGTACGAAGGCCAGCTGATCGGGATCCACTCCAAGGACAACGATCTGACCGTCAACGCGATCAAGACCAAGCCGCTGACCAACATGCGCGCGTCGGGCAAGGATGATGCGATCCAGCTCAGCCCGGCGATCAAGTACACGCTGGAGCAGGCACTGGACTTCATCGAGGACGACGAACTGGTCGAAGTCACGCCGAAGGAAATCCGACTGCGCAAAAAGGGCCTGACTGAGAACGACCGCAAGCGCGCGTCCCGCGGCGGGTGAGCCAGGCGCTGTTCCCGGCGTGGCGGCCCAGTGCCGACGGCCGGGCAGTGCTCGCGACGGTGTCGCAACGATTGCAGACGGCGCGTCCTTTGGACGCGCCGTCTTTGCAGGTGCGGCGCGCAGACCAGTGGCACGTCACCCTGTGCTTCGTGGGTGACTCCGCCGGCCCTGTGGTCGCACCGGCGCTTCTGAATGCGTTCGCCAACGCGGCGACCCGGATTCCGCCACACCACTTCACCATCGAACGTCTCGCCTACTGGCGCCACTCTGGCGCAGTCGTCGCGTTGCCGGTGCCCTGCCCCGCACTGCAGGCTCTTTGCGATGCGAGCTATGACGCGGTCCGCCGCGCGGGTATCGCGCCCATGGAGCGGACCACGCGCCCGCATGTCACGCTTGCGTTTCTCGAACGGGGACTGCCGCCGCAGACGTGGCTCGATACGGTGGACTGCGGCGCCGATCGCCTCGACGCCGATAGATTCGAATTGCTGTTCAATCCCGGTGGCCGCTACGACGCGCTCGGCGCGTGGCCATTGACCGGCGCGGCATTGCCCGCGCCACCTCGACAGGACGCGCTGTTCTGATGACCGACGATCGCCCCGACACCCACAAAGGCCTGCGCGCGATCGCGCTGTTCGAGGCCGCCAAGGGCGTCTTCGCCCTGCTCGTCGCCGGCGCACTCGCGGCGATCGGCCCGGACGCGCTGCAGCATGAGCTCGAGCGCGTGCTCGCGCGCTTCGGTGTCGACGCCGAACGCAGCGGCACCGCGATGCTCGATGCGATCACGCCGGAACGGCTGCACATCGCCATCGGCGTCGCGGTGATCTATGCGGTGATGCGCCTGTTCGAAGGCTGGGGTCTGTGGGGCCATCGCGCGTGGGCCTCGTGGCTCGGCGTGATCGGTGCGGCCGCGTATCTCCCGTTCGAGATCTACGCGCTGTGGCAGCACCCGGACTGGATGACCTGGGGTGTTTTCCTGCTCAATGTGATGATCGTGCTGGTGCTCGCCCGCGACCTGCGCCGACGCCGCAGCGCGGCCTGAGCCCATCGTCGCCAGCAACGGCGTCGCCAGACTGGTGTGACGGCACTCCGCCGTACGCCAGGACGCGACGATGAAGATCGCACTTCCCGTTTCCCGCAGTGCGCGAGGCGCACTTGCGTTGCTGCTGGCCGCCGTCGGCGGCGCAGTGCAGGCCGCCGACACGATCGAGACACGCAACGCCGCGGCCGGTCTTGTGATGACGCACGCCATGTTCGTCGACGTCACGCTGGGGCACTGGTGCGGCGCATTGCCTGCGCCGGACGGCCCGTGCGCTCGGGCGGCGCAGGCCGGCTGGGAACGCCGCAACGCCGAGCCCTTCCTCGTAGGCAGCCTGTGGATCCAGGCCCTGGGTCATGCCGTCACCACGCGTATGGGCGACGCCGCGGGCGTCCAGTTCCACGATCAGCGCAAAGCCGAATTCGGCGATGCCGTCGCGCGCATGCAGCAGGCATTGTTCTCGGACGGCGAGGTGACGCAGGTCGACTGCGCACGCATCGTCGAGGCGGTGGACGCGGGCACGTTCGATGTCGCCAACGATTCCCGCGTCGTCGAAACCTTCCGTCAGATGGGCGCCGAACTTGTGCGGCGCCACGCGGATTGATCAGGGGGTCACGCCCGACGCGCGACCCACCTGCACCTGCTTGCGCACGATCAGCATCGCCGTCTCCAGCGCCTGCTCGTAATTCAGACGCGGATCGACCTGGCTCTTGTAGGCACGCTCAAGATCGGTTTCGGTCAACGCACGTGCGCCGCCCATGCACTCGGTAACGTCTTCGCCGGTCAGTTCCAGATGCACACCACCCAGGCGCGTGCCCGCCGCGGCGTGCAGGTCGAACGCCTGCTCGATCTCGCTGCGGATGTTGTCGAAGCGGCGCGTCTTGTAGCCGTTGCTGGTCGACTCGGTATTGCCGTGCATCGGATCGCAGATCCACAGCACGCGACGGCCGGAACGGCGCACCGCTTCGAGCAATGCCGGCAGGCGTTCGGCAATCTGTGTCGCGCCCATCCGGTGGATCAGGCTCAGGCGGCCCGGTTCGTCGTCGGGATTGAGCACGTCGATCAGGCGCAGCAGTTCGTCAGGCGTCGATGTCGGGCCGACCTTGACGCCGATCGGATTGCGCAGCCCGCGGAAGTACTCCACGTGCGCGCCGTCAAGCGCTGCGGTGCGCACACCGATCCACGGGAAATGCGTACTGAGATTGAACCAGCCCCACTGGCGCGGCACCTGACGCGTGTTCGCTTCTTCGTACGGCAGCAGCAGCGCTTCGTGCGAGGTGTAGAAATCGACGCGGTTGAGGTTGTGCACCTGCGTGCCCGCCAGCGTCTCCATGAAACGCACGGCGTCGCCGAGACCCGAAACCATGCGCTGGTATTCCTCGGCCAGCGGCGATTCGCCCACCCACTCCAGACCCCAGTACTCGGGGTGGTGCAGATCGGCGAAGCCGCCGTCGATCAGCGAACGCACGAAGTTCATCGTCATCGCCGAACGCGCATGCGCGCGCACCATGCGGCGCGGGTCCGGAATGCGCGCCTCGGGCGTGAACGCCGGCGCGTTGACCACGTCGCCGCGGTAGCACGGGAGGGTGACGCCATCGCGCGTCTCGGTGTCGGCCGAGCGCGGCTTCGCGTACTGGCCGGCAAACCGGCCGACGCGCACCACCGGTAACCGCATACCGTGCACGAGCACCAGGCTCATCTGCAGCAGCACCTTGAGCCGATTGGAGATGACGTCGGACGTACAGTCGCCGAAGTTCTCGGCGCAGTCGCCACCCTGCAGCAGGAAGCGGCGGCCTTCCTGGGCCTCGGCCAGTTGCTGCTTGAGGCTGAGGATCTCCCACGACGTCACCAGAGGCGGCAGCGCACGCAGCTCTTCCTGCACCGCCGCCAGCGCGGCCTGATCGGGATAGGTCGGCAGCTGCTTGGCCGGGCGCGTGCGCCAACTCTCCGGCTGCCAGTTCTCGGGCAGGTTCACGGGATGCAGGCTGCGCTCGTTGGACGACGACATGGAATGTTCCTCTCGCGGGCGGCCATCATCGCAGTTTGCTGCCCTGCGTCAATTTTGCCGGCAACCGCTCAGCGGCGGGTGCGCAGGCCGGCGAACAACGCGACAGCGGCCAGCAGCAGGAACCACACCAGGCTCCAGGCCGGCATCGACAGGCCCAGGAACGTCCAGTCGACGGTGCCGCAGTCGCCGGAGCCGGTCAGCACCTTCTGGATCAGCGTCGGCGTATCCATCGTTTCACGCATGAAGGCGAACGGCGCGCCGCAGGTCGCGAAGCCCGGCGGGTGCATCTGCAGCCACACATGACGTGCGGCGATGCCGACGCCGACCGCGGCCGCTGCGAAACCCAGCAAGCCGTAGGTCGTGCGGCCACTGCGACCTCGAGGCGCGTGGATGCCGGCGATCAACAGCACCACACCGAGCGCCGCGAAGGCCAGGCGCTGGAAGATGCACAGCGGGCAGGGCTCGAGCCCCCACTGCAGCTGCGAATAGATCGCGAAACCGATCAGCGCGAAGCAGACGACGGCGCCGACGAGCATCAGCGTGCGGAACGACCAGCGGACAGGATTCATGGGCAGACCGTCGATAGGGTGTCGCGATTATCGTCCCGCGCCGCGCAAACAAAAACCCCGGCGGATGCCGGGGCTTCGTTCCATCGATGACGGGAACCTGCGCGCGTGGCGCAGGTCGTCACGATCGGGATTACTCGGCTTCGACCGACGCCTGCGGGCGATCGACCAGCTCGACGTACGCCATCGGCGCGTTGTCGCCGGCACGGAAGCCGCACTTGAGGATGCGCAGGTAGCCGCCCGGACGCGCGCTGTAGCGCGGGCCGACGGTGGTGAACAGCGTGCCTACGGCTTCCTTGTCGCGCAGACGCGCGAAGGCGAGACGACGGTTGGCGACGCTGTCGATCTTGCCGAGGGTGATCAGCGGCTCTGCGACGCGACGCAGTTCCTTGGCCTTCGGCAGGGTCGTCTTGATGAGTTCGCTCTTGATCAGCGAAGCGGCCATGTTGCGGAACATCGCTTCACGATGGGCGCTGGTGCGGTTGAACTTGCGACCGGCTTTCTGGTGGCGCATGGGATGGATCCTTCAGATGGGAATGGTGGGTCTGTGTGAGGCTTTGGCGCCGTCCTGGCGTTGGAACTTGGACTGCGGATGGTCCGGAACCGGTCGTCCTTCACCGGCAATCGTGGCGGGCCTTGAGGCCTGTCTCACGACGGTCGAAAGGCGTGCCCGTGGGCACGCCTTCCGGGTCTATCAGCCGAGCATGCCGTGAGCGGACACGCCGGTCGGCGGCCAGTTCTCGAGTTTCATGCCCAGTGCCAGGCCGCGCTGCGCCAGGACTTCCTTGATCTCGGTCAACGACTTCTTGCCGAGGTTCGGGGTCTTGAGCAGTTCGACTTCGGTCTTCTGGATCAGGTCGCCGATGTAATAGATGCTCTCGGCCTTGAGGCAGTTGGCCGAACGCACCGTCAGCTCCAGATCGTCGATCGGACGCAGCAGGATCGGGTCGACGCCCGGTGCCTGCGGCTTCGCCGCGCCGCGATCGCGGTGCGTGAAGTCGCCGAACACCGACAGCTGATCGGTGAGGATGTCGGCGGCGGTGCGCACGGCTTCCTCGGCATCGATCGTGCCGTTGGTCTCGATGTCCAGGACCAGCTTGTCGAGGTCGGTACGCTGTTCGACGCGGGCCGCTTCGACTTCATAGGCCACGCGGCGGACCGGCGAGAACGACGCGTCCAGCATCAGGCGACCGATCGCGCGGGTCTCCTCGTCCGGACGACGACGTGCGGACGCCGGCTGATAGCCGAAGCCGCGCTCGATCTTCAGACGCATATTGATCGACGCGTCCTTGGTCAAATGGCAGATGATGTGCTCGCCATTCAGGATCTCGACGTTGTGGTCGGTCTTGATGTCAGCGGCAGTCACGACGCCCGCGCCCGTCTTCGACAGCGACAGCGTGGACGCTTCGCCGGTGCCCATACGGATGGCGACGTCCTTGAGGTTCAACAGAACTTCAAGCACGTCTTCCTGCAGGCCCTCGATGGTGCTGTACTCGTGCAGCACGCCGTCGATCTCGACTTCGGTAATCGCGAAGCCCGGAATCGACGACAGGAGCACGCGACGCAGGGCATTGCCCAGCGTGTGCCCATACCCACGCTCCAGCGGCTCGATCACGACCTTCGCGCGGTTGCCCGCGAGACGTTCGATCTGAGGGCCGCGGGGACGCAGGACCTGGTTGGCAGTAGCCGTCATGTGTGTGTGTCTCCTGAGGACCGCCGCGCTTTCCACGCGGCGGTACCTGGTTGAATTACTTCGAGTACAGCTCGACGATCAGCGCTTCGTTGATGTCTGCCGGCAGATCAGCACGATCCGGGACGGACTTGAACACACCACTGAACGCCTTGGAGTCGACTTCGACCCACGACGGCGCCAGGTCCATCGTCGACCACACGGTGAGCGCTTCCTGCACGCGAAGCTGCTTCTGTGCCTTCTCGGACAGTGCGATCGCATCGCCTGCCTTGACCTGGTACGACGGCAGATTCACCGACTGGCCATTGACCGTGACACCACGGTGCGACACCAGCTGGCGCGCGGCCGGACGGGTCACCGCGAAGCCCATGCGGTAGATGACGTTGTCGAGACGCGTCTCGAGGAGCTGCAGCAGGTTTTCACCCGTGTTGCCCTTCTTGTTCGACGCCTTCTTGTAGTAGTTGCGGAACTGACGCTCGAGAAGACCGTAGATACGCTTGACCTTCTGCTTCTCGCGAAGCTGGGTGGCGTAATCCGAGAGCTTGCTGCGACGCGCGCCGGTACCGGCACCGTGCTGGCCGGGCTTCTGCTCCAGCTTGCACTTCGAGTCGAGCGCGCGGGTCGGGCTCTTGAGGGACAGGTCGGCGCCTTCACGGCGCGCGAGCTTACAGGTAGGACCGATATAACGAGCCATTTCTTATCGCTCCTTTAGACGCGACGCTTCTTCGGCGGGCGGCATCCGTTGTGCGGGATGGGCGTCACGTCGATGATGTTGATGATCTTGTAGCCCACGTTGTTCAGCGAGCGCACGGCCGATTCACGACCCGGACCCGGGCCCTTGATGCGGACTTCAAGCGACTTGACGCCGTAATCGAGAGCGGCCTTTCCGGCCTTCTCTGCGGCGACCTGGGCTGCGAACGGGGTCGACTTGCGCGAGCCGCGGAAACCCGCGCCTCCCGAGGTCGCCCACGAGAGCGCATTGCCCTGGCGGTCGGTGATCGTGATGATCGTGTTGTTGAACGAAGCGTGGACATGCGCGATGCCGTCGGTGACAACGCGCTTGATCTTCTTCTTGGTCTTGGTTGCTGCGGGCTTGGCCATGGCTGTGCTCCTTACTTCCTGATGGCCTTGCGCGGACCCTTACGGGTGCGTGCATTGGTCCGGGTGCGCTGGCCACGCAGCGGGAGACCACGACGGTGACGCAGGCCGCGGTAGCACGACAGGTCCATCAGACGCTTGATGGCCATGCCGACTTCGCGACGCAGGTCGCCCTCGACCACGTACTTGCCGACTTCCGAGCGCAGGCGCTCGACTTCCGGTTCGGACAGATCGCGGATCTTCGTGGTCGAGGTCACGCCTGCAGCCTCGCAGACCTTCTTCGAACGGGTACGGCCAATGCCGAAAATGCTTTGAAGCCCAACCCAGACATGCTTCTGGGCAGGCAGGTTCACACCTGCAATACGCGCCATGCGCGGATCTCCAACTGGTTTGCTGCCAGGGGTTCAATCCCGGCAAAAGGGAACAAGAAATAATAGCAGGGCCTCGTGGTTTCTGGAAGCCCACGGCGCCAAGGCGCCATTGAACCCGGCATGGGGAGCGTGCCCATGCTCCGGCGACAGTCCAGGACCGGCAGCTTTCAGGAGACGAATCCCCTTCACCTGCCCCGCTCGCTACTCTGGCGTGCGGATCTTCCTGGACCACTCGCACACGAGACCGCCGCGCGAGTCGCCCATCTGAAGTCCGGCGCGTAGGTCCGGACTTCGTGCACCGCCCCATCGGGCGGTGCGATGCGACATGGGGAGTGCCCATGCCGCGAGAACTGTGCCGGACACCCCGAGAGGCATCCGGCGAACCGTCAACGGCCGGTGAGACCGCCGCCGCTGCGCGAACCCTTGAGGTTCGACTTCTTCAGCAGGCTTTCGTACTGGTGCGACATCAGGTGCGACTGGACCTGCGCGATGAAGTCCATGATCACCACCACCACGATCAGCAGCGACGTGCCGCCAAAGTGGAAGGAGCTGCCAAACTCGGCACGCATGAACTCGGGCAACAGACAGACCAGCACCAGATACGCCGCGCCGACCGCCGTCAGGCGTGTCAGCACACCATCGATGTAGTCGGCAGTCGCCTTGCCCGGACGGATGCCCGGAATCAGCGCACCCGACTTCTTCAGGTTGTCGGCCGTCTCCTGGCTGTTGAACACCAGCGCGGTATAGAAGAACGCGAAACCGGCGATCAGCGCACCGAACAGCAGCACGTACAGCGGCTCGCCGGGCGAGATCGCCTGCGCGATGCGCTGCAGCGTCTGCTGCCAGCCGCTCGACGAGGTCGCTTCACCGAACCACGTGGTCACTGTTGCCGGGAACATGATGATCGAGGACGCGAAAATCGCCGGAATCACGCCTGCCATGTTGAGCTTCAGCGGCAGGAACGAACTCTGGTTCATGTACGCGTTGCGACCACCCTGGCGACGTGCGTAGTTGACCGTGATCCGACGCTGACCACGTTCGACGAACACCACGAAGAACACTGCGGCCAACACCACGATCACCAGCAGGATCGCTGCGATCGGGCTCATGTCACCACTGCGCAACGAATCGAACGTGCCCAGCACGGCGCCCGGAAGACCCGCCACGATGCCTGCGAAGATGATCAGCGACACACCGTTGCCGATGCCGCGCTCGGTCACCTGCTCGCCCAACCACACCAGGAACATGGTGCCGGCGGTGAGCGCGATGATCGCGGTCAGCACGAAGCCCATACCCGGCGAGTAGACGACCGGAATCCCGTTGTTGGCACCCGAGCTCTGCAACGCGACCGCGATACCCGCTGACTGGAAGATCGCCAGCGGGATCGCACCGATGCGCGACCATTGGGTGATCCGGCGCCGGCCCGACTCGCCTTCCTTCTGGATGGCCTTCAGACTGGGCACGACCTGCACCAGCAACTGCATCACAATGGACGCCGAGATGTACGGAATCACGTTCAGTGCGAACAGGCTGAAACGCGACAGCGCACCACCGGAGAACATGTTGAACATGTCCACGATGGTGCCCTGCTGCTGTTCCATCAGCTGCAGCATGGCCTCGGGATTGACGCCCGGCACCGGGATGAAACACCCGATGCGATAGACGACGAGAGCACCGAGCACGAACAGCAGGCGCTGGCGGAGCTCGGTGAATTTACCGAGCCCGGCGCCGACCCCACCCATTGCGCTGCCGCTTCGCGACATCCGGCTTACTCCTCGACCTTGCCGCCAGCGGCTTCGATCGCCGCGCGGGCACCGGCCGTGGCCAGCAGGCCCTTGAGCACGAGCTTCTTGCCGATCTCGCCCTTGAGGACGATCTTCGCGCGCTTGGCGGTGCTCGGCACCAGCTTGGCGGCACGGAGCGCAGCAAAGTCCACGTCACCGTCGAGCTTGTCGAGCTGGTACAGCATCACTTCGGCGCAATCGAGCTTCAGCTTGGAGCGGAAACCGACCTTCGGCAGACGCTTGCGCAGCGGCATCTGGCCGCCTTCGAAGCCGGCCTTGATCTTGCCCTTGCCCGAGCGCGCGAACGAACCCTTGTGGCCGCGGCCGGCAGTCTTGCCCAGGCCCGAACCGATACCGCGACCGACGCGCGTGCGCTCGGTGCGGGCGCCCTGTGCGGGCTTGAGAGAATTGAGCTTCATTTCGATTATTCCTCGACCTGGACCAGGTAGTGGACCTTGTTGATCAGGCCACGGACCTGCGGGCTGTCCTTCAGTTCGCGCACGTCGTTGAGCTTGCCCAGACCGAGTGCTTTCACCGAAAGGCGGTGCTTGGCCTGCGAACCGCGCAGACCCTTGACCAGACGCACCTTGACGGTGCCGCCGGCGGATTCCTTCTTAGCCATTGATCAGATCCTCCACCTTCTTGCCGCGCTTGGCAGCGATCTGCGCCGGCGAATGCATTTCGTTGAGGCCGCGGATCGTGGCGCGCACGAGGTTAATCGGATTGCGCGAACCCACCGCCTTGGCCAGCACGTCCTTGACACCGACGGCTTCGAGCACGGCGCGCATCGCGCCACCGGCGATCACGCCGGTACCTTCGGACGCGGGCTGCATGAACACGCTCGCGGCGCCGTGGCGCGACTTGACCGTGTGCCAGAGGGTGCTGCCGTTGAGATCAACGGCCTTCTGATTCTTGCGGGCCTGCTCCATCGACTTCTGGATCGCGACCGGCACTTCGCGCGCCTTGCCGTAACCGAAACCGACCTTGCCGTTGCCGTCGCCGACGACCGTCAGCGCGGTGAACGTGAACTGGCGACCGCCCTTGACGGTCTTGCTGACACGGTTGACCGTGATCAGCTTTTCGATCATGCCGTCGTCGAGCTCCTCACGGTCGCGGCCGCGGCCGCGGTTGTCCCTTTCGTTTGCCATCTGGATTGCCTGTATTGGAAGAAGGATGTACGGCTGATGCCGCTTGGAGTTGGGAAATGAATCCGTGAAACGCAGACGCGGCGCATAAGGCCGCGGGCGCCCGACACATCCCGTGCCGGCGGGTCAGGCGACGCCGGGCGCGAGGCCCGGCGTCGACAGCGATTGAATCAGAACTGCAGACCACCCTCGCGGGCAGCGTCGGCGAGCGCCTTGATGCGACCGTGGTAGCGGTAGCCCGAACGGTCGAATGCGACCTTCTCGATACCCGCGGCCTTGGCCTTCTCTGCAATCGCACGACCCACCGCGGTGGCGGCGTCGGCGTTCTTGCCGTTCTTCAGGCCGTCCTTGACGCCGGCCTGCGTGGTGTTGGCCGCAGCCAGCACCTTGGAACCATCCGAATTGAACAGCTGGGCGTAGATGTGCTGGCCGGTGCGCAGCACCGACAGGCGCGGCACGCCGAGGACACGGATGTGCGAACGCGTGGTCTTGGCGCGGCGCAGGCGGGCGTTGTTCTTGATGCTCATGATCTTGATCCCCGGAAAGCGGATGGGCCTTAGGCCTTCTTGGCTTCCTTGCGAATGATGGTTTCGTCGGAGTACTTCACGCCCTTGCCCTTGTACGGCTCCGGCGGACGGAATCCGCGGATCTTGGCGGCGACCTGACCGACGAGCTGCTTGTCTGCACCCTGGACCAGGATCTCGGTCTGGGTCGGCGTGGTCAGCGTGATGCCTTCCGGCGCCTGGAACACGACGGGATGCGAGAAACCGAGCGAGAGGTTCAGGTCCTTGCCCTGGACTGCTGCGCGGTAACCGACGCCCACGAGCTCAAGCTTGCGCTCGAAGCCCTGCGACACGCCGTGCACCATGTTCGCGACGATTGCGCGCAGGGTACCGGTGAGCGGAATCTGCGACGGATCGTTGGCCGAAAGCAGCGCATTGCCGTCTTCGATGGTGATCTCGATATCCGACGGCTTGATGAGCGACAGGGTGCCCTTCGGGCCCTTCACGCTGACCAGCTCGGGCTGGATGTTGAGCTCGACGCCCTTCGGAAGGGCGATCGGCTTCTTGGCAACTCGGGACATTGTGCGTTACTCCCTTAAGCCACGAAGCACAGGACTTCACCGCCGACACCGTGCTGGCGTGCCTGCGCGTCGGTCATGATGCCCTTCGACGTGGAAATGATGGACACGCCCAGGCCGTTGAGGACCTTCGGCAGCGCGTCCTTGCCGCGGTACTGACGCAGACCCGAGCGCGAGAAACGCTTCAGGGTCTCGATGACCGGACGGCCTTCGTAATACTTGAGGACGATCTCGAGTTCGGACTTGGCGCCGTTCTCGGTCACGCGGAAGTCGCTGATGTAACCCTCGTCCTTCAGGACGGTGGCGATTGCGACCTTGATCTTGGACGAGGGCATCGCAGCCGTCTGCTTGCCAACCGCTGCCGCATTTCGAATGCGGACCAGCATGTCGGCGATGGGATCAGTCATGCTCATGATGATTACCTTCTGAGTGCACCGATATCCGCTTGCGCGAACACTAGTTTTTGACCCGCACGGACTTCGTGCGGGGTACAACGTGAGGGCCGGTATTCTACAGGTCCGGCGCGCGAACGCCAGACCTGCAGTGCGACGCTCTTACCAGCTGGCCTTGCGCAGGCCAGGCACGTCGCCACGCATGGTGGCTTCGCGCAGCTTGTTACGGCCCAGGCCGAACTTGCTGTAGACCGCACGCGGGCGACCCGAAAGCGCGCAACGCGTGGTCTGGCGAGCCGGCGACGAGTCGCGCGGCAGCTTCTGCAGCTTGTTGACTGCGTCGGTCTTTTCTTCATAACCGGCGGTCGGGCTGCTGATGATCTTCTTCAGCGCTTCACGCTTTTCGGCGTGCTGCTTGGCCAGCTTCTTGCGCTTGACCTCGCGGTTGATCATGGACGTCTTTGCCATAAGTGCTCTGCCTTCGGATCAGTTGCGGAACGGGAAGCGGAAGGCTTCCAGCAGGGCCTTGGCTTCTTCGTTGGTACGGGCGGTCGTGGTGATGGCGATGTCCATACCGCGGATCGCGTCGACTGCGTCGAAGTCGATTTCCGGGAAGATGATCTGTTCCTTCACGCCCATGTTGTAGTTGCCACGACCGTCGAACGACCGGCCGGAGACACCACGGAAGTCGCGGACGCGCGGCAGCGCGACGTTGACCAGGCGGTCGAAGAACTCGTACATGCCATTGCGACGCAGCGTGACCTTGCAGCCGATCGGCCAGCCATCGCGGATCTTGAACGAGGCCACCGACACGCGCGACTTGGTCACCAGGGGCTTCTGGCCGCTGATCTTGGCCATGTCGGCAGTGGCGTTCTCGAGCACCTTCTTGTTCGCGGCAGCTTCGCCCACGCCCATGTTGATGGTGATCTTGCTCAGGCGCGGGACCTGCATGATGTTGGCGTAACCGAACTGCTCCATGAGCTTCGGTACCACCTCATCCTTGTAGAACTGTTCCAGACGGGTCGTCATTTCTGCATCCTCAGGCGTCGAGCGCCTCACCGCTCGAGCGGAACACGCGCAGCGTGCGGCCATCCTCGAGTGTCTTGGTTCCAATGCGCTCGCCCTTGCCGGTGGCAGGGTTGAACGGCATCACGTTCGAAGCATGGATCGGCGCTTCGCGCTCGATCACGCCACCGGCCTGACCCGCCTGCGGGTTCGGCTTGGTGTGGCGCTTGACGAGGTTGATGTTCGAGACGACGACCTTCTCGCCGATCACGCGCACCACGTCACCGCGCTTGCCCTTGTCCTTGCCGGCGATCACGATCACGTGGTCGCCCTTCTTGATTCGATTAGCCATTTTCGTTTCTCCGCTCAGAGCACTTCAGGCGCGAGCGAGACGATCTTCATGAACTTCTCGGAACGCAGTTCACGGGTCACGGGCCCGAAGATGCGGGTGCCGATCGGCTCCTGCTTGTTGTTGAGCAACACCGCGGCATTGCCGTCGAAGCGGATCAACGAACCGTCGGGACGGCGCACACCCTTGCGGGTACGCACCACGACGGCGTCATAGACCTCGCCCTTCTTGACCTTGCCACGCGGAATCGCTTCCTTGATCGACACCTTGATGATGTCGCCGATGCCGGCATAACGGCGCTTGGAACCGCCCAGCACCTTGATGCACATCACTTCCTTGGCACCGCTGTTGTCCGCCACATCGAGGTGGCTCTGCATCTGGATCATGGTATGCCCTCCTCGTTATTCGGCGGCGCGCGTGACGATTTCAGCCACGCGCCAGTTCTTGGTCTTGGACATCGGTGCAATCTCGACAACCTTTACCAGGTCGCCTTCCTGACACGCGTTCTCGGCGTCGTGGGCATGGAGCTTGGTCGAACGCTTGATGTACTTGCCGTACAACGCGTGCTTGACCTGACGCTCCACCAGCACGGTGACGGTCTTGTCCATCTTGTTGCTGACCACGCGGCCCTGGACCGTACGCTGCTTCTTTTCGGTATTCATGGTCGGGTCCTTACTTCTTCTGACCGATCAGGGTGTTGACGCGCGCAATCTCGCGGCGCACCCGACGGGTGTCATGCGTCTTGGTCAGCTGGCCAGTGGCCTTCTGCATGCGGAGCGAAAAACGCTCCTTGTGCAGTTCGAGGAGATGCGACTGCAAATCCTCGACCGACTTTTCGCGGAGTTCCTTCGTCGTAGCCATCAGCGCACCGTCCGGGTCACGAATTGGGTGGTGACCGACAGCTTCGCGGCGGCCAGGCGGAACGCTTCACGCGCCACCTCCTCCTCGACACCCTCGATCTCGAAGATCATGCGGCCGGGCTGGATCTGCGCGACCCAGTATTCGACGCTGCCCTTGCCGGAGCCCATTCGGACTTCGATCGGCTTCTTGGTGATCGGCTTGTCCGGGAACACGCGGATCCACATCTTGCCGCCGCGCTTGACGTGACGGCTGATGGAACGACGACCGGCTTCGATCTGACGTGCGGTCAGCTGGCCGGTTGCGGTGGACCGCAGACCGAACTCGCCGAAGCTGACTGCGTTGCCGCTCCATGCCAGGCCGTCGTTACGACCCTTGTGCATCTTGCGGTATTTGGTTCGCTTGGGTTGCAACATGATTAGTCCCTCGCCTCGCGCTCGCGACGCGGACCCCGACGATCGCGGTCATTGCGATCACCACGGTCGCCGCCACGCGGCGTGTCGTCCTGCTTCTCCTGGCCCACCTGGCTGAAATCGAAGATCTCGCCCTTGTAGATCCAGGTCTTGATGCCGATGATCCCGTAGGTCGTCTTGGCTTCGGCAAAGCCGTAGTCGACGTCGGCGCGGAGAGTGTGCAACGGCACGCGGCCTTCGCGGTACCACTCCGAACGCGCGATCTCGGCGCCGTTGAGGCGACCGGCGACATTGACCTTGATGCCCAGCGCGCCGAGGCGCATCGCGTTACCGACAGCGCGCTTCATCGCGCGGCGGAACATGATGCGACGCTCGAGCTGCTGCGCGATCGACTCGGCCACCAGCTGCGCATCGAGTTCCGGCTTGCGGACTTCGGTGACGTTGATGTGCGCGGGAACGCCCATCATGTCGCTGACGTCCTTGCGGAGCTTCTCGATGTCCTCGCCGCGCTTGCCGATCACCACGCCCGGACGGGCGGTGTGGATCGTCACGCGCGCCGTCTTTGCCGGACGCTCGATCAGGATCTTGCTGATGCCGGCCGAGGCGAGACGCTTGCGCAGCATCTCGCGAACCTTCAGATCAGCGACGAGGTAGTCGGCATATTCCTTCTTGCCGGCATACCACTTGGAGTTCCAGTCTTTGGAAATACCCAGACGGAAGCCGATGGGATGAACTTTGTGACCCATATTACTTGCCCTCTCCCACGACGACGGTGATGTGGCTGGTGCGCTTGAGGATGCGGGTACCGCGTCCCTTTGCGCGCGCCATGAAGCGCTTCAGCGTCGGACCTTCGTCGACCGTGATGGTGGCGATCTTGAGTTCGTCGACGTCCGCGCCAGCGTTGTTCTCAGCGTTGGCGATGGCCGACTCGACGACCTTCTTGATCATGTGAGCGGCTTTCTTGTCCGAGAACTTCAGCAGGCCGACGGCGCGTTCGACCGGCAGACCACGGACCTGGTCAGCGACCAGACGTGCCTTCTGCGGCGAGATGCGCGCGGTGCGAAGGATCGCGGTGCGCTTGTTGACCTCGGTGCGAGCGCGCTTCTGCTCTTCGAGGCGGGCTTTCGTTGCCTTGTCCATTGTGCGCTCCTTACCTGCCCGACTTCTTGTCGCCGCCGTGACCCTTGAAGGTCCGCGTCAACGCGAATTCGCCGAGCTTGTGGCCAACCATGTTCTCGTTGACCAGCACCGGGACGTGGTTCTTGCCGTTGTGGATAGCGATGGTGAAACCGATCATGTCCGGCAGAACCATCGAGCGACGCGACCAGGTCTTGATCGGCTTCTTGGTGTTGGTGCCCGCGGCTTCCACCTTCTTGACGAGGTGGTGGTCGACGAACGGACCCTTCTTGAGTGAACGTGCCATGGTCTATCAGCTCCTGCGATCGCGCACGATGAACTGCTGCGTCCGCTTGTTATGGCGGGTCTTGTAGCCCTTGGTCGGAACGCCCCAGGGAGTAACCGGGTGCGGGTTGCCCTGACCGGCCTTCGCTTCACCACCGCCGTGCGGATGGTCGACCGGGTTCATGGCCGCGCCGCGGACGGTCGGCTTGACACCGCGCCAGCGCTTCGCACCGGCCTTGCCCAGCTTCTCGAGGCTGTGCTCGTCGTTGCTGACCTCGCCGATCGTGGCGCGGCACTCGGACGGCACGCGACGCACTTCGCCCGAACGCAGACGCACGGTGGCGTAGACGCCTTCGCGCGACACCAGCTGCACGCCGGCACCGGCGGCGCGCGCGATCTGCGCACCCTTGCCCGGCTTCATCTCGATGCAGTGGATCGTCGAACCGACCGGGATGTTGCGCAGCGGCAGCGTGTTGCCCGTCTTGATCGGGGCATCCGAACCGGAGATCACCTGGTCGCCGGCCTTCAGGCCCTTCGGCGCGATGATGTAACGGCGCTCGCCGTCGACATAGCACAGCAGTGCGATGTGGGCGGTACGGTTCGGGTCATATTCGATGCGCTCGACGCGCGCCGGAATGCCTTCCTTGTCCCGCTTGAAATCGACGATGCGGTAGTGCTGCTTGTGGCCACCACCGATGTGACGGGTGGTGATGCGGCCGTGGTGGTTGCGACCACCGGTGTTGGTCTTCTTCTCGACCAGCGCAGCGTGCGGCGCACCCTTGTGCAGATCGGGGTGCACGACGCGGACCGCGGAACGGCGGCCGGGCGAAGTGGGCTTGAACTTCATCAATGGCATCGGGGCTTCCTCAGACCTTCGCGTTCATGACGTCGATCGACTGGCCGTCGGCCAGCTTCACGTAGGCCTTGCGCCAATCGCCGCGGGTGCCCTGGCGCTGACGGAAGGACTTGTTCTTGCCCTTCACGTTCAACACATTGACCGCCTCGACCTTGACGTCGAACAGCTTCTCGATCGCGGCCTTGATGTCCGCCTTGGTGGCGACCGTCGAGACTTCGAACGCGTACTGGTTGGACACTTCCTGCAGGCGCGCGGTCTTTTCGGACACACGCGGCGCACGGATCACTTCATAGAGCTTGGCGTCGTTCATGCCAGCCACTCCTCGATCTTCTTCACCGCATCGGTGGTGATCAGCACGGTATCGGCGCCGACCAGCGCGACCGGATCCAGACCCTGCACGTCGCGGATCTCGACGTACGGCAGGTTGCGTGCCGACAGGTACAGGTGCTCCGAAGCGTCTTCGGTCACGATCAGCGGGCGCTTGCCCAGATCGAATTCCTTGAGCTTGGCGACCATGCCGCTGGTCTTGGTCTCGGAGAGGTCGAACGTCTCGACGACGGTCAGACGGCCCTGGCGGTTGAGTTCGGACAGGATCGCCGACATCGCCGCGCGGTACATCTTGCGGTTGACCTTCTGCTCGAAGCTGCGCGGCTTGGCCGCGAACGTCACGCCACCGCCGACGAAGATCGGAGCCGTCAGCGCGCCGTGACGCGCGCCGCCGCCCTTCTGCTTCTTCGACTTCTTGGTCGTGCCGTTGACTTCAGAGCGCGTCTTCTGCGCTTTGGTGCCAGCGCGACCGGCGTTGCGATAGGCAACGACGACCTGGTGGACCAGGTTTTCGCTGAAATCGCGGCCGAAGACTTCGTCGGAGACCGACAGCTTCGTGCTGCTGTTGTTGATTGCGAGTTCCATCGTGCTACTCCTTATGCCTTGCTCGACGGACGCACGATCACGTCACCGCCCGGCGCGCCAGGTACGGCGCCCTTGACGGCGATCAGGCCGCGCTCGGCGTCGACCTGCACGATCTGCAGGCGCTGCGTGGTCTGCACGTCGGCACCCATGTGACCGGACATCTTCTTGCCCGGGAACACGCGGCCCGGCGTCTGGCGCTGACCGAGCGAACCCGGCTGGCGGTGCGACAGCGAGTTACCGTGCGTCGCGTCGCCCATCTTGAAGTTCCAGCGCTTGATCGTGCCCTGGAAGCCCTTGCCCTTCGTGACGCCCTGGACGTCGACGATCTGGCCCACTTCGAAGATGTCGGCCTTGATCTCGCCACCGACGATGAAGTCGGTGATCTTGTCGTCGGCCACGCGGAGCTCCCACAGGCCGCGGCCGGCTTCGACCTTCGCCTTGGCGAGGTGACCGGTTTCCGGCTTGTTGAGCAGCGATGCGCGCTTGACGCCTGCGGTGATCTGCACGGCGCTGTAACCGTCGGTCTCGACGGTCTTGATCTGGGTAATGCGGTTCGGGGTTGCCTCGATCAGCGTCACCGGCACGGACTTGCCGTCTTCGGTGAACACTCGGCTCATGCCGGCCTTACGGCCGACGATGCCCAACGAATGAATCTTCGCGGTCATGGTGCGGTCCTCAGGTCAGCTTGATCTGGACGTCGACGCCGGCTGCGAGCTCAAGCTTCATCAGCGCATCAACGGTCTTGTCATTCGGGTCGACGATATCCAGCACACGCTTGTGCGTGCGGGTCTCGTACTGGTCACGCGCATCCTTGTCGACGTGCGGCGACGTCAGGATGGTGTAACGCTCGATCTTGGTCGGCAGCGGGATCGGGCCGCGCACCTGTGCACCGGTACGCTTTGCGGTCTCGACGATCTCGCTTGCAGAGCGATCGATCAGACGGTGATCGAATGCCTTGAGGCGGATCCGGATTTTTTGGTCCGTCATGACGGAAATATCCTTGGTTGAAAGAGCGACGGGCCTGCGGCTGGGTGCGCAGAACCCCATTGATTCGTGGCTATCCGAAGCATTCACCCGCGCTTCGGGACCGTTCCGTGCAAACACAAAAGGCAGACCGGTTTCCCGATCCGCCCAGACATCAGAAATTCAGACGCGGTGATCCGCTCCATCCCTTCGTGCTCCGGACATTTCCGGAACGGGTGGAGCACAGCCTCGCGACATTTCCGTGTCTGGCGAAGACGAGGGCATCCTGCACCTCATTTCGCGATTTCGCGGACATCCAATAAAGGCCTGCCCGCGATGGTCTTGCATCATAGCGGGTCTGGACGGGTGGGCGCAAGCCCTGCTCTTCGAAGACCGGACGGACCAACTGGGCCGGTCCGTTTTTCGATCGCCATTGCCGAAAAAGCGGAGATCCAGAGACTTCTTTCGTCGACATCCGCGTGACTGCCCGGAAGTCGCTGGATCCCCGCTTTCGCGGGGATGACGTGCTGGCAGCCGAGCGCGCTAGGCGCGCTCGGGCCAATACGTCACTTGATGATCTTGGCCACCACGCCGGCGCCGACGGTACGGCCGCCTTCGCGAATCGCGAAGCGCAGACCTTCGTCCATCGCCACCGGGTTGATCAGCGTGACCACCATCTTCACGTTGTCGCCCGGCATCACCATCTCGGTGCCTTCCGGCAGTTCACACGCACCCGTGATGTCGGTGGTGCGGAAGTAGAACTGCGGACGGTAGCCCTTGAAGAACGGCGTGTGACGGCCGCCTTCGTCCTTCGACAGGACATA
>NZ_CEEDOV010000008.1:0-79648 GCF_979256585.1 Luteimonas sp. AC640a | reverse complement strand
CTTGCGGCGAGCGGGTTCATTTCTTTTGCTGGCCCAAAAGAAACGGAACCAAAGAAAAGGGCCAGCCCCGACGGAGCTCACCCGGCGTGTCATTTGTTCCGGGATTTTTCGACTCGCCATCCTGGCTCGGTCGAAAAACGCCGCACATCCATGTGCGGCGCCCTACGGGTCAGCGCACATGGAGGACTGCGTTTCGAAGATCAAACGCGGGACACAGAGAGCGGAAGCGCAAAGCAGGGCGAAGTGCCCGGCGCGCTCGACAGGAAAAACTTTACGGGCTGAGCTTGACCAGCAACTTCCCGAAATTCTGCCCCGCCAACATCCCGATGAACGCCTCCGGCGCGTTCTCCAGCCCCGCCACGACATCCTCCCGATACCGCACGCGCCCATCGCGCAACCACTGCCCCATCTCGCGCACGAACTCGGGATAGAGCGCGATGAAGTCGCGCTGGATGAAACCGCGCACGGTCAGATGGCGGCTCAGGATCGCGCCCATCAGTTGCGGCACGCGATCGGGGCCGGACGGCGGGGCGGTGTCGTTGTAGTGGGCGACGAGGCCGCACACCGGAATGCGGGCAAAGTCGTTGAGCAGCGGCAGCACGGCGTCGAACACCTTGCCGCCGACGTTCTCGAAGTAGACGTCGATGCCGTCCGGACATGCGGCCGCGAGCTGTTCGGCGAAGTCGTCGGCGCGGTGGTCGAGGGCGATGTCGAAGCCGAGGTCGTCGCGGACGTGCGCCACCTTGTCCGGGCCACCGGCGATGCCGACGGCGCGTGCGCCGTGGAGTTTCGCGATCTGGCCGACGGTCGCGCCGACGGGGCCGCTGGCCGCCGCGACGACCACGGTTTCGCCGTGCTGCGGTTTGCCGATCTCGTGCAGGCCCGCGTAGGCGGTGAAGCCGGGCATGCCGTGGACGCCGAGTGCGGTCTGCACCGGCAGGCCGGCGGGGTCGAGTTTGCGGCGCAGGCTTTCACCGTCGACGACCGCGTGCGTCTGCCAGCCGGCATGCGCCAGCACCAGATCGCCCGGCGACCAGGCCGGATGCAGCGACTGCATGACTTCCGAGATCGTGCCGCCGTCCATGACCTCGCCGATCTCGACCGGCGCGGCGTAGGAGCGACCGGCGTTCATGCGGCCGCGCATGTAGGGATCGAGCGACAGCCAGCGGTTGCGCAGCAGCACCTGGCCGTTGCGCGGCGCAGGCACCTGGAAGGTTTCGACCCGGAAATCGTCCGGAGTCGGCGCGCCGGTCGGGCGCGCGGCGAGGACGATGCGGGTGGCGGTGGAGTCGCTCATCGGGTCGGCCTGTTCGATTGGACTCCCTTCATAGCGCACGCGGCTGTGCGGCGCCGTCAAACGCGGCGCCAACTGCTGCTGGCGTGTTCGACACGGGGACGCGATCACGTCTTGCAGCGACGCGTCGTGCGCGATTCTCGCGTCGCGCGGTACAGACGCGGCGCACACCCGGCACGCCACCCGCAGCGGCTCGGTGCGGATGCGCGCCACCGTGCGGCGAACCCGCGTGCGTCGCTTATCCGGCGCTGGCGCCGTCGAGCGCGGCGATGTCGGACTTCGTCAGCAACAGCGTGCGCGCCGCGGCCAGCTCGCGAAGTTGACCGATGCTGGTCGCGCTGACGATTGGTGCGGTTACGCCCGGCCGCGCGATCAGCCACGCCAGCGCCACCTGGGCCACGGTCGCCGCATGCCGGCACGCGGCATCGTCGAGTGCGGCGAGCACGCGCTTGCCGCGCGCATTGAGGTACCGCTTCACGACCTGCGCGCCGCGCGCGCTGCTCTTCGCCGCATCGGCCTCGGTGCGGTACTTGCCGCTGAGAAAGCCGCTCGCCAGCGAGTAGTAACCGATCACGCCGAGCCCGTGCTCGCGCACCAGCGGTTCCAGCGCGGCCTCGTAACCGGCGCGGTCGACGAGGTTGTATTCGGGCTGCAGCGTTTCGTAACGCGGCAGGCTGTGGCGCTTGGCGACATCGAGCGCTTCGGCCAACCGCGGCGCGGTGTAGTTCGACGCGCCGATCGCGCGCACCTTGCCCTGTTCGATCAGGCGCGAGAACGCGCCGAGCGTGTCTTCCAGCGGCACCGACGGGTCGTCTTCGTGCGCCTGATAGAGATCGATGACATCGGTCTGCAGGCGACGCAGCGAGTCCTCGCACGCGGCCTGGATATTGGCCGGCGACAGGCCCTTGCGTTGCGGCCACTTGGCGACCTTGGTGGCGATCACCACGCGGTCGCGCTTGCCGCGCTTCTGCAGCCAGCGACCGATCAGCGTTTCCGACTCACCGCCCTGGTTGCCGTCGACCCAGGCCGAGTACGCGTCGGCGGTGTCGACCAGATTGAGACCCAGTGCGACGCATTCGTCGAGCAGCGCGTGCGTCGTCGCCTCGTCGGCGCTCCAGCCGAATACGTTACCGCCGAACGCCAGTGGCGAGACCTTGAGGCCCGAGCGTCCGAGTTCGCGTTCCGACATGTGCCGCTCCTGCCTGCAAAAGAATGGCCACAGCATAGGCAGGCACCACGCGCGCCCGACACCGTGGATCGCGCAAAGCAGTGTTCCGGCATGGCGTCGTTGCGGCCTGTGCGACGGGCGGCGACGTTCCCCACGCGGCTTGTGGCACCCTTTGCGCCACGTCCGCGTCCGGAGTTCCGCCCATGCAACGCAGCTTGTCGTTCTGCGCCGTCGCCCTGATCGCCCTCGCCGGTTGCGCCAGCGCGCCGCAGGTGCCTGCCGATTCGGCCGCCGACCTCGATTCCAGCAATGTCGCCCGCCTCGACAGCGCTCTCGCCGGTGACTGGCGCAGCGCCGAGAACCGTGCGCGTGACCAGTACCGTCATCCGCGCGAGACGCTGGCGTTCTTCGGCGTGCGTCCGGAGCAGACCGTCATCGAGATCACCCCCGGCAGCGGCGCGTGGTACGCCGAAGTGCTGGCGCCATATCTGCGCGACAACGGTCGCTACATCGCCGCAATGGTCGACCCGGCGAGCGCCGCCGAGGGTCGTGGCCGCGATTACCAGACCAGCCAGCGCGACGGCCTGCAGGCCCGCTTCGACGGTGCGCCCGCGCAGTTCGACCGCGCGCGCATGGTGAGCTACGACCCGAAGGCACCGCGCTTCGGCCCGTCGAACTCCGCCGATGTCGTGCTGACGTTCCGCAACGTGCACAACTGGCGTTCGTCCGGTCAGGCCGAAGGCATGTTCAAGGGCTTCTACGACGTGTTGCGCCCGGGCGGCGTGCTGGGCGTGGTCGAACATCGTGCGAAGGCCGACGTGCCGGCCGACGACCGCAGCGGCTATGTCGGCACCGCGCAGGTCATCGCACTCGCCCAGGCCGCGGGTTTCCGCGTCGACGGCAGCAGCGAGGTCAATGCGAATCCGAAGGACACCCGCGACCATGCCGATGGCGTGTGGATGCTGCCGCCGGCCAACCGGCACGCTCCTGCGGACGCGGCGAAGTACGCCGCGATCGGCGAGAGCGACCGGATGACGTTGCGGTTCGTGAAGCCGTGAGGTGATGTCGACGGGACCCTGCGGGTCCCGTCGCTGCACGCGCGCCACGTCCGCCCACGTCCACGCAGTCCGGTTCCATGCTCGTCGCCTTCAACAAGCCCTACGGGGTGCTGTGCCAGTTCACCGATCGCAGCACGCCGCCGCGGCCCACGCTGGCGGGCTTCGGCCTGCCGGCGGGTGTCTACGCCGCCGGCCGTCTCGACCACGACAGCGAAGGCCTGTTGCTGCTGACCGATGACGGCCCGCTCGCCAACCGCATCACCGATCCGCGCCACAAGCTGCCCAAGACCTATCGGGTGCAGGTGGAAGGTGCGCCGTCGCTCGAGCAGCTGCAGGCACTGCGCGATGGGGTGACGCTCAACGACGGACCCACCCGTCCGGCGCAGGCAACGATGCTCGACCCGCCGCCCGCGCTGTGGCCACGCGATCCGCCTGTGCGCTTCCGCAAAACCGTGCCTGATGCCTGGCTGGAACTGACCATCCGCGAGGGCCGCAACCGGCAAGTGCGGCGCATGACCGCTGCGGTGGGCCTGCCGACGCTGCGGCTGGTGCGGGTGGCGATCGGCGACTGGTCGCTGGACGCGCTCGCACCCGGCGCGTGGCGGGTGCTGTGATCTGCGGCCGACCGCTCAGCACCCGCATTCAACCGGGTTTCTGGTAACGTGGCCGGCGGACAGCACGCATCTGTCACGCGTCGCCCATTCCCCGTTCGGGGTCAGCCCGGAAGCCAATGCCGAACTCTGCCAACGCCAGCGGTCGCATCCTCGTCGTCGATGACCAGCCTGCGAACCTGCGCGTCGTCAGTTCGCTGCTGAGCCGTCACGGCTACGAAGTGCAGACGGCGCCCGACGGCGCCGAAGCGTTGGCGATGCTCGAGGCGCGCCAGCCCGACCTGCTGCTGCTCGACATGCTGATGCCGAACATGGACGGCTTCGCGCTGCTGGCCGAGATCAAGCAGAACCCGGATCTGCTGCGCCTGCCGGTGGTGTTCCTCACTGTCGCCCAGGACCGCGAACTGCTGCTGCGCGCGTTCGATGCCGGCGCGGTCGATTACGTCACCAAGCCCTTCATGCCCGAGGAGTTGCTCGCGCGTGTCAATGCGCACGTCGGTCTCAAGCAGACCCGCGACCGTCTCGAGCGCATCGCGCGCGAGCGCCAGGAACTGGTGAACCTGGTCGCGCATGATCTGAAGAATCCGCTGTCGAGCATCTGGTTCGCCAGCGACATGCTGGTCAAGAACGAGACCAAGCCCGAGCGTATTCCGCGCTATCACAAGATGATCCACGAGAGCGCCGAAGACGCGCTCGGCTACATCCGCCGCTACCTCGAGACCCAGGACACGTCGCGCAAGGCCGCCGAGGCTGCGCAGGCGACCGGTCTGCGGGATGTGCTGGACTGGATTACTGCGCGCTACGGCATGCAGTTCGAGGATCGCGGCGTGCTGCTGCAGACGCGCGCGCCCGATGCGGCGCCGATGGTCGCGATCGACGGACTGGTGCTGCGCCAGGTCGCCGAGAACCTGATCACCAACGCGATCAAGTACGCGCCCGACAGCAACGTCGACATTTCGCTGCGCAGTGGCGGCGTGGGCTTCTGGCAGTTGCTGGTCGAAGACCGCGGCCCCGGCATCGCCCGCGACCAGCAGCACGCGCTGTTCCGTCCGTTCCAGCGCCTGGCGCACGCCGGCAAGGACGACGGCCGTTCGAACGGGCTGGGCCTGTCGCTGGCCAAGCAGATCATCGTCGATCTCGGTGGCCAACTCTGGTACGAGGACCGCGAAGGCGGCGGCGCGCGCTTCGTCATCGAGCTACCGCAGATAGCCGCCGACGCCGAACGTCCCGCCGCGAACGACGATCCGCAGGACGTACACACATAAAAAACGCGGGCCTGAGGCCCGCGTCCGGTCGACCTGCGCCTGGCCGCATGGCCAGCGCGCGAGTGATCGCGTTGACTCAGTCGTTGCTGCTCGCCGCCGCCGCGCCGCGACGCGCGGTCGTGCGCTTGCGCGCCGGTGCACGGGTCGGCTCGATACGGCGCGAGCTGCCTTCGACAGCGCCACCTTCCTTGCGCTTCTTGTACTGGCGGGCCGCGACCCAGACCAGACCTGCGCCGATCACCGACGCGGCGAGAATCGCCGGGTTGCGACGCAGAAAACCGCCGGCCAGCTTGGTGCCGGTACGTGCTGCGCCGAGCGCGACGCCCGTCTGCAGCCACTTCTCGGCGGAATCGGGAATCGCATGACGCAGGCTGTCGCCTGCCTGGCCTACCAGCGACAGTGCCTTGTCGGACAACGCTTCGAACTTGCTCATGGAATGACCTCGGATGTCCGATGTGGGATGGAGGAGTCTTCGTTACCGGCTGTCGAACTGGCGTGAGCGCTTCGGATCGCGGTTGCGGTCGTTGGGCTGACGTTCGGTAAACGGAGATGCCAGGCTTCAAGTGCCGCGCGGCTTCGCGCGATGCGTTGCAGGTGCGTTCCAAGGATCTTCCGGCCACGGATGTTTCGGATATCGCCCTTTCATTTCCTTGCGCACTTCGGGATACGTGCGCTCCCAGAAACCGGCGAGATCGCGCGTGACCTGCAGCGGGCGCCCGGCGGGCGACAGCAGATGGACCGTCAGCGGCACGCGGCCATCAGCGACGGTCGGCGTTTTCGCCAGACCGAACAGTTCCTGCAGCTTGACCGCGAGCACCGGTGGCGCGGGCGTGCCGTCGGCCTCGATCGCGTAGTCGATCGCGCGCGCCATGCCCGACGGCACTGTGATCCGCACCGGGGCCATGCGATCGAGCTGCTGGCGCAACGACCAGTCCAACTGGTGCTGCAGCGCATCGGCCAGCGCGTCGGCGCCGAGCGCATCGAGGCGGGTGATGTCGGCCAACGCGGGCCGCAGCCACGCGTCGCGTGTCGCCAGCAGCGCCGCGTCCGAGAGATCCGGCAATGCGAGTTCGGGCATCCACGCACGCACCGCCTGCACACGCGCCTGCCATTGCCGCAGACCGTCGCGCCACGGCAGCACGTCGAGGCCGAGCGCGCCGACCGCATCGCTCAGTGCCTGCGCCGCCTGGGCCGGATCCACGCGGCCATTGGCGCGCGCATCGAGCACGATGCCGTCGAAGCGGCGCACCCGCTCGCCGACCAGCGCGCGACGCTCGGCATCCCAGCGCGTCTCGTCGGCATCGGTGAAGCGCTCTGGCCACTGTTGGCGCAGCCGCGCCTCGTCAACCGGCGCGCCGCGCAGCAATAGCGCGTCCTTCGTTTCGTGGCGCAGTTCGCTGGCGACGATCCACTGTTCGCCGCGCAGCGTGCTGTCGTCGAACAGTCGCGCCATGCGGCCGTTGCTGAGCGTGTATCGCGCATCGTCGCGCGCGTGGCGATAGCCGATGCGATCGGGAAATGCATGGCCGAGCAGATCGCCGAGCAGATGCGCGGGTGCAGATGACGGCGGCGCGGCATCGCGCTTCAGGCGTCGGCGCCATTGTTTGGCGGCCGCATCGATCGCGGCGAGTGCGCCGCGTTGCGCATCGGCGGGCGTGCGTCCACTGCGGAAAGCGGCCAGCGCCTGCCAGCGCGCGGCCACGCCATCCGACCGCGGCGTGCCCGGCAATGGCCGCAGCGGATCGCGTGCTTCCAGCAATGCGCACAGGTCACAAGCCAGTGCGCGTTCGCCGGCATCCGCGCCGGCCAGCAGCATCGCCGCGAGCCGGGGATGCGTGCCGAGCGCGAGCATGCGGCGCCCGGTCTGCGTAATCGCACCGCGTGTGTCCAGCGCATCGAGGCGTTGCAGCAGATCGTGCGCGGCGCCCATCGCGCCCGCGGGCGGCGGATCCGGAAACGCGAGTGATGGATCGCCCCAGGCAGCGAGTTCGAGCGCGAGTGCGGCGAGATCGACCTGTGCGATTTCCGGCCGCCGCTGCGGTTCGAGACGCTGCGATTCCGGCCACAGGCGCAGCGCCACGCCTGACGCGACACGTCCCGCGCGGCCGGCGCGCTGGTCGGCCGACGCCTGCGAGATCGCGACGATTTCCAGACGCGAGAAGCCACTGTTGGGATCGAAGCGCGGCTCGCGCGCCTGACCGCTGTCGACGACGATGCGCACACCCGGCAGCGTCACGCTGCTCTCGGCGACGTTGGTCGCCAGCACCACGCGGCGCCGGCCATCGGTGGCGGGCTGCAGCACGTGCGTCTGCGCGTCGACCGGTAGCTCGCCGTGCAGCACCAGCAATTCGACGTCGCCGGGCAACGCGGCTTCGAGTTGCGCACGACAGCGTGCGATCTCGCGCTGGCCGGGCAGGAACACCAGCGCATCGCCGGGCTGCGACGCCAGCGCGTCGACGAGCACGCGACGCACCTGGTGTTCGAGTGCCTCGTCGCGTTTCGGCGGTGCATGCGACACGTCGACCGGAAAGCTGCGGCCCGCGCTCGAGAGCCGCGGCGCATCGAGCCACGTCGCGATGCGCGCGCCGTCGAGCGTGGCCGACATCACCACCAGGCGCAGGTCTTCGCGCAGGCCGGCCTGCACGTCGCGCGCGAGTGCGAGGCCGAGATCGCCGGCGAGATGGCGTTCGTGGAACTCGTCGAACAGCAGCGCACCGACATCGCCGAGTTCCGGATCGTCCTGCAGCATCCGCGTCAGGATGCCTTCGGTGACCACCTCGATCCGCGTGCGCGCGCTGATGCGCTGCTCAAACCGGATGCGATAGCCGACGAGGCCGCCGACGTCTTCGCCGAGCTGGCGCGCCATGAACGTTGCCGCCGAACGCGCCGCGACCCGTCGCGGTTCCAGCATCACGATCTTCCGGTCGCCCAGCCACGCCGCGTCGCGTAGCGCCAGCGGCACCTGCGTGGTCTTGCCCGCACCCGGCGGCGCTTCGAGCACCAGGCGCGGATGCGCGGCGAGGCTGGAGACGATCTCCGGCAACAACGACGTGATGGGGAAGACGGGAGAGGCGGCGTGCGTCACGGCGCACAGGCTAACGACGTCACGCATCGGCGTCGATGCGCGCATGCAAGGGTTTGCCCCGGTATCGGTGGTCATCGCAGGCGACTAGATTCGGCCGCTGCACCGTCACCGGATCCGCCATGCGCGCTCGCCTTCGTCGTCTTCCGCACGTCCTGCTGCTCTGCGGCCTGTCCGCGACCGCGCCCGCCGCGTTCGCCGAGGTCTTCATCAACGAGCTGCATTACGACAACGCGGGCGCGGATGTCGGCGAAGCGGTGGAGATCGTCGCGACCGCAGGCGAAAACCTGTCCGGCTATCGCGTGTGGCTCTACAACGGCAGCAACGCGCCGAATGCGGCGACGACCTACGGCAACGCCGCGGTGCCGGCCGCGCTGACGCGCAGCTGCGGCGCGAGCGTCGGCATCGCCACCGTCACTTGGCCGCGCGATGGTCTGCAGAACGGGCCGAACGACGGCATCGCGCTGGTCGACGGCGCCGGGAACGTCGTGCAGTTCATCAGCTACGAAGGCACGATCGTCGCCAGCAACGGCCCCGCCGCCGGACTGACCAGCCAGAATCTGCCGGTGTCGGAGAGTGCGACCGCGCCGGTCGGCACCTCGCTGCAACTGACCGGCAACGGCAGCACGGCCGCCGACTTCGCCTGGGTGCCGTCGTCGACGCAGACCTTCGGTGCGTGCAACACCGGCCAGACCTTCGGCGGCAGTGGCGGTGGCGGCGACACCACGCCGCCGTCGATCACCGCGACCACGCCCGTCGGCGGCGCATCCGATTTCCCCGCCGCCGGAGACCTGTCGGTGTCATTCAGCGAGCCGGTCACGCTCGCCAGCGGCGCGTTCGCGCTGCAGTGCGCGACCTCGGGCGCGGTGACGCTGTCACACCCGAATGCCGGCAGCACCATCGCGATCGGCACCGGCACCGCGCTGTATGGCGGGGAGGCCTGCACACTGACGATCCGTGCCGCGCGTGTGACGGATGCCGCCGGCCTGTCGCCGGCCGCCGACACCACGCTTGCGTTCGACGTCGCCAGCAGCGGTGGCGACAGCGGCGACTACTACGCACGCGTCAACACCAGCAGCCCCGGTCAGCTGCGCTGCTCGCTGCACGCGACGATCCGCGGCCACACGTCGTATCCCTACAGCGGCGGCACGACGAACACCTGGACGATCCTCGAGATCGCCGACGAGGATCCGGGCGACAGCGGCAGGATCCTCGACGTCTACCGCAACCGCAGCTACACCAAGGGCAGCGGCCGCGCAGGCACCGGCAGTGGGCTGACCTACAACCGTGAGCACACCTGGCCCAAGTCGCTCGGCTTCCCGTCGACCAGCGGCGATAAGGGTCTGCCGAACGCGCCGCACACCGATGCGCACATGCTCTATCTCAGTGACACCGACCACAACTCGGCGCGCGGCAACAAACCGCTGGCCGACTGCACGGCTTCGGCCAACTGCAGCGAGCGCGCGACCGAAGCGAACCAAAGCGTGGGCGGCGGCACCGGGCTGTTCCCCGGCAACTCCAACTGGACCAACGCCAGCGGCTTCCAGGTCTGGGGCCATCGCAAGGGCGATATCGCACGCGCGGTGCTGTACATGGCGATCCGCTACGAAGGCGGCGCGCACCCGACGACGGGTCAAGGCGAACCCGACCTCGAACTGACCGACGATCGCGGCCGCATCGTGTCGACGTCGGCATCGCCGGCGTACATGGGTCTGCTGTCGACGCTGCTGGCCTGGCACCAGTCCGACCCGCCGGATGCCCGCGAGCGTGAACGCAACGAAGTGGTCTACAGCTTCCAGGGCAACCGCAATCCCTTCATCGACCAGCCGCAATGGGCCACGCGCGCGCTGTTCGAGAGCACGGCGCCGGCGAGTTGCCAGTTGTTGAACTGAGGGTGCGGACGCGTAGCGCTTGAAGCCCTCCCGCGCGCGCGGGGCATTGCGCCCTTTACGGGTGGAGGGTTGGGTGGGGGGAAAGGATCAGAGCACAGTGTCTTTGGTCCCGGGGCATACGAAGACGCATGGCTCCGGCTGCCCGGGCACTGACAGATCGCCCCCACCCAGCCCTCCCCCGTCTACGGGGGAGGGCTTTAAAGCTGCAATAGGCCCGCCGTCTACAATGCACGCCCCCACGTTGCCCACATTCCGCCATGCAGCTGATCGACATCGGCGCCAACCTCACCCACGACAGCTTCGATCACGATCGCGATGCGGTGCTGCAACGCGCGCGCGAGGCGGGCGTGACGCGCATGGTGATCACCGGTGCGAGCCGCGAGCATTCGCCCAAAGCGCTCGAACTCGCGCAGGCGTATCCCGATTTCCTGTACGCGACCGCAGGCGTGCATCCGCATCACGCGGTCGAATACACCGCGGAATGCGATGCCGAAATGCGCGCGCTGCTGGCGCATCCGGAAGTCGTTGCGGTCGGCGAGTGCGGGCTGGATTACTTCCGCGATTTCTCGCCGCGCCCCGCCCAGCGCAAAGCGTTCGAGCGGCAGCTGCAGATCGCGGTCGATACCGGCAAGCCGCTGTTCCTGCACCAGCGCGATGCGCACGATGACTTCGTCGCGATCATGCGCGAGTTCGAAGGGCAGATCGGCCCGGCGGTCGTGCACTGCTTCACCGCCGGCAAGCGCGAGCTGTTCGAATGCCTTGATCGCGACTGGCACATCGGCATCACCGGCTGGCTGTGCGACGAACGCCGCGGCCAGCATCTGCGCGAACTGGTGCCCAATATTCCGGCGAACCGGCTGATGATCGAGACCGATGCGCCGTATCTGCTGCCGCGCACGCTCAAGCCGCTGCCCAAGGACCGCCGCAATGAGCCGGCGTTCCTGCCGCACATCGTCGAGGAACTCGCCCGCGATCGTGGCGAGGCGGTCGCGGTCACCGCCGAAGCGACGACGGCGACAGCCGCGGCGTTCTTCCGGTTGCCGTAAACGCTCTGCGCGTCACCTGTTCAAGGGCCGTCGCGAGCGCAGCCAGATGGTGTGTGGCGGAGCGCAGGAAGCGCAGGAAGCGCAGCGTACGTGTGGTAAGTGACCATTTGTGGCCGCCGTTGGCGGCCACCCTTCGGACCAGCAGAAACTGCTGTCTAGAACCGCCTAAAGGCAGTTCTTTCGACCACCGCACGCGCGCCTACTGGCAAGCGCAGCAGGCCACTGGACAGGTTCAGAAGCCGGACGGCATCAGCAACAGCAGACCCGCACCCAGCGCGATGCGATAGATCGCAAAGCCCGTGAAGCGGTGGCGCTTGATGTAGCCGAGCAGCCACTTCACGACGATGAAACCGGTGACCATCGCCGCGACGAATGCGATCGCGACATCGCCCCAGGCTTCCTCGCCCAGGCCCTGGTCGAACCACAACTCCAGGAACGCGTAGGCGCTGGCGGCGAACATCGTCGGGATGCCGACGAGGAATGCGAATTCGGCCGCGGCCGAACGCCGGCTCAGGCCCAGCAGCATCGCGAGGAAGATCGTCGTCGCCGAACGCGAGGTGCCGGGAAACACGCCGGCGACGACCTGCGCCAGACCGACCGCGACCGCCACCGTCCACGTCACATGCGTGTTGTCGCCGCGCTTCTCGGCGAAGTACTCGGCCACCAGCATCCAGATGCCGCCGATGATCAGCGCCCAGGCGACCGGCGTGACGGTCTCCGGCAGTTCCCAGCCGGCCATGCGCACCGGCAGGCCGACCAGCGCGGTGACTGCGAAGGCGACGAACAGCTTCGCCGAGTAGTCGCGGTGCTCGCGCTCGCGCAGACCCGTCGTCAGTTGCCAGATGCGCTGGCGGAACACCAGCAGCGTCGCGAGGATCGCGCCGGCCTGGATGACGATGTTGAAGAAGTCCGAGCGCGCGCCGAGCCAGTGCTGGGCGATCAGTAGATGGCCGGTGCTGGAAACGGGCAGGAATTCGGTGAGCCCCTCGATGATGCCGAGGAGGAGTGCGGAAATCGGATCGGACACGGCGTTCATGCGAAGCGGGGGCAAGCCCGCGAGGATACCGGTCGTCGACGCCCGCGCGAACCCGCGCGGGATCCGCGGTCAGTCGCGCGCGGTGGCCGCGGACTGCTTGAGTTCGCGATAGCGGGTCAGCGCCGCCTGCAGATCACCGCCCAGCGCGGACTGTTCGACCAGCTGCTGGTCGAGGATCGCCAGCTGGCGCTGCAGATCGGTGTGCTGGCTGCGGATGCTGTCGGTCAGCGGTTTGGCGACGGCCTGGCCGGCCAGTTCGCGCTCGCCGGCCTGACGCAGCAGCGACAGCAGGCTGTTGCGCAGATTGTCGACGCCCATGCGCGAGGTCTTGAGCGCTTCGTCGACCAGCACGATGCGCTCGCCGTAAGCGCGGCGCAGGTCGGCTTCGGTCGCGTAGGACTCGACCATCGCCAGTTCCTGGCGCTGGCGCAGGGCCGCGGCTTCGGCGTCGAGCTTGGCCTGCTGCGCGGCCGCAGCGGCGGCGCTGCGTTCCTCGGCGGTCAGTGCGCGGCTCACGTGCGCGGTGGCCATGCCGCTGCGGGCGCTGATCTCGGTGCGTTCGGCGTCCACCGCCGACGCCGGCAGTGCATCGCCGCACACGCGGCGGCCGCCTTCGTTCCAGCAATAGACCTTGCGGTCGGTGGTCGGCTTTTGCGCCAAGGCGCCGGTGGCGAGGCAGGCCAGCAGCAGGCCGCCCATCAGTCGGATCGAAAGGTGCATGTCGTCCGTCCCCCTGACGGCCCCAAGCGTTGAATCAGCGTGTGGTGTCGCTGCCATGTCGTGCCCGGTAGGCGAGCAGGCGTTCGCGTTCTGCCGCCAGTGTCGCGCTCTGTCCGACAAATGCAAGCAGATCGGACAGCCCGGCGATGGCCACCACCGGCACGTCCTGCTCGCGCGCGACGCGCTGCGCGGCGGACTCCGGGCTGTCTTCGGCGACGCGTTCCTGACGATCGAGGGCGATGACGATGCCGGCCACCGTGCCGCCGCCCTCGGCGATCTGGCCCAGCGCTTCGCGGATCGCGGTGCCGGCGGTGATCACGTCGTCGACGATCAGCACCCGGCGCCCGGCCAGCGGCGCGCCGATCAGCAGGCCGCCCTCGCCATGCGCCTTGGCTTCCTTGCGGTTGAACGCGACCGGCAGATCGCGGCCGCGGCGCGCGTATTCGCAGGCCAGCGCCGTCGCCAGTGGAATGCCCTTGTAGGCCGGGCCAAACAGCAGGTCGAACTCGACCCCAGCAGCCTCCAGCGCATCGGCATAGCAGCCGGCCAGCGTGGCGATGGCGACACCGGAATCGAAACGCCCGGCGTTGAAGAAATACGGACTGACGCGGCCGGACTTCAGCGTGAACTCGCCGAAGCGCAGCGCGTCGGCCTCGAGGGCGAGCTGCAGGAAACGGGTGCGATGGTCGGTCATGGCGCCCATTGTCCCACGCCGAGTGCGCGCAACATCAGGTGTTGAGGGCCGCCGCGGCCGCCGCGCACGATCTCGCCGCTGTCGACGAAGCCGGCGCGCTTGTACAGGTGCACGGCGATGACGTTGGCCGCATGCACGTTCAACGCCAGCGTCACCCGTTCGGGATGCCGCAGCGCCAGATCCGCGCAGCACGCAGCGAGTACCGGCAGTCCGAAGCCGCGGCCCTGCCACGCCGCGCCGAGCGCGAACGCGCGCAGCGTGACCAGACGCCGGTCGACGGCCTGCTTCGCGAAGGCCGCGGTCGGGTAGTCGAGGCGATAGAAACCGATGACGACATCACCCAGCAGCACCGCCATCGCGTCGCTGTCCGGCGCGGCCATGGCGTTGTCGACATTGAAGACGATGTCGCCGGCGTACACGGTCTGCGTCGCGGTGAGCAGCAGGCAGCGCGCAGCCTCGGCCTGTGTGGTCGAGGCGATGACGACACACGGCAGCGGGCTCGACGACATCGGCGGAGGATACGCGCCGCGGAGGCCGGCCGCTCAGCACGAATCCGTTAGGCTTGGCGCCGGTACACGTGGATCCGGTCTGCATGAAAATCGTCAGCTTCAATGCCAATGGCGTGCGCTCCGCCGCGAAAAAGGGCTTCTTCGACTGGTTCGTCGCCCAGGACGCCGACGTGCTGTGCATGCAGGAAACCAAGGCGCAGGAACACCAGCTGGCCGGCGAGTCGGGCCTGCATGCGGACTTCCTGCCCGCCGGCTACAAGGCCTGGTTCCGCGACGCGTCGACCAAGAAGGGCTACAGCGGCGTGGCGATCTACGCGCGGCGCGAACCCGACGAGATCCGCACCGCGCTCGGCTGGGCGCCGTTCGACGAAGAAGGCCGCTACATCGAAGCGCGCTTCGGCAACCTGAGTGTCGTGTCGTTCTACATTCCGTCGGGTTCGTCGGGCGATCTGCGCCAGGGCTTCAAGTTCGAAGTCATGGACTGGCTCAAGCCCATCCTCGACGAATGGCTGGCCAGCGGCCGCGACTACGTCCTGTGCGGCGACTGGAACATCGTGCGCGCGCGTCACGACATCAAGAACTGGACCAGCAATCAGAAGAATTCCGGCTGTACGCCGCCCGAGCGCGCGTGGCTCAACGCGATGATCGGCGACACCAGTGGCGATGGCCTGGTCGAGCCGCCCGCGACCGGCTGGCTCGATGCGCTGCGCGTGCTGCGTCCCGATGCGCCTGAGTACACCTGGTGGAGCAACCGCGGCGCCGCGCGCGCCAACAATGTGGGATGGCGGATCGACTACCAGTTCATCACCCCGTCGCTGCGTGACCGCGTGCGTTCGGTCGCCGTGCATCCCGAGCCGCGCTTCTCCGATCACGCCCCGCTGGTCGTGGACTACCGCGCGTGAGCACCGCTGCCCCGGCAACACCCGCCGGCAAGCCGTCGATCTGGCGCGCGTTCACCCAGCCAGCAGCGTGGACGATGTTCTTCTTCGGCTTCGCGTCGGGCCTGCCGTTCCTGCTGGTGGCCGGCACGCTGGCCTACTGGCTGCGCGAGGGCGGGCTGGAGCTGCGCGACATCACGATGATCGCCAGCGCCGGCATGGCGTATTCGTTCAAATTCCTCTGGGCGCCGCTGGTCGACCGCTGGCGGCTGCCGCTGCTCGGTCGTCTGGGCCAGCGCCGCGGCTGGCTGCTGCTGGCGATGGCCGCGGTGATGGTCGGCCTGCTGGCGATGGCGAGCATCGGTACCGGCCCGCTGCCGCTGTTCGTCGCGATCACGCTGCTGGTTGCCTTCGCCGGCGCCACGCTCGACATCGCGGTGGATGCCTATCGCGTCGAGATCGCGCCGAAGAACGCGCAGGGCGCGCTGGTCGCGACGTATTCGCTGGGTTACCGGATCGCGTTGATCGTCACCGGCGCGCTGGCGCTGGTGCTGGCCGACCACGTTGCCTGGCCAGCGGTCTACCGGGTCATGGCCGCCTGCATGCTGGTGCCGATCATCACTATCCTGTTCGCCGCCGAGCCCGACATCGTGCGCGTGCGCGCGCAGAACTTCGCCCAGGGGCTGCGCGAGGGCGTGGTGGAACCCTTCGCCGATTTCTTCCGCCGCTTCGGCGGCAAGGTCGCGATCGGCATCCTGCTCTTCATCCTCGCGATGAAGATCTCCGACCAGGCGCTGATTGGCGGCATCATCGGCCCGTTCTATCTGGACCAGGGCTTCACCAAGACCGAGATCGCCGCGGTGACCAAGGTCTACGGCATCTGGATCGGCATCGCCGGCGCGTTCCTCGGCGGCATCGCAGTCGCGCGCTGGGGCATCCAGTGGCCGCTGTTCGTGGCGATCGTGATGGGCGGCTGCAGCAACCTGCTGTATCTCGCGCTCATCGGCGCCGACGGTGATCTGACCCGCCTGACCATCGTGATCTCCGGCGAGAACCTCGCCCAGGGCTTCCTCGGCACCGTGGCCGTGGCCTACCTGTCGGCGCTGGTGAACATGCGCTACACCGCCACCCAGTACGCGCTGTTCTCGTCGCTGATCATGCTGCCGGGCAAGGTGCTGGGCTTCTTCTCCGGGCGCATCGTCGAAGCGACCGAGGGGTACGCGACGTATTTCGTGATCACCGCCGTGGTCGCGGTGCCCGCACTTGTGCTCTTCTTCTGGCTCAAGCCGCGGGTGCGGCTCAACGACGACGATGCGGCCGCCACCGGAGACATCACGGAATGACCGAACTCGTACTCAGGGATCTCGACCCCGCGCTGCTCGAGCGCATCGGCGCCTATGCCGACACGCAGGGCTGGGGCCAGGCGCGCACGCTGCGCTTCCTGCTCGAACAGGGCCTGCGGGTGAGCATCGGCGATGAGCGTTCGACCTTCGATCCGGCCGAGGACGGCGTGCTGGCCGCGGCGATCGGCGCGCTGGAACAGATCCCCGACGACACCTTCGCCCTGATCGGCCGCGGTCCCGCGCAGCCTGCGGTGGTCAGCTGAGGCATCCGCCTGTGTGTGGCGCGCACGCGCGCTTCCACCAGAATCCCGGTTGGGGCAACGCTGACAAAGTCGTCATTCCCGCGAAGGCGAGAGGCGCTTTTCAACAGCGATTTCCGATGTTCATCCACGGACTTTGATTTCAATGGCTTGAACGTCTACGGATGACCAGCCATTCGGCTGTTGAAGAACAATTCCCGCCTTCGCGGGAATGACGAGCAAAGATCAGTCTTGCCTCCGGATGGGTCGAGCGCAACGAAACCCATCGCCCGGCGTCGCCCGGCGACTCAGGCCGGATGCACGACCCCGAGCACGCGCGGCCCCTTTGCGCCGGTGACCGACGGCACATTGCCCGGCCGGCCGAGCACGGTCTGCCGCGCCAGCCACGCGAAGCCCATCGCTTCGACATGATCCGGATCGAGCCCGTGCGCGGCGCTCGATTCGACGACGACGCCCGGTAGCGCCTCGGCCAGCGCGCGCATCAGCGCGCCGTTGTGCACGCCGCCGCCGCAGCCGATCACCCGCGCGGTGCCAAGCTGGGTGGACTGCAGCGCATCGACGATCGTTGCCACGCTGAGCGCGAGCAGCGTCGCCTGGATATCGGCGATGGCCTCAAAGCCCTGCAACGCGGCGTCGACCCAGTCGAGATGGAACTGGTCGCGCCCGGTGGACTTGGGCGGCGGCGCGGCGAACCAAGGCTCGGCCCGCAGCCGCGCGAGAAGCGCAGCGTCCACGCGACCACGCGCAGCGAGCGCGCCATCGCGGTCGAAGGCCTCGCCCGTGTGGCGCAGGCACCACGCATCCATCAGCCCGTTGGCCGGGCCGGTGTCGAAGCCGCGGACCGGGCCGCCATCGCCGGGCAGCAGGGTCAGATTGGCGATGCCGCCGAGATTGAGCACCGCGCGGTCTTCGCCAGGGCGCGACAGCAGCGCCGCATGCAGGGCGGGCAGCAACGGCGCGCCATGTCCGCCGGCGGCGACATCGCGGCGGCGGAAATCGGCGACCGTCGCCACGCCGGTGCGTTCGGCAATGCGCGCGCCGTCGCCGAGCTGCAGGGTGAACGGCGCACGGCCGTCGCCATCGCGGCCGTAGGGGCGATGGCGCAGCGTCTGGCCGTGCGAGCCCAGTGCGCTGATGTCGGCTCCGGTGAGTCCGGCATCGGCCATCGCGGCGAGCGCGGCGTCGGCAAAGGCGTCGGCGATCAGCACGTCGAGCTCGCCGACATCATCGAGCGTCAGCGTTGCGGCCTGCTGGCCCAGCGCGACCAGACGCGCACGCAGCGTGGCGTCCCAGGGATAGGTCGCGCCGAAACGCAGCTGCGCGTCGAGGGTGCCGTCGGCGCGATCCTCGAAGCGGACGATGGCCGCGTCGATACCGTCGGCGCTGGTGCCCGAGATCAGGCCGAGGAACAGATCGGACATGGCGTCAGCGTCGGAGATAAGGAGAGTGCAAACGAAACGCCCGGCCGGAGCCGGGCGTTTCAGGCGAATCAGCCGCGGCCGTTGCCGGGCCGTGTGGCGTTCGCGACCTGTCGGTCGGGATCCGGCTTGGCCGGCACCTGCGCGTAGATCACGTTCTCGACTTCGCGGATGCGGGCCAGCGCCGGACCAGTCTGCTGGCGGAACTGCGCCAGTGCGCTGCCGCTGAGCGGATCGGGCTCGGGCATCGTGTGCTGCAGCGGGTTGCGATGCGCACCGTTGACGCGGAATTCGTAATGCAGATGCGGGCCGGTCGACAGACCGGTGGTGCCCACGTAGCCGATCACCGTGCCCTGCGCGACGCGCTGGCCCTGGCGGATGTTGCCGAAACGCGACATGTGCGCGTACAGCGTGGTGTGACCGCGGCCATGGTCGAGCACCACCGTGTTGCCGTACCCGCCCTGCACGCCGCGGAACTGCACGCGTGCATCACCCGCGGCCATGATCGGCGTACCGGTCGGCGCGGCGTAGTCGACGCCCTTGTGCATGCGCGAGGTGCCCAGCACGGGATGACGGCGGTTGCCGAAACGCGAGCTCAGGCGCGCGTACTGGATCGGCATGCGGATGAAGCTCTTCTTCAGCGGACGGCCTTCGGCGTTGTAGTACTCGGCCTTGCCACCCTGCTCGTAGCGGAACGCGCTGAAGGGCTTGCCCTTCGCGGTGAACACCGCTGCCTGCACCGGGCCGCTGCGGATCAGTTCGCCTTCGCGCCAGACCTGCTCGACGACGACACTGAACCGGTCGGTCTGGGTGACATCGGTGTTGAAGTCGATGTCGTACTTGAAGACTTCGTCGGTCAGCGTGTTGATGTTCGCGCCCGACAGACCCAGCTTGCGCGCCGAGTGGAACAGCGAGCGGCCCACTTCACCGCTGATGACGACGTTTCGGATCTCGACCGGGCGCTCGACGACTTCTTCGCGAACGGTATCGCCGGCCAGGCTCAGCTCGACGCGTTCGGTGTCGCTGCGGTCGTAGCGGAGCTTGTTGAGCGTGCCGTCGACGGTGAGGTCGAAACCCAGCTCGGTGCCCGGCCGCATGCGCGTCAGCTTGGCCTTGGCATCGGGCAGCTCGAGGATGCGATGCATCGTCGAAGCCGGCAGATCGAGATCGGAGAAGATCGAGCCCAGCGTCTGGCCGCGTTCGACGGTGACCAGCTGCCAGTTGTCGTGGGTCTGCTGCGCGGTCCGCTGGGTGGCGGTCAACGGCGGCAGCGCCAGCGACATCGTCACGAGGTGATGCTGTGGTTCGGCGTCGCCGCGCATCGCCTGCGAGACGCCCGGCACCAGCGCCACCACCAGAACACCGAGCGTGGCGAACAGGCTGGCGTGGCCCCAGTCGCGACGGGTCCAGCGACCTGGATACAGACGCATGCGCGCGGCCTGCTCCTGTGCCCGGTTCCGGGCTGCGGCCTGCAGGTTGTCTTGAAGCACCTGCTGGTGGTGCGCGTCTGCCTGGGGCGGCGGGACAGGAGTCGTCATCGTGAGCGGGTCCGGATGGCGTGAACGGCGTGTCAGCGGGGTAACATAGAGACGTGAGGTCCATGCGTCAAATGCTTGACCAAGCTCGAATTTTTGCTCCGTTCACCGGATAACGAAGCCTTAACCTGCCGTATCCGTATTCACGTTTCAGCCAGCCAAGAGATTCCTGTCCCGATGTCCCTGCAACCCGCCACCGCTCCCCTCGACCTGATCGCCCGCGGCACGGACGAGATCCTCAAGCGTGACGATCTGGAAGCGCGCCTGAAGCTCGGTCGCCCGCTGCGGATCAAGGCCGGGTTCGACCCGACGGCGCCGGACCTGCATCTGGGCCACACGGTGCTGCTCAACAAGCTGCGCCAGTTCCAGGACCTCGGCCACCAGGTGATCTTCTTGATCGGCGACTTCACCGGGATGATCGGCGACCCCTCGGGCAAGAGCGCCACCCGCAAGTCGCTGTCGCGCGAGGACGTGCTGGCCAACGCCGAGACCTATAAGGCGCAGGTGTTCAAGGTGCTGGACGAGGCGAAGACCGAAGTTCGCTTCAACTCCGAGTGGTTCGGAAAGATGGGCGCGGCCGACATGATCCGCCTCGCGTCCTCGCACACGGTCGCGCGGATGCTCGAGCGCGACGACTTCGCCAAGCGCTACGCCGGCCAGCAGCCGATCGCGATCCACGAATTCCTCTACCCGCTGGTGCAGGGCTACGACTCCGTCGCGCTGCAGGCCGACGTCGAGTGCGGCGGCACCGACCAGAAGTTCAACCTGCTGATGGGCCGCGGCCTGCAGGAAAGCCACGGCCAGGCGCCGCAGATCGTGCTGACGATGCCGCTGCTGGTCGGGCTCGACGGCGTCAACAAGATGGGCAAATCGCTCGGCAACTACATCGGCGTGACCGAGCCGGCGATCGACATGGTCAACAAGACCATGAAGATCGGCGACGCGCTGATGTGGGACTGGATCGAGCTGCTGAGCTTCGAGATCGGCATCGACGAGGCCAAGGCGCTGAAGGCGGAGGTGGAGGCCGGCACGCTGAACCCGCGCGACGTGAAGCTGCGCCTGGCGCGCGAACTCGCAACGCGCTTCCACGACGCCGACGCGGCCGAGCTCGCGATCCGCGGCTGGCAGGTCGCGATCTCCGGCGAAGGTGATGTCTCGCTGCTGCCGCTGCAGGACGTGACCGTGCCGCTTGAGGGCCTGCGCATCGGCGCGCTGCTGACGGCGGCCGGTATCACCCCAAGCAATTCGGAAGCCAGCCGCAAGCTGAAAGAGCGTGCGGTCAAGGTCGACGGCGCGGTGGTCGACGATGCTGCGCTCGAATTCAAACCCGGCTTCGAAGGCGTGCTGCAGGTCGGCAAGCGCAATTTCGCGCGGGTGCGGCTGGTCGCGGGCTGAGGTTGTTTTCTCCTTCCCCGTGTACGGGGGATGAGAGCGATTCGTGTGCGCGGCACTGCCGCGCGGATCGATCGAATGCCCGGCGTGCTTCGCCGGTCCGGACAGGTGGGATGGGGGCGAGGGGTCCGAGTGCAGGAACACTCGGCATTACGGATGACGCGGGCGCGCGGATCATTCTTTCCGCTGTCCGAGGGCTGCCCCCACCCAACCCTCCCCCGCATACGGGGGAGGGCTCAAGTTCTTCAACGCGCCGGCGTCGCCCGCGCCGCATCACTCGTCACCCGGCGCGCGCTGAACTCGCTGTCTGCGTCCCACGCCGGCCAGCTCTCGCCGTTCGCCAGCGCTTCGGCCAGGCGATAGACCGTGCGCGTGTCGGCGGTCGGGCCGGCCATGTCCCAGCTGTCGTCAAACGCGTCGCCCGGCTGGTGGTAGCGCTTGGCGAAATAATCCGCCCGTGCGGCGGTGCCGCCAGCGACGCCGCCGTCGAGCTGGTCCATGCCGGGGCCGATCGTGATCGCCGGCACGCCGGCCTGGGCGAACGCGAAATGGTCGGCGCGATAGAACAGGCCGGCTTCGAGATTCGGATCCGGCGACCAGCCGCGGCCATCGACCGCGGCGGCCGTCACAAGGTCACGTTCCAGCGACACGCGGCCCTTGCCCCAAGACGAGATGTCGTGTGTCTCGCCGTCCGGGCTCCACATTTCCATGTTGAGCACAGCCGCCGTGGTCTCCAGCGGACGCAGCGGATTGGCCGCGTAATAGGTCGCGCCGAGCAGGCCGTTTTCTTCCGCCGTCAGCGCGATGAACTGCAGCGTGCGCGCCGGGCGCGGGCCGGCGGCGAAGACGCGGGCGAGTTCGATCATCGAGGCGATCGCGGTGGCGTTGTCGACCGCGCCGTTGATGATCGCGTCGCCGCTGTCGTCGGGCGCGCCGACGCCGAAGCTGTCCCAATGGCCGGACAAAATCACGGTCTCGTCGGGTCGCGACGCACCGGGTAGCACGCCCACGACGTTGTGGCTGGTCACGCGGTCACGCTTGACCTTGAACGCGATGTCCAGCGTGGCATCGCCCAGCGCGCCGCCCTTGAAGCCCTGCTGCTGCGCGCGACGCTTCTCGGCGTCGAAATCGAGCCCGGCATCCTTGAACAGCTGCTCGGCGACGCCGCGCTGCATCCAGCCGCGCATCGGCAGGTGATGGGATTCCGCGTCGGCGCGAACGATGTCGTACTGCGGCCCGGCGCGCCCGTTGCGCACCGTCGCCCACGGATACGAGGCCGGCTCGGTCTCGTGCACGATCAGCACGCCGGCCGCGCCACGCTTCGCGGCTTCTTCGTACTTGTAGGTCCAGCGGCCGTACCAGGTCAGCGCGCGTCCGCCGAAGCGGCCGGGCTCGGCGGCCTCGAAATCCGGATCGTTGATCAGCACGACGACGACCTTGCCGGCGACATCGAGCCCGGCGTAATCGTCCCAGTCGAGTTCCGGCGCAGTGATGCCGTAACCGGCGAACACCAGCGGCGTGCCCGACAGATCGACGCCCGTGCCCGGGCGCAGGGTTTCGACCGCGATGTCGTCGCCATTGGCCAGCGCGCGGGTGGCGCCGCCGACATGCAACTGCGTGGCCACTGGACCGTCGATGACGCTGCGCTCCAGCGTGACCGCCTGGGTCCAACCGCCATCGTCACCACCGGGCTCGAGGCCCGCTTCCGCGAACTGCGTACTGATGTAGTCGACCGTCAGGCGCTCGCCTTCGGTGGTCGGCGCGCGGCCTTCGAACTTGTCGGACGCCAGCACCGACAGATGCCGGGCGAGATTGTCGGACTGGATGCCGCCGCCGGGAATGCCGGCGGCCACAGGCGCTGTGTTGGCAGTGTCCGCATCGGGCGCGGCGGGTGTCGACGGCGTGCAGGCGGCGAGCAGCAGCGCGCAGGCCAGGGCGGTCAGAGAACGCGGTCGGGACATCGGAAAATCCGTGAACGAGGTGCCGGCCATGATGCCGCAAGTGGCCGAGGGCGCCGCCGATTGGCTACAGTGGCCGCCGGTTCCCCCCTTCCAGGAGCACTCGATGATCCGTCGCTTCCGCGTTGCGCCGCCGTCTCTGCTGGCCGCCGCCCTCGTCCCGTTGCTGGCCTTGGCGGCCTGCACGCCCGCGCCTGAAGAAGGCTTCGAAGAAGAACAGCCCGCCGCGAGCGCGGCCGATGCCGATACCGGCGCTGGCAGCGCGATCGAAACCGAGACTGCGCAAGCGGAGATCGGCGATACACCCGAAGCCGCGGCACCGCCCGCCGACGCACCGGGCGAGACGCCCTGCGATACCGAAGCCGTGCAGAGCCTGATCGGCAGCCAGGGCAGCGAGACGGTCTACGCCAAGGCGGTCCAGGATTCCGGCGCCAAGTCGCACCGCGCGCTGGGCCCGACCGACATGGCGACGATGGATTTCCGTCCCGACCGGCTGAACATCGATCTCGACGCGAGCGGCAAGATCACCGGCTTCCGCTGCGGCTGATCCGTTCCACTCATGGCAGACACCAGAACGCCCGGCTTCGCGCCGGGCGTTCTGCGTTGCGGGCACGTGCGCCCGCGGGAAGCTCGTGCTCAGCGATCGTCGCGCGTGCGCTTGAAGTCCACCGGCTGGCCATCACGCTCGCTGCTCCAGCGGCCGCTGGCGTCACGCTCGCAATCGCGGGATACCGGTTCGCCCGGCTGGCTCGGCCGGCTCATGCACAAGGGATTGCCGTCGACCGCCGCGCTGTTGTCGCGGTACTCGTAGGAACCGCAGCCTGCGAGCAGCAGAACCGCACCGGCGATGCGCGTACTACGCATGTGTCGTCTCCGTCGTGTTGGATTTTCGACAATCGCAGATCGCCCCAGGTGTCGCAAACAGGCGTCAGCGACGGCTGGCGACCAGTCGGGTGACATCGACCGCGAGCTGCTCGACGGCGTTGCCGAAATCGTTGTGGCCGCCGTTGGCGTAAGCGGCGCCACCGTTCGACAGCGTGTCGGCGATACCGCTGGCGATCTCGCGCGCTTGGCCCAGCTGGCCACCGAGCGCGTGGTCGAGCGTCGATGCCGCATCGGCGGCGCTCGAGAAATTCCCGCTGGTGACGCCGTCGAACAGCCCGCGCGCAGCCGACTGCACATCCGTCAGCGAACGTGCGATCGCGCCGATGTCGCCCATGTCCGGCGCACGGCCGTTGGTCAGTGCGCCACTGGCGAGACCGGTGAGCGCATCCTGCACCGAGACGTTCGCGCCCGGAATGCGACCGGCGAACTGATCCAGCGCCAGATTCGCCAGCGGCTGCATCCCGGCCGGCAGATTGTCGGCGATCGCCCCACGCGCCGCCTCGGTGACGCTGCCGCCGACGAGCCCATTGACCACGCCCATGACCGCGCCCGGCAGGCCGCCGGTAAGCATGCCGACGACTGCGGCGCCGACGATGCCCTGCAGATCCCTGGCATCGATGCCCAGCGCATTCGCCAGGCCGTCGAGCGCGTTGTCGAGCCCGAGCGCGTCGGTCGCGGTGCCGAGCGCGTTGCCGATTGCCGAACTCAGCGCATCGACAGCCGCGTCGACCGCGCCGCCGAGCGCATCCGCCGCCGCGCCGAGTGCATCGTTGGCCGAGGCGGCCGCATCCGCGCCGCTGTTGCCGCTGCCACTGCCGACGCCGCCTGCGCCGTCGCTGCCATCGCTCATGGGATGCTCCGTCGTCGGGTTCGAGTCACTTCAGACTCTAGGCGTGTAGATCTCTCACGCAATCTGGTGCGAACCCGAGGTCACACGGCTGGACCGCGACAGCCATCACGGTTCGCGGCCGAACCTGGGACGGGCCAGCGCGGCAACATGCAGTGCGCCTGGCTCAAGCGGATCTCGGTTGATCCGCTGCCGTCGAGAACTCGACGTCGCGATTGCGGCGCCAGCGTGGCAAAAACGGGGTTCACTGCGCTCGACCCATCCTGCAAAGCCTCAGCGCCCCATCTTCAATGCGTCGAGGATGCGCACGCCGGCGCGACCGTCGTCGGGCGTCAGACCGATGCGACGCTGTTCGGTCTGGATCGCGCGGCGTGTCGCGGTGCCGATCATCCCGTCGACCTCGCCGATCGCATGGCCGCGCGCGAGCAGCAGCGTCTGCAGTTCGCGGCGTTGCGCACGCGACAGGCCCGCATCGTCGGTCGGCCACGGCGTCCGCAGTCCGCTGCCGCCGCGCAGGCGGTCGGCCAGCGTCGCGATCGCCAGTGCGTAGCTCTCTGCCGCGTTGTAGCTGTAGATCGCGTCGTAGTTGCTGAAGACGATGAAGGCCGGGCCCTTGGCGCCGGTCGGCACGAGAATTGCCGCCTGCGTGTTGCCGGCCGGCAGCGCGCCGCCGTCGACGCGGGCGATGCCGCGCGCGGTCCAGTCGGCGACGGTCCTGCGGCTCGTGCGGCCGGCCGGCGCGGTGTCGAACCCGGCTGGCAGTTTGATCTCGTAACCCCAGGGCTGGCCCGTCTTCCAGCCGCCGCGCGAACGCTTGAGGTAGTTCGCCGTCGACGCGAGCGCATCGGGAATGCTGTCGACCAGATCGCGGCGGCCGTCGCCGTCGAAATCGACTGCGATGCGCGCATAGGTGCTCGGCATGAACTGCGTGTGCCCGAACGCGCCGGCCCAGGAACCGGTGGTGTCGCGGTTCTGCAGATCGCCGTCGTGCATCAGCTTGAGCAGGGCGACGAACTCGCTGCGGAAGAACGGCTGGCGGCGGCCGTTGCAGGCCAGCGTCGCCAGCGACACGCGCAGTGGCCGCTTGCCGGAGATGCGGCCATAGTCGCTCTCCACGCCCCAGATCGCGACCACGGTTTCGGCGTCGACGCCGTACTGCGCGGCCACGCGATCCAGCAGCGCGCGATGTTCGACCAGACGCGCGCGTCCGTCGGCCACACGTTCGTCGTCGACGAGACCGGCGAGGTAATCCCACAGCGGCGTGGTGAATTCGGGCTGCGAGTCGAGCAGCGGCAGCACGGTCATGTCCGGCGTCACATCGGCGAGCGCGTCGAACGCCGCCTGCGGAACGCCGGCCTTGGCTGCGTCGCCGCGGATGCCGGTGATGCAGCGCGCGAACGCGGCGGCGTCGTAGGTCGGCGCAGCGGCTGGCACCGGCGTCGCGGGCACCTGCGCGACAGCGCCGCCCGCGCACAGCAGCAGGCCGGACAGCGCGAGGCGCGCAGGACTGGAGAAGCGATGCGTCGGAAGACGGGACATGCGGGCGACCTGCGCGTGCGGGGCGACCACTGTGCACGAGCCGGTGGGGCAGGCGCATCCCCGCGCTGGCGCCGGTTTCACGGTGCGCTCAGCCGACGTCGCCATCGACATAGAACCAGCGCCCGTCCTCGCGCACGAACCGGCTGCGCTCGCGCATCCGCACCACGCTGCCGCCGCCGATGCGGTACTTCGCGACGAACGCCACTTCGGCGTGGTCGGCATCGAGGACGTCGTGCGCCTTGACGTCGAGGCCGAGCCACACCGGTTGCGGATCGTCGAAGCCGAGATCGTCCGGACGTGTCGACGCGTGCCAGCTCGCGCGCAGGTAATCCGCGTCGCGCTGCACATAGGCGACGTAGCGCGAGCGCATCAGCGCTTCGGCATCTGGCGCGGCGGCGCCTTCGTGCAGCGGTTTGCAACAGGCTGCGTACGTGCGCCGGCGGCCGCAGAGGCACGGCGAAGTCGGATCCATGTTGGGTGTCGGCATCGCGCCAGTGTGCGGCCGCACCAGCGTCGCGCCAACCGTTGTGCATGCGCAATATCCGCACGCTTCGCCCCGTGTGCCGTTCGATACGCACGGTCGAAGCTCAGACCCAGCCCCGCGCCGCCAGCGATACCGCCGTGCCATCGCCGACGACGAAATGATCGAGCAGCCGCACGTCGACCAGCGACAGGGCCTGTTTGAGCTGCGCGGTGACCGCGCGATCTGCTGCGCTGGGTTCGCGGCTGCCACTGGGATGGTTGTGGCCCACGATCACCGCGGCGGCGTTGTGCGCCAGCGCGCGGCGCACGACTTCGCGCGGATGCACCTCGGCGCCGTCGATCGTGCCGCGGAACAGCTCCTCGAATCCGAGCGCGCGGTGGCGGGTGTCGAGGAACAGCACTGCGAACACCTCGTGCGCGAATCCGCGCAGGCGCTGTGAGAAGTAGCGGCCGGCGGCAGCCGGATCCGTCATCGCCTCGCCGCGCGCGAGATCGGCGGCGAGCATGCGATTGCCGAGTTCCAGCGCCGCCGTCAGTGCGCACGCGCGTGCGGGGCCGAGGCCGGGCAGCACGGCGAGTCCGGCCGCGCCGCGTTCGATCAACGTGCGCAACGGGCCGTGCGCGGCGAGCAGTTGCCGCGCGGTCGTCACCGCGTCCTGCCCGCGCAGGCCCGAGCCGAGGAAGATCGCCAGCAGTTCGGCGTCCGACAACGCGGCCGCGCCCTGGCCCAGCAGTTTCTCGCGCGGCCGTTCACCGGCCGGCCATTCGCGGATATGCATGCGCGCTCCAGACAGAACACCGGTGCGGGCGGTCGCGTCACAGGGGAAGGATGCGCGCCGCGCCCGGACCGGCGAAGCATCCATTGCACCGTACGCAGCGCAGGCCCGGCAGCGGTTGCGGACATCGCTTCGGGTAAGCTGTCGGCCGGTTTTCCGGTAGGACTTCGCCGACGATGGGCGCCGCTTCGACCCCGCTGCACGGGCAGCGCATCCTGCTGTGTGTGTGCGGCGGCATCGCCGCCTACAAGGCAGCCGATCTGGTGCGCCGGCTGCGAGACGCCGGCGCGGAGGTCCGCGTGGCGATGACCGAGAGCGCGCAGCACTTCGTCTCGGCAACCACCTTCCAGGCTGTCTCGCACAACGCCGTGCGCACCACGCTGTGGGACCCGGGCGCGGAAGCCGCGATGGGACACATCGAACTCGCGCGCTGGGCCACGCGCGTGGTCGTGGCACCGGCGACGGCGAACACGCTCGCAAAGCTCGCACACGGTTTCGCTGACAATCTCGTGACCACGCTGTGCCTGGCGACGACCGCGCCGCTGACCGTGTGTCCGGCGATGAACCATCGCATGTGGCTGCACCCGGCGACGCAGGCGAACATCGCGCTGCTGTGCGAGCGCGGCGTGCAGGTGATCGGCCCCGAGGACGGTCCGCTGGCCGAAGGCGAATCCGGCCCCGGTCGTCTCGCCGAGCCGCAGGCGATCGTGGCCGCGCTGCCGGTATGAGCACTTCGCTCAGCGGACGCCGCGTGCTGGTCACCGCTGGTCCGACCTTCGAGGACCTCGATCCTGTGCGGTTCCTCGGCAACCGCAGCAGCGGCAAGATGGGCTTCGCGATCGCCGCGGCCGCGCAGCGCGCCGGCGCCGACGTGGTGCTGGTCGCCGGCCCCGTTCACCTGCCGACGCCCGAAGGCGTGCAGCGCATCGATGTGCGCTCGGCCGCGCAGATGCATGCCGCGGTCTTCGACGCGTTGCCGGCCGACCTCTACATCGGCGCCGCCGCGGTCGCGGACTTCACCCCTTCCCAGGTCGCGCCGTCGAAGATCAAGAAGCGTCCGGGCGAGGATGGCCTCGACCTGCATCTGGTGCGCACCCGCGACATCCTCGCCGACGTCGCCGTTGCCAACCCGCGCCCGCAGCTGGTCGTCGGCTTCGCCGCCGAGACCGACGACGTCGATGCCAACGCGCGCGGCAAGCGCGTCGCCAAGCGCGTCGACCTGATCGCCGCCAACCGTGTCGGCATCGCCGGCAGCGGCTTCGAAGGCGACGACAACACGCTGCTGGTGCACGACGCCGTGGGCCACGTGCAGCTCGGCCCCGCCTCCAAGACCGAGATCGCCGACCGTCTGGTCGCGCTGGTCGCGGCCCGCCTCGTACAGGATTCCCGATGAGCACTTCCGCCACGCACCATGTCCTCGATGTCCGCGTGCTCGACGCGCGATTCGGCCAGCAGTGGCCGCTGCCGGCCTATGCCACCGACGGCAGCGCCGGTCTCGACCTGCGCGCCGCGCTCGACGAACCGCTGACCTTGCTGCCGGGCGATGTGTCACTGCTGCCGTCCGGCCTGTCGATCCACATCGGCGATCCCGGTCTGTGCGCCGTGGTGTTGCCGCGCTCGGGCCTGGGCCACACGCACGGCATCGTGCTCGGCAATGGCACTGGTCTGATCGATGCCGACTACCAGGGCCCGCTGATGATCAGCGTCTGGAATCGCGGCAAGGATGCCTTCACGATCGAACCGGGCGACCGGATTGCGCAGCTGGTCATGCTTCCGGTCGTGCGGGCGACCCTGAATGTGGTGGATACTTTCGTCGAAAGCACGCGCGGGGCCGGGGGGTTCGGCCATTCCGGCGTGCGCTGACGGGGAATGCAGATGAGCGAGAAGGAACCGCGACAGGCGGGGGCAGTGCTGGCGCAGCTGCGCCAGGCCGCGCCATTGCTGGCTGTGCTGCTGGTGTTACTGGCGCTGTGGTTCGCCTGGAACGGCTGGCAGCAGCTGCGCGGCGAGCAGCGCACCGCCGCCGCCGAACAGGGACGTGATGCCGCGGTCGCAGCGACGCAGCAATCGCTCGGCGCGGAACTCAAGCGCATCGACACGCGCATCGCCGATGCTGCCGTGCAGCGCGCGCTGGGTGCAGGCGATCTCGCCGCGGCCGGCACCGCGCTCGCCGCCGACTGGCCGCAACTCGAAGCCGCGACCATCGTGCCGGCCGACCTCAAGGACGCCTACGCGGGTCTGGACGCCGGCGGCTTCGGTCGCCTGTCCGCGCTCGAGGCAGCGCTGGTCGAGGACCGCGCCGTGCTCGCGATTGCCCAGATCGACGGCGCGCCGCGGGTGCTGATCGCTGCGCCGGCGCGAGCCGACACGCGCCTGGTCGGCGTCGCGCTCGCGCAGCTGCCGATGGCGCTCGCGACGGCCGGTCTCGAAGCCGCGCCGCTGGACGGTGCGACCTACCTCGCGCTGCGCCAGGGCAACCACACGCTCCTGTCACGCGGTGACGAAGGCCTGTCCAACGTCGCCGCACGCATGGCCCAGCCGATTCCCGGCACGCCGCTGCGCATCGCCGCCGCCGTGCCGCGTGTCGACACGCCACTGCTCGGCCTCGGTGCAATTCCGCTGCTTGCAGGCGCAGGCGTATTCCTGCTGCTCGCAGTGGTGGCGTTCCGTCTGCCGCGCGGCGCCACATCGGTCAGCAAGGTCGAAGACACCACGCCGACCCTCGCAGAGGCGTTGCGCACGCCGGCAGAGGGTGTGGAAGGCGAGGACGGCATCACGCCGCCGCCTGTGCCGGTTCGCAGTGAGGCGCCGAAGAAGAAGGCAGCGCCGTCGTCGGTGATCCTGGATCCGTCGATCTTCCGCGCCTACGACATCCGCGGCGTGGTCGGCACGACGCTCGACGCGGGCGTCGCCGAACTGATCGGCCAGGCCGTCGGTTCGCTGATGCGCGAACAGGATCTGGCCGACATCGTCGTCGGCCGCGACGGCCGTCTGTCGGGTCCGGATCTCATTGCCGGTCTGATCGCCGGCCTGCGCAAGGCCGGCCGCAATGTCATTGACATCGGCATGGCGCCGACGCCGCTGATCTATTTCGGCGCATATCACCTGCGCACCGGCTGCTGCATCTCGGTGACCGGCAGCCACAACCCGCCGGACTACAACGGCTTCAAGATCGTCGTCGGTGGCGAAACGCTGTCGGGCGATGCGATCACCGATCTGCACACGCGCGTCGCCGACGACCGCCTGCACACGGCGCCGCAGCCGGGCGCGGTGTCGGAGCGCGACATCAGCGAGGACTACGTGCGGCGCATCGCTGACGACATCCAGATCGCGCGTCCGCTGAAGATCGTCGTCGATGCCGGCAACGGTGTGGCCGGTGAACTCGGCCCGCGCGTGCTGGAAGCGATCGGCGCCGAGGTCGTGCCGCTGTACTGCGACATCGACGGCACGTTCCCGAACCATCATCCCGATCCGAGCGAGCCGCAGAACCTCGAAGATCTGGTGCGCACGGTGCAGCGCTTCGATGCAGACCTCGGCATCGCGTTCGACGGCGACGGTGACCGCCTCGGTGTGGTCACCAAGGACGGCGAGAACATCTTCGCCGACCGCCTGCTGATGCTGTTCGCCGCCGACGTGCTGGAACGCAACCCGGGCGCGATGATCGTGTTCGACGTGAAGTGCACCGGCCGCCTGCCCGGCCACGTGTTGCGCCACGGCGGCAGCCCGCTGATGTGGAAGACCGGCCACTCGCTGATCAAGGCCAAGATGCGCGAGACCGGCGCTGAACTCGCCGGCGAGATGAGCGGCCACTTCTTCTTCGCCGAGCGCTGGTACGGCTTCGACGACGGCATCTACGCCGCCGCGCGTCTGCTCGAAATCCTCGCGCTAGACGACGACCCGTCGGCGGTGCTCAAGGCGCTGCCCAACGGCATCTCGACGCCCGAGATCAAGGTGCCCGCGCCCAACGACGATCCGCACAGTTTCGTCGCGCGGGTGCAGGCCGAGTCCGCCTTCGACGGCGCGCGCCTGTCGACGATCGACGGCGTGCGCGCCGACTGGCCGGACGGCTGGGGCCTGGTGCGCGCATCGAACACCACGCCCGTTCTGGTGCTGCGCTTCGACGCCGACAGCCGTGACGCACTGGTGCGCATCCAGCAGACCTTCCGCGCGCAGTTGCTGGCGATCGATCCCGATCTGGCGTTGCCCTTCTAGGATCATCTTCCGCCCACGGCGGAAGATTCCAATGACCCTCTCCCCCAGCGGGCGAGGGGGGATCATCGGCGGACGCCGATGGTGGGGTGAGGGTGGGCCCCTCGCGGACCACTGCTTTCAAACACGTGCCGAAAACAACGCCCGTCTTTCAAGCGCATTTCCCAACGCACTACCCTCACCCGACGCGCTACCCGCATCGACCCCGGATCAGGTTCGGGGCAGGCTCTCTCCCAAGGTGGGTGTGTCAGGTCGTCGCGAATCGGGCGGGCCCTTTCTCGGCGCCCCCATCCAGGCTTCCGACATCCCATCAGCCGCCGGGCCGACGGCTCATCGCGCACTCACGCAGTTCCGCCAAACGCATCCGCATCGCACGCTGGCGACCTCCCTCACCGGAGTCCGCCGATGCCGCTCCGCCACGCACGCCAATGTCCATCCGTCGCACTGCTGCTCCTGCTGCTGTGCGCGTTCTCGATCCCGCAACAGGCACGCGCCACATCGCCGCCCGCCCTGATGCTCGCCCGCGACCTCGGCACCACGCCGATCGACGTGCCGGCGTACTTCGTCAGCGAAAAACTCGATGGCGTGCGTGCCCGCTGGGATGGCCGCGCGCTGTGGACACGCGGCGGCCACCGCATCGCGACGCCGCCGGCCTTCGTGCAGGGCTGGCCGGACACTCCGATGGACGGCGAACTGTGGATCGCACGCAACCGCTTCGATGTCGTCAGCGGCATCGCGCGCAGTACGCGTCCCGATCCCGCGGCATGGGAGTCGGTGCGCTTCATGGTGTTCGACCTGCCCGCGCACACGGGCGCATTTTCCGAGCGCGTCGCCGCGATGCGGACACTCGTGACACGCACCGCGCACCCGCAACTGCGCATGGTCGAACAGCATCGCCTCGCGTCGCGCGCCGCACTCGATGCACGTCTGGCGCAGGTGGTCGCCGCCGGCGGCGAGGGACTGATGCTGCATCACGCCGACGCGCGCTATGGCATTGGCCGCAGCAACGCCCTGCTCAAACTGAAACCGCACGACGATGCCGAAGCGCGCGTGCTCGCGCATGCGCCCGGCAAGGGCAAGTACACCGGCATGCTCGGCGCGCTCGTCGTCGAACATCACGACGGCCGCCAGTTCCGCATCGGCACCGGCTTCACTGACGCGCAGCGCGCCGATCCGCCACCGCCCGGCAGCTGGGTTACGTATCGCTACAACGGCCTGACGTCGACAGGATTACCGCGCTTCGCCCGGTTCCTGCGCATCCGCGACGAGATGCCCCCTTGAGACATCGTCATCCGCGCCGCGGATGACACCGACCCCTCTCCCCCTGCACAACGCCTGGCGCTCGTGGACGCTGTGAGTCTGTCGCCGCGCGCACTTCGGCAAACCATCACCTTCGCGTCGGCGCATTAGCGACGCAGACGAATCCCGCACTCCAGTCGAAGGCTCGAACCCACCACAGGCATCCCCACCACCTACCAAAAAAAGGCCCGCCATCAAGGCGGGCCTTCCTGTTACGTCAGAGCAGACGGCTCATCACGGCAGTCGTTCGTCATCCCGGCGACGCTCGAGATAGCCATTCGCCCAGCGATCCGCGACCCGACCGGCCGCTTCGCGACCACCGAGACCGAAGGCCAGCGCCGTGGCCACGGCCACCGCGCCCAGCACCAGACCGAAGGCGAGATTGACGATGTCGTCCGCAATGCCCATCGCACGCAGGCCCATCGCGATCACCAGGCCGAGAATCGCAACCCGCGCGATACGCGACAGGCCCACACTGCGGTCGGGATTCGCGCGCTGGATCGCACGCGCCGCCAGATCGGCCAGCCAGTAGCCGACCACCAGGATCACCGCGCCCAGCAGGATGTCGCCGCCGAACGTGATGAAGGTCGCTAGCAGATCGCGGACGCCGGTGAAACCGAGGCGATGCGCGGCTTCGACGATTGCGAACAGCATGATGAAGAACAACGCGACACGGCCGACGAAGGCCGACAGGCCGGTCCCCGCACGTGCATCCGTGACCGACGCCGCATGCGTCGTCCCGATTGGCAGACCCGGTTCGGGCGTGCCCGCAGCTGCCACGGGATCTGCGCTCTGCAGGGCGACGTCCGACGGCATCGGCGTTGCGGTCGGGGCGGGCGCGGTTTCAGTGAACAGATGGCCCAGACCCAGACGCGCCGGCAGACCGTCGAACCCGAGATTCTCCAGCAATCGGGTCAGCAGACCCGACACGAACCGACCCAGATACCAGGCGGCAATCAGGATCACCGCGGCGGCGAGGATGTTCGGAATCGCGATCAGGAACATCCCGAGCATGTCGCTTGCCGGGTCCGAGATCGCGCGGATTGCCAGTGCGTCGAGCGCGGCGATCAGCGTCGGCACGATGATCAGGATGAAGGCGAGCGTGCCGCCGAGCTGTGACAGCTTCACGCCCTCGGTCAGGTGTTCACGATTGCTGAAGCGGTCGACGCCCGATGCGGCCAACAGGTTCGTCACCAGACCGCGGAGCACCTTGGCAACCAGCCAGCCGACCAGGCCGATCACGATCGCAGCGAAGATGTTGGGCAGCATCAACGTGACCTGCGCGGTCATGCCGGTCAGCGGCTCCATCAAGCCTTCGATGCGCAGCGCGCCGACGATCGCCGGCAGGAACAGCAACAGCACCAGCCAGTAGACGACATCACCGAGAACGGCCGAAATCGGCTTTACACCTGCCGACTCGGACAGCTTCTCGTCCCAGCGCCCGGCCGCCATCACGCGATTGATGCCAGCGCGCAAGACCGTCGCCAGCACCCACGCCACCAGCGCCAGCGCACCGGCCAAAATGATCCGCGGCAGGTACAGCATGACCTCGGTCACCAGCGCCGAGAACGGCCCGTAGAGTCCGTCGAAACGCAGCACGCTAAACACACCGACCAGGGTGACGATGATGATGAACCAGAAGCCGATTGACGCCGCCACCTTGACGATGTCGAGTTGCGACGCCGTCTGGCTGTTGACGCGCTCGTTGACGCGTAGACGGCCCAGGCCCGTGCGGATCAGTCCGCGCACGAACAGCGCAACGATCAGTCCGACGATCAGCACGAGGACCGCGCCGAGGACGGATGGCAGGTACGTGCCCAGACTCAATTCGAGTTGCCGGGCAAGGGTGTTGGGGTGCATAGGGAAGGTCTCCTCGCAGACGGGCGGTGTGACCGCTCCGCGTCGATGGGTGTAGGACAACGCGAGGCGCGCAGCCGACGGCGAATCGGCACGGAGCGATCGGAAAGGTGCCGCGCAGAACGCGGTCAGATAGTCCCCTTGATACGTGGCATCGCTGCATGTGCAGCGGATGCAGAACTCCATGCCGCGCACAGTGTGGCCGCACCTAGCGTGCGCTTACGGTGAATGCACTGCATGGAATTCCGCATTCATGGGCTTGAATGCGCAGATCGAAATCGCCGGAGGTGCATGCGCACGCATGCGCGCAATCAAACCTGCAGGCGCGGATGTCGTGACGTCAGTCCGATGCGCACGTTGCAGCCGGCAGCAGCGAATCGTCAGCGACGCTTCGAAGCCTCAGCAGGCGCGTTCCTTAGCGAATGGATTGAGCCGACGGACCCAGCTGTCGCCGCAGTCGATGTCGACCGGCGCGGGTTCGACCGGCTTTGCCGGCGTGCGTGCGGCCGCGCGTGCACGCTCGAACGCGGCGATCCTGTCGCGGATCTGCGGCATTGCCGCCAGCGCTGCGCGTTCGCCCTGCAGGATCGCCGCGTTGCGCTGTTCGAAACTCGCAGGACCGATGTCGGCGACCTGCGGACGGATCACCACGTCGGCGCGTGCAAGTTCCTGACGGCCGAGGTTCTGACCCATGATCGCGATGGACTGGTTGACGATGCCGAGCATGCTGCCGGGCATCGTGCCGCTGGCCTTGCTGGAGATGTCGACCGCGATCACGAGATCGGCGCCGAGTTGCTTGGCCGCATCCACCGGCACCGGACTCACGACACCGCCATCGACGTAATGCCGGTCGCCGATCTTCACGGGTTCGAACACGCCGGGCACGCTGCTCGACGCGCGCACCGCCTGGCCGGTGTTGCCGCGCACGAACACGATGCGGTCGCCGGTTTCCAGGCGCGTCGCGACAGCGGCGAACGGAATGCGCATGCGATCGAGCGTGCGGTTGTCGACTTCCTGGTTGACGTAGTTCTGCAGCGCGACGCCCTGCACCAGGCCGCCCGAGAACAAACGCACGTCGCGGATGCTGGATTCGTCGAGCGCGACCGCGCGTTCCTGCATCTGGAAGGGATCCATGCCGCTGGCGTACAGCGCGCCGACGACGCTGCCGGCGCTGGTGCCGGCGACGACATCGGCCTTGATGCCATTGGCCTCGAGCATCTTGATCACGCCGATGTGCGCGAAGCCCTTGGCTGCGCCGCCGCCGAGCGCGAGGCCGATGCGGACCGGCTGCAGACGTGGCGCGACCGGCGTAGCGGGCGTGGGCTGCACGGCGACCGGCGGCGTCGGACGGACATCGTCCCGGCCGCAGGCCGCGAGCACGAGCAAGCCGGCGACGAGCAGCGCGGTACGCGCGTGGCGGAGCGGAGTGCGGAGACGCATGCGACGGACGCCGGTTCTGGACTGGCGCCGAGGATACCCGGGCCTCGCCTGTCGGCGGCTGAAGCTCGCCTTGAGTCAACGCGCGGGACGGCCGCCGAAGCGCGTGCCGAAGAAGTCGCCGTCGTTCCAGCGCGGCGGTGCATCGGCGTCGCCGACGATGCGCGTCAGCGCGACCACGACCTGCGCCATGCGCGCGGCGTCGCCGTACTGGATCGGCAGATCCACCTGGTCGCAGGGCTGGTGGTAGCAGTTGCGCAGGAACCAGGTCGCCGCGATCTTCGGCTTCTGGTTGTCGTTGGCGGGCGCCACGCCGGCATCGAGATACAGCGCGGGAATGCCTGCGCGCACGAAGGCGTACTGATCGCTGCGCACGAACGCGACTTCTTCGGGGAACGGATCCGGCGACACCTCGACGCCGACGTCGCCAGCGGCCTGCGTCACCGCGGCCGACAGCGTGGAGTGCTCGCTGCCGATCGCGACGATGTCGCGCGTCGGCGCGGTCAGGATCGGCATGTCGATGTTGAGATTGGCGACCAGCCTGCCGGCCGCGGTCGGTGGATGTCGCGCCAGCCATTCGGCACCGAGCAGGCCCTGTTCCTCGGCGGTGAGCGCGGCGAACAGCGTGCTGCGCGCCGGCGCGGTGTCGCCCTCGGCCAGCGTGCGTGCCGCCTCGATCAGGATCGCGACGCCCAGCGCGTTGTCCAGCGCGCCGTTGTAGATCGCGTCGCCATCGACCGGCGTGCCGGTGCCGATGTGGTCGAGATGCGCGGTGTGCACAAGCGACTCGCCCGCGCGCGCGGCATCGCGGCCCGGCAGCACGCCGAGCACGTTGCGCGATTCGAGCGTGTCGATGCGAGTGCGCGTGCGCAGCGTCAGCGTGCCTGGCAGCGCGAAGGGTTTCAGCGTGCCGGCACGCGCAGCCTCGAACAGTTGCGCGGCCGTGCGTGGGCCGTCGGCGAAGACCAGATCGGCGGCAGTCGCGGCGACGCGCACGCTCGCGCGCAGCTGCGCAGGCGCATCGATCGGGCAATCATCGGCATCACGCAGACGCATCGCCGGTCGCGCCGCCTGCGCCACGCTGCGTGTCCACGGCATGCCGGCTTCGTCGTCGACGGTATTGACCAGCACCAGACCGACCGCGCCACGCGCGACCACCGCTTCGATCTTGGTGCGCAGGCTGGCGTAGTGCGCCTGCGGGTTCGGCTCGAAGCCACGCGGCGCGCCGCCGAACACGATGGCGATGCGGCCCTGCAGCTCGACACCGGCAAAGTCGTCGTGGCCAAGTTCCGGCGCATGGATCGCCTGGCCGACGAACACCGCCGGTGCGGTGATCTCGCCCTGCGCCGAATTGAAGTCCGGCATCGGCAGGAACTGGTCGCTCGGCCGCAGTGCGATCGTGCGGCCGTTGCGCGACACCGACAGCGTGGCCGCGGAAGCGTCTGCCACCGCGCGCACCAGTGGCACCCGCTGGAACCAACCACCGTCATCGCCCGCAGGCTGCAGGCCGCTTTCGGCGAAGCGACGCGCGACGTGCTCGGCGGCACTATCGAAGCCTTCGGTTCCGGTCTCGCGCCCGGCCATCGCATCGTCGGCCAGCACACGGACGTCGGCCTCGATCCGTTGTCCGGCGGGCGTCTCGTTGGCGACCACGGCGGCCGGCGGCATCGGCGCACCCGGCGCGGTCTGCGCCTGCACCGCCGCGTCGCTGTCACGACCTCCGCAGGCGACCAGCAACACCGCGCAGGCGACGGTCAGAACGGGACGGGACATGGGCGGCTCCGGTGCGGGAGGGCGACGGTAGCACGCCAGCGCGGTACCTCATTCGGGCATGAAAAGGCCCAGGATCACCAGCGCCCAGAGTGCGGCCCCCAGCGCGATCCAGATCCAGTTCGCCCACGTGAAACGCGCATTGCCGCTGCCGGCCGGATCGTTGCAGGCGTGATTGGCAGCAGACTGGATTTCCCCCAGCACCCATGCGGTCGGCGCGAGCACCACGATCGACATGAGGTCGGTCGTCGGTGAGCCGATCCCGCCGCCGGCCAGCCGATCGAGGATGTTGCCGGCGATCGCCAGCACCACGTAGCTTGTCGCCAGGCTGCGCGGTGACCAGTGGATATCCCGGCGACCGGGGCCGAGGATGCGCGCGATACGCTCGGTCAGTGCGTGGGTGAAGAAGATCGAGAACACTGCGCGAGGCACCGGCCAGATTGTTTCGCTGCGGCCGGAGGTGTGCCGATAGCGCTGCCAGTGCATGTAGAACCAGTACAGCCCGTAGCCCCCGAATGTGGCGACGTAGAGCACGCAGAACTTCGGGATGGACACGACGTAGAACGTGTGCGCCTGCAGCGCGCCTGCCGGTGATTCGGCGCGGATCTCGCTGGCGGGCGGCGCGTAGAGATTGGGTTCCGGGCGGGTGTCCTGCATCGTTGCGTCCTTGCAATGAGAAGCCTGTATCGTATGTCCGGGCGGCGGCCACGAACAGTCGGCCGATCGCGACACGTCGCCGCCATCGGCTGCGCTACTGTCGGCCCATGTTCGAACTCCACCAGGTGCATCGCCGCTTCGACGCGACCGTCGGTCTCGACGGTATCGATCTGCGCATCGCGCCGGGCGGGACGACGGCGCTGATCGGCCCGAGCGGGGCCGGCAAATCGACGTTGCTGCGGTTGCTGATCGGCCTCGAATGGCCGGATGCCGGCGAGGTCCGGTTCGAAGGCGTACCGCTGCGTCGCGATGCCTTGCTCGCGCACCGGCGACGCATCGGCTACGTGATCCAGGAAGGCGGGCTGTTTCCGCATCTCGATGCGATCGGCAACGTCGGTCTGCTGCCCCGCACGCTGGGCTGGTCGTCGTCGCGCATCATTGCGCGTGCGCGCGAACTCGCCGCCCTGTGCCGTCTGCCAGACGATGCCTTGCGACGTTATCCGGCCGAACTGTCGGGCGGTCAGCGCCAGCGCGTGGGACTGATCCGCGCCTTGATGCTCGACCCCGACGTGCTGCTGCTCGACGAACCGCTGGGCGCGCTCGATCCGATCGTCCGCTTCGACCTGCAGGCCGAAATGCGTGCGCTGTTCGAGCGCCTCGGCAAGACCGTCGTGCTGGTGACCCACGACGTCGCCGAGGCCGCGTGGTTCGCCGACACCATCGTGCTGCTGCGCGACGGACGCATCGTCCAGCAGGGCGCGCCGAGGACCCTCCTCGATGCGCCAGCGGAATCGTTCGTACGCGCCTTCATGACCGCGCAGCGCAGCGTCGAGGACGCCGCGTGAGGCCGGGCGTGCGGTGCGCCGTGGCGGTGCTGCTGATGCTTGTGTGCGGCAGTCTCTTCGCTGCACCGGTCGTCGTTGGCTCGAAGAACTTCACCGAGGGCGTGCTGCTCGGCGAGATCGCGACCCAGGCCGGTCGCGACGCCGGCGCCGACGTGCGCCACCAGCGCCAGCTCGGCGGCACGCGCATTCTGTGGCGCGCGCTGCAGGACGGCAGCATCGACGCCTACGCCGAGTACACCGGCACGCTGGCCGACGAGCTGCTGCAGATGCCGGGCGCCGACATCGCGGCACTGCAGGCGACGCTCGCGCGCGAAGGCCTGGCGATGACCGCACCGCTCGGCTTCGACAACAGCTACGCGCTGGGCATGCGGCGTGCGCACGCGGCGGAACTGGGGATCCGCACGCTGTCCGACCTGCGCGCGCATCCCACGCTGCGGCTGGGTCTGAGCAACGAGTTCATGTCGCGCGCCGATGGCTGGCCCGGGCTGCGCAACGCATATGCGCTGCCGCAGACGCCGACCGGGCTGGACCACGATCTGGCCTACCGCGCGTTGGGCGATGGCGCGATCGACGCGACCGACCTCTACGGCACCGACGCGGAGATCCCGTATTACGACCTCGTCGTGCTGCGCGACGATCGCCAGTACTTCCCGTCCTACGCGGCGGTCTATCTTTACCGCAGCGATCTGGCGCAACGCGCGCCTACGCTGCGCGATGCCCTGCAGGGTCTGGAAGGGCGCATCGATGCGGCGACGATGCAGCGACTCAACGCACGCGTGAAGCTGGATCGCGAAACGGAGTCCGCGGTCGCGGCCGACTGGCTGGGACTCGACGCGCCCGACAGCGACGGCCGCGTCGCACGCATCTGGCAGCGCACGCGAGAACATCTCGCGCTGGTCGGCATCTCGCTCGGCGCCGCCCTGCTGGTCGCATTGCCGCTGGGCATTCTCGCCGCGCGTCGGCCGCGCCTCGGACAGACCGTGCTCGCGCTCACGGGCGTGCTGCAGACGTTGCCGTCGTTGGCGGTGTTCGTGTTCATGATTCCGCTGTTCGGGATCGGCGCCGGTCCTGCGATCGCCGCGTTGTTTCTCTACAGCCTGCTGCCGATCGTGCGCAACACGCATGCTGGACTGACCGGGATCCCGCGCGAATTGCGCGAAACGGCAGCGGCGATCGGTCTGCCGGCCGGCACCCGTTTATGGCGCGTCGAGTTGCCATTGGCCTTGCGCACGATCCTCGCCGGCATCAAGACCGCAGCCGTCATCAATGTCGGCACCGCGACGCTCGGCGCGCTGATCGGTGCGGGCGGTTACGGACAACCGATCCTGACCGGCATCCGCCTCGACGACATCGGCCTGATCCTCGAAGGCGCCGTGCCGGCGGCGCTGCTCGCGCTGGCAGTGCAGGGTGTGTTCGAGATCGCCGAGCGCGTGCTCACGCCGCGTGGATTACGGTTGGCTGCGCGGCGCTGAAACGGATCAGAGCGTGCCGGTACGCAGGCCGTCCCAGACCGTCCAGACAGTCGCGCTGACGCCCACCAGGATCCAGGCCATGTTGTAGATCGTGAAGCGGCGATTGCCGCGCCCATCCGGATCGCCGCACGCCGCATTCGCTGCCAGCTGCATACGCAGCAGGCACACGCAGTTGAGCGGAATGACGATCACGCCGAGCCACTCGAGCCACAGCCATGCATTCGACAGGTGGAACACGAGCCACGGCCACGCGATCGCGCTGCCGTAGTTGAGCACTTCCATGACCACGAATACGGTGGCCAGTGTCATCGGCCACCAGCGCCGGGTGACGCCGCGCTCGTCCAGTGTGCGGTCGATGCGACCTGCCAGCGCGTGGACGTAGAACAGGCCGAACAGTGCGCGCGGCACCGGCCAGATTGTCTCGTTGCGGCCCACACGCCAGCGCGACCAGTGCGTCCAGAACCAGAACAGCTGGTAGAGACCCAGCGTGGCGACATACAGCACGACGAACTTCGTCGACGAGACCACGTAGAACGGCGCGTCGCGCATTGCCGCGGACGGCGTGTCGCGGATTTCGGTTGCCGGCGGCGTGTAGGGATCGTGCGGAATGCGCATGGTGTCGGCCGGTGTGGAAGGGGTCACGGACGCGCCGCATGCTACCGGACCACCCGTGCACCTCAGTCGACGATGCCGTCGAGCGATTGCCGCAACGCCATGAAATCGCCCCAGGGATGCGCCTTGAGCCGCTTGAGCCGGGCCGGTGCGTTGCGCAGGGTCCAGGCGTCGCCGGACTTCACCTTGCCCAGATCCTCCCAGCGCAATGGCATCGACACGGGCGCGCCGGCGCGTGCGCGCAGCGAGAACGACGCGACCGCAGTCGCGCCGCGGCCATTGCGCAGGTAGTCGACGAAGATCTTCTGCTTGCGGAATTTCTTGGTTGCGGTCGCCACGTACTTGAGCGGGTCGAGTTCGGTCATGCCCTGCGCGAATGCATGCGCGAACGGCTTGACCACATCCCAGTCGCTGCCCGGATCCAGCGGCACCACCACGTGCAGGCCCTTGCCGCCGGTGGTGCGTACGAAAGATTCGAGCTTGAGCTGTTGCAACAGCCCGCGCACCTGGCGCGCGGCGGCGACGATCTCGGCCCAGCTCACGCCGTCGCCCGGATCGAGGTCGAACACGATGCGGTCGGCGGTGTCGGGCGCATCGGCATGCGAGCCCCAGGGATGGAATTCCAGCGCGTTGAACTGCACCAGCTCCATGACCGCGGCGGCGTCGTTGGCGACCAGATAGTCGCTGGCGCCCGCTTCATCCTTGAGTCGCACCGTCTCGACCAGGGTCATGCCGGCGGTGTGGTGCTTCTGGAAGAAGCAGGGACCGTCGATGCCGCCGGGACAGCGAATCACCGACAGCGGACGCCCGACGATCTCCGGCAGCAGCCACGGCATCGCCGCGGCGTAGTAGTCGGCGACATCGCGCTTGGTCAGGGTGTCACCGGGGAACAGCACCTTGTCAGGGCTGGACAGGGTCGGCGGTACGCGTTCGCTGTCGGTATCGCGCTTCGTACGCTTCTTTGCAGGCGCCTTTGCAGCGGCCTTCGAAACGGCCTTTGTGGCCCGCTTGGCAGTCTTCTTCTGCGTCGGCGCCGCGGTGCTCGCCGATCGTTCGCCTCGCTTGGCCATGTCGTCATCTCCTTCGCGATCGCTGTCGTGCAGATCGTCCACCGACTTGTCGGGCCGCACCGCTTTGAGCGAGGGCTGGCGCAGCAGACCATGGCCGCCGGTGCCGCGCGAGAACACCTCGACGACGAAGCGCGGCGCGAACCATTTCGCCGCGCGCAGATCCGTGTCGTTTGGCGGCACGTATACGCTGGGCTCGTTGCGTCCGGCGCGGCCGATGCGCGGGGTGAGTTCGTCGAGCAGGGCGTCGCTGAAACCCGAACCCACGCGTCCGGCGTAACGCCAGCCGTGCTCGGCATCGGGCCGCGCGAGCAGCAGCGCGCCGAAGCCGCTGCGGCTGCCCTTGGGCGGGGTGTAGCCGACGACCGCGTATTCGTCGCTGGCCAGCTCCTTGGTCTTGCGCCAGTCGTCGCCGCGTCCGGGCCGATAGCCGCGATCGCTGCGCTTGGAGATGATGCCTTCGAAGCCGGACTCCGATGCCAGTTCAATCGCGGTGTCGGCGTTGCCTTCGATGTGCGTGCTGAAGGCCAGATGCGCGGGCGGCGCGTCGCCGAGAATGCGCTGGAGCAGCGCCTTGCGCGCGAGCAGCGGAACCTCGCTGATGTCGACGCCGTCCACGTGCAGCACGTCGAACAGCACCAGCGCCAGCGCGCCCTGGCGTTCGCCCGACAATGTGCCCTGCAGCAGATTGAAATCCTCGCGGCTGCCGCGGCCTGCGATGAGTTCGCCATCGAGCGCTGCCGATTTCAGCCCGAGCCGCGACACCGCCTCGGTGATCTCCGGCACCTTGCCGGTCCACTCCAGCGCGTTGCGCGACCACAGCTGCACATCACCTCGCGCGACCGTTGCGAGCAGCCGATAGCCGTCCCACTTGAGTTCGTGCAGCCAGGTATCGCCAGCGGGGGCGGCATTACCGAGTTTCGCGAGCTGCGGTTCGAATGCGCCGGTCGGCGCCGGACCGCGCTGCGCACCGGGCAACTTGCGCGCCTCAGCCGCCCAGTTGCGGGCGGGCAGGGTCGGAAGGTCTACTTCAGTCTTTTTGCGTTTGCGCGCCTTGCCTGTACCCGCGCGTTTCGCATCCTCGGCCGGCGGCGCGGGCACATCCGCGAGCAGGTCGTCGGCTTCCAGCGTGCCGGCGTAGTCGTCGCGGTCCTTGAACAGCAGCCACTGCGGCTGCTTCGCGGGCTTGCCGGAACGCACCAGATGCCAGCGCCCCTTGAGCTTGCGACCGAACAGTTCGAATCGCAGATGGCCCTTGGCCAGCCCGGCTTCGGCATCGCCATCGGCGGCCCAGACGCCGGTGTCGAACTGGGCGACATGGCCGCCGCCGTACTGGCCCTTCGGGATCTCGCCTTCGAAGCCGGCGTAATCCAGGGGATGGTCCTCGACCTCGACCGCCATGCGCTTCACGTCGGGATCGTAGCTCGGCCCCTTCGGCACCGCCCAGCTCTTGAGCGCATCGCCGATCTGCAGACGGAAGTCGTAATGCCGCCGGCTGGCGTGGTGCAACTGCACGACGAAGATCGCGCGGTGTCCGCGTGGCGCGGGCTTGCCCGGTTCCGGTTCGCGGGTCGCATCGAACTTCCGCTTGCGCCGGTACTCGGTCAACGACATCTCAGGACGCCTTGCGCGTGGTCTTCTTCGCTGTCTTCGTTGCAGCCACCTTGGCCGCCTTCTTCGTCGTTTTCTTCGCGGCCTTCTTTGTCGTGGACTTCTTGACCGGCACCTTGTCGCTGTTGCCAGCCGGCGTGCGCTTGTTGTCCTTGAGGCTTTTCTGCAGCAGCGCCACGAAATCGACGACGTTGGTCGACGCATCCTCGCGATGCGGCGCATCGTCGACGACCTTCGTTTTCACACCCTTGGCCTTGATGCGCTTCTTGATGATGTCCGACAGGCGTTCGCGGAATTCGTCGTGGTAGGCGTCCGGCGCCCAGTCGGCGGCCATCGAGTCGATGAGCTGCTTCGCCATCTGCACTTCCTTGTCGGCAATGCGATAGCTCGACGCGCTCCCGGTCGGCAGCGTGTAGTCGGCGGGATCCACGAGTTCCTGCGGATAGCGCAGCAGCATCAGCACCAGCGCATCGTCCTCGGGCATCACCGCGCACAGGTATTCCCGGGTGCGGATCACGACGCGCGCGATGCCGATCTTGCCGGTCTTCTTCAGTGTCTCGCGCAGCAGCACGTAACCCTTCTCGGCCTTCTTGCCGGGCACCAGGATGTAGGGCTTCTCGTAGAACCGCGTGCCGATGCTGCCGGCATCGACGAAGGCTTCCACGTCGACGGACTCGTGCGATTCGGGCGCGGCCGAGGCGATGTCTTCCTTCTCGATGACGACATAGCTGCCCTTGTCGTACTCGAAGGCCTTGACGATGTCCTTCCACGGCACTTCCTCGCCGGTATCGGCGTTGACGCGCTCGAAGCGGATCGGCTTCTTGTCGCGCGAATCGAGCATGCGGAAGCTGAGATCGGTCCGGCGCTCGCCCGACATCAGCGACACCGGGATGTTGAGCAGGCCGAAGGACAGCGAGCCGGACCAGATGGGACGTGCCATGGAAGCCTCCGATGCACCGGCGCGGGGCGGCCGGCCGCATGAATCTGGGAAGCTCGCACCGCTGCCGTGCAACGCGCGTCAACCCGCAGCCATAAACCCGTCGGCCGGATTCACGCGCGCACGCACGCCACAGGGCCACGGTGACCGTATGCACACGCCTCCGACATCCCCGCCTGATCCCGACGCCGAGCGGCAGCACGTGGAAGAGACCCAGGACGAAGCGCTGGACGAGACCTTTCCGGCCAGCGATCCGGTCTCGCCCTTCATGCCTGCGCGCCGCCCGGTGCCACCGGCTGCGCCCGCACCCACCGTGGATGACCTCGGCTGACCGCGCTGCGGCTGTTCCTGCGCGGCGCGCGCGGCGATACTGGACCCGCCTCCCGGCGTGCGTCCTATAATCGCCGGCTGTAATCGTTTACACGGGAACAATTGATGCGCCTGGATGACCGGCTCGAAGCGCTGCTCGCACGGATGACCCTCGAGGAGAAGATCGGCCAGCTCGGCATCTTTGCCGACATGCTGCGTCCGTTCGCGGCCGACGTGAATCCCGAGATGAACGAGTTGAACGCGGGCGAGCTGCGCGAGCAGATCCGCGCCGGCCGCGTGGGCGCGGTGTTCAACGGCGTCGGCGCTGTGCAGGGCCGCGAGTCGCAGCGCATCGCGGTCGAAGAGAGCCGGCTCGGCATCCCGTTGCTGATGGGCGCCGACGTGATCCACGGCATGCGCACCGTGTTCCCGATCCCGCTGGGCGAGGCTGCGAGCTTCGAGCCCGAACTTGCGGAGCGCACCGCGCGCGCCGCGGCGATCGAGGCGACCGCCTGCGGCCTGCACTGGACCTTCGCACCCACGCTCGACATCGCCCGCGACCAGCGCTGGGGCCGCGTGGCCGAAGCCGCCGGCGAAGACGTGGTGCTCGGCAATGCGTTCTCGGCGGCGCGCGTGCGCGGCTTCCAGGGCAGCGACCTGACCGCGAATGATTCGATGCTGGCCACGCCCAAGCACTTCGTCGGCTATGGCGCGGTCATGGGCGGCCTGGACTACAACAGTGTCGAGATTTCCGAAGGCACGCTGCGCGACGTGCACCTGCCGCCGTTCAAGGCCGCACTGGATGCCGGCGCGCTGACGGTGATGAGCGCCTTCAACGACATCAACGGCGTACCGGCCTCGGCCCACGACGGCCTGCTGACCGATCTGCTGCGCGGCGAATGGGGCTTCAAGGGCTTCGTGGTGTCCGACTACACCGCCGACTTCGAACTCGTCGCGCACGGCTTCGCCGGCGACGACCGCGAGGCGACGAAGTTGTCGTTCACCGCCGGCGTCGACATGAGCATGCAGAGCGGCCTGTACGCCGCGCATCTGCCCGATCTCGTGGCCAGCGGTGAGGTGCCGATGGACGTGATCGACCAGGGCGTGCGCCGTGTGTTCGCGGTCAAGCAGGCGATCGGCCTGTTCGACAACCCATACCGCTCGCTCGATCCCGTCGTCGAAGCCGCGCTCGATCCGAAAGCACTGCACGGCGACCTCGCGCTCGACGCCGCGCGGCGCTCGATCGTGCTGCTGAAGAACGACGGCGATCTGCTGCCGCTGCGCAAATCCGGTCAAAAGCTCGCGCTGATCGGCCCGTATGCGCGCGACCGCGACAACATCGAAGGCTGCTGGACGCTGTTCGGCGACAAGCGCCTGCACGTCAATCTCGAAGACGGCCTCCGCGCCGCGCTCGAGGACGGCGATGCGCTCGATGTCGTCGACGGCGGTGGCATGGAAGAGGCGATCGATGGTGGTCTCGAGGCCGCGGTCGAGGCCGCACGCAATGCCGACGTCGTGCTGCTCGCGATCGGCGAACCGCAGGGTTTCAGTGGCGAAGCGCAATCGCGCACCCAGATCGTCATCCCCGCCGCGCAGCAGGCGCTGGCCGAGGCGGTCGCCGCCACCGGCACGCCAGTCGTCGTGCTGCTGCGTCACGGCCGCGCGCTCGCGCTGCACGGCGCAGTGCACGACGCGCAGGCGATTCTCGCGACCTGGTTCCTCGGCACTGCGACCGGTCCCGCCGTTGCCGAAGTGCTGTTCGGCGACTACAACCCGTCCGCGCGTCTGCCGGTGAGCTTCCCGCGCGATTCGGGCCAGCAGCCGCTGTACTACAACCGCCAGCGCACCGGCCGCCCCGAGCTGCCGACGATGTCGGAGTTCAAGAGCCGCTGGCGCGAGGTGCCGCACAGCGCGCTGTATCCGTTCGGCCACGGCCTGTCGTACACGCGTTTCGTCTACGGCGATGTCGAACTGTCGACGGACACGCTGGACTGGGACGGCACGCTGACTGTATCGGTGACGCTGCGCAACGACGGCAGCCGCTTCGGCGAGGAAGTCGTGCAGCTCTACATCCACGACCGCGTCGCCAGCCGCGTGCGCCCGATCCGCGAACTCAAGGATTTCCGCAAGGTCGCACTGGCGCCGGGCGAGCACACCACGGTGTCGTTCACCCTGCATCGCGACCAGCTCGCCTTCACCACGCGCAGCGGCGCGTTCGCTGCCGAGCCGGGTCTGTTCGACTTGTGGATCGCAGCGGATTCGGAAGCCGGCACGGCCGCGCAGTTCACCCTGCTGAAGGCGTGATGCGACTGCGCCTGGCGTCGTGATCGACCGCGCACCGCTGCTGTTGCTGCCGGGCCTGCTGTGCACGGCCCGGTTGTGGCAGGCGCAGATCGACGCGCTCGGCGATGTCGCCGAGTCGCACGTCGCCGACCTCACCCGGGATGACAGCGTCGGCGCAATGGCCGAGCGCGCACTCGCCGATGCGCCCCAGCGCTTTGCCCTCGCCGCGCTGTCGATGGGCGGCTACGTCGCCTTTGAAATCCTGCGCCGCGCGCCCGAACGCGTCACGCGTCTGGCGTTGATCGCGACCAGCGCGCGTCCCGATTCCCCGGAACGCGCCGCGCAACGTCGCCGCGGCATCGACGCGATCGGCCGCGGCCGCTTCGTCGGCGTGACCCGCCAGTTGTTGCCGAGCCTCGTGCATCCGGCGCACGTGGACGGTCCGATCGGCGAGATCGTGCAGTCGATGGCGGCTGACGTCGGTGCGGACGGGTATCTACGACAGCAGGCGGCGATTCTCGGTCGTCCGGATTCGGAACCCGTGCTCGCATCCATCGACGTGCCGACGTTGATCGTCGTCGGTGCGGAGGATCGGCTGACGCCGCCCGTGGAGGCGGAAGCGATGCATGCGGGAATTGCGGGGTCGACCTTGCGTCGGCTCGACGTGTGCGGACATCTGCCGCCGCTCGAGCGGGCAGATGACACCGCGGCGTTGATGCGGGCGTGGTTGGCCGCGGCTTGAGTCCGCTCACAAGTATCCGCGAAGCACCTCCCGGTTCGCGCGCACCATTCGCTTCGCGCTTCGGCGTCTGACGCACGTCTCAATGCTTTGATCGCAGCAGTGAGTACCCACGGGCGCGTGTCAGTGCTGACGCAGGCCAGCGGAGCGCGCCTGGCGATGGGCGTCAGCAGAACGCGCGTCGGCCGCTCGCGTCATCTCGCACGCACTGGTTCGTCGCACGGGTCCCAGACGCGCGCGATGCGCCCCGGTTCAAGGCGCGCATCGACGCATCCGCGAGGTCAGTTCGCGGTCGGCGAGAACCCGATCGTGCGCCGCGTCGTCACTGGCGCCGGCACCGGCTCGAACCGCCAGCGACGCACCGCTGCCAATGCCTCGCGATCGAAGGTGCGCGGCGGATCGGCACGCACCACGCGTGCGTTGCTGACCGAGCCGTCGACGCCAACCGTGAACTCGACCATGACTTCGCCACTCGTACCAGCGCGCAGGGCGTCGGCGGGATAGCGCGGTGCGGGCGTGCTCAGCGGGCGCAGTTGCGCGGGCGCGGCGGTCGGTGCGGGTGCAGCAGGCGCGGGCGCGGGCGCGGGCGCCGCCTGCGGCGCGGGCTCCGGTCGAGCCTGTGCCGGACGCGCAGCCTCTTCACGCGCAGCGGCCTGACGCGCGGCTTCTTCGCGCGCGGCCTGTTCGCCGGCGGTCTGCTGCTGCGCCAGTTGCTGCGCGGCGGCGGCCTGCTGCTGTTGCTGCTGCGCCACACGTTCGCGTTCCACGGTCTGCGCGCGCTGGGCTTCCTGTTCGGCGGTCAGCTTCTGCTGCTCGACGCGCGCCGCGGCCTGTTCTTCGGCAGTGGCGATGCTCGCGCGCAGGCGCTCGAGCGCGGGATGCGTGCTGTCGGCGCGTTCGATCAGGCCGAGCAGGCGACGCGCTTCGGCGTAGTCGCCGCGGTCACGGCTCTGTTCGGTGGCGATCACGCTCATCGGCAACAGATCGATCAGCGCGCTGGATGCAGCGGCATCACCGGCCTGCTTTTCGCGCAGCGCGAGGTAGTACTCCATCGCGTTCTCGCCAGCCGGGGCGTACAGCCGGCTTTCCTGATACGCGACAGCGCCTGCACTGCGCAGCTCGTCCGCGGAAAGTCCTGCGATCGCATCGTCGGCGGCCTGCTGACGCGCGGCAGCCTGCTGGCTGGCCTGCGCAGTGACCGCGCCGGGCGCAGCAGCGACGGGCGCCGGCGCATCGTCGCTACGGCCGCACGCGGCAAGTACACAGGCGAGCCCCACGGCGGCGGCCAGCCGCGCGCGGGACGCGCGACGGGTCGTCGGAATCTTCGAGACCATCATCTTTCCCCAAGGATGCATGTCCGCAAGAGTGCGTAGAACGCGTTAACCGAGACGATTTGTCAATCCTTCTGCGCATCCCGGCGTTGCAGGCTGTCGACGCGATCACGAATTTTGGCGGCCCGATCACCGTCGATTGCGCCTGTTCGGCGCTGCGGCTGCCGGCTATTTGCCGATGCAGAAACTCGAGAAAATGTGCCCGAGCAGATCGTCGGGCAGGATCCGCCCGGTAATCGCGCCGATCGCTTCGTGGGCGACGCGCAAGGACTCTGCGGCGAGTTCGAGATGCTGCACCGCCAGCGTGCCGCGCGCGTCCTCGACCGCGTCGGCGGCGTCGCGCAATGCATCGACATGCCGCTGCCGCGCAGTGAACGCACCTTCGCCCGCCAGTGTGTCGCCGCCGAGCCGTGACCGGAGCGCATCGCGCACGGTGTCGAGACCTGCGCCCGTACGCGCGGACACCAGCAAGGCATCGTGCGCGGCGACTGCGTCGGTCGCGAGTAGGTCCATCTTGTTGTGCACGACGATGCGATCGGCGACGCCGGCAATCGCATCCGCCACCGCGGCCCAACCTGCATCCGGCGCTCGACCATCGAGCACCACCAGCGCGAGATCGGCGCGCTGCAGTTCGGCGCGCGCGCGGCGCATGCCTTCGCGCTCGATCGCGTCGCCCTCGCTGCGCAAGCCCGCGGTATCGACCAGGGTCAGTTCGACGCCGCCGATGCGCAGCGTCTCGTGCAGCAGGTCGCGCGTGGTGCCGGCGATATCGGTGACGATGGCGCGGTCCACGCCGGCCAGCGCATTGAGCAGCGAACTCTTGCCGGCATTCGGTGGGCCGACGATCACCGCATGCAGCCCGTCGCGCAGACGCCGGCCCTGCTCGGTCTCGGCCAGCAGTTGCGACAGCGACGCGGCGAGCGCGTCGATGCGGCGTGCGACCTCGTCACCGCCGAGCGTGTCGATCGGCTCGTCGGAGAAATCGATCATCGCTTCGACGTAGACGCGCAGATGCAGCAGCTCGGCGGCGAGTGCGTCGCAGCGATCGGAGAACACGCCGTCAAGTGCGCGACGGGCAGCGCGGGCAGCGCGTTCGTCGCCGGCGGCTATCAGATCGGCGACGGCCTCGGCCTGCGCGAGGTCGAGCCGGCCATTGAGGAATGCGCGTTCGCTGAACTCACCGGGCCGCGCGAGTCGCGCGCCGAGGCCGCGACAGCGCGCCAGCAGCTGCTGCAGCACGACCGGACTGCCGTGCGCCTGCAGTTCGACGACATCTTCGCCGGTGTAGCTGGCCGGGCCGGAGAACGCGAGCGCGAGGCCGTCGTCGAGCACGGCGCCATCGGCATCGCGGAATCGCACGTGGTGCGCATGCCGCGCGCGCAACGCCCGTCCGCACACCGCGCGCGCGATCGACAGCGAGGCCGGTCCCGACAGCCGCACGATGCCGACGCCGCCGGCGCCGGGCGCAGTGGCGATCGCGGCGATGGTCTCGGTGGATATCGTCATGTCGTGTGTCCTCAACGCACGAGCCCGCCATGCGGCGGGCTCGTGGAGAATGCGTCAGCGCAGCCGTCAGGCCTTCGCCGGCGCCTCGCTGTAGCGGCGGATCATCCACCACTGCTGCAGCAGGCCGAGGCCGCCGTTGGTGACCCAGTAGAGCACCAGACCGGACGGGAAGAAGATCATGATCGCGCCGAACACCAGCGGCATGAACTGCATGATTTTCGCCTGCATCGGGTCCATGCCGACCATCGGCGTGAGCTTCTGCGTCGCCCACATGATCGCGATGTTGAGCACCGGCAGGATGAAATACGGATCGCGTGCAGTCAGATCCTGGATCCACAGCATCCACGGCGTGTGGCGCAGTTCCACCGACTCGAGCAGCACCCAGTACAGGGCGAAGAACACCGGCATCTGCAGCAGCACCGGCAGACAGCCGCCGATCGGGTTGATCTTCTCTTTCTTGTAGAGCTCCATCATTGCCTGCTGGAACTTCTGCTTGTCGTCGCCGTAACGCTCCTTGAGCTGGGCGATACGCGGCTGGAACTTGCGCATCTTCGCCATCGACTTGTACTGCGCAACCGACAGCGGATACAGCGCCAGCTTCACCAGCAGCACCAGACCGATGATCGACCAGCCCCAGTTGCCGATCAGGCCGTGCAGCTTGGCAAGCACCCAGAACAGGCCTTCGCCGAGCATCGCGAAGATCGAGAAGCGGCTGTAGTCGACCACGCGGTCGAGCCCGCGCACGCCCTGCGCCTGGATCAGATCGACCTGCTTGGGACCGACCCACAGACGCGCGGTCGTCGAAGCCTGCTGACCGGCCGGCACCGCGATCGGCGCGCCGAACTCGCGGATCAGGTAACGCGGCGCGCCGGTGCTGCGGTCGATCTGCATCGAGATCGTGCCGGTGTCATCCGGCCGCGGGATCCACGCGCTGAAGAAGTGGTGCTGGACCATCGCGATCCAGATGTTGCTGTCCTTGGCGTTGAGCGGGCCGTCGCTTTCGAAGTCACCGAGCTGGCGGCGGCTGTAGCCGATGTCGTTGCCGAACCAGGTGGCGCCAACGAGGCTGTAGGACTCGGGATTGGTCATGCCGCGCTTGACCGCAGGTGCGGTCCGGATCAACTGGCGGTACGGAAAGCCCTGCCACGCGGCCGTGCCGGTGTTGATGATCTCGTCGCGGACTTCGATGGCGTAGTCGCCGCGGGTCAACACGAAGCTGCGGCGGATCGTCACGCCGTCAGCGCCGGTCCACACGAACGGCACGATGACGGTGTTCTCGCCCTGCGCAAGCGTCGCCGCCGTGGCGGTGCCTTCAGGCACAAACTGGCCCTCATGGCTCGGCGCAGCATTGCTGTTGCTGACCCAGCCGGTCTGCGCGGCGTAGTAATGCAGCGGATCGGTGTCGAACATTCGCACCGGCGGCGCGCCGTCTTCGCGGGTCTGCGGATACGCCAGCAGGTCGGCTTCGATGATGTTGCCGGCATCGAGCACCACTCGCAGCACGTCGCTCTGGGCGACGACCTGGCGCGCGGTGGATGCTGCGCTGGCGGCGACCGGCGCAGCGCCCGGCGCCGGCGGCACCGGCGCGGCGTCGGTGGGCGCGGTCGGGACAGCGGCCGTGCCGGCGACGGCACCCGGCACAGTGACCGACGGCGACGCCTGGGCAGCGCTGGTCTGCGGCTGGGCGGCGGCGGTCTTTTCCTTGCCCCACTCCATCCACAACAACACGGCCACCATCAGCCAGGCTAGGACGAGGAAAGTACGGATCTGGTTCATCAGGCAGGCAGGCTCATGCGCCGGAAGACATCGGCGTGGATGGAATCGGGGAGGCGGGCATTGTGCCGGCCGCAGATGACGGCGGCAACGCGCGGGCACGCCGCAAGACATTGAGGAAGGCGGCGCGCAACGCGGAATTGTCCGCGTGGGCCGCGGCCGGACGGGCCACGACGACATAACTGCCCGGGGCCAGCTGCGGCTGCATCAACCGGAAGGCATCGCGCAGTACGCGCTTGATCCGGTTGCGACCGACGGCGCGCTTGTCGACCTTGCGCGAGACCGCGAGACCCAGACGCGCGGGACCTTCTTCGGACAACAGATGCACGGCCAGCATCGGCGACGCGGTCCGCGTCGCACTGGCGAAAATTCGATCGAAATCCGCACGCGCGCGCACACGCACGTGCCGCGGATAGCGGACACCGGCGGTCATGGAAGCTGCGCTGCAGAACGGGTCGGGAGTGCGGAGACGCGACTCACCAACCCGGAGGGCTTCAGGCCGAGAGGACCTTGCGGCCCTTCGCGCGGCGACGCGCGAGGATCTTGCGGCCGTCGGCCGTCGCCATGCGGGCACGGAAACCGTGGTCGCGCTTGCGCTTGAGGTTGCTGGGCTGATAGGTGCGCTTGGTAGCCATGGTCGAGCCCTTCGGGCAACGTGACGAATAGAACCGGAAATTCTAGCGGCCCACCCCGGGACAGGTCAAGCCGAGGGCGCATCGTCGCTGCGCAGGCCGCTCGGGACCGGGCCGCGGGTGGCGACATGATAGTCTGCGTGCCCTTCCCCGGCGACCTTGCCGCGCACCTGCGTGGCGGCGCCCGCTTTTGTCGAATTCCGCCGCATGATGGATGCCTGGCCCCGCTGCCTTCAACGCCTCGAAGCCGAGTTTCCGGCCGAGGATGTCCACACCTGGCTCAAGCCGTTGCAGGCCCACGCCGACGATCGCTCGACCGTGCTCTACGCGCCCAATGCCTTCGTCCGCGACGAAGTGCAGGCGCGGTACATGCCGCGTATCCGCGAGCTGCTGGCGCATTTCGCCGGTGTCGAGGATGTGAGCCTGCAGGTCGGGTCGCTGCCGCGCGCGGCGCCGCCGCCGGCTGCCACGGGTGTCGCGGGTAGCGATGCGCGGGCACAGCCCGCCGCGCCGATCGAAGCCTTCGCCGGCAACATGGACAGTCACTACACCTTCGACAACTTCGTCGAGGGCCGCAGCAACCAGATGGGCCGCGCCGCCGCGTGGCAGGCCGCGCTCAAGCCGGGCGACCGCGCCCATAACCCGCTGCTGCTCTACGGCGGCACAGGACTGGGCAAGACCCATCTGATGTTCGCCGCCGGCAATGCCATGCGCCAGGCCAATCCGCGTGCGCGCGTGCTGTACCTGCGTTCGGAGGAGTTCTACAGCGCGTTCTTCCGCTCGATCCAGGAAAAGACCTCGGACCAGTTCAAGCGCCAGTTTCGCCAGATCGACGCGCTGCTGATCGACGACATTCAGTTCTTCGCCGGCAAGGACCGCACCCAGGAAGAGTTCTTCCACACCTTCAATACGCTGTTCGACAGCAAGCAGCAGATCATCATGACCTGCGACCGCTACCCGCGTGAGGTGGATGGCCTGGAGCCGCGGCTGAAGTCGCGCCTGGCCTGGGGCCTGTCGGTGGCGATCGATCCGCCGGATTTCGAGACACGCGCGGCGATCGTGCTGGCCAAGGCCGCAGAACGCGGGACCCAAGTGCCCGACGACGTGGCGTTTTTGCTGGCCAAGAAAATGCATTCGAACGTGCGCGACCTCGAAGGCGCGCTCAACACGCTGGCTGCGCGTGCGAACTTCATGGGTCGGGCGATCACCGTCGAGTTCGCCCAGGAGACGCTGCGAGACCTGCTGCGCGCCCAGCAGCAGGCGGTGAGCATGTCCAACATCCAGAAGGTCGTGGCCGATTACTACGGCCTGCAGATCAAGGACCTGCTCTCCAAGCGCCGTACACGCTCACTGGCGCGTCCACGTCAGGTCGCGATGGCACTGTCCAAGGAACTCACCGAGCACAGCCTGCCGGAGATCGGCGAGGCCTTTGCCGGCCGCGACCACACCACTGTGCTGCACGCCTGCCGGCAGATCCGCACACTGATCGAAAGCGACGGCAAACTGCGCGAGGATTGGGACAAGCTGCTCCGTAAACTCAGCGAGTAAGCTGTGCGTCACCGGGCCCTGTACAACACGGGGACCGGAGGTGGAGAGCCTGTGGACAACTTTGGGGGTCGAAAGTTGTCCACAGCTTGATCCACCCCTCCACACCGTACTGTCCACCGGGTTTGGAGGTCCTGAAAAGCTAATTGATTCAGTGGTTTGCAGTAGATACCAACCGATTTCAGCTGCACCAAGCACCACCATTTTTAGATTTATATCCTTTTTATAAAAGCACGGGACAAGGGGATAACACCGACATGCGTTTCAGTCTCCAACGCGAAACACTGCTCAAGCCGCTGGCCCAGGTCGTCAACGTCGTCGAGCGTCGTCAGACCCTGCCCGTGCTGGCCAACCTGCTGGTTCAGGTCCAGGACGGTCAGCTGTCGTTGACCGGTACCGACCTCGAAGTCGAGATGGTGTCGCGGCGGGCGGTCGAGGATTCTCAGGACGGCGAGACCACGATTCCGGCGCGCAAGCTGTTCGACATCGTTCGCGCACTGCCCGATGGCAGCAAGATCGTAATCTCACAGACCGGCGAGAAAATCACCGTGCAGGCCGGGCGCAGCCGCTTCACGCTGTCGAGCTTGCCGGCCGGCGATTTCCCCTCCGTGGACGAGGTCGAAGCCACTGACCGGATCGCGGTGCCGGAAGCGGCGCTCAAGGAACTCATCGAGCGCACTGCGTTTGCGATGGCGCAGCAGGACGTCCGGTACTACCTCAACGGCCTGCTGTTCGATCTCGGCGATACCCGCCTGCGCTGCGTGGCGACCGACGGGCACCGCCTCGCGCTGTGCGAGACGACGCTCGAGACGCCGGTTCAGACCAAGCGGCAGATCATCCTGCCGCGCAAGGGCGTGACCGAGCTTCAGCGCCTGCTCGAAGGCGGCGACAAAACGCTGGAGCTAGAACTCGGCCGCAATCACCTGCGGGTCAAGCGCGACGATGTGACCTTCACCAGCAAGCTGATCGACGGCCGCTTCCCCGATTACGAGGCCGTAATTCCGATCGGCGCCGACCGTGAGGTCACGATTGACCGCGAACTGCTGCGTGCCGCGCTGCAGCGCGTGGCGATCCTGTCGAACGAGAAGTACCGCGGTGTGCGGCTGGAAGTCTCGCCGGGCACCGTGCGCATCAACGCGCACAACCCCGAGCAGGAAGAGGCGCACGAGGAAGTCGAGGCCGACACCAAGGTCGATGATCTCGCGGTGGGCTTCAACGTGAACTATCTGCTGGACGCGCTGACGGCATTGCGCGGCGAACAGGTGATCCTGAAGCTGCGCGATGCGAACTCGTCCGCGCTGGTGCGCGAGGCGACCGACGAGCGCAGCCGTCACGTGGTGATGCCGCTGCGTCTCTGACGATCGGTAGACTGGGCGCCCGTCGCCCACACATGTTTCACGTGGAACACGACGCCCGGCTTGCCGGGCGTCTTCCGTTCCAGCCCGACGAGTGCGCCCGCCGTGGCAGGCGCAGAAAACGCCATTCCCAGGACTTCCGTGCAGATCACCCGCTTCGACCTCCACCAAGTGCGCAACTTGCAGCCGGCATCGCTGCGCCCCGGTCCGGGCCTGAATCTGCTGCTGGGCGACAACGGGGCCGGGAAGACCAGCGTGCTCGAAGGGCTGCATCTGATGGCCTACGGACGCAGCTTCCGGGGCCGGGTGCGCGACGGGCTGGTGCAACGCGGCTGCGAGGCGGTCGAGCTCTACGCCGAATGGCGCGAGGATCCCGCGCATCCGGAGCGCATCCGTCGCGCCGGCCTGCGCCACACTGGACAGGACTGGAGCGGCCGCCTCGACGGCGAGGATGTCGCCCAGCTCGGCGATCTCTGCGCCGCGCTGATGGTCGTGACCTTCGAGCCCGGAAGCCACGCGCTGATCTCCGGCAGTAGCGAAGTGCGCCGACGGTTTCTCGATTGGGGACTGTTCCACGTGGAACAGGACTTTCTCCAACAATGGCGCCGCTACGCCCGCGCGCTGCGACAGCGCAACGCCCTGCTCAAATCAGGCGCCGGCGGCTCGCAGCTGGATGCGTGGGACCACGAACTTGCCGATGCGGCGACTCCGCTCGACACCCGACGTGAGGCCTATCTCCAACGGCTGCAGGGCGCACTGCAGACGGTTGCGCATCAGGTCGCGCCCGCACTGGGTGCTCCGGAGCTGGTGTTTCTGCCGGGTTGGCGCCGGCACGAGCTGTCGCTCGCAGATGCACTGGTGGTGGCGCGTGACCGGGATCGCGCTGCGGGCCATACCAGCGTCGGGCCGCACCGTGCCGACTGGCGGATCCGCTTCGATGGCAGACCCGAGCAGTCACTGCTCTCGCGTGGCCAGGCGAAACAGTCCGCCCTGTGCTGTCTCCTCGCCCAGGCGCGGGACTGCGCCGATCGCTTCGAAGGGCGCTGGCCTGTGATCGCGCTGGACGATCTGGCGTCCGAACTTGATCGGCATCATCAGCGACAGGTGTTGACGTATCTGCGGGACGCGGGCGCGCAGGTGTTGATCACCGGTACCGAGCGCCCGGACCACTGGCCGGACGCAGTGCTCGATGAAGTGACGACGTTCCACGTGGAACATGGCGTCGTCCGGCAGGCCTGAGAGTTCAATCCAGCATCTAGCGTGTGGCGTCGTGTTCCACGTGAAACATCACCGAAGCAGGTTTGAAGACGCTTCTGCCGCATTGGTGTTCCACGTGGAACACCGGTCGGGGTACCGGGCCCGAACTGCTATAATTCCGCCCTTGCGGCCCATTCCTGCCGTGTGCGACCGGTGCTCCGGACGCCGCGCACGGACGCCGCGCTCCCGGCCAGACAGCGAACCGAATGAGCGACGAGACGATCTCCAGCGGCGATACCGCCAACTCCGATTACGATTCCAGCCGAATCACCGTCCTGCGTGGCCTCGAGGCCGTGCGCAAGCGTCCCGGCATGTACATCGGCGACGTGCATGACGGCACAGGCCTGCACCACATGGTGTTCGAGGTCGTCGACAACTCGATCGACGAAGCCCTGGCCGGCCATGCCGACGATATCGTGGTGACCATTCACGAAGACGGCTCGGTCTCGGTGTCGGACAACGGCCGCGGTATTCCGGTCGACATCCACAAGGAAGAAGGCATCTCGGCGGCCGAGGTCATCATGACCCAGCTGCATGCCGGCGGTAAGTTCGACGACAACAGCTACAAGGTTTCGGGCGGCCTGCACGGCGTCGGTGTTTCGGTGGTCAACGCGCTCAGCGAGAAGCTCACCCTCGACATCTGGCGCGACGGCTTCCACCACCATCAGGAATACGCGATGGGTGAGGCGGTGTCGCCGGTCGAACGCGGCGAGCCGTCCACCAAACGCGGCACGCTGCTGCGCTTCTGGCCGGCCGTGGCGACGTTCTCCGACGTCACCTTCCACTACGACATCCTGGCCCGCCGCCTGCGCGAGCTGTCGTTCCTGAATTCCGGCGTCAAGATCAACCTCGTCGACCTGCGCGGCGACGGCCGTCGCGACCTGTTCGAGTACGAAGGCGGCATCCGCTCGTTCGTTGAACACCTGGCGCAGCTCAAGACGCCGCTGCACCCGAACGTGATTTCGGTGACCGGCGAGCAGAACGGCATCACGGTCGACGTCGCGCTGCAGTGGACCGACGCCTACCAGGAAACGATGTTCTGCTTCACCAACAACATCCCGCAGAAGGACGGCGGCACGCACCTGATCGGCTTCCGCGCCGCGCTGACGCGCACGCTGACCAACTACATCGAACGCAACGGCATCGCCAAGCAGGCCAAGGTGGCACTGTCGGGCGACGACATGCGCGAAGGCATGATCGCGGTGCTGTCGGTCAAGGTGCCGGACCCGAGCTTCTCCTCGCAGACCAAGGAAAAGCTGGTGTCCTCCGAGGTCCGTCCGGTGGTCGAGAGCGCCTTCGGCCAGCGGCTGCAGGAATTCCTCGACGAGAACCCGGCCGAAGCGCGCGCGATCGCCGGCAAGATCGTCGACGCCGCGCGCGCTCGCGAGGCCGCCCGCAAGGCCCGCGATCTGACGCGTCGCAAGGGTGCGCTCGACATTGCCGGCCTGCCGGGCAAGCTGGCCGATTGCCAGGAAAAGGATCCGGCGCTGTCGGAACTCTTCATCGTCGAGGGTGACTCTGCAGGCGGCTCCGCCAAGCAGGGCCGCAACCGCAAGAACCAGGCGGTGCTTCCCCTTCGCGGCAAGATCCTCAACGTCGAACGCGCGCGCTTCGACCGCATGCTCGCCAGTGCCGAGGTCGGCACGCTGATCACTGCGCTTGGCACCGGCATCGGCAAGGACGAGTACAACCCGGACAAGCTGCGCTACCACCGCATCATCATCATGACCGACGCCGACGTGGACGGATCGCACATCCGCACGCTGCTGCTGACGTTCTTCTACCGGCAGATGCCGGAGCTGATCGAGCGCGGCTACGTCTACATCGGCCTGCCGCCGCTGTACAAGATCAAGCAGGGCAAGAACGAGCTCTACCTCAAGGACGACGCCGCGCTCGACGTCTACCTCGCTGGCAACGCTGTCGAAGGTGCAGCGCTGACGCCGGCCGCGGGTGAACCCGCGATCGAGGGCGCCGCGCTGGAGAAGCTGCTGCTGACCTTCGCCGCCGCCAAGGAGACGATCGCCCGCAATGCGCATCGCTACGATCCGGCCGTCATGGAGCTGCTGCTCGATGTCGCGCCGATCGCGTCCGGCACCGATGCCGAGATCGACACCGCGTTGCGTGCGCTCGAGGCACGGCTGAACCAGAAGGGTCTGGGGCGTCCGCGCTTCAAGTTCGCGATCCAGCCGGCGACAGAAGCGCGCGGCGCCGTGCTGACCATCGATCGCCAGCACATGGGTCTTGATATCACCCAGCTGGTGCCGCTGGCCACGCTGGAGAGCGGCGAGCTGCGCACGATCGGCGAAGCGGCGCGCGAGCTGCATGGCCTGATCCGTGAGGGCGCACAGATCGTCCGCGGCAACCGCGCGCAGCCGGTGAAGTCCTTCGCCGACGTGCAGGCCTGGTTGCTCGAGGAGGCCAAGCGGGGCCGCCAGATCCAGCGCTTCAAGGGTCTGGGCGAAATGAACCCCGAGCAGCTCTGGGACACCACGGTGAATCCGGAAACCCGCCGCCTGCTGCAGGTGCGGATCGAAGACGCCGTCGCCGCGGACGAAATCTTCAGCACGCTGATGGGCGATGTCGTCGAGCCACGCCGCGCATTCATCGACGACAATGCGCTCAAGGTCGCCAATCTCGACGTTTGATCCGTCGGATTGCGATACGCCGTGCGCCCCCGTATGGGGGCTGCGGTTGACGGCGCGTTAATCCACGACGTTTTAAAACGTGGGTTCTTGAACAGGGGAGTCTCGTCATGAAAACGCCTATTGCGGCGCTCGCTGCAGCTGTGCTGCTTGCCGGCTGTGCGACCACCACGTCCCCGACCGGCCGTACCCAGTACGTCGGCGCCGTGACCGCCGCGCAACTCAACCAGATGGGCGAGCAGGCGTTCGCCGAAACCAAGACCCAGATGCGGGCCTCGCCCGATGCGAAGCAGCAGGCCTATGTGCGCTGCATTGTCACGGACATCGTGCGCGAACTGCCGTCCAACTGGCAGCAGCTCAACTGGGAATCGGTCGTCTTCGTCGACGACAACCCGAATGCGTTCGCGCTGCCCGGCGGCAAGGTGGGCGTGCACACCGGCATCCTGAAGGTCGCGCAGAATCAGGATCAGCTGGCCGCGGTAATCGCCCACGAGATCGGTCACGTCTACGCAAACCATCACGACGAGCGCATCACCCGCCAGATGGGCGCGCAGGGTCTGCTCGGCGTCGCCGGCGCCGCGCTGGGCTCACGCTACGGCGAAGGGGCGCAGCAGTCGGCGAACCAGCTCGGCGGCGCGGCGCTGCAGACGACGTTCCTGTTGCCCGGCACGCGCACCCAGGAAACCGAAGCCGACGTCGTCGGTCAGGACCTGATGGCCAAGGCGGGCTTCGATCCGCGCGCGGCGGTCGGGCTCTGGCAGAACATGATCGCGGCCAGTGGCGGCAGCAGCCAGCCGCAGTGGCTGTCGACGCATCCCAATCCCGAGAACCGCATCAGCGAACTGCAGACGCGCGCCGCCAGCCTCGTGCCGACCTTCGAGCAGGCCCAGGCTGCAGGCAAGCGTCCGCGCTGCGGTTGAGCGCGTTTCACCCGCGCCTGCACGTAGATCCGCCACCATCGGGCGATAATCGCCGTCCCCAGACTCCGGCCCCGGCGCACCGCGGGCCACCAGCCAATCGAGGTGCTCCATGTCGAAGTCCCGTATGTCCCAGCAGGCGCTCGCCGCTGCCCTGACCACCGCCTTGCTGGCATTCGCCGCGCCGACGCTGGCGTTTGCGCAGGACGAAGGGAGCGATCGCAGCAGCCGCGCCGACCGGTCTTCGCGCAGCTCGGAGCGCAGCGAACGCCGCAGCTCGCGTCAGGCGCCGCAGAAGGCCGAGGCGCTGTATCCCAACAGCAGCCGACAGGAGCCCGGTGTCGCAGCCAGCGAGCGTCTGGTCAAGCAGCTCAACGCGTTGTCGGAAGCGAGCAACGCGTCCGACGCAGCCGCAGGACTCCCGATCGCCGACGAGATCCTCGCCAACGAGGCCGCCAACACCTATGACAAGTCGATAGCGGGTCTCATCGCGGGTCAGCTGCTACTCAACGAAGACAACGATCGCGCGATCGCCTATCTCAACCAGGCGATCGAAACCGGCGGCCTCGACAACAACAATCACTTCCAGGCGATGCTGATCGTCGCGCAGCTGCAGGCGCAGGAAGACAAGTACGACCAGGCGCTCGTGTCGCTCGACCGCTACATCAGCGAGTCGGGTTCGACCGAGGCCAAGGACCAGGCACTCAGGGGCAATCTGCTGTATCGCCTGGAGCGGTATCCGGAGGCGATCGCGACGCTCAAGCCGTTGGTCGATGCGGGCGGCGAAGTCGATCCGCAGTGGTCGCAGATCCTGATGGCGTCGTACGCCGAATCGGGCAATAGCGCCGAGGCCACGCGTCTCGCCGAGCAGGTCGCGCAGGCGACGCCGGACGACAAGCGTTCGCAGGTCAATCTCGCTGTGTCGTATCTGCAGACCGACCAGAACGACAAGGCGATCGAAGTATTCGAGCGTTTGCGCGCAGCGGGTCAGCTCACCGAAGAGAGCGAGTATCGCAACCTCTACGCGCTGTACCTCAACAGCGAAAACAAAGAACGCGAAGCGATCGCCGTGATCAACGAGGGCCTGCAGAAGAACATCCTCAAGGAGGATTACCGCACGATGGCGGCGCTCGGTCAGGCCAACTATTTCAGTGAGCAGATCGAGCCCGCGATTGCTGCGTGGCGCAAGGCTGCACCGCTTGCCGAGAATGGCGACACCTACCTCAATCTCGCGCGCGTGCTGCATCAGGAAGGACGTGCGGACGAAGCGAAGGAAGCGGCACGTCAGGCGATTGCAAAAGGCCTGAAATCCAACACCGACGCAGAGCGCATCATTTCGGGCCGTTAAAAAAAAGTTGCCGGAATTATCGATGGTACTGGCCACTTGGATTGGTATAAGCTTTAGGGTTCCTGCCGCCCGAACAGGTCGGCAGTTCAACTTTTCCACCGGGGTTTCGACCCCGGCCTCACCAGAGTTCTCCGCATGACGCAACGCTCGACGACGACCGACAGGAACGACGAAGACGAGGGCCTGAACTGGGGCCGCATCGCCGGCTTCACGATGGTGGTCGCGTTCCACGCCGCTGCGATCATGCTGCTGCTCGCGCCCGTCAATCCGCCGAACGCTGCAGCGCAGGAAGAAGCGGCGACGCGTGTCGTGATCATCGAACCGCCGCCGCCGCCTCCCCCGCCGCCGCCGCCGCCGCCGGAACCGCCGAAGCCGACGCCGATCAAGGAACTGACACCGCCGCGTCCGACGCCGGTGCCGCCGCCGCCGGAAGCGCCGCCGGTCGTGTTCGACGATCCGTCGCCGATGGATACGCCCGCGCCGCCGCCGGCACCGCCGTCGCCGCCCGCGCCGTCCGCCGACATCGGCGCCAGCGTCGACATCTCGTCGAAGAACATGAATCCGCCGCGCTACCCGCCTGCCGCCGCCCGCGCACAGATCGAGGGCACGGTGATCCTGGTGATCGACGTCGATGCGAATGGCAACGTCACCAACGTGTCGGTCGAGAAGTCCAGCCGCAACCGTGACCTCGACCGCGCCGCGATCGAAGCCGCACGCAAGTGGTCCTTCGCACCGGCCATGTCGAATGGCCAGCCGGCTGCAGGTCGCGTCCGCGTCCCGGTTGACTTCAACCTCGGTTGATCGATTCCGCTGTATCCGATACACCGGCGTTCTTCGGGACGTCGACACTTACGCGTCAACGTTGCACTCTTCAAACCACTACATCTAGAAGGTAAGCGTCATGCTGCAGGAAACCACCAACGCCGCTGTGTCCAACGCTGCCGGTCTGGAGTCGATGGGCTTCGCTGACATGATCGAGCACATGGACGCGGTCAACTGGACCGTGCTCATCGTTCTGATCGTGATGTCGGCCATGTCGATCTTCTGGATCATTTTCAACGCCATCAAGGCTGCGCGCCTCAAGGGCAGCACCGATCGCGTGATCAACACGTTCTGGGAAACCTCGAACGCGCAGGATGCGATCCGCTTCATGGAAGAGCAGCCGAAGAGCGAGCCCTTCTCGAAGGTCGCCCTCGACGCCGCACAGGCCGCCGCGCATCACCAGCGTCATGAAGGCTCGCGTCTGGTCGAGTCGCTGAACCGTTCGGAATTCGTTGATCGCGCCCTGCGTCAGGCCGTGACTCGCGAATCGCTGAAGCTCGAAGACGGTCTGACCGTGCTCGCGACCGTTGGTGCAACCGCCCCGTTCGTGGGTCTGCTCGGTACGGTGTGGGGCATCTATCGCGCCCTGATCCGCATCGGTGCCAGCGGCCAGGCCGACATCGGCGCAGTGGCAGGTCCCGTCGGCGAGGCGCTGATCATGACCGCGATCGGTCTGGGCGTCGCAATCCCGGCCGTGCTTGGCTACAACTTCTTCGTCCGTCTGAACCGCGGTACGAACAACAAGCTCGACACCTTCGCGCACGACCTGCACGACTTCTTCGCCACCGGTTCGCGCGTCGGCGAGACGCCGGCTCCGGCCAAGGTCTAAGAAGCGCGCACGTCAGTAGCGACAACGGAGTTCAGATATGGCTTTCAGCTCAGGTGGTGGCAACGACAAGGTCAACGCCACGATCAACATCGTCCCGCTTGTCGACGTCATGCTGGTGCTGCTGATCATCTTCATGGTCACGGCACCCCTGATGGCGCACAAGGTGCAGGTCGAGTTGCCGGAAGCTAACCTCGACGAGCGGCCGGAAAATGCACCAGGTCCGACGCCGCTGACGGTAGCGGTCACCGAAACCGGTGACATCTACCTCAACGACGAGCCGGTGACGCTCCAGCTGCTGGAGAGCGCTTTCTCGGTCGAGGCCCAGAAGACGCCGCAGCCGCCGGTCAACATCCGCGGCGACTCGACGACGAAGTACCGGACGATCAACGATGTGGTCAACACTGCGCAGGCCCAGGGCATGCGCAAGGTCGGCTTCATCGCGACGGTCGAAAACAGGTAAACCGGAGCAACACGCATGGCATTTTCATCCGGTGGCGAAGGCCCGATGGCCGACATCAACATCATTCCGCTCTGCGACGTGATGTTGGTGCTGCTGATCATCTTCATGGTGACGGCGCCGAAGGCTTCCTATCCAATCGACATCGATCTCCCGCAGCGTTCGACGACGCCGCCGGAGAATCCGGTGGAACCACCGGAGCCGATCCGGCTGCGCATCGACGGTTCGGGCCAGGTCTTCTGGAACGACAGCCCGACGCCAGTCTCGGCACTGCGCAACATGATGGAGTCGGAAGTCCAGCGTGACCCGACCAATCAGCCGACGCTCGAGATCGACACCAATGGCGACGCCGATTACGGCGTGCTGGCCAAGGTGTTGGCGGAAGCGAAGAACGCGCAGATGCAGAAGATCGGCTTCGTGCGCCAGTAAGATGCAGTCAGCACCGGTGCGGGCCTGCAGCACGCGCCGGTGATCGATGCAGTGATTTGAACGCCGCCTTCGGGCGGCGTTTTTTTATGCGTTTCAGAAACTGGGCGGTATGTCGATGCAAAGCCTGCCGCGTGCGTCCTGCGCGCATCGATGTGTACCGCGGTCCGTCGTGCGTGAAGAGTGCGGCGCGGATTTGATAGCGACGGATGCAGCTGCTATCCGGTGCAGTCAGGCGTCCGATCGAACGCCTGCGATCGCAACGCGCGGATCACACGCCAGCAGCGGTGCCGGTGATCGCCAGATAGCGACACACCGTCGTTTCCAGGCCGTCGTACAGCGCCTCCCCGATCAGCGCATGACCGATCGACACTTCGTCGATACCGCCAAGGGCGGCGAGGAACGTACCGAGATTGGCCTGGCTCAGATCATGTCCGGCATTGACGCCGAGTCCGGCGGCGCGGGCCTGCTGCGCAGTGACCACGAATGCGGGCAGTGCGATCTCCGGCGCCCCCGCATCGAAGGCCTCGGCCCACGGACCGGTATAGAGCTCGATGCGATCGGCACCGGTGGCGCATGCCGATTCGATGTCGGCACCGGCGTTGGCGAACAGGCTGACACGACACCCGAGATCGCGGAAGGCTGCGACCACCGGAATCAACGCGTCGCGCTCGCGCGCGAAGTCGAAGCCGTGATCGGATGTCAGTTGTGCATCGCCGTCGGGCACCAGGGTGACCTGCGCCGGACGTGTTTCTTCGCATAGGGCGAGCAGCCCCGGATAGCCCTCGCGCGGTGGCGCGAACGGGTTGCCCTCGATGTTGAACTCGACACCGCGCTCTGCCGTCAGTTTCGCCAGTGCACGCACGTCGTCGGCGCGAATATGCCGGGCATCGGGCCGCGGATGCACAGTGATGCCGTGCGCGCCGGCGTCGAGACAGGCACGCGCCGCGCGCACGACATCGGGATCGCGACCGCCGCGCGAATTGCGCAGCACCGCGATCTTGTTGACGTTGACGCTGAGCCGGGTCACGGACCGGCGGGTGGCGTGCGGGCCGGATCGTCGACCGACGACGTCGCGGCCGCGCGGCGGGCATCGGCCTGCTCGCGCAGACGACGCAGCTCCGCCGGGTCGACCATCATCGCTTCGCTGCGGCTCTGGTTGCCGACGCGTTGGGCCAGCAGGCCGAGCACACCGATCACCACGAACACGAGCGACAACACCAGCGCGATCGCCGCGAGCGGGACCGACGTTGTGGTGAACGCGATGACGACCGCGCCGAGCGCGAGCAACAGGAACAACCAGGGCATGGGACGGGCTCCGCCTGACGTGTCCGCGAGTCTAAACCAGTCGTTGGCCGGAACCAGCCCCGAGGCGCCGGCGCCACGACGAACGTGGCACGGGCGCGACAAGCGGCGGTCCTGCATCGCAGCGGTGTTCCACGGACACGCTGAGCAACGACAGGATGGGTGTTTGATGAGCGCGTCAGCGACACCCAGATGGGTGGGTGCGCGCGAACTGCAAATACGTGGCTCACGGTCCCGGACCTGGCGAAACAGGCAGGATGCAAGCGTCTTTGCGTCTCCGAGCCGTGTCAGTGGGAGAGGCCGAGGTGGACCTCACCGGCGCCCGACCATTCTGCGAAATGTGATGGCACTCTGATCGCCCGCAGGGCGCGCCTACAGCAACGGCGAACACAGCCGCGCGAGGGCTTCGGGCAGACGCGCCGACAGCAGCGGACGATGGCGACCGCGCTGCACGCGCGGGGCATTCGCGAATTCGCGCTCGATATAGTGCGCCAGCGAGGCTGCCATACCGGCGTCATCGAACAGGACCGACACTTCGAAATTGAGCCGGAAGCTGCGGTGATCGAAGTTGGCGCTGCCGATCAACGCGAGATGGTCGTCGACCAGCAGCGTCTTGCTGTGCAGCAGGCGCGAGCGGTACTCGTAGATCTTCACGCCGGCGACCAGCAGCTGGCCGAAATAGGAACGCGCGGCCAGCGTCACCAGTGTCGAGTCACTGGTCTGCGGCACCAGCAGGCGCACGTCGAGACCGGCGAGTGCGGCCGAGGTCAGCGCCATCATCGCGGCCTCGCCGGGCACGAAGTACGGCGTGGTCATCCACACACGGTGCTTCGCGGCGTGGATCGCGCCGACGTGCGCGCGGTGGATCGCTTCCCAGTTGGAGTCCGGGCCCGAGGTCAGCACCTGGGTGCGGATCGGTCCGGCGTCGGCGGGCGGCGTCTGCCGTTCGACGTCGGCGAGAAAATCCCGCCGGCCGGTGGCATAGGCCCAGTCCTCGGCGAATACCAGCTGCAGCACGCGCACAGACTTGCCGACCAGACGCATGTGCAGATCGCGGTAGGCGTCCTTGCGCAGGCGTTCGTCCTGCTCGTCGGTGATGTTCATGCCGCCGGTGTAGCCGATGCGGCCATCGATGACGACGATCTTGCGATGCGTGCGCAGGTTGGTCCAGGGCCGCTGCCAGATGCGACCAAAGCGCATCGGGTGGAACCACGCAAGTTCGCCGCCGGCATCGATCAGTGGCGCAAAGAACTTCCGCGAGGCTTTGGAGCCGACGAAGTCGAGCAGCACCCGTACGTGGACACCCACGCGCGCGCGTTCCACCAGTGCATCGCGCAGCGCGGCGCCGGTCGTGTCGGGTTCGTAGATGTAGTACTCGAGATGCACGTGATGTTCGGCGCGCGCGATGTCGGCGAGCAGCGCGGTGTACTTCGCAGCCCCATCGACCAGCAGGTCGACTTCGGCCGAGGAGGTCGCCGGCAGCCCGGTCGTCGCCTGTCCCAGTCGTACGAGTTCGGCAGCTTCGCCCTGCTCCGCCTCGATCTGGTTACTCCGTATCGAGGCGCGACTGTGGCTGCGGCGTAGTCGATTGCGGTGGATCTTCTGCGGCCCGAACACGTGATAGATCAGAAAGCCGATATACGGCAGCAGCGCGAGGCCCAGCAGCCAGCTCAGCGTGGCGACCGGCTCTCGCTTCTGCAGCACGATCCACATGCCCAGCACCAGCAGATACAGCACCCAGCCGACAGTCAGCAGCGTCACGAGATGCGGCATGGTCGCGAACGACTCCCAGGCGCGCTGCAAGGGTGCGGACATGGAGGACTCGACGACGGCGCCGATCGCGCCGCGCACAGGGTAGCGGCGCCCCATGCAAAAACGCGCAACGCCGGAGCACTGTCACCTGTCACATCCGGGTGTCGCATCCCTGTGACACCCGCGCAGCCGCGTCGTGGCGCGGTTCGAGGCGCTCAATGGTCGATCCACCTGTAACAAGTGGCGACGCCGGGCACTGCACAAATCCTTACAGATAATTCCAAGCGATTGATCCGAAAGGATAAAAAGACTTGGCACGCGCTCTGCGTTGACTCCCTCGCTGAAGAACCGGGGAGCCGACGATGCGCCATCCAATCCAGACGGGCCTGATCCTGCTGCTGCCGTGCCTCGCATTGGCCGCCGGCACGGCGCAGGCCGCAGGCGCGCGCGCTGGCGTGCAGCCGACGCACGGCGAGATGGTGTTGCTGCGCGACGTCAGCGCTCGCCACGCGGTGCGCCAGGCGCCCCCGGGCATCGGCCTGATCGTCGACCCGACACCAAACAGGCAGCTGATGCCGTCGCTGCCCGGCGGCGAACTGAGCGACGCCGACTTCCTCGCGCTCGACACCGGCAACCAGGTACAGGGCGCGATGCGCGGCGACGGCGGCATCGCCGCGCCGGTAACGCGCGCGCTGACCGGCACGCTCGGCGGCGGCGCGAATGCACGCGATGCCAGCGGCATCCAGGGCGCCGGCACGCTGGGCGCCACCACCGGCGGCGTCTCGGGCATGGTCACTGGCGCAACCCGCGGCATCGGCAGCCAGATCACCGGCGCGCTGTCGCAGATGCCCTTCGCCCAGCCGGCGAATGGAGGCGGGCCGTGATCCGTATCGCCACCTGCCTCGCGCTGGGCCTGCTCGCCGCCGCGCCCGTGATCGCCGCGGACGATTACCCGGCGATGCTCGGCTACCTCACGCAGTCGCGCGTCGACGGCAACGCGTTCACCGGCGCGTCCGGCGCGATCGCGATCAACGTCGCCGCCGGCGATCTCAACCAGCAGGCGAACCTGCGTGCGATCGCGGTCGGCACGCATGCGATCGCCGATGTCGACGCGCGCCAGTCGCGCCGTCGCGACTTCGCCACATCGCCCGATACGGCCACGGCCGTCATCGCCGGCAACACGCTCGCGGGCGCGTCGGGCATCGCATCGATCAATCAGGCCAGTGGGGCCGGCAACGCGTCGTTCAACGCGGTGTCGCTCGCACTGGCGCAACAGGGCATACGCGAAACCGACGACGACGGTTCGTTGTCGGCGGCGTTCGCGTCGGCGGGGCAACAGCACGGTTTCGAACACGGGGGCGCGACATCGAATCGTCGCGTGGCGTCCGTCGAGTCCACTGCGCTGCAGGGCTTCGAAGGTGTGTTGCAGCTCAACCAGGTCGCGGGATCCGGGAACGACACCGGCAACACGCTGGCGATGTCGATCCAGGCGGGGCCGTGACCGGGCACTTCAACGGGAACTCCACGAGAGCAGACGAGAGAGAGATCACAGACATGAAGACCATCAAGACCACACTGCTGGCGATTGCCGTCAGCGCAGCCGCGGTGGGCGCGGCACAGGCCCAGAGCGTCGACTGGCAGATCGTCGATTACGACATCACCATCGACGACACGCGCAACTACGAGACCAACGTCGACGACACGCGCAATTACGAAACCAACATCACCAACACCAATACCGAGGTCAACACCACGGTCAACCAGACCCAGGACTGGACCCAGACCGTCAACCAGTCGGTCGACCAGAGCCTGACCGAGACCGTCGATCGCAGCCTCACCGAGTCCTACGACATCAGCGTCAACGATGCGTTCAATCGCGAGGTCAACCAGCAGGTCGACCAGAGCCTCGACGAGGCCCATCGCATCCGCACCAACCAGGTCTACGAGAACATCGACCGCACCGAGAACGTGAGCTCCGACGTGCGTCGCGAGCGCAACGAACACGGCGTGTCGGTGAATCTCGAGAAGGATCTGTCGCTGAGCTCGGACATCGCCTTCAGCGGCGACCCGACCATCACCGGCAACATCGATCTGGACTCGGCCGCGATCGCCGTCGTCGACAACCGTCAGTCGGTCAGCGGCAACACGGGTCTGAACAAGGTGCTCGAGAACACCGCCGGCATCGCCGACGACGTAGGTTCGGAAGCCTCGGGCAACCTGCTGTTCAACGTCGCCGCCGGCGACAACAACGTGCAGGACAACGCCGCGGCGCTGTCGGCCGCCGATGCCGGTTTCGCGTTCGGTCTCGCCGATGCCGAAGTGTTCGTGAACCAGTCCGGCTCGCAGAACATGACGATGAACCATGGTGTCACCAACGACGCCAGCATCGGCGGCAACGCGTTCTCGGCGGCGACCGGCAACATCGGCGTCAACATCGCCTCGGGCAACAACAACGCGCAGAAGAATGCGATGGCCGCTTCAGTCGCCACCGCCGCCTATGCGCAGGCCAGCGTCAGTTCCAACCAGGCCTCGTCGGGCAACATGACGTCGAACGCCGGCAGCTACGAGCGCTTCACCGATACGGTCAACGTGTCGCTCAGCGGCACGATGAGCGGCGGATCGGTGGCGGTGGGGTACGGCGGTTACGAGGGCAGCACCAGCGGCTCCACCGAGTCGACCGGCAACGCCTATCAGCAGTCGAACTTCTACGCCGACATGTGGGAGGGCGAGAACCACCCGAACGGCCCGGTGATCGGCCATGCGGACTTCGATACCGACAGCCAGGGTGCGGTCCAGAATCCGGGTCGTCCGGGCGTGGGCGGCCTGGCGTTCGATACGGATTCGGAAGGCGCCTACGAGGGCACCGAGTCGGGCGACCTGGCCTTCATCGAGCTGGGCTACACCGAGCTCGACGCGGCGCTCAGCGGCACGGTCACCACGTCGCGCTGGGTCGCGGTCGCGGCGACCAACGATGCCAGCCTGTCGGGCAGCGCCTTCAGCGCGGCCTCGGGCAACATCGGTGTGAACGTGGCGGCGGGTACCGGCAATCTGCAGGCCAACAGCCTGTCGATGGCGGTCGCGCAGCCGGGCGCAGCGGCCCCGCCTCCGGGCGGTGGTGGCGGCGAGTAAGCGCCCACGAGGTGTGACGCCCGGTCTGCCCCCAGACCGGGCTTCTCCCGGAAGCCCCGCGCCACATGCCCCGTGGCGCGGGGCCTTCCTTTCGAAGGTCGTGGCTTCCATTGCCGGAGGCTGGTGTCAGGTCCGGCAATGGAAGACACGCGATGCGCGCAATGCGCATCAGGAGTCAACGCAATGATCCGCAGTCTTTCCGGCATCGCAGTGGTCTTGCTCGCGCTGGCCAGCCCCGTGCGGGCGGCCGACGTGGCCTTCCAGGGCATCCTGCCCAATGGCGCGGTGATGCCGGTCAACGTGGAGAGCATGCGCGAGGCGCGTTACCGCAACATCGTGCGCCAGCACACCGACTACAGCTGCGGCGCCGCCGCACTCGCGACGGTGCTCAAGTTCGCCTACCGGCTGGATGTCGAAGAAGCGACCGTCATCGAAGGGATGATGGGCCTGGCCGATCCGGAGACCGTGCAGGCACGCGGCTTCTCGCTGCTGGACATCAAGCGCTACGTGGAATCGCTGGGCATGCGCGGCCGCGGGTATCGCATCGAGGAAGATCGGCTGCGCGCCTTGCGTGTGCCGGGCCTGGTGCTGATGGACGTGCGCGGCTTCCGCCACTTCGTGGTGCTCAAGCAGATCAGCGGCGAGTACGCGGAAGTCGCCGACCCGATCCTCGGCAACCGCAGTGTGCCGATGGCCGAGTTTCTCGAGTCGTGGCCGTCGCGGGCCATTTTTATCGTCATAGGAAGTGACTTCGACCGTTCGACCGCGCTGCTGCAGCCGGTCGAGCGCCCGAGCGCGAAGCGGTTGTTCGCGCGTCAGGGTCCGGTGACCGATGCCGAGCTGCTGGATTTCGGCTTCAGCCACGCGGACCTGTTCTGACAGGAGACATGAGATGCGCAACTACACGACATGGCTGGTGGCCATCGCCCTGGGCGCGAGCGTCGCGCCGGCGTGGTCCAGCGACGACACGACATCGACGCACGCCAGCGGCCTGCGCGAGATTCCCGACAGCGAACTCGGCGCAATGCGCGGCCGCTATATCGTCGGCGACAACCGCGTCGCCTGGTTCGGCGTGACCATGGTGTCGAACTGGGTTACCAGCGCCGGCCAATCGATACAGAGCGCGGTGAAGCTGGGCTTCGATCTGCGCGGCGCGAAGCCGGAAGTCAGCTTCCAGCCCAGCGTCACCATCACCGAGCAGACGCCGGCACTGGCTGCGGCTGCGGGCACTGGTGAAGTGGATGCATCCGGCCTCTCCAATGTTGGCGGACTGGTGCAGAGCGTGCAGGTCGCCGGCGACGGCAATATCGCGCGCAACGGCATGTCGCTGCAGGTGCGCGATGGCGAGGTGCCCGTCGCGGCTGCGAACACCGGCAGCACGACGGTCGCCGACATGACCCTCAACGGTGCGCATGCGCGGGCGTCGCTCGAGGACGGCGGCGCGCGGATCCTGCTGCAGGTGGCCGGTCAGGGCGCCGCCGAGCAATGGATCGATGCACGTTCGTTCGGCCAGAGCATCCAGCTCGCCGGCAATGGCCAGGCGGTCGGCAACCAGTTGCAGCTGGATCTCGTGCGCCAGTCGGTGCCGTCCAGCCAGACCATCCACCAGAACCTGATCCAGGCCATCGGCATGACACGTGCCGGCGGCATCTGAGGCAGGCACACATACGCGTCGATGCGGGAGGGGCACCTTGAAATCGACACCGACACGCGCGCGACGGCCATTGGCCATCGCGCTGGGACTGGCACTGCTGTGCCCGTCGATCAGCATGGCGCAGGACGCCGGGCAGATCACCGCCGAGGACCGTGCGCGCATGCAGCAGTTGCTGCAGGCGCTGCAGTCGCTGAAGCAGGACTACGCGCAGGAAGTGCGCCGGCTGCGCGAACTGGACATGCAGATCCAGGCGCTGCAGGCGCGCGTCGCAGGCGTGGCACCGGCTATCGCACCGCGTGACGCGCCGCAGATGGCGGCGCAGCCGGGCGCGCCTGCGCCGGTGTCGTCGATGCCATCGACCAGTCCGCCACCGTTGCCGGCCAACGCGGCCGCGGCGCCGGCGTCGCGCGGCGACGAAGGCTATGCCAGTACCGCCGAAGATGCGCAGCGCGCCCAGGACACCGACTCGCGCAGCGTCGCCGACGTCAAACAGCAGAGCACCGCGCTGTTCAATCGCCGGCTCACGCTCGAGAACGGCATCAGCTACAACCGCTACGACCGCAAGCAGGTCACGCTCAACGGCTTCCTCGCGCTGGATGCGATCTTCCTCGGCAACATCGCGATCGAGAACGTCGAGTCCGACACGGTGAACTACAACTTCGCTGCGCGCTGGGGCGTCAGCCCGCGCCTGAGCTTGAACCTCGACGTGCCCTACATCGCGCGCAAGACCGTCTATCAGAAGGGCGGCGCCGGTGGTGCTGCGGCGGCAATCGCACAGGAAGAAACCGACGGCCACGGCCTGGGCGACATCAGCGCGAGCGCGAACTGGAAACTGTTCGGCGAACGCGGACCCTGGCCGGAGACCGTGCTCAATGTCGGCGTCACCGCACCGACTGGCCGCGAGCCCTACGGCATTCCGTGGCGCGTGCTCGAACGCGACTCCGACAACTTCATCCGCTTCGCGGTGCCCGAGGAACAACCCACCGGCAACGGCCTGTGGCAGGCGACCGTGGGCCTGTCGGCGGTCAAGACCACCGATCCGGCGATCCTGTTCGGCAACATCGGTTACGTGCGTTCGTTCGGCAAGGACTTCGGCGATCTCGACAACAATCCGGACACGACGAATCCCGGCCGGGTCGAGCTGGGTGATGCGTTCTACTTCGGCGCCGGCGTCGCGTTCGCGTTCAACGAACGCACCAGCCTGAGCATCTCCTTCAGCGATCGCCTCAACGCCCGTGCGCGCACGCGCTACGAGGGCGCCGATTGGATGAAGCTGATCGGCAGCGATGCGAATGCCGCGACGATGAGCCTCGGCGTGACCCATGCGATGACCCCGAACGCGACCTTCGTCGGCGTACTCGGCATCGGCCTGACGCCGGATGCGCCGGATTTCAATCTGACGGTGAAGGTGCCCTACTCGCTGTAGGGCGCGCGCTTCGCGGCCCGCTTCGTAGGATGGGTAGAGCACAGCGAAACCCATCGTCCATGCGCGATCAGGTCTCCGGCGAATCGATCGAAGCCATGCGCGTTATCGGGCGTATGCGTCGATATCGCGGACCACGCCATGGGCGTTGCTGCGCGCTACCCATCCTGCGGTTCGGTCTCACGCATCGCCATGCGTCAGCGGAACGCCTCGAGCGACACGCCGTGCTTGCGGCACAGCCGGTAGATCGTCACGCGCGACACGCTGAGCCGACGCGCACTGGCGCTGACGTTGCAGCCGGTCGCGCGCAGCGCGTCGACCAAGGCGTCGTGTTCGGTGCGGTCGCGATGATGATCGAGTGCGACCACCTGCGCGTTCGCACCGAGTTGCAGGTCCGCCGGTTCGATCAGCGCGTGCTCGGCGACCACTGCGGCGCGACGCACGCGGTTGAGCAGTTCGCGCACATTGCCCGGCCACGCATGCTGACGCAGACATTGCCGCGCGGCCGCGCTGAAGCCGCGCGCCTGCACGGAGTGACCCGCGCGGAATTCATCGAGGAACTGGCGCGCGAGCAGTTCGACATCGGCGCCGCGCGCACGCAGTGGTGGCAACTGCAGACGCAGCACATCGAGGCGGTAGTACAGATCCTGGCGGAAGCGGCCGGCGGCGATCGCCGCTTCCAGATCCACATGGGTCGCCGCGAGCACGCGCACGTCGACGCGGATCGCGTGATTGCTGCCGACGCGTTCGATCGTGCCTTCCTGCAGCACCCGCAGCAGATTGGTCTGCGCATCGAGCGGGAGATCGCCGATCTCGTCGAGAAACACGGTGCCGCCATCGGCCGATTCGAACAGACCCATGCGCCGCGTCGCCGCGCCGGTGAACGCGCCGCGTTCGTGGCCGAACAGTTCCGACTGCACCAGTGTCGGCGAGATCGCGCCGCAGTTCATCGCCACGAACGGACGCGCGCGCCGGCCGGACAGATCGTGCAGCGCATGCGCCGCGAGTTCCTTGCCGGTGCCGGACTCGCCGGTGATCAGCACCGGCAGTTCGACGTCGGCATAACGATGCAGCAGGGCGCGCACGCCGAGCATCACCGCGCTCTCGCCACCGACGCTGGCGATATCGCGCCGCGGGCTGGTCAACAAGGTGGCGAGCGCGGCATCGAGGCGCTGCGGATCGAGCGGCTGCGGCAGGTGTCCACCACAGCGTGCCAGCACGCGCAGGCAAACGGGATCGCTCGCATCGACGGTGTCGTCGACCAGCGCCAGGCTCGGCAGGTCGGCGTGCTCGGCGAGAATCCGTTCGAATGTGGCCAGGCGCACCGCATCGGCGCCGCGCAGGTCGACGATCGCGATCACCTGATCGCCGCCACGCATGCCGACCTGGACGCTGACTTCCGGACAGGCCACGCGCAGGTGCCAACCGCTGGCCGCGAACACGGCCTCTTCGCGAGGGCCCGGGGTGCCGAACCAGACCGCGCAGCGTTGCACGCGCGGCGCCGTCATCGATGCCATGGCGCAGCCCCGCGCAGCCGTGCGGACGGACCGGCCAACGCCGGCGCGAAACGGTTAGACATGCCCCCTCTCCATTCGATGCCCCGAGTGTCAGTCCGTCCAACGCCGGGAGCGTCCGGGGGCGGACAGACATCGCACGCGTATTCACGTGGGCCCGGGTCGCAGGGGTTGAGACGGGCACCGGCGACACTGCCCGCATGAGCTCTCGCGCGCCGCCCCCCGTTTCCGTCGCCCTGAAAGGCCGCGGCAGTGCGTCGTGGGTCGCCGGCCGTTTCGAAAAGCGATCTGCGATCGCCGAGGACGACGGCTGGGACGCGCTGCAAAGCCTGCAGGACGACGCGATCTCGCCGGCGACCGTCGTCACCGAGGAGCGCGCGCGCAGCATCGTCAGCCGCAACACCTCGCCCGATATCAGCTTCTCGCAGTCGGTCAATCCGTATCGCGGCTGCGAACACGGCTGCGTCTACTGCTTCGCCCGGCCCTCCCATGCCTATCTGGATCTGTCGCCGGGGCTGGACTTCGAGACCCGGCTGTTCGCCAAGACCAACGCCGCCGAGCGCCTGCGCGCGGAGTTCGCCCGCCCCGGCTATGTCTGCTCGCCGATCGCGCTGGGCATCAACACCGACGGCTACCAGCCGATCGAACGCCGCTACGGGCTGACGCGCGCGCTGATCGAGGTCATGGCCGAGGCCCGGCATCCCTTCAGCATCGTGACCAAGAGCGCCAACGTCGTCCGCGATCTCGACCTGCTGGCGCCGATGGCGGCCGACGGCCTGGTCACGGTGCACTTTTCGGTGACCTCGCTCGACAACCGCCTCTCGGCCCGAATGGAACCGCGCGCGGCGGCCCCGCACGCGCGGCTGCGGGCGATACGCACGCTGCACGAGGCCGGCGTGCCGGTCGGTGTGCTGGTCGCGCCGGTCGTGCCGGCGATCACCGATCACGAGCTGGAAGCGATCCTCGGCGCGGCGCGTGAGGCCGGCGCCGGCAGTGCCGGTTATGTGCTGCTGCGTCTGCCGAACGAGCTCAAGGCGGTGTGGCGGGAATGGCTGGAGTTGCATTACCCCGAGCGCGCCGCCCACGTCATGAGTCTGCTGCAGCAGCTGCACGGCGGCCGCGACTACGACAGCACCTTCGGCCATCGCATGCGTGGAAAAGGCCCGTTCGCCGACCTGATCGCCGCGCGCTTCGCCCGGGCGCGGCGCAGCCTGGGGTTCGCGCGTTTGCCGCCGCTGCGGACAGACCTGTTCGTCCCACTGCGCCCGCAGACACCACAGGGCGAACTGTTCTAACGGGGCATTCACCCGGTCTGCACCCCGCATCGACGTGGGCGTCTCCTACACTGCGCGGTCCCCGTCAGACGACCCGTCGCAATGTCCGATGCCGCGCCATTGCGGAACGCCGCCGAAGCCGGCGCCTCCGCGGACCTGATCGACCAGTTGCCCAACGGCCTCGCCGTGCTCGCGGCGGACGGGACTTGGCTGCGTGCGAATGCGGCGCTGGGTGATCTCGTGGGCGTGGCGCCCGCTGCGCTGGTCGGCCACGCCGCCCATCGCGAGCACCTGCCGGCCCTTGCCGCGCGCATCGATGCCGCGCTGGCCCAGCTGCCGGTTGCCGATGAGACCCTGCGCGATGTCGCCGTTCCCGATGACGCGACCGGCCGCCATCTGCGATTGACCCTGCGCCCGCTGGCCGACGGCACCGCGCTGTTGCAGCTGCACGACGACACCGCACTGAAGATGCTGGAAGCCCAGCAGGAGACGCTGGCCTTTGGTATCTCGCACGAGTTGCGCGCGCCGGTGCGCGCGATCGAACAGTTCGCGCGCCGTCTGCTCGCCCAGGACGCTGGCGCCGATCCCCAGACCGCCCGCGACCATCTGCAGCGCATCCAGCACGCGTCCGGCCACGCCGGCGGCCTGATCGATGCCCTGCTCGAAACCATGCGCGCCTCGCGCCCGCCCCGCGCGGCCGCCGCCGTCGATGTCAGCCTGCTCGGCGACTGGATCTGCGCCGAGCTGCAGGACGCCGATCCGGGGCGCGCCGCCGAGATCCACATCGCGCCGGACCTCTGGGCCTGGGGTGACGAACACGCGCTCAAGCAACTCCTCGGCAAGCTGCTGCACAACGCCTGGAAGTTCTCGGCGCTGCGCGACACGGTGCGCATCGACCTCGACGGCGAACGCATCGGCGACCGCCTGCAGCTGCGCCTGCGCGACGCCGGCCGCGGTTTCGACATGCGCTATGCTGAACGACTGTTCGTGCCTTTCAGGCGCTTGCACAGCGCCGACGACGGGGCCGGACATGGCCTCGGCCTCGCCATCGCCCAGCAACTGGCGCGTGCGCAGGGCGGACACATCCGCGTGGAATCGGAACCGGACGCCGGCACCACCTTTTTCATCGAACTGCCGGCGGTGCCGGACGAGGACGCAGCCGCGCCATGAGCGACCACACGATCCTGTTGATCGAGGACAACCCCGACGACGCCGAGCTGACCCGCATCGCCTTCGCCGAGGCCGCCATCGACAGCCAGCTGGTCGTGGTCGGCGACGGCGCCGAAGCGCTCGACTACCTGTTCGCCCAAGGCAAGTACGCCGCGCGCGATGCGGCCGACCTGCCGTCGATCGTGCTGCTCGATCTCAACCTGCCCAAGCTCGACGGCCGCGAAGTGCTGCAGGCCCTGCGCGCGAACCCCGCGACCCGCGGTCTGCCGGTCGTCGTGCTGACCACCAGCACCGAGCCCTTCGACGTCGAAGCCAGCTACGCGCTGGGCGTCAACAGCTACATCCGCAAGCCGGTGGACTTCAAGAAGTTCGTCGAGGTGGTGAAGCAGATCGGGCTGTATTGGCTGGTGTTGAATCATCCGCGGGGGTGATGGTGGGTTCTGGGGTTTCGGCCTTTGAGGCGGTCGGTTTCATATAAGGCGCGGGTCTAGCGTCTGCTCCGTGCGCCGCGTTGGGCTTAGATCCAGGAATAGAGGTGCTACCGCTTTTCGCCTTGGCTTTTGCTTCGGCTTTGCGTTGGCTCTTGATCTCAATCGAGCCGTAAAGCGAGCCGAGCATCGCAGGACGACGGGGTCGAAGAGCAGCCCATGTCTGAGCGTAGCGAGTTTGGGCTGCGTGCCCCGTCGTCTGAGAAGCGCAGGGGACCGCCGCGGCTTCATCGCGGCGGATCGCGTCCGGCGAAGACGGTTTTGCTTACTTTTGCCAAGACAAAAGTAAGCCGCGCGACAGCGCGG